>NZ_CP019650.1:2175000-2900000 GCF_001999945.1 Microbulbifer agarilyticus
GCCCACAACAAAGAACAAAGTAAAGTGGTCGTGGTCTCGTGGGAGAATAAATACGAGCCAGGCCCAATAGATCTGCATAACCACCTGGCCACCCGCATAAATCAGCGCGGTATTTCGATAATCGCGCTTCGCCCATGCAACCCGCAGCCACAGGGATGCAAATGCCAGACGCATGATCAGGTAGCCGCTAAACATGTAGCGCAGGTCGCGATTCTCAAAGAAACCTGGCGCACTGGCGGCAATAAACAACGCCCCCAACATCAGTACCATCACCGTAATTCGATACCCGACATCATCATTGTCGAAACTCGACGCAAACCAGGTAAACAGATTCCACGGCCACCACACACACCAAAATACCAGCAGGAACTTGATGACACCTTCCTGCCAGTGGCCATCGGCAATCGCATGGCCTAACCCGTGCGCGGCAGCCGAGATAGCAATGACAAATACCAGATCAAACAGCAGCTCTAACTGTGTTGCCGCCCTATGCTCCTCGGCTTTATCCCGCGGCAGTAGGGGCTTCAAGTATTTTTTCGAGCGCGATTCAGTCAATTTTTTGAACCTGCATCAAAATCCTCCCCGGTGCTGCATTTAACGCCCCGGCCGCAGCACCTCGTCACGTAGTGTCACAAACGCTGGACCGATCATCGGCTCTTTCATCACCCATCTCTTTGTTCAGTTAGCCGCCTTCTAGAAACTTTAGTTCCTACACCAAGACGGCTGAGATTTTGGCGGTCTGTTACCCCGATTAAATTGCCCCGCAATATTTCTATCTATTCTCATACAGATGTCCCAGCACTCGATCCCTATACGAGCCTGATTGCCAAACAACCAGACTCAACATTGATTGAGGGGTTAGCTGAAGTTTTTCCCGGGCTAGTCCAACCGAGTCAACTCAACCTAGTAAGTGGCGCTTTCGATGAAACGAAGAAATTTCTGTCAGGCAGCGGTGCTCATTCCCGCGACAAACATCATTCTTCCAACGAAGTCTGAGGCACAAACCGCCGACAAGGCGAACGAAGCCACGAAAGCGAGCAAGCCACCGGCCGATAAGACACCAGTCAAGAGCGGCACCATCCGTCACGGGATATCGGCAAAAGAAGCGGATGGAATGACCTATTCCGATATGAGCAAACCATCCGGCAAGAGTGTTGTCGCTGGAGGCCCGGCCGATAAGACCGACAGCAAGCCATATCAAATGCCGCTCACCCAGGAAGAGCAAGATATGCTCGGAGGGTCGAAGGGGCCGGAAATGGCCAAGCTGATGAAAATTTTGGTGGCGCACGGCAACGCGTTTGGCGCCGACAAACTGGTGGAACTGGGTGGACGCCCCCACTCCTCCATGTACTTTGGCACCGAATACATGGCCTCCCTGATTGGTATTTTCGACGAGGTTGCCAAGGCCGGCCTTAAATCCTACGCGCCCTATACCGTTAACCCCCGCCCCTACGACGCTTATAACGTCAACAACAACCCAACCGATATGCAGTTGATTTACGAGGGGTATGCGCGACAGAGAGACGTGGACTGGGTGCATGTGCGCCTCGGATCCCCAGACCTGAACTACCGTAGCTGCGCCTGTTACGTGCCAGAAATCGGTAATGCACCAAAGCCCGGTACCTATGTGGCGTGGGCGGAATCCTCCGCGGTGAACTACGGTAACTCGGCTCTTGGCCTGCGCACCAACCGCAACGCGACCGGTATGGAACTGCTGTGTGCGATTGTCGGCAAGGCGCCCCGCTTTGGCCTAATGACAGACGAGGGCCGCAAGGCCAAATGGTTGATCGATGTAAAAACAAGTAAGGAACCGGACTGGGGCGTGATCGGTACCGCGATCGGCCGCAAGTGCGTAGAGGATGTGCCGTTCATTGCCGGCTTAGATAGCTACTTTGGCGGCAAGATCACCAATGAAAACATGCACAAACTGAAGGCGATGGGTAGCGCTACCGCGTCCAGCGGCGCAGTGGGTCTCTATCACGTGGAAGGCGTCACTCCAGATGCGCAACAACAGGAACGCAAACTGCTGCTGGATGGCTATCAAACCTATGTGATTGACGATGCGGAACAGGAGCGCATTAGAGGCACGTTCGAAAACCAGTGGACCAAAAAAGATCACGCGCCCACCCACTGCTTTATTGGCTGCCCGCACAACACCTACGACGAAATACTTCAGTGGGGAACCAATGTGACCAAAGCATTGGAGAAGAATGGCAAAAATGAAGCTGCCATTCCCGTCTACCTGTTTTGCGCTAACGTCGTGCGCGATCACCTCGTTGAGGAGCACCCGGAGCTCGTTGGCCGCATGAAACAGGCGGGCATGAAGTTTACCAATATGTGCTCCGTTTCCTATGCCGGCATGAAAGGCTTTTCCGAGCGCGTGTTCGGTGTAACGAATTCCGCAAAAACCCGTAACTATTCGACGCTGCGTTATTTTCCAGACGACGTACTGCTAGAGATCATCGTTACCGGAGAAATCCCCAAAAACGCCTAGTTACGCTGACATAAACAAATTGGTTAAAGCCACTAGATAACGCTGGAGAACGAAATGGCAAAGAAAAAATTTCAGGGTCGCGCACTATTACCTGGCAAGCTGGAAGGGAAAGCGCTCGTATCAACGGTGCCATTCAACACGAGCAACTCTTACATCAAGAATATGTTTGGTGGCGAGACCGAAACCGCCCCCTGCACCGATGCAGCCAACAAAGATCTGTATCAGAAGGACCTCAAGGGGGCCATCATCTGCACCACCCAGACCGTCGGCTCAACACTCGGCGGTTGCGTGCTGATGGGGATGAGCGACATCGGTGTCGGGCCTCAGGCGATGTTATTCGCATGGCCGATTGATTCCGTTTCCTCAGCCGGGCTGTTTATGAACGACATCTGGTATGACCGCAGAATCATCACGGTCGACAAACTCGGTGATGAATTTCTCGAGTCAGTCAAATCCGGTGACCCGATTGCCATTTATGAAGACGGTACCGTTGAGGTTGGGTAAAACAACCTTGGCCTTCTGCCACATAGATGTCATAAGGGACAGCAAATGAAGTACGTGCGCGTAACCGCGGTCAATTTGCTTAGTACCTGCCTACTCTATCTGGTGGCGACAGCTGCTAATGGGCAATCCGGTACAGACAACAAAGATGCAGTCAGTAGCGATCCGACAGACCCATCGGTAATACTCCCCGATATTACTATCCGCCGCGCTCAGCGGGATTCGCTCCTGGGTCTGTCCCCGCTCAAAGGTGCACACGACGCGTTCGGCAATTTTTCTGACATGATCTATCGCGAGAATTGTGTCCGGGTCGGGGTGACGTTCAACCACGCTTCCCAGGGAATCACCGAGGCGGTGGATGACGATGCAAAGAGTGGCAGCGCCACCGATATGGATCTTGTCGCACAGTGGGATGCCTACAAACGTGGTGAGCCGACTGCCGGCAAGCTTTACGTCCATATTGAAGGCCGTTGGGACTACGGCACAACCGGGCCGCAGGAACTCGGCTTCGTAAGCATGGCAACGGCAGGTGGTACTGCAAACGCATTTGCAGCCTACACCCCAACGTTTCTGCCATTTAGAAACCTGTACTGGGAGCAAGGTAGCAAAGAGGCTGGCTGGGCATATCGCATCGGCAAGATTACACCAGATGCGATTCTCGCTACTTCACAGTACATTTCGCCAGTGACAACCTTCCTACCCAATGCCGGCACCGGCCTATTTGTGAGTGGTTATCCTGACTCGGGGCTTGGTATTGTTGCGGTAAGGCACCCTAGTCCTCGTTGGCGCTTTCTCGGCCTCGTCTCCGACGCCAATGGAGACCGCCAAAACTTCGGTGACATAGGGGCCAAGGATTTTTACAAGGCGGTAGAAATTGGTTTCAAACAGTGCCCAAAAACAGACAAAGCCGGTTATTCAAAAATCACCTTCTGGCACAACGACGGCACCAAGGACCGCCAACCGATTAATGCGAGCACCGGCCTACCCGGCCATGGCGTTACGGTAAAACTCGAGCAAGAGCTGGACCCTAAAGGGAAAAACGTTGCGGTACTGAGATGGGGGCGCTCCTGGAATACCGGAGCCATCTTTCGGCAACAGGCGGGACTCTCGTTTATCTTTAACAACCCCAGTGGTCCTGTGGGAATGCAGAACGACATGATGGGTGCCGCCGTCAACTGGGTTGAGTCCGTGGTACCAACCGCGCGCGAAGAAGTAAACTTTGAGCTGTTTTATCGCTTTCCGCTATTTGTTGGCCTGGATACGACTTTCAGTATCCAGCACATCAGGAACCCGGCCTTCACCGATGAGTTCAATGAAGCGCAAGCATTTAGTATCCGCATACGCTCGGTGTTCTGATCGCTCATCCCTACCGTGCCCCTACCATCTTTCCTATCCACTAAAGCCTGCCGGCGTTCTTATTCGACAGGGCATCCCAATACGGAGGCTCGCCGTAAAAGCCCGCGAGGAAATCAACAAACGCTTTTACCTTCAGTGCGAGCAGGCGAGACGAAGGATAGACCGCCCAAATTGATGTGTCTGACAGGGATGGGTAGTCGGTTAACAGTTCAACTAATTCGCCGTTCGCCAGCTGCTCATACACACACCAGGCCGAACTCTGGGCAATCCCGAGGCCTGCAACACAGGCATCTCGCACTACCTCGCCATTGTCGGCGCGCAATGCGCCCGATGTCTTAATACGCACCGAACCCGCACCGTCTGCGAATTCCCAGGTGTCCAGGCCGCTTAGATGAAGACAACGGTGTTGCTCCAGATCCCGGGGAGATTCGGGAACACCAAATTTCTCTAAATAAGACGGCGCCGCACAGACGATCCGTCGATCTGATGCGAGCTTTCTCGCGATCAGTGATGAATCCAAAAGCTTTGCATTGCGTATTGCAATATCAAAGCCGCCCTCCACCAGATCGACCATCGTATCGGATAAACGCAGGTCCACTCGCAGGTTTGGGTACTCCGCCATAAAGTCAGCCAGAGCCGGCACCAGGTGCATACGGCCAAAGGATGCCGGCGCGGCAATCCTGAGTACACCGCTGGGCATGGTGCGCGCGGAACCGACAGAAGCCTCCGCTGCGGCAACGCTTTCCAGCACATCTTCGGCATGAGGCAGGAACGCCTCCCCCTCCTCCGTAAGCGACACTTTTCGTGTGGTGCGATTCAGCAACCGCACACCAACACTCTCTTCCAGTTTATTCAGATGCGCACTTGCAACCGCGGCCGACAGACCGAGTTCTTTGCCCGCCTGACTGATATTACGCATCGCCGCGACCCGCACGAATAGCTTCAGGTATTGAATGTTCATCTTGCCAATTATCAACGAAATCTAAATTCTGATTACTTAAAGATCATTATTATCAATTTTTCAATTAAAGACTAATCTTTACCCCATCGACAAATGAAGGGCGTCAGAACGGGGTTCTGACGATGACAAGATGGAATTTCAACCAATCAACCGGGCCTACAACCAGACCTATCGCCCCAACAGGCTTAGCCTGGGGCTGGTAGTGCCGATCGAAAATAGTGGCGCTTCTGCAGTACCCCAAATGGTGCATCATCTGGAGCGGGTACAACTGGCGGAGGCGTTGGGTTTTAGTGCCGTTTGGCTACGAGACGTACCGTTTAACGTGCCCTCATTCGGCGACGCCGGGCAGTTATTCGACCCCTTTGTCTATCTCGGCTATCTCGCCGGCAATACCGAGCGCATCGCATTAGGCGTCGCAAGTATTGTCCTACCCTTGCGCCACCCGGCCCATGTTGCGAAATCCGCGGCGAGCGTGGACGTACTCTCCAATGGTCGAGTACTTCTCGGCGTTGCCTCCGGTGACCGTCCGGAAGAATACCCGGCCTTCAACAAGCCCTTTGAAAGCCGCGCGGAAAGCTTTCGCTCGAGCATCGACTATATCAACAGCGCCTGGAAGGACACCGCCAGCTTCGCCAACGAATTCGGCAGCCCGAGCGGTGGCATCGACCTGTTACCGAAACCGGTCGCCGGGCGCTTGCCGCTGTTGATCACTGGCTCGAGCCGTCAGTCTCCGGAGTGGCTGGCGCGCAATGGCGATGGCTGGATCACCTACCCGCGCGGGATCGATGCGCAGGCAAGCATTATCAACCAGTGGCGCACGGGCATTAAGGAAGCCGGTGGTCACGACAAGCCGGCCACGCAATCGCTGTACATCGACCTTGTCGATGAGCCTGACGCGATACCGCAACCAATCCACCTGGGCTTTCGCTCGGGAGTGAATTACCTGCATCGCTATTTATCCTCACTGCAGGAAATCGGCATCAATCACGTCGCACTCAACCTCCGTTTTAACCAAGCGGATATTGAATCAACCTTGAAACTTCTGGCGGAAGAAGTTTTGCCAGACTTTAGCTAACACGGAATCCACTATGACAAAACGGATATTGATCACCGGTTCTACCGATGGCATCGGCCTGGAAACGGCAAAGCTCTTTGCGAAAAACGGCCACGAAGTGATTCTGCACGGTCGCACCCAGGAAAAGCTGGCTGCGGCAGAAGATGCGATCAAGGCAATTACACCGGATGCGGTTACTAGTGGCTTCATTGCCGATTTCTCAAGCGTACCCGCAGTCAACGCGTTTGCGGATGAAATACTCTCCCACTTCGACCACATTGATGTATTGATCAACAACGCGGGAATATTTCGTACCAACCACACGACAACAGCAGACGGTCTGGATATCCGCTTTGCCGTAAATACCATCGCCCCATGGGTACTAACCCAGCGACTGCTGCCAATCCTTGGCAAAACGGGACGTGTCGTAAACCTCACTTCTGCCGCTCAGGCAGGCGTGGATGCCGATGGGTTCCTCGGCAAGAAGCCCCTTGATGCGATGGATGCCTACTCGCAAAGCAAGCTCGCGCTGATCCAATGGTCCAGGTATCTGGCAAATGAACTCGGCGGTGAAGGCCCGGTGATTATTCCAGTCAATCCCGGTTCACTGCTCGCCACCAAAATGGTGAAAGAAGGCTTCGGCGTGCCCGGCAAATCCACCAGTATCGGCGCCCAGGTCTTAGTCGATGCAGCCCTGTCGGATACCTTCGCTAACGCGTCCGGCCGTTACTTCGACAATGACATAGGCCAGTTTGCCGACCCGCATCCCAGCGCGCTAGATGAAGCGCAGGTACAAGAAACCATGCGCATCCTTAAATCACTGGTTTGAACACACCCAATTACCGCCTCACGGACGATTCAGGAGCCCGATATGAAAGCAATGATTATAAATTCTTATGGTGCGAGCGATGTATTTGAGCTCACCGAAGTGGCCAAACCCAGTGTTGGACCGGGGCAAGTCCTGGTCAAAATCGCCGCAACCAGTGTCAACACGGTCGATACGATGATCCGGCAAATGGGAAAAGAGCTGCCGCTTTCCCCAGACTTGCCCGCCATACTGGGGATGGATTTTGCAGGCACTGTAGAAGCAGTTGGTGAGGGTGTAGACGCCTTTGCCAACGGAGATGAAGTTTATGGGTGCGCCGGTGGGCTTGCGGACATTCCCGGCGCACTCGCCGAATACATGGTTGCCGATGCGAAATTGATCGCACTGAAACCGAAATCTGCCTCCATGCGCGAGGCTGCCGCACTACCGCTCGTCGGCATCACCGCCTATGAAGGCCTGACCCGCGCTGGAGTCTCCCAAGGTCAAAAGGTGCTGGTGCACGGTGGCTCCGGCGGTGTTGGCCATGTCGCCCTACAGATTGCCAAGGCATTTGGTGCGGATGTGTACTCCACTGGTGGCGGCACCAAACAATTGGCGCTCATCGAAGATCTTGGCGCAACCGGGATCAACTACGTCGACGAATCGGTTGAAGCGTATGTGGCGAAACACACCGGCGGCGCCGGCTTTGATGTGGTGTTCGACTCCGTTGGCGGGGCTAACCTCACAAACTCTTTCGAAGCTGCTGCGCTCAATGCACAGGTGGCGACAACCGTGTCGATGGTGGAACTGGACCTGACGCCGATGCACTTTAAAGGGCTGTCGCTGCACGTTGTGTTTATGTTGATTCCCATGCTCCACAATCACAAACGTGAAGAACATGGAGTGATTCTGCAGGAGCTCGCCAAGCTCGTGGACGACGGTAGCTTGCGCCCTGTCGTCGATGAAAACAGCTTCACCTTGCAAGAAGCCGGCAAGGCACACGACCACCTGACCAGCGGAAATGCGATCGGAAAAGTCGTTATCTCGGTTTAATACCACTCTCCCAGCCGGGGTGAGATCTGCTTGCTCCGGCTTTCTTCTGTTTTACCCTTTCCTCTACTTCTACGCGGCCCACAGCAATTGTTAGTCCTTCCGGGCCAAGCACGCCCTATATAACACTGCGTCTGCTTCGCAAGCGTTTCCGTTCTACATAGACATATTGAACTGCGTGTCAGCACAACATAATCCACGCCCCAAATCGTTCATTTTTTAGACTTATACCTACGATTAAAAAGTAGTCAAAAACTAACCAAAAAGGCTTTTGGTGACTTCGCTACACCTGACCCTCAGCGCACCGCCGCAGTAGTGCAAATAGCGCCTCAACACATGCCACCCAAAGGGGAATTACAACAGTGGTATGTAGAAGGTTGCTGTTCGTATGCGTCGAAATCTATCAGAGGGTACATCGTTCGATTAGAAGTAAAGAAGTACAGAGGTACAAGGAGCAACTCTATGGGTAGGACGAATAGATTCCGAAGGAGTGCCCTGCTGGCACTTATCTTCAGTATTCCTCTTGGTAGTTTAACCGCCACCGCGCAAGAAGAATCTGAGCAGGTCTTGCGGGACCAGGCACTCAAGCTACTTGGCAAACACGTATTCTTCGACTCGGATCTCTCGAATCCGAAAGGCAATCAGTCCTGTGCAAGCTGCCATGAACCTTTCGCTGGCGGGACATCCGGCTTTTCCGACGTGAATGAAAACAGCGTGGTTGTACCAGGCGCGACCGCACCCAATATTGGGAACCGCAAGCCGCCAACCAATACCTATGCGTCTTTTACTCCTCCCTGGCAACCTGCAGTGCCCGGTTCGCCCTGCAACCTGTTCGCCGGAATACCATTTTGCGGCGGGAATTTCTGGGATGGTCGCTCGCAGGGAAATGATACCCCGGTGGGCAACACGGCCCCTGCCCCACATCTGGGCGATGAAGTGTTTTATGACATTGAGAATGCAGCAATCATGGCGTTCGGGCAGTACAAGGGCCCAACCTCTGATCAGGCGCTAAACCCCATGCCGAACCCCGCGGAGCAAAATATCGCGCGGATTGATGTCTGTGAGCGGGTGAAAAATTCCATTTATGCACCACTGTACAAGCTCGCCTGGGGCACAGACCTGGATTGCAGTGCAACACTCGCTTACAACGATAACACCCATTACGACATTGCATTCAAGCGCCTGATGTTATCGGTCGGTGCCTACCAGCACTCCGAAGACATCAATGCCTTTTCGTCAAAACGCGACATGGCACTGCGCGCCGAACTTGCCTGCGATGGGAGCAGCTATCCCGACCACTATGATGCAGAGTTCTGCGCGCTTTTATCGGGAAGCAATAAGGAAGCCGGGCAATTTCCTCTTTTGCTGCTGACCGAAGAAGAGAATCTTGGCCACGATATCTTCTACCAAAGCCCATTTGGACCGCCCGGACCGGTCGCTGCTGGCGCCTGTGCACTGTGTCACTCTGGCCCTGGAGAGGATGGCTCTGAACCGTTACAGCTGTATAGCGATCACAGCTATCACAATATCGGTGTCCCCCATAACCCGCATATCCCGAATGCACCCGACCCGGGGCTCAGCAACCATTTGCTGGATGCCTTGCCCGGCCCAGTACGCACGCCGACTTTGCGCAATACCAGTAAAGGCGCGCAACCGGGTGTATTTACCAAGGCATACACACACAATGGTTGGTTTAAGAGCCTGGAAACGCTGGTGCACTTTTACAATACACGCGACGTAAAAGTTCGCTGTGAAGCACTCATCCCGGAGACGATCCCAGAAGGTACGGAACTCACCGAAGCGGTAGCGCTTGCGAACGATTGCTGGCCGAGCCCGGAATTCCCCGATACCGCAGTGGGCGGGCCATTACTTGGCAACTTGGGCCTGACAAGCGACGAAGAAGCCGCACTAGTGGCTTACATACATACGTTGAATGATGCACATTCTGCCGAGCCACCAGTCTTGCTGGATGAAAGCAATATCCGCGCGCGACGAATCTTTACCATATTTCAAATGCGCAAATGGGAACAAGATGTTTGTGTTATAGGAGAGGCAACGGCAAGCACACAGGCTGCCCGCTACTCGCGCAGGCCTTGCCTACCTCTCTCCCAGCTCATTGAGCTGCTTGAGGAAGATGATTGGCTAATGCAATAAGGCCAATCTTACCGCTGCCCGGCGTCACAGCCAGTAAGGCTGAGGCCCGGCAGCGATTTTTGCACATAAAATCAAGCCACAGCTTTTCAAGGCTTCACCCGTGCCCGCTGTGTTAACGGCTGCCTCATCGATCACTCAATGCGCGTCATTTCATACAGAGTGAAGTCCTCAACTTTGCCATCTACCGCATCCATGTAGGCTTTCAAATGTTCGGCTTCCATATGCGCTTGCCACAAATCGCGGTTTTCCCAATTTTCGAAAAATAGAAAGTATGACGCATCGTTATTGTCTTGATGCAGGTCGTACTGAATATTGCCTTTCTCCGCGCGCGTAATTGGAATGAGCTTTAGTAACTCCGTTTTTACGTCCTCGGTGAACTCCGGTTTAGCTTTGATGGAGCCAATGACAGTGAGCGACATGCTAGGCCTCCTGTATGTCAGCCCGGGTTATGTGGGCCTCTCGCCAACACTGTGGAGCGAGAGGTGTTACATGAGCGCCATTAGAGATGCAGGTAGCATCGCCCCTTAAGCGGCCGCTTTCCAGGTAACTACCGTACCAGCTTGCTGGAATGCTACGGAATCTGCGGGTTTGAACTTGCCAGAAACTTCCCCTGCAGCCTCCAAATCCTCGGCAAGATCAAACATCAGCACCGGTGCACCTTCGGACAAATCCAATTTATCCATGTCAATCCACACCACATTAGGCAAGCGCGCGAATTCGAAATAGTAGCGCTTGTTAGTCAGATCACTGACCGACTGCCACTGGGTGGGAGACACATTGGGTTGCACGGGATCTACATATCCCAATGGAGTTGCCATATTGCGCATAACACTCAAGACACCGGCGACAGCCTCCTGATAAGAAGCCGGTTGCTCGGGCAAGGTTGTCAGGTAATAGGCGCCGCGCGCAAACCGGTCCTCCGCCTCGGCACTACCGGGCAGTGTCTTTTTACCGCCCAGGCCTTGGTACTGTTTCATCAATACCAATTGCTCATCGTATACAGGTGAATTGGTCATCACGCGATACTGTGCACCGTGATGGATCACCGGTTTGCCGTGCAGAATCTCGATGATCGCCGAATCGCCCGACGCGTCCGAAACACACATATGCATGGGAGAATCGACACTATCTCCGCGGTGCACAATCTCCACGGGACGTACCTGCATTGAGCGAGTCGCGGCCACAACTTCATCAACGGTGGCAAAGCAATCCAGATAGTACTGAACCCACTCGGAGATAGAGAGCCCAGGCAAATCTTCTTCGCGCGTGCCGTATTCCGCTTCCGCCAGATACAGTAAACGTACCGAGAGGCCCGCTTCATTGAGCCCGTCGGCGGTAGCGCAGTCCCAGATGACGGCGCCAATGCTTCCGTATTTGGACGTCCACTTCAAAGAGTTGGAATCCGTCAGCCCCTCGCGCTGTGCCCCGCGAGGGAAGACGTATAACTTTGTTCCCATCTGTTCGGTCCAATCCATGTTGCGACCCACGATGACTGGCTGTCCTTTTTGCGTCCAGAGAATTGTCGAGCACATAAGGTCTCACCCCACGATCAATCTGAGAGAATGATGTCCAGCGCCGGCTCGCTTATTGCGGGCGCAGCTTCGCTCGTTAAGGTTATTGTCGCGGGCACACTTG
The DNA here is from genome assembly GCF_001999945.1 of Microbulbifer agarilyticus. NCBI lineage: Bacteria > Pseudomonadati > Pseudomonadota > Gammaproteobacteria > Cellvibrionales > Microbulbiferaceae > Microbulbifer > Microbulbifer agarilyticus. Next base: position 2,187,011 of record NZ_CP019650.1, read on the forward strand.
CCCAAACGATGGTCTAGCCATGGGCGAGAACCAAGCAACAAGCCCACCCTATTTTTTAGACTCCTTACTATCGACGGGTCGAGTGAGCAGAGTATCCGGGACATACAAGTGCCAGTGAATGGCGGCGGCGCGCAGGCAGAAAATCAGCAGCATACTGAGGACGCCTACAGTGAGGCCGGCAGCGGGAAACATCGCCAGCAGGATGACATAGGTAATACATCCCAGTGTGACCGGTACTGCGTACAACTCTTTGCGCATCAACAGTGTGTCGTTGCCGGCCAGCACATCACGTAGCAGGCCACCGCCAATCGCAGTAATGACACCAAGAAGAATGGGCCCCAGCGGCTGCGCAAACGACAAATCCATGGTTTTCTGGGCTGCCTGGATTGCAAACAAGGCAACCCCGGCGGCATCCAGGTACAGCATGGCCCGGTAGACCTGTCGACCGGTCATGCGCTTATTGGCAATAAAAGCCAGCAGGCTCGCTGCCAGCGCAACCCAAATGTAATTCAGGTCTTCCGACCAGAATACCGGCACACCCAAGATCAGGTCGCGCACGGTACCCCCGCCGATTGCGGTAATAACGCCCATCACCAGAGCGCCAAATAGATCGATGCGTTTGGGTGCAACAGCCGCGACCGCTGTCGCTGCGAACGCGACAGTTCCCGCCATACCTACCGCATACTGCAGTCCCTCTACTGTCATCACCGCCTGTCACTCTATCCGCATTTCGCCGTACCTGGCCTCAAAGTTTAGATCTACTGACTCTAACAATGCGGAGAGAGGAACGCTGTGGCTGCTGGGCGGCTGGCCAAAGGCAAAAAGTGCGCGAAATTCGACTAGGCTAAAAGAAAGCCGCGCCTTTACGGGGCGCGCTCCTCACGGGATGAAAATATGAAGGGGAAGCACGCCTCAGCGCTCTTCCTGGCGGCTTGTGTCGCCGGTGTGTGTATTGGCCTGGGACTAATTTACTACTTCGACCTCGACGACCAGATTCTCGAGATCTTGCAGTGGCTCGAGGACCAAGGCTGGCAGGCAAGCCTGCTGTTCATCCTCATTATGGCCGCGGCCATTATCTGCCTGGCACCCGGGGTAATTTTCACCATGGGCGCAGGGTTCGTATTCGGGGTTATCAAAGGTACCGTGCTGGTTGTCGCCGGTACCGTACTGGGCGCCGGTATCGCCTTTTTAATTGCGCGTTACCTGTTTGGAAAGCGGCCATCCGAATGGGTCATGTCCAAGGTAAAGCCAGCCAATATCGGAGACATCATTCGGGATGAGGGCTGGAAAATGATCATGTACACCCGTTTGGTGCCCCTGTTTCCATTCAAGCTTTCCAACTATTTCTTTGGTCTAACACCCGTGCGCTTCACGGATTTTCTGCTGGGCAACTTCCTCGGCATCATCCCGCTCACTCTCACCAACGTCTACGTGGGCTCGATCGCTTCCGATCTCACCACACTCGGAAGCAGCGAAGTGGAAAGAACCCCGGTTGAGTGGGCACTGTATGCGATGGGTTTTGTCCTGGCGATTGTGGCGCTGGTTGGCCTTACACGTATTGCGCGACGCGCCCTTGCACCGTTGAAGCAATGAGTGAGTCCAGAATGAGTGACTCCAGATTGGCACCACATACCGCATATTGTTTGTCTAACCTAAACAATGATGCCTGGAGCTATTCAGCGCCACCAACGGCCTATTGAATGGCCGGCATATTGAGTGGCGAAACTTGAATCTGGCGATGAACGGAGGTGAACTCTCATGCCCTGGATGAAATGGCTTCCCTGGCGGTTCTTCGTGCGCAAGTTTGCGACGTCCCACGGTTTCCTCGATCCACTGGCGGTGATGGCGCGTATGCAGCGCTTCGCCGAGCCATCGGAAGTCAGTGAACCCATCGAGCTGTTGCGCGCGGGAGTGATCTTCCACGCCCGTGCCCTGATGAACAGCAAAGTCATCCAGCACAACTTGGACTGGGTGTGGCCCTACTGGATCGAACGCCAGTTCGACCCCGCGGATATTTCCTTCATCCCCCGCGCATTCTCCATTACCCACTGTAATCTCAGCCACCGCAACTGGACGGCAGTGGGCGTGCCCGGCAGTGAGGAAATGCCCATCGTCGACCCGAGGGGCCTGTTAACCCCGCACTACGACAGCTGGTCAATTGATGCATGGGTAATCGGTGACAACGGGGAAAACCTGTACCCGTCCCAGCGTGACGACGTCACTCAGCGTTTGCGACTGCTCGACGGGGTCGCTGTGGTGACACAATCCGGTACCGAAGAATGCAGTCTCTTGAGCCGGGTTTGGGCAGAACTCGACGACCAGCACAACAATTGCCATATGCGATTGAAAGCAAGTCACAGCAGCGGGGGCTGGTTAGTGGTTTCGCTCAGGCCGTGCAATCCCGAGGGGGTTGCCTTTATCAATAAGATATCGCTGGAGGGCAGCCGCGATCAGTGGCTGGTGGATGGCAAAGACCGCATATTGTTCGACCGGCCGATGGATCGACACCACGCGTCGGATTACAAACGAGGCGATATTTCTCTGTACCTGCGCGACGATACGAATGAAACGCATGCGGAGTGCGATGTGGGCATGGCGACTGCCGCGGCCCTCTTTCGTATCGAGCCCGGGGAAACCCTCGACACACTCGTCACGATTCCACAGCACTGCCCATTAAACCGGCGCAATGCGCCCCCCGGCTGGCGCGCCAATCTCGAAAAGCACTGCGCGATGAGTGTGCCCGATGACCAGATGCAGTTTATTTACGATGCCGCTGTGCGCACACTGATTCTGCACTCGCCCCACGATGTGTATCCAGGCCCATACACCTACAAGCGTTTCTGGTTCCGCGATGCGGCATTTATGATCCAATCCCTGTTGCATGCGGGCTTGTTAGATCGCGCCGCAAAAGCTCTGGAGCGCTTCCCGTCGCGGCAGAAACGCAACGGCTATTTCCACTCGCAGGATGGGGAGTGGGATTCAAACGGCGAAGCCCTCTGGATTATCGATCAGTACTGCCGCATTACCGGGCAGAAACTCAAGCCTGAGTGGCTCGACCCTGTGCTGCGGGGCACGCATTGGATCAACAACAAACGCCTGCCCAAAGATGGCAGCCTTACCGCTGGCCTGCTGCCGGCGGGCTTTAGTGCCGAACATCTGGGGCCAAACGACTGCTACTTCTGGGATGATTTCTGGGGCATTGCCGGCCAGCAGGCGGCTGTTGCCATTTGCCAGCGCGAAGGTAAGGCCGAGGATGCAGCGACCTTCCAAAGCCACGCCGACGATTTTATGCTGACCGTGGATGAGGCTTTGCAGGGTTGTGCGGAACGGCTCAAGCGCCCGGCCATGCCCGCGTCACCTAAGCGGCGACTGGATGCCGGTGCCATTGGTTCTATTGCCGCGGGCTACCCGCTTAAACTGTACGAGCCGGACGATCCGCGCCTGCTGGATCTGGCGGACTTCCTACTGGAAGAATGCTTTGTTTCTGGCGGTTTCTTTCAGGACATGATCCACTCGGGGATTAATGCTTACCTGACAATCCACGTGGCGCAGGTGCTGCTGCGTGCCGGTGACCCGCGCTGTATTGAGCTCATGCGGAATACGGCAAAACTCGCCACGCCCACAGGCCAATGGCCAGAAGCAATCCATCCCCACTCGTTCGGCGGATGCATGGGAGACGGACAGCACGCCTGGGCAGCGGCAGAATGGGTGACCATGCAGCGCAATTGTTTTGTGCGCGAAGAAGGCGACAAACTGATTCTGGCATCCGGACTGCCACCGGAATGGTTGAGTGACACGGAAGCCAAGCGCCCTATTCTCTTTGGACCGGCGCCCACGCACTTTGGCACTATCTCACTGGAAATTGTGCCGGGGGAAAATCCGCGGGTTTCGTGGACGGGCAAGTGGCATGACATACCACCGGTAATAGAAGTTCGCGCCTTTGGCTACCACCCACAGGTTGTCGATCCCGATACAGAACAGGTGGAGCTCAAACCACTGTGAATATCGTTATGCTCACCAACACCTACCTGCCGCATGTGGGTGGTGTTGCCCGCTCAGTCGCTGCGTTTTGCCGGGAGTACCGAAGGCAAGGCCATCATGTTTTGGTGGTCGCGCCCGAGTTTCACGACAAGATCGAAAACGAAATGGATGTGGTGCGCATTCCTGCGATCCAGAATTTCAATGGCAGCGATTTTTCCGTGGCACTGCCACTCTCCGGGGAGCTCAGCGACCGGCTGGATTTTTTTGAACCCGACCTCGTGCATTCACACCACCCGTTTCTACTGGGCATGACGGCACTGCGTATTGCCCGTAGCCGCGAGTTGCCATTAGTTTTTACCCACCACACGCTGTACGAACGCTACACCCACTATGTCCCCGCAGATTCCGATGCGCTGAAGCGCTTCGTCATTGAGTTGGCCACCCGCTATAGCAATCTCGCCAGTAAGGTATTTGCACCGAGCGAAAGCGTCGCAGAACTGTTGCGCGAGCGCGGCGTAAAGTCGCCAATCAGTGTTGTTCCGACCGGCGTGCAACTGGAGGATTACCGCGATGGTGACGGGGGCAAGGCGCGTGCACGGTACGGTATTCCGGGTAACGCATTTGTTATTGGTCACCTGGGCAGGCTGGCGGAAGAGAAAAATCTCGAATTCCTGTCAGAGACTGTGGCGGAATTCATCCAGCGAAATGCCAACGCACACTTTATGGTTGTCGGCAGTGGTCCGCTGGAAACGCGAATTGCGCAGATCTTCAAAGAGCTTGGCATATCTGATCGAGTGCACTTGACCGGGATCTTACAGGGCGAAGCACAGCGGGATGCCTACAGTGCGATGGATGTGTTTGGCTTTACGTCCACCAGCGAAACACAGGGCATGGTGCTCACCGAAGCGATGGCCGCAGGTACGCCGGTGGTAGCGCTGGATGCCAGTGGTGTGCGCGAAGTCGTCGATGATCGCTTTAACGGGCGCTTGATTCTCAAACACTGCCAGCGGGAACTGCTTGCCGGATTCCAGTGGGTATACGATCTGGAACCCACTGAGCGGCAATCCTTGCACAATGCCGCGCTAGAAACCGCCGAGCGCTTTTCCATGGAAAACTGCGCGAAGGCCGCCCTCTCCCATTATCAATCCCTGGTCCATCAGCATTGGCCGCTGGACGACTCGCTGTATGCGCAGTGGATGCGATTACGCAACACCATTGGTGCCCAGTGGGAAATTCTCGAAGGCGTTACTGGCGCTGCCACGGCGGCACTGGAAAATGCCGGCAAAGGCAAACCCCAGCAGGCCAATGATTAGGAATTCCTTTAAATGTTGACCCGTATCGCTACACGTCTCCGCAACTGGCGCCGCCGCGTCAGCCGCAGTGAGTGGCTGGCGCGTATGCTCAAATTGCGGATCAATGAACGTGATCCAGAAGCACCCGCGCTGGTATTGATCCAAATCGACGGGCTGGCGAGACCACAGTTTGATCAAGCGTTGGCGGAAGGGAAACTGCCTTTCCTCAAAAAACTGATAGAACGAGAACATTACCACCTGGACAACTGGTACTCCGGGGTACCCGCGACAACACCCGCAGTACAGGCAGAGATTTTCTATGGGGTGAGAGCGGCGGTACCCTCGTTTGGATTCATGTCTACAGAATCTCAGGAAATGCTGCGCATGTACGAATCGCACGGCGCAAACTTGGTGGAAAAGCGTCTCTTAGACGCGGGGCATGAGCCGTTATTAAAAGGCGGCAGCTGTTACGTGAGTTCATTCCGTGGCGGCGCGGAACACGACGAAGCCCACTTCTGCCCGGCTTCGCAGGGCTGGGGCTCATCTCTCAGGGAAGCTGGTCCCCTGGCACTTATTGCTATGGTACTGGCCAACCTATGGAGCCTCATCCGAACCGTGGGGCTGCTACTACTCGAACTGATTCTATCGATCGTCGACTTCTTCCGCGGGCTCACCAAAGGCCAGGATTTTGTGCGCGAGCTGATGTTTATCCCGACGCGGATCGCCATCACAATTCTTTTACGGGAATTGTCTACCGTTGGGGTGAAGATCGACATCGCACGCGGACTACCGATTATCTATGTGAACCTCTTGGGATACGATGAGCAATCCCACCGCAGGGGCCCCAGTTCAAAGTTCGCGCACTGGACTCTTAAAGGTATCGATGATGCGGTCGCACGAATCTGGCGTGCAGCGCACCGATCGTCGCGCCGACATTACGATGTGTGGATCTATTCTGATCACGGCCAGGATGACACCACCGCCTATGAAAGCTTGCATGGAGAGAGCTTTGCCGATGCAGTGAGTGCGGCGCTTTCAGACCTGCAGGCAAACCCCGATGGTGGCAAGTCTGACTCCGATCGCGGAGTACAGCTTCAACGAGTGCGGCTTTTTGGCGGCCAGTGGGTACAGAAGCTCTTCCCGGTAAAAGAACCTGCGGACCAGCAGGAAAGTCATGCACCCATGGCACTTTCGGCGATGGGACCACTGGCGCTACTTTACAACATTGACTGTAAGGACGTACCGCAGCAAACCATTGCGCGCATGCTCGTGGAGAAGGCAAAGGCACCCATGGTGCTCTATGCAGACAAAAATGAGCGTATTACCGGCCCCAATGGCGAGCAGCTGAGTAAGATCAAAGGCTGGTGGCGCGAAGGCGCTTTCTCACTTCCTGAAGACGGGCACAAAGTGCTCGGCAAGGATCACCCTTTCCTCGATGAGGCCATTGAGGACTTGGCACACCTTTGCCGGCACCCGGAAGCCGGTGATTTTGTCGCAAGCGGCTGGTGTGCAGGACACAAGAGCATTACTTACGCCATCGAGTGCGGCAGCCACGGCGGCGCAAGTCGCAAAGAGACCCATGGCTTTGCACTAATGCCGGGGGACATTCATTTTCCAGATAACGGTCGTGGTTACTGGCGGCCGTCGGACTTGCGCGATGCGGCCTTTGCATTTCTCCAGGCGCAACCTGCGCAGGAGCTTAAATCTACCCTGCCTCCCGCAACACCATTGCAGGCGCAACCGCATGAAGACACGCAACAGCCACAATTCAATAAGTTGCGGGTAATGACCTACAACGTACATATCTGTAAGGGGATGGATGGAAAGCTTTCTCCCGAGCGCATTGCCCGGGTGATCGCGCGCTATTCACCCGATATCGTCGCCTTGCAGGAAGTCGATGTGCGTCGACAGCGCACCGGCGGCGTCGATCAGGCGCATCAGATCTCGCGCATGCTATCGATGGATTGCCACTTTCAGCCCGCCATGCACCTGGAGGATGAGCGCTACGGCGATGCGATCATGACCCACCTTCCCGTACGGCTGATAAAGAAAGGCATCCTCCCCGGTCCACCGGAAAACTCGCGCTTCCGCAACAGTGCGGAGCCTCGTGGTGCTTTGTGGATGGAGATCGACTTCCACGGCACCGCGATACAGATGTTCAACACGCACCTGGGGCTATCCAAAGGTGAACGGCAGCGACAGGTGGACGCGCTAATGGGCGAAGACTGGCTTGGCGGAGAAAAGTGTCACAATAAGCCCCGTATCCTCGTCGGCGACTTCAACGCACTCCCCGGCGCTGGAGAAATCAAAAAGCTAACCGAGGTGCTGGATGACGCGCAACTGAAACTACCCGGCCACAAGCCCAAAGGTACCTTCTTCAGCCGCTTGCCCAAGGCCCGCATTGACTACATCTTTGTTGAGCCCGGCCTCCAGGTGAGCGACATCCACGTCCCGCGCAGTGAATTAACCCGGCTCGCCTCCGATCACCTGCCCCTCATTGTCGACCTCAAGATACCCGCTGGTGAGCAAAAATAGTGGAAATAGTAGCCAGCCTCACCAGGCGGCCACGGCGCACTCGCGGGTCATTGAAAATACGTCCGAACGCCCCAATTAACCTGTTTATGCGGCCTGACCGTACCCAGCAACGTCATTTCCGAGAGTCTGGCATTGCGCGCTGATTTTCCTCAAGTTTCTCCATTTCGGCGAACCTCACGACTACTTGAAGGTCAAAAGCACTGGTTATATGATCGCAACAGATTATCTATTCAATAGCAGGAGACGCTAATGCAGCCCGAAGTTTATACACAGTCCCGAGCGGTGGACCGCTTGGAGTCCGCCAAAGTACTGCGCAATACCTACGCACTACTGGCTATGACTGTTCTATTCAGTGCCGTCACCGCAGGTGTTTCCATGGCGATTGAAATGACCCGTGGCGTAGGCATCATGTGCTCCCTCGGCGCCCTGGCCCTGATCTGGCTGGTTCTGCCACGCACCGCCAACTCCAGCGCCGGTATTGGCGTGGTGTTTGCGTTCACCGGTCTGCTGGGTGCCTCCCTGGGCCCCATCCTTAACTTTTACGTATCTTCTGGCAGTGGCCAGGTGATCATGCAGGCGCTGGGAACCACCGCGCTGATCTTCTTCGCGTTGTCTGCCTACGTACTGACCACCCGCAAAGACTTCAGCTTTATGGGCGGCTTCCTGTTCGTTGGCCTGATTGCCGTTCTGGTATGTGCCATCGGCATGATGATCGCGAGCTTCTTCGGCGTGTACATGCCGCTGGCGAGCGTAGCCCTGAGCGGCGTGATTGCCCTGCTGTTCTCCGGTTTCATCCTTTACGACACCAGCCGTATCGTGAACGGTGGTGAAACCAACTACATCATGGCAACCACCTCCCTGTACCTGAACATTCTGAACCTGTTCACCAGCCTGCTGCACATTATCGGCTTCGCTTCCGACGACTAATCAGCGCGTTGACCCGGTTCAACCCTCGGTTCAACAAATGCCCCGCTTAGCGGGGCATTTTTTTGTCGGTATGCCACGCTTTGCTTATCCTCCTGCCTGAATTCGGGCTTCAAACACACACCAGGTACACCCGCCCATGCAATTTACCCTAGTGGTTTATGGCGCACCCCACAGCTCGGAAGGTGCTGCTACCGCGCTCCGTTTTGCCCGGGCAACCCTTGCCGCTGGTCACAGTATCTACCGGGTGTTTTTCTATGCAGATGGCGTACATAACGGCAGTGCCCTCGCCGCACCCCCGCAAGATGAGCAGGACTTGCTCGGCCAGTGGCAGTCCCTACAGCAAGACCACGCCCTCGATCTCACGGTGTGTATCGCAGCAGCTCAACGCCGTGGCCTGCTCAGCGAATCGGAAGCGAACCGCCTGGAAAAGCCCAGCGCCAACCTGGCCACAGGGTTTACCCTGGCAGGCCTTGGGCAGCTGGCAGAAGCGGCCGCTGTCAGCGACCGACTGATTAGCTTTGGAGGTTAAGTAATGGCGAACTCTATCCTTGCCCTGTGCCGACATGCCCCCTACGGCAACACCCTCGCCCGCGAAGGGCTCGAGGCCATTTTGGCCTGTGCCGCTATGGACCAAATACCGGCAGTCCTATTCAGCGGAGACGGCGTATACCAGCTGCTTGAACAAGCACCTGAGGCGATTAACGAGAAGAGCCTGCGGCGGAACCTGCAAGCCATGCCGATGTTTGGCATAGAGCACATCCATGTATGCCAGAAGAGTGCTGAAGCTCGGGGGATTGCTACCGATGCACTAGGGCTTGCTGGAGCAGAAATAGTATTTCTGGACAACACCGGCGCTTTTATTCGCGATTTTGATCAGGTACTGAGCTTTTAACATGACCCTGCATATCGTCAATCAATCCCCGCTGGGCGGAAGCGCCCTCCACGATTGCTTAGCTTCCTTTGCCGAAGGTGATGCCCTGTTGCTGATTGAAGACGCCGTCTACGCAGCGAACGCGCCTACACACCACAAGTTGCCTCAAGAAAAGATCTACGCCTTGGCAGCCGACGCCCAGGCACGTGGCGTAACACTGGCCCAATCGGTAACAGCCATTGATGAAGAAGCGTGGGTAGATTTGTGCGTAACGCACACACCCATTGTCAGCTGGTTCAGGTAAGTTAATCATGGATAATCTGATAATTGCAGGGCGTGAGATCGCACTCGATAAAGAAGGCTTTCTTCGCGACCTGAATGATTGGAACCCGGAAGTGGCTACCGCGCTCGCGACACGAGAAAACATCGAGCTCACTCAGGACCACTGGGACGTAATCACGCTACTGCGCGACTTCTATCAAGAGTTCGAGCTATCTCCGGCAATGCGACCGCTAGTGAAATATGTCGGGCAACACTTGGGGCCCGAAAAAGGCCGCAGCATCTTCCTGATGCAACTCTTCCCGCCGAGTCCGGCCAAAATTGGCAGCAAGATCGCAGGACTCCCCAAACCCACCAATTGCCTGTGAGCGCAAATGTATTTAACGCAATCTAACTAGGCCAGATACGATTTTGGCACCTAAGTTAGTCGTGTTTCCCATAAGTTAAAAAGTCCCGTATTACACTTTTTACTCAACAGGTATAGAAGGAGTTACCTCGAGTGAAAAGGATGTTGAAATTTTTGCCTATCTTGGCGCCATTAACTTTAGGGTTGAGTGGCGTCGCCTCGGCGGGCCCCCTCGGCCTGACTGGACCACAGGATTTTATTGTCCGTGCTGGCGGATACTATATTTCCCCGGGTGATGACACGGTTAGCTTCGTCGACGAAACGCTCCAGTTCTCCGACGCGTTCCGCGCTAACGTGGATCCTGGTTCCGAATGGGGTTGGTTAATCAACTTCGAATGGAAAGCGCATGAGCATTGGGGTATCGAGCTCGCCTATATGGATGGCGACAGCCACTCAAGCAGCCATGCTGACAGCTATTTCACACTCGGCTTCGATGATGTGGACTACCGCAATGTCACCAATTTTGATGCCGATATCAGTACCCTAAGCCTCAAGTATTACCCACTTGATGAGACGTGCCTGGTTCAGCCCTACATCGGTGGTGGCATTAGCTACACCGAGTTCGGTTCAACCCGCCTTAGCCGTGCCGTACGGCGGGACTTAGCCGACGTTGGTCTGCGTGGCGACTTCGGCTTAGGTTCCTCTTGGGGCTATACGTGGCAAGCAGGTATGGATTTCAACTTCGGGCGCGATAGTGCCTGGCTGGTAAACGTTGCCGCGGTGTATACGCGAGCCGACACCGATATGCGACTGCGGGTTTTCGATGACGTACCGCCACCCCCGGACCTAGAGCCGATTTTTGAGTCCTATTCCGGCGACTACATCTATGATCCATGGATGTTCAATTTGTCAGTGGGCTATAAATTTTCCTTCTGACACTTCTCGTTCGGCAGATTGAATTGGGCGCTTCGGCGCCCTTTTTTTGGCATGCGCAATACAGTGCGTCGCGGACCCTCCCAGTGACCTGGTAATTTCACCCAAACGAAAATTGCTATTAGTCAGATTGATAACGATTTGGCCGCACGCTGGGTCAAAAATTCAACAACAGGCATAAAGGCCTTATTGTTCTCACTCTCTTCATTAAAGACTGCAAATATACTGCGGCTCGCGCGATGAACATGCGTCGCTTCAAACAATTTGCGCTCTGTCAGCAGCGGCTCAGTTAAGCGGCTGGGCAGGAATGCAGCTCCGCCATGGGTTAACAAGAACTCTAGCGCTATATGACTCTGCCCTGTGTGCAGCACAGGAGCAATTGCCTGATCGAAGAATTTGGCATGTTGCAAGTTAAATGCTGTCCCCCAATCTACAAAGATATAACCCAAGCGCTCTATATCCTCAACGCCGGAAACCTTTTCACTGGCAACAAACATCAACTCCATTTCACCTATTGGACTGGTCCTCAGCTCCGACACTTTGGGAGGGTCGAACAGTACCGCTATATCAAGTCGGCCACTGAGTAACGCCCTTGTCAATTCCCTCTGTGGATTGATCTCGGTACGTAAATACAGTCCAGGAAATGCGCCCGCCATTTGCGGAAGAAGCGACTGCAAAAAGATGTCCCATAAATTTGATGTTCCACCAATCGATATTTGCAAGTGCTTCTGATCAGCGACACCTACATCCTGTAACGCGGCCTGCCATCCCGCCAGCAAGTTTTCAGCATGGGGTAACAACCGCTCACCGCTAGGAGTCAGCAATATGTTGTTGCGCTGACGAGTAAATAGCTTCACCCCAACTATATCTTCAAGTTGCTTGATGCGAAAACTCACCGCCGACTGAGTCAAAAACAGGTTATCGGCAGCCCGGGCAAAGTGGCGGGTATTGGAAACCTCTAAAAAAGTGCGCAAAAGATCTGTGTTCATACCATTTTGATAAAAATATTTCATCGAGAATACAAAAATATCTCGTTTTACCCATGCTTCCAGGAAGACGTAAGATCGCCGCCGCTTCAAGGGCCCGTATTTAAAGGATATAAGCCGATTTAAGCGACCAAATCAAGAAACAGTAATATTTATCAAACATAGTGACCAAAAATAACATATCGGTCACAATGGAGCCCTTTATGAGAATCGCTATTTTATCCCGAGGCCCAGAGCTGTATTCGACCCGCCGCCTGAAAGAGGCTGGAGAAGCTCGTGGCCACCACGTAGATATTATCGACACACTGCACTGCTATATGGACATCACCCGAAGCCGTCCGACAGTTCGTTATCACGGTGAAGAATTACCCTATTACGATGCCGTCATCCCGAGAATAGGTGCTTCAATCACATTCTATGGCGCCGCAGTTGTACGTCAGTTTGAAATTATGGGCACCTTCTGCGTCAACGAATCCGTCGCAATTAGCCGCTCTAGAGACAAGCTGCGCTCACTTCAACTGTTGTCTCGTAAGGACGTGGGTTTACCCAGAACCGGATTTGCATGCAAACCAGACAATATTAAGGACTTGATCAAAAACGTCGGTGGCGCTCCTGTCGTGATAAAGCTGCTCGAAGGCACGCAAGGAATCGGAGTGGTGCTAGCTGAAACCAACAAGGCTGCTGAAAGTATTATCGAAGCCTTTATGGGATTAAAGGCCAACATACTTGTGCAAGAGTTCATCAAAGAAGCCGGAGGTGCCGATATTCGCTGCCTGGTCGTTGGTGGCAAAGTGGTTGCAGCGATGAAGCGACAGGGAGCCGACGGAGAGTTTCGTTCCAACCTACATCGTGGCGGCTCAGCTACGCTGGTGCGCCTCAGTAAAGAAGAACGTGCTACGGCAGTAAATGCCGCAAAAGTTATGGGTCTGAATGTATGTGGAGTGGATATTTTGCAATCTAAGAACGGACCAGTGGTGATGGAAGTTAACTCTTCACCCGGGCTGGAGGGCATAGAAACGGCCACCAATAAGGACGTCGCAAGCATGATATTTGAGTTTATAGAAGCAAAAGCCAGACCCAACCAAACCCGCACTCGAGGCAAAGGCTAATGCAAGGTAATAAATTGACGATCGCCGGGATAGAGATCCTCCCTGGCCAATCAAGACGCCTTGAAATACCTGTGGCGAACCTTTACACGGATACGGACATTTTTATCCCTATTCACGTCGTGCGTGCCAAAAAACCAGGACCAACGCTATTTGTATCTGCCGCAGTGCATGGAGATGAACTAAATGGTATCGAGATCATTCGCCGACTAATCAACTCAAAATACCTCAATCTAAAGATGGGGAGTTTGATTCTCGTACCAATGGTGAATGTCTACGGTGTGCTTAATCAAAGTCGCTACATGCCCGATCGGCGCGATCTGAATCGATGTTTTCCGGGTTCTGAAAAAGGATCATTGGCTGCGAGAGTAGCTTCTATCTTTCTCGAAGAAGTAGTTCAGCACTGCGATTACGGCATCGACCTACATACTGGAGCCATCCATCGGTCTAATCTACCACAGGTTCGAGCAAATTTATCCGACCCAGAAACAAGCGCATTAGCGGAGGCTTTTGGTGTGCCCGTACTACTCAATGCCAACTTGAGAGATGGCTCACTGCGTCAAGCTGCAGTGGAATGGGAAACAAAGATTTTACTCTATGAAGCAGGCCAAGCATTGCGCTTTGATGAAATATCAATTCGGGCCGGAGTGCGTGGAGTTATCAATGTGTTGAACGAGCTAGGTCTACTAAAACGTAAGATCAAACGCAAAAAAACGATTCCATTTGTGGCGAATAACAGCACTTGGATACGCGCTTCTGCAAGCGGATTTGTAAACACATTAAAAGAGCTTGGGGATCAGGTTTCCAAAGGCGACGTTCTGGCTGACATAGGCACTCCTTTCGGTGACAGTCTGGCCAAGGTTACTGCGAACAAGTCCGGCATTATCATCGGCAAGCAGAACATCCCTCTAGTACAAGAAGGTGACGCCATGTTTCACATAGCCTACTTTTCGGAGAATGAAGAAAACATTGCCTCAACTATTGAGCAAATGCAAGAAGCACTTGAAGAGAGTGCAGAGCTATCCTCCCCTGATATAGATCCAGCATTAATACGATAGAAAGATACTGCAATAGGAAAATTCATGTATTTACACAATGCGGGAGTCCTGCTTGCTGTTGTCATTGGTTTAGCTCTTGGCAACAGGGCAATAAAAATTCTGGTAACTAAAGCGGGGGCGGAGCGCCATATTAGTGAAAGCCGTGTTGATTATGTCATCAAGTCAATACAACTCGTTTGGGTCTTTATCGGCGTCATCGCTGCTGTTGCATTGACAGGGAGTAACATTGAAGATGTAGGCATATTGGTAGGTTCATCTCTGGCATTTTTAGGTGTTGCGCTGTTTGCCCAGTGGTCTCTACTAAGCAATGCGACTGCCAGCATCATTGTATTTTTTTTCTTCCCCTGCAAAGTAGGAAATTGGGTCGAGATTGTTGATGGAGACAATACGATTATTGGAAAGATCAAAGAAATTACTCTGTTTCACATCATCCTGCTTGATAAAAACAGCGCCTTAGTCACCTACCCCAACTCATTAATCTTTCAAAAGGCCATAAGAATCACATACGGCAAGCCGTTGAAAAGGGACATAGAAGATGAACCCAACAAGTAGAATCACGATCGGCACCATCGAAACCTGTAACCTGCCGGAACTGAACATTTTAGATTTACCTGTAAGAGTGGACACTGGTGCTAAAACATCATCTCTGCACGTGGACAATATCCGGCGTTTGAAAAAGAGCGGACGCATTTGGATAAGGTTTGAGATCCACCCAGACATCCACAATGTTGACGAAGTCGTCACTTGTGAATCGCCGTTTTTTGATGTTCGACGTATTAAGTCATCTAATGGTAAATCTGAGGAGCGCTATGTAATAAAAACGCAACTTGATCTAGGTGGCCATCAATGGCCCATAGAGATCACACTAACAGACCGATCGGACATGTCATACCTCATGCTGTTAGGTCGTGAAGGTATGGGGAATCGAGTTCTGGTTGATCCATCAGAAAATTTTATGCTTTCAGACCCACTTCAGGCTGGTAAGGCATAGGGTCATAAAAGACATTTTCAGAGTTTAACCACAGCTCCGATGGGAAAAGGTATCCGAACCGCCGCCAGCGATCTCCTCAAAATGAAGATCGTGACTGACAAACCTATCGGAGCTGAACTAAGTGTTGAGTACAACACTACCATCATATCGGTACGGTGACTGTTACGTAAAAAACCAAACGATTGAAGGAGTGAAGATCGCAGCCCCGCGCATGCCCACCAACATCGTGCTGGTGGGCGTACCGCACCGCTAAAGAGACAAGTGCAACATCACCCGCCGTGCACCCGCATGATAGCGGTGCTCCCATAGATAGATGCCCTGCCAGGTACCCAGCGCCAGGCGGCCATCGATTACCGGGATGCTCAGGCTGGATGCCGTTAATGCAGCCTTGATGTGCGCTGGCATGTCGTCCGGCCCCTCAAGCGTGTGCGTGTAAAGCGGGTCATTTTCCGGAACCAGCCGGTTCAGCCAGTTTTCCAGGTCAACACGGGCACTCGGATCAGCATTTTCCTGAATCAATAAGCTTGCTGAGGTGTGCTGTATAAACAGGGTGCACAAACCGTCGCCACCATTCGAATGACTGGATAGCCAGCCTTCTACCTGGCGGGTGAACTCGTGCAGCCCCTGCCCCCGCACTACAATCTCTAGCTGCCCCGTTGCCATAAATACTCCTTTCCGACACCCATCTCACATCGACTGGGGGTTTCCGTTATAATCCGCGCCCCAAAATTGGACACACTCAAAACTGCAATTGTACGGCTGATCCCATGGCACTTCACCGCGTAAATACCGACGAATACCAGCAGCAACTGGACCAGAAAGTGGCCCGGCTGCGGGAGGCCTATACGCCCTACACCGATCTGGCGCCGGAAGTCTTTCCGTCCCCACCTAGCCACTACCGCATGCGCGCGGAATTCAAGATGTGGCAAGACGGCGGACGCGTGGATTACGCCATGTACAAACAGGGCGAATACAAAAAGCCGTTTGTGATCCAGGAGTTTACCGTTGGATCGCGCCGAATCAACGAGCTGATGCCGCCGCTGCTTGATGCAATCAACGCGAGTGAGATGCTGCGCAAACGGCTGTTTTGTACGGAATTCCTAACAACATTGAGCGGTGATGCGCTGATCACTCTGATTTACCACAAACCCTTGGGGGACGAATGGGAATCAGAGGCGCGCGCCCTGCAGGAGCAGCTGGGCGTGCCCATTTTGGGTCGCTCACGCAAACAGAAACTGGTACTCGAGCGCGACTACGTCATTGAAAAGCTGGATATCGACGGACGCGAATACCAGTACAAGCAGGTTGAAGGCAGCTTCACACAACCCAATGGTGAGATCTGCCGTTCGATGATCAGCTGGGCAAAAAGCTGCTGCCCGCAAACAAGCGAAGACAAAGCCAGCGGTGACTTACTCGAGCTCTACTGCGGCAATGGCAATTTCACCATTCCACTGGCAGCGCATTTCCGCAAGGTACTGGCGACGGAGATATCCAAAGTATCGGTGAATGCGGCACAGGAAAACATTGCCGCTAACGGCGTGGATAATCTAGCGATACTGCGTTTATCCAGTGAGGAATTTACCCAGGCGATCGATAAAGTGCGCCCTTTCCGGCGGCTGAAAGACTTTGATCTGGACAGTTACGATTTCTCAACCGTGCTGGTGGACCCACCGCGTGCCGGCCTAGATCAAGATACCTGCGCGATGATTGCCCGCTTCCCGAAGATTCTTTACATCTCCTGTAACCCGGAGACGCAACTGGAGAATCTGGCTGAGCTTACCAAAACCCATCGCATTGAACGGTTTGCGATCTTCGACCAGTTCCCCTATACCGACCACACCGAATCCGGGGTGCTGCTGGTACGCAAGTAACCCATGTTGACGGCTCAAACATAAGGGCGCGCCCGTGATAACAGGCCGCCCGCAGCTACAAGCTTAGAAACGCCGTCCGAGAATTCGCTTGGCCGCATCCAAAGCGAAGTCACCAAACTCCTCTTCCACTTTGAACATCTCCTTTTCGAACGCAAAGCGCTCTTTCGGCGGGAGTTTTTTCCATTCCGCCAAAATCGGAATGTGATTGGTTTTATCCGCGATCTGATAGAAAGCGACAAACTCTTCTTTTACCGACGCTTCCACTTGCAGCGAATCCAACAGTACCCGGATACGAATGGAAGCCTCTGTCAGGCCCACACCCTCTTCCAGTAGCGTTTTGGCAATGATCTGAATACTGTTATTTACTCGCTCGCGCTGGGCCTCAGCGGCGGCTTCGAGCTCCGCCAATTGTTGTGCTTGGCGTTTACGCGCCGCTCGCAGTTCGAGTACGTAGTATGTCGCTACCGCGGAGAGCACGAGAATAATCAGCCCGGCAATTACCAGAATCCACACGGGTACTTCAGTCATGGGAGGTTTACCTTCAACAGTGCCAGTCCGAGGCTGGCGGTAACAATAGAAAAGAGTGTGCTGATCGCAACAATGTTGGCGGCCAACTGACTGTTGCCGCCCAACGCGCGCGCCATGATAAAGGAAGCCGAGGCCGTTGGCGCGGCTGCCAGCAGAAACAGAATCGCCATGGATTGCCCGTCCAGCTGGAACATCCAGCCGATGGACACCAGTACCACCGGGACCACGAGCAACTTGAATGCGCTGGCGACCACGGCGCCAAAGGAGCTCCGGCGCAACATGCTCAAGTCCAGAGACGCGCCAATACAAAGCAGCGCCAAGGGCAAGGTAACTGAAGCAAGGTATTCACCCGTTTGTACCACCATTTGTGGCAACTGCAGACCGATGGCTTTAGCGATAAGCGCTGAAACGATCGCCACGATCAGCGGGTTGCGCGCGACGTCGATGGCCAGTTTCCGCCAGCTAAACTTCGCCTTTTGCGAATAGACCGCGAACAGGGCAACCGCTGCGATATTGTAAAAGATGGTGATGACCGCCATCAGCAATGCGGCCTGCGCCAGGCCCGACGGGCCGTAGGCATTTACCGCCCATGCCAGCCCGATAATCCCGAGGTTTCCGCGAAATGCCCCCTGGATAAACGCACTGCGGTCCCCATAAGCCAATGGCCGGGCGCACAACCAGGCCAGTGGCACCGTCAACACAGTACCCAGCAAGCCCGCCAGGAGCAGAGGCCACTCGTCCGTTGGATCGGCATCGGAACCGAAAATATTGAAAAACAACAGCGCCGGCAGCGTGATCAGAAACACCAACCGCGATGCATCATCGACGAACGAATTACTGAGCAACTTTGCGCGCGCGAGCCCATAGCCCACCAACAGGGTGAGAAAAATGGGTGCGGTAACGGAAAGCGCAAACGAGAAGGTGTCGGCTACGGCGTCCAAGGCTTATTCCACTTCCTCGGCAGTACTTTCCGCGGTAGTAGTTTCCGCGGCAGTCTTCTCCGCATCTAACGCGGGCAATTTGTGACTATCCTCCGCCTTCTCGCGCAAGTCGGCGGCAATCTGCTTACGGGTCTTCGCCCCCAGTTTACGCAGGCTGTCGATACGCTTCACCGCATTGCCTCGGCCGGTAGCAAGTCGCTTATAGGTTTCCTGATACGCCTCATCCGCCTGACGGATACGGCTACCCAGGTTATCGAGCGACTCGAGTACCAGCGCAAACTGGTCGTGCAACTTGCCCGCCTCGTCGGCAATCTTTTCCGCATTCTTGTTTTGCTTTTCGTAGCGCCAGATATTCTCAACCGTTCGCAGAGTGGCCATCAACGTCGTCGGGCTTACCAGTACGATCTGGCGCTCGTAGGCGAAACGGAACATTTCCGGATCGGCCTGCATTGCAAGCATGTAGGCTGCCTCAATCGGCACAAAAATAAATACGAAATCAAGGGTGCGCACGCCCTCCAACTGCTCGTAGGCCTTTTTGTTCAAGCCGGTGATATGCGCACGCAGTGAGTTCACATGCTGCTTGAGCGCCTGTGTGCGCTCTTCGTCGGTCTCGGCCGAGGCGTAGCGTTCGTAATCCACCAGCGAGACCTTGGAGTCAATGATCAGGTCCTTGTTTTCTGGCAGACGGACGATCACGTCCGGCTGGCGACGACGGCCATCGGCGGTAAAGCTGACCTGGGTTTCGTACTCACGCCCTTTCTGCAGGCCAGACTCTTCCAGCAAGCGCTCGAGCACCACTTCACCCCAGTTACCCTGAATTTTACGGTCGCCTTTCAGCGCCGAAGTCAGGTTCAGTGCTTCATCACTGATACGCTGGGTTTGTTCCCGCAGTGCCTTGATCTGGCCCAGCAGGCTGTTGCGCTCGGCATTCTCCCGGTCGTATACGTGCTCTACGCGCTTCCGGAAGTCCCCCAGCTGACGCTCTAGCGGGTCGAGGCTCTTGCGCAGGCTGTCTTCGCTGCGGCGCTGGAAGGCCTGCTGCTTCTCTTCAAAGATCCGGTTGGCAAGGTTTTCGAACTGCTGGGTCATGCTCGCGCGCGTCTGTTCCAGCTGCTGCTTCTGCTCGGCGAGCGCAGCTTCGCCCTTCTCCACTAGGACCTGATGCCGCACCAGCTGCTGAGACTTGTCAGAAAGCGCCTCGCGCAGCTGCTGGATCTCCACTTGCTGCTGAGTATCGCGTTCCTGCACCACCTGTGCGTGGGCCTGCTGAACCTGTTGCTCGGCTTGCAGTGACTGAAACTGACTGACCAGACGCGCCCTGCCAGCCCTGCCACCCCAGAATGCGAGGAGCATCAGCGCCAGAATCAGGCCACCCGCCAACAGTGACTGCTCCAGGGATATTTGCAGGGGAAACCAGGTCATAAAAATCACTTAAACTTATTAGGTAGTGTTATCGAGTGTGCTACACAGGGCGTCGGCTGAGGTATCCTTGCCGGCCAGAGGTACTTAACGGGAGACAGGTTGTCGCATGCCAGTAGAAAGCGGCCAACAATCCAGCCGCCATTCTAACAAGGCCCCCAGCGCATTGATATTCGATTCCGGGGTCGGCGCCATCAGTATTGCGCGGGAGATCCGCCGGCAAATGCCCGGTCTCACCCTGCATTTCGGTATCGATAACGGTTTCTACCCCTACGGCACCAAACCTGAAGATACGCTGGGACCGCGTATCGTCGACATTGCCAGCCGTATGGTGTCCGCCTGCGATGCAGATTTACTGGTCGTCGGCTGTAACACCGCCAGCACACTGGCCCTGCCCGAACTGCGGCAAACCTTGCGGCAACCGGTTGTGGGCGTGGTACCTGCGATCAAGCCCGCAGCCGCGGGCAGCCGCACGGGCACCATCGCCCTGATTGCCACCGAAGGCACCGTTAACCGCCGTTACACCCGCGAGTTGATTGATCAGTTCGCCAATAGCAGCCGCGTGATCAATGTGCCCGCCCCAGAACTTGTGGCGCTGGCGGAAGCGAAGCTGCGCGGCGAAACCATTGCCGCAGCAGATCTCGCTCCGGTGATTGAAAGGCTATTTAGCGGACCGCACGGGGAAACCCTCGATACCGCTGTACTGGCCTGCACCCACTTTCCGCTATTACGAGACGAACTCAGCGCTGCTTCGCCACGGCCACTTACCTGGTTAGACTCCGGTGATGCCATTGCCCGCCGGGTGCGCTGGTGGTTGGATGAACTCAAACTCACTCTGCCGAGCGAACCGCACAGCAGCCAACTACTCACCAGCAGTGAGCATCAATCTGAGCAGATTCTGCAGGCGTTCGGCGAGTTCGGGCCAACGTATCAGCACCAGGCGATTGCGGTTAGACTGTAGTCCTGTGAAGCCTCTGCTTCGCTGCGCAACACCTGGCCATTTCCAGCGTGCACTGCGACCAATAAAACAGCAATAAACACCCTACTCAGCGTCAAACTATATGCTGCAACCTGCATTTCCTTTCCGGCAGATTCTCGACGAACTGCCGGTGGGCGGCCTCCTTCTCACCCCGACCAACCGTCTGCGCAATCGCTGCTTGCAGGTATTCGGCGCATTCCAGCCAGCCAGTACCAAAAACTGGGCTCCGCCCGCGGTAGAGTCGCTGCAGGGCTGGCTCGACAAGCTCTGGTTTGAACTACAGCAAAAGCAATGGCCTCCAGCGATGCGACGGGTACTTAACCGTGAGCAATGCCAACTGTTATGGCAAGCCTGTATCGATAGCACGCTGGATAAAGGCTTGATCAATACCCAACAATTGGCAGGCCACAGCGACGGAGCTTTGGCGCAATTGTTTCAGTGGTGTCGAATCGAACAATTGGAAAACGCAGAAGAGGTGTTGAAGCCTCACTGGGAAAATACCGGTCTGCAGTCCAGCGACTACCCGCTGTTCGAATTATTGCCCGCATTCCAGCAGAAGCTTGCGCAGCACAACGCAATTACCCAGGACCAGCGCGACCTGCTTATATTGCAAGCCTTTACAGAGGGGCAGTTGGCGCGGCTCCCGCAGCTATCTCTGGCGGGCTTTGTGCAATCCTCGCCACTCAATGACAAATTATTCGCCGCGGCGGCGGAAAAGGTAATGCCGTTCGGTATCCCGCAGGCTGCTGCAAATTGCCTGAAAGTTAGCCGCTGTCATAATCTTGAAGAGGAACTACAGCAGGCGGCGCGTTGGGCCGCCACTAAACTCTCGCAGAACCCGGATGCGAGCATCGGCATCGTGGTGAATAACCTTGGCCAGTGTCGCGCCCAGGTTGAACAGGTCTTCGCACGGGTGCTGGAACCCCAGTGGTTCTCCCCGACCCAACCCACGTACACCCTACCCTTCAACTTTTCCGCGGGCACGCCACTGGCCAAGACACCGGTCGGTTCGGCATCGCTCGATCTGCTCGAAGCGCTCGTGGACTCGTTTGATTACAGCACCCTGCGAAATCTGCTGTTCAGCCCCTTCTGGGGGGATGAAGGAACGGCCGAGCAGCATTTGCGCAGCGCCCTGATGCGGCGACTGCAAAAGCTGGAGTTGCGCGAGATACCCGGAAACGTACTGCGTTCCTGGGCGGAGAAGCTCGCCGAAGAGCTTGCCCCTGAAAGTCCCCTGCCCGGGCAACTAAACCAGCTGGGCGACTGGGCCCGACGCTGGCAGCGCGCTCCAGCGGAAGTCTGGGCACAGCGTTTTTCTGACCTACTGCTGAAGCTCGGCTGGCCCGGCGCACGCAACCCCAACAGTCAGGAATACCAGCAGCTGGTGCTGTGGGAACAAGCACTGGAAAGCTTTGCCAATCTCAGCGAATTCACCGGCGCGCTGCCACTACGAAAGGCACTGCAGTTGTTGCGACAGATTGCCAGCCGCAGTCCGTTTCAGGCAGAAACCCGCGACGGGCCACTGCAAATTCTCGGGGTACTGGAAGCGGGTGGCCTCGCATTCGAGCATATACGCCTAGTGGGATTTGGACAGCAACAGTGGCCGGCACCGCCATCGCCCAACCCGATGCTACCCATCCTCTGGCAAAAAGACTGGAAAATGCCGCGCGCGAGTGCCGAGCGTGAACTGGAGCTTGCGCAAGAGCTTACCCAGGACCTGCTAAACAGCAGCAGTGATGTGGTGGTTAGTTACGCCTGTGAGGAAGATGGCGTAGGCCAATCTCTCAGCGCACTATTTGGCAGCCCTGCCCCCGCAGATTGGCTCGATAGCGACCCGCTGCAGACCTTCTATGAAACGCTAGAGAAAGCAACTGCACTGGAGAAGATCCCCGACGAAGCACTCCCCCCGCTCTCTGCTGAAGAATCCACACAGGTACGCGGCGGCGCAGGTGTATTAAAAGCCCAGGCCCTGTGCCCACTCAATGCGCAACTTCGTTACCGCCTGGGTGCCGACAGTTTTATGCAGCCCGGCCTCGGCCTGAGCCCCGCCGAACGCGGCAACCTGATTCATGAAATGCTTGCCGCTTTCTTCGAGAACTGTAAAACGTCTCGCCAGCTTGTCGAAATGACACCAGAGCAGCGCAAACTGAAGATCAACACCAGTATTGACGCCGCCATCGGGCGACTTAAACGAAAACATCCGGAGTTGCCGCAGGCATTCTGGTCACTGGAAAAAAGTCGTCTGGGAGACATCTTTGAGCAATGGTTGCCGCTAGAACTGGCGCGCCCACAATTTGAGGCTGCGCAAATTGAGTCACAAACAACCGTGAATCTCGAGGGCTTGACCCTGACATTGCGTCTGGACCGGCTGGACAACCTCACCTCTGCAGATCAGCAAGAACAGCTGGTAATCGACTACAAAACAGGCCAAACCAGTGTCAGCGACTGGCTGCAAGCGCGCGTGCGCGAGCCGCAATTGCCACTCTATGCCCTGTTCTTGCCAAACGTAAAAGGCATTGCCTACGGCGCGGTAAAAAATGGCGATTGCAAATACCTTGGCACTGGTGAACTTACCCATGCCATCAAAGGCGTGAAAGCGGTTGGCGACAGCCAGAAGAACCCCGAAGTGGAATTAGGCAACTGGGATCAGTTGACCCAGCACTGGGCACAAGCACTTGCAACGCTCGCCTCGGAGTACAAAACCGGGTATGCCGCACTCCGCTTCGACCGCCCAGCTGACAATGAAAACCAAAAGAATTTGTGGCCGCTGAACCGCTGGCCGGAACGACAATCATGACCAGCTCAACACCTGTAGATGCCCGACAGCGCGAACAAGCGCTCGACATCACGCAAAGCTATGCGGTTTCTGCTCCCGCGGGCTCCGGAAAAACCGGCTTGCTGACACAACGCCTGCTCAAATTACTCGCAGCCTGCAAACAGCCGGAAGAAGTACTGGCGATTACCTTTACCCGCAAAGCGGCGGGTGAAATGCGCGAGCGACTTCTCGACGCTTTAGTAGACGCACGGGACAATCCGGAGCCAGAGAATCCTCACGCAAAAATTACCTGGCAGCTGGCAAAAAATTTGTTGGCCCACGACCAGACACATCAATGGCACCTACTCGAGAGCCCTCAGCGCCTGCGTATCCAGACCATCGATGGACTGTGCCGAAATATCGCCAGCCAATTACCCGTCGACAGTGGACTGGGCGCACCGGGGGAACCCCTGGAGCAGCCCGCGATCGCCTACGAGAAGGCCATTGCCAATCTATTGACGAAGCTGGAGCAAGAGCCACTGGATCAGGATCTTGGCGAGCTGCTGCTGCACCTCGACAACAACCTGCCGGAAGTTACCGGGCTACTGCAGACCCTGCTGGAAAAGCGGGAACAGTGGCTCGAACCGCTACTTGCCGTTCACCAGGAACAGGCCGAGGACTATTTCACCTTCGTAATCAACGAACTGATTGAAGGGCAGCTTGCCGCACTGAAAGCGGGATTGGGGACACACCTCGGTGAACTGATTGAACTCGCGGACTACGCGGGCACTAATCTCAGTAAAGACAAGCCCGAGCATCCGATAAGCCAACTTGCAGGTATCGCAGGCGCGCCGAGCTGTGACGCGGAAGGTCTGCCGCAGTGGCTGGCGCTCGCTGAGCTACTGGTTACCGGTACCGGCACCTATCGCAAGTCGGTCACCAAAACCATTGGCTTTCCCGCCGCCGATAAGAAGTCTCCGGATGCGGGGAAGGCCAAAGAGCAAAAGGCGCGAATTAGTGCCCTGCTCGCTTCCTTGGCCGACGATGAAGCGCTACTGCAACAGATCGCCGAAGTGCGTACCCTTCCCGGCGGTATGGACGACGGCCAGTGGCAGATTCTGCGCTCGATGGCCCGCATCCTGCCGCTGTTGGTGGCAGAGTTAAAACTGGTATTCCAGCAGGTCGGCGGCACCGACTTTACCGAGGTCGCGCAGGCGGCGCTGGCGGCACTGGGCAGCAGTGATGATCCTAGTGAAGTCGCGCTCAAGCTGGACGTGCAGATTCAGCACATACTGGTGGATGAATTCCAGGATACGTCCCAGTTACAACTGGAATTTCTGCAAAAACTCACCGCCGGCTGGGAGCCTCAAGACGGGCGCAGCCTGTTTATCGTGGGCGACGGCATGCAATCCTGCTACGGCTTCCGCAATGCCAACGTGGGCATCTTTCTGGACGCGCGCAACGAAGGGATTGGCGAACTGCCGCTGGTACCACTGAATCTACAGGTGAATTTTCGCTCCAGTACCGCTGTGGTGGATTGGGTAAATACCACCTTCGCGCGCGCCTTCCCCAGCAAAGACAATATCAGCCGCGGCGCCGTGCGTTATCTGGAATCCGTGGCGTTCAAGCCGCGCTCCTGGAAAGGTGAACCCGTCACCTTCTATGGCTGCACAGACGATAGCGAACGTTTGTTGGAAGCGGAGAAGACCCTGCAAATCGTGCAGGACCTACAGGCGCAATCACCGTCGGCAAGCATCGCCATTCTGGTGCGGAATAAAAAACATCTGCAACAGATCTTGCCGGAACTCACGCGTGCCGGCATTCCTTACCAAGCCCAGGATCTCTCGCCCCTGGCCAGTAAAATGGTGGTGCTGGACTTGCTCAGCCTGACACGCGCCTTGCAAGACCATTCTGACCGTATCAGCTGGTTATCGGTACTGCGTGCCCCCTGGTTCGGCCTCACCCTGCCCGACCTGTATGCACTGGCCAACGCCACTGCAGAGACCAGCAATCTCGACGAGGACGCAAAGCCACGGGATCCGCGTGACCCGAAAAATGCGCCCATTCTAAACACGTTGCTAAACAACCTGCACAGTGGCCAGGCAATGGCAGGGTTGAGTGAAGATGGCGCGCAACGCTTGCAGCGAAGCCTGCCGGTCATGCTGGAAGCCTGGCAGCAACGTGGCCGCAAACCTCTGCGGGTTTGGATCGAAGGCTTGTGGCTCGCCCTCGGCGGACCAGCGTGTGTGGCAGACAAGCAGGAACTGAGTAACGCCTCTGACTTTTTCCAGCTCCTGGAAAAATACGACCAGGGCGGTCGGATCGGCGATTGGCCCGCATTCGAGCAAGCCCTGGAAAAATTGTTCGCGCGCCCCGCACAACAGGCCACCGTGCAGGTGATGACGATCCACAAGTCCAAGGGTCTGGAATTTGACCATGTAATCATTCCGGGCCTAGACAAGTCCGGCGGTGCCGGCGGCAGCGACCAGCTTTTGCGCTGGTGCAGCTGGCTAAATACCGAGGCAGATAACCGTTTTCTGCTCGCGCCGAAAAGCCCGCGCAGCGGCAAAGACCCGCTCTACGCCTACGTCAAGCACGACAACAGCGAGCGCGAGCGACTCGAAGGTACACGCCTGCTGTACGTGGGCTGCACCCGTGCGATCCACAGCCTGTATCTGCTGGCCAACGTGAAGTCTTCCGACAAGAAAAATGAGGACTACAAGGCGCCCGCGCCCGCATCACTGCTTGCCAGCATCTGGCCCGCACTTAGCCAACAGGACGGCAGCAATTGGTGTTATTGGCTTGAGAGCCCGGAGCCGGCAGCCGATGCTGACGCAACCGATCACAGCTATCTGCTGCAGTTGCCCCTGGGCTGGCAGCCCAGTGCTTACCCTCATGGAAACCTGCTGGCCCGCTACCGAGTCGCAAGCACACAAGCCGCACCCGGCGAGGATGCGCAGGACGCGCCGGAAGAACGCAACTTGCCCGAGCTTGGGCAGGTACAACAGCGCTGGTTCCGGCACGCAGGCACCGTTGCCCATGAAACCCTGGCGACACTCACCGAAGCACCGGAACGCTTGCAACGCCCCACGCCTGAAGTGATCAGCGAGTTACGACCGCTTTGGCAATTGCGACTCTCGGAGGCTGGCTTAAGCGGACGCAACCTCGAAAACGCGGCCGAAAAAGTTGAACAGGCGATCGCCCGCACTCTCAGTTGTGAGACCGGCCGCTGGTTACTCGACGCAAGTCATCTAGAATCTGCCGCCGAGCAGGAGATTCACACCGGAGGTGGCCAGCTGCGCCGCAATATCATTGATCGTACTTTTATCGACGCCGAAGGCAGCCGCTGGATCGTCGATTACAAGACCGCAGAACCGAGTGCCGGTGAAGAACCGTCAGACTTTATTGCCGCGCAGCTGGAGCAGTACCGCTATCAGCTGGATCGCTACCGACGC
The DNA here is from genome assembly GCF_001999945.1 of Microbulbifer agarilyticus. Taxonomy (NCBI): domain Bacteria; kingdom Pseudomonadati; phylum Pseudomonadota; class Gammaproteobacteria; order Cellvibrionales; family Microbulbiferaceae; genus Microbulbifer; species Microbulbifer agarilyticus. The sequence goes on from NZ_CP019650.1 coordinate 2,214,264, forward strand.
CTGTTCTACCAGCGCGGCGAAACATCCATACGCTGTGCACTGTACTTCCCTCTGATGCAAACGCTGGCAGAGTTACCTCCGGAATAAGCACTCAAAGTCCGATCTGGAACCGGCCCTGAAAGGGGCCGGATCGGCGACTAACGCAGCGTCCGCGTCAGCCCGATACTCGCGCACTCACTATCCTACCCAGATACTGCCAGCCACATAGCCGAGCAAACCCATCCTTAGCAAGCACATCAAGACTAGATAAATTTTGCGCACACGGTACAAACTGGTGACAACTAAAACTGTTTCAAATGAAACCCTAGCCCTACCACCAGTCACTAGGTAGCATAACTGCCCCGCAGCTCTGTGCTGTGGGCAAGGACGCGACCAAATTATCTAAATAAGTAGTGATTTAACCATGACCACGCAGCAGTTCGACGACCTTAACGTCGTCTCCCAGGACATCCTGATTACACCGGAAGCGCTGAAATCAGAACTGCCCGTTAGTGAGGCAGCTGAAGCTTCTGTGGCCGCCGGCCGTGCCGCCGTGCGCGATATTCTCGACCGCAAAGACCACCGCTTGATGGTTGTGATCGGCCCCTGTTCCGTTCACGACGTCGATGCGGCCATCGATTATGCCCAGCGCCTGAAGGCGCTGGCCGATAAGGTCTCCGACACCCTGCTGATCGTGATGCGTGTGTATTTTGAAAAGCCCCGTACAACCGTGGGCTGGAAAGGATTGATTAACGATCCACACCTGGACGATTCCTTCAAGATTGAAGACGGCCTGCACATTGGCCGCAAGCTTCTGCTGGATGTTGCCGAGCTGGGCCTGCCAACCTCCACCGAGGCACTGGACCCGATCTCTCCGCAGTACCTGCAGGACCTGATTTCCTGGTCTGCGATCGGTGCCCGCACCACCGAATCCCAGACACACCGCGAAATGGCTAGCGGCCTCTCTTCCGCAGTGGGATTTAAAAACGGTACCGACGGCAGCCTGGAAGTGGCAATCAATGCACTTCAGTCCACCGCCAACCCACACCGTTTCCTGGGCATTAATAAAGAAGGCCAGGTTGCCATCATCCACACCGCCGGTAATAAATACGGCCACGTGGTACTCCGCGGTGGTAATGACAAACCGAACTACGACTCGGTGAGTGTCGCGGTCTGCGAGAAAGAGCTTGAGGCAGCAGGTTTGATCCCCAACATCATGGTGGACTGCAGCCACGCCAACTCCAACAAAAACCACGAATTGCAACCGCTAGTGGTGGACAACGTGACTCACCAGATTCTGGATGGCAACAAGTCCATTATCGGCATTATGGTGGAAAGTAACCTGAAAGCTGGCAACCAGAAGATCAATAAAGATCGCAGCAAGATGGAATACGGCGTATCCGTTACCGATAAGTGCATCGACTGGGAAACCACCGAATCCCTACTGCTCGGTATGGCGGAGCAGCTGCGCGAACCGCTTCAGGCTCGCAAAGGCTAAACAGTTTCACGCTTATTACAGGCCGGCTTTGCCGGCCTTTTTTTTTGCCCGCGCAATATCATTTCATTGTTTCCCCCTCCTACACGTCACCCTGGGCGCATACACCTCAGTGCGCGTCCGAGTATCCCCGGAATTCTATCTACACTACTTGGATAGCAACCAAACCCAATGCGCGTATTTGGCAATAGGAGCCGACAATGACTGACGCACAGAGAATGAAATATCTGAAGATCGCCCTCGTCGTCCTTGGCATCTTCTTTATCTTTGGAATATACATCATGATGATGTGGGTATGGCCGTCGGGCTGGGGCTGGACGCCGCGGCAGCCGGAATACGAGCAGATGATTATGGGACTCTACGCAACGCTCGGCGTATTCCTGATCAGGGCAGCAAAAAATCCGATGGAAAACCTGAGTCTTATCTGGTTTACCATTTGGTCCAGCATCGTACACGGCGCCATAATGCTGGTACAGGCCTTAGTAGACGAGACCGAGCGGACGAACTTACTGGGTGATGTACCGGCACTGTTTCTGGTGGCCGCTGTGCTCTGGTATCTCATGCCCAAGCGACATTCACACTAGCGCGCCCTATTCCAACCAGCGAAGCAGAACGAACAGGCAGAGAAACCACACAAGGAGCCAGGCACTGCGGCGATACCAGTTAACCTTGGCCTCCGTACGCAAGTGGTGACGTATTGCCTGTTCATATAGATCCGGCTCACCTTCGGTTCGCGCCCCTCCACCTTTCCATTTGCCACCGGGCAAAATGGAGACCGCAACTGCCGCAACAACTGTCACGAAAAAACCAATCACATTCCACCACAGCCAGGAGATTTCCGGCATAGTCAGCCAACATATGCCATTTACCGCCACCCCGAGTGACAGCCCAACAATAACCTGCGGTCCCGCCACACGCTGCACTAAAAAGCCTAGTATGAACACCGCCAGAATCGGCCCATTCGCCAGCGAGCCGACCTTGTTGATAGCCTCCAACACCGTAGGCGCGATATCGCCCACGTAAAACGCCATAACCAGCGTAACAACGCCCCAGACCGCCGTCATGCCCCGCGAATACACTAACTCTTTTCGTGCCGTCCAATGCCCACGGTGGAACCGCCGAACGTAATCTTCCATGGTCGTAGCACTTAATGAGTTCAGCACCGAATCGAGGGACGACATCGCAGCGGCAAACAACGCCACCAGACTCAGCCCTACCAACCCAACGGGTAACGCGTTGATCATGTAGAGCGGTACAGCAAGATTGTATTGGGGCCCCTGCCCGGTCGCCGGCAATGCTGAGACGAATGTCGGGTGTTGTGCGGCGTACACACCGATACCCACGCCCACCAGGCAGTACAGAAACACCAGCGGGAAACGCAACACACCATTGATCAGCAGTGCATTATTGGTGGCGTCAATATTGCGGGTACTGAGTTGCCTCTGCACCTGGCTCTGATCACAACCGTAATAGGAAACATACAGAAAAAGCCCACCAAACAGCATTGGCCAAAACGCGAACGTCTTGCCATCACCAAAACCGTGGTGCGCGAAGTCGAGCGTGGTTTTCCGCTCACTGTCGAAGGCCTGCCACATGGCATCCATCCCTCCGGCTACGGTCGTCAGTGAAACCAGAACCACCAGCAGCATGATGGCGAGAATGAGCAACTGCAATACATCGGAATAGATAACGCCACGAATCCCACCCATCACGTCATATACCACGGTAAAGGCTCCGAGTAGCAATACCGAAGCAAAAAAGCCCAACCCGGTAATCAAATCGATCACCAATGCAATGCTGTAGACGGTAACGGCGGTGGCAAATGCGCGAACGAATAGAAACAATCCGCTGAGAGTCAAGCGGGTGGCCAGATCAAAGCGCCGTTCGAGATAGGCATACACAGAGACGAGATTGAGGTGACGAAACAGCGGCATCACAAACAGGATCAACACCACCATCGCCAGTGGCACCGCGAGTTCATATTGCAGCCACAGCAGGCCGCCGCCCGCGGTAAACGCAACAAAGGCCGGCGCACCAAGAATGCTGTTGGTAGAGCACTGGGTGGCCATGATCGACAGGCCTACCGGCCACGGACCCAGGTTGCGCCCCGCCACATAGTAATCTTCCCGGCTGCCCTGGCGGCGCGACAACCAGTAAGCCATCCCCAGAAGGCCAACACAGTAAGCGGCAATAATTCCCCAATCAATCCCTGATATCTGCTGTGTCATTGCTGTGTACTTTGGTTATGTACTTCGTACTGCTGTTCTTTTGTTATTTGGGTGAAAACTCCTTGATCACCCGGCTTCATGACGCCGCTACCTCAGCAGCCAAACGACCTCGCGGGCCGGTACCTTACCCTTCAAGCCGCCATCTATTTCGGCAGAACCCAGCTGCTCCGTCTTGTAGGCGCTGTCGTAAAGCCGGTGAACCTCGGCAGCATCCACACAAAATGGCGGCCCTGGTAATTGGCTCTGATCGTAATCAATCGCCAGCAACAGCTGATCAGCCCCCTCGGTAAGCGCGATCAGGTGCGCTGCGTAGGCTGTGCGCATTGCCTCCGGCAGCGCTACCAGCGCGGCGCGATCGTACACCGCATCGATGGAACCCAGCGCGTCGCGCGTTAGTTCGAAAAAATCCCCTACAAAGACCTCCAGCTGCCCCGTACTGTAGAGCTTTGCGTTGCCCACCTTAGCGACCTGCGGGTCCACATCAAGCTGCGCAAACAGCTGCTGGATCGCCACCTCACTCAACTCAGCACCAACAACGCGGTAGCCGTGTTGTAGCAACCAGGCGATATCCAGTGTTTTACCGCACAGCGGCAAGAATATCCGGGCACCGGCCGATAACCGCAGAGCATCCAGATGCTCAACCAGTAATGGGTGCGCATCCGGGTTGTGGAAGCCGATTTCGTTTTTGTGCCACTTATCCAGCCAAAATTTGTGTTCCATATACCTCGCCTTCGCAGATATTGCACCTGTGGCGCCAATGATGCGGACCTCGCCGCACCACGCCTTTTGCCCGGTATAATACCAGCTATGTCTGAGTTACCTATCCACGAGGTGTTGCCCCAACTGCGCGACCGCCTCAACCAAGAAAACAATGTCGTTCTGCAGGCGCCCCCCGGCGCCGGCAAGACTACCGCGGTGCCACTGGCACTGCTGGATAGCCCGTGGCTTGAGGGCCGCAGAATCATCATGCTGGAGCCCCGGCGTCTGGCAGCCCGCTCCGCTGCCGCCCGTATGGCCGACCTGCTTGGCGAGCCGGTGGGTAAAACCGTCGGCTATCAGATTCGCGCAGAGCGTAAATACGGCCGCGATACGCGCATCCTCGTGGTGACCGAAGGGATTCTCACCCGCTTGCTGCAGTCAGACCCCGAGCTCACCGATACCGCACTGGTCATTTTCGACGAATTCCATGAACGCAATCTGCAGGGTGACCTGGCACTGGCACTATGCCTGCAGTCTCAGGAGGTGTTGCGTGAAGATTTAAAGCTGTTGGTCATGTCGGCAACGCTTGATGCGGAAGCCGTCGCCGGCCTACTCGGCGAGGCCCCGGTGATTACTAGTGAAGGCCGCGCTTTCCCTGTCGATATTACGTACCTCCCCCACCCGCAGGTACCTGAGAACTTCCGCCAATTGCCGACAACGGTGGCACGCAAAGTGAGTGAATTGCTGGCACAGCAGGATGGAAGCGTGCTTGTGTTTCTCCCAGGAGTCGGCGAGATACGCCAGGTAGAAAGCTCACTTAGGGAGTCTCTCGGCAATCAGCCACAGATATTAATCGCGCCGCTTTATGGCGACCTTAAGAAAGAGCAGCAGGACGCCGCCATCGCGCCCTGCCCCGATGGCAAGCGCAAAGTTGTGCTCGCCACGAATGTTGCCGAGACCTCTCTAACCATCGAAGGTATCCGTGTAGTGGTGGATGCGGGGCTTATGCGGGAATCGCGCTTCGACCCGAATACCGGTATGAATCGCCTGGTAACCACACAGATATCCCAGGCCTCTGCCACCCAGCGCACCGGCCGTGCCGGACGACTCAGTGAAGGGTATTGCCTGCGCCTGTGGAGCGAATCAACACAGCGGGGCATGGCGAAAAAGAACAGCCCTGAAATACTGTTAAGTGACCTGGCCCCGGTGATGCTCGAACTGGCCCAATGGGGCGTGAGCGAACCGAGTGAACTGCGCTGGCTGGATCTGCCACCACCGGGACCGACAGCACAAGCACAGGAATTACTGATCGAGCTAGGAGCGCTCGATACGCAATTGCGGATTACCCCGCACGGGCAGAAAATACTGCAGCTCGGCACCCACCCCCGACTGGCCCATATGATGTTGTGCAGCGTGGAACTGGGTCTGCAGGAGCCGGCCACCCTACTCGCAGCACTTTTATCGGAGCGCGACATCTTCCGCGGGGAGCAGCGCTGGGATAGAGACATCCACAAACGCATGGAAGTATTGCTCGGGCGCACCAAAAACAGCCGCGCCGACTTCGCTTCGATTCAACGTATCCACCAACAGGCGAAGACCTGGCGTGCCCAACTCACGGAGCGAGATACCACTTCAGCGGCAATCGCGGACGCCCGGGACGCTACCGGTATTTTACTCGGCCTCGCCTATCCCGACAGAATTGCAAAAAATCGACACGACCGCGAACGGCGCTTCCTGCTTTCGAACGGGCGCGGCGCCCACTTCTCCCATGACGACGATTTGGCCCAGGAAGCGTTTCTCGTCATCGCAGACCTTGATGGCCAGGGTCGCGACGCGCGCATTCAACTGGCAGCGCGCATTGATCGAGAACTTCTGCACGAGTACTTTTCCGAGCTTATTGAGCAACGAGAGGCTGTGCGCTGGGATAATAGTGCTGGCCGCGCTATTGCAAGCAAGCAGACCCTGCTTGGCAAGCTGATACTGGAGGAAAAGCCCGCGCAGGATATTTCTCCCGAGCTGATCAGCCGCGCGTTGCTCGACGCCATTCGACAGGGTGGTTTGAGGCTGCTGCCCTGGACGAAAGATTCGGAGAACCTGCTGGAACGCGTGCGCTTTCTTTACCGCGAGCGGGAACAATTTGCCGACTTACTGAGTGGACTGGCATTGCCCGAATGGAGCGAAGCCGCCCTAATTGAATCCCTTGAGTCGTGGCTGCTCCCGCACCTGAACGGCTTCAGCAAATTGGACCAGTTGAAGCAGCTGGATCTCAAAAGCATTCTGCTCTCACAACTGGAGTGGTCCACCCAGCAACAACTCGATGCGTTGGCACCGAGCCACATTCAAGTGCCCAGCGGCTCCCGTATCGCCATTGACTACGGGGAGACACCGCCAGTCTTACCTGTTCGCTTACAAGAGATGTTTGGCCTCGGGCAAACCCCGACGATCATTAACGGTCGCTACCCACTAATGATTCACCTGCTGTCCCCAGCGCGACGTCCGGTGCAGGTCACTCGCGACCTGGCGAGCTTCTGGGAAAATACCTATCAGGAAGTGAAAAAGGAATTACGTATTAAATACCAGAAACACTTCTGGCCGGATGACCCCACCACGGCGCAAGCGACCAGTAAAACCAAAAAGCGGATGAATGGTTAGACCGCGGGTAAATCTTACAGACATAAAAAAACGCGGCCCGGGCCGCGTTTTTTTATGTCTGCTTGCAGGATCAGGCAGGATCAGTAGTAAGCCTGTGATTTGTCAGAATGGTCGGTAATATCCTTCACGCCCGCAAGCTCCGGCACCTTTTCTTTCAGGGTTTTCTCGACACCCTCTTTCAGGGTCATATCGACCATACCGCAGCCCTGACAGCCACCACCAAACTTCAGTACCGCAAACATGTCTTCGGTAACTTCTACCAGGCTCACCTGACCACCGTGGGAGGCCAGACCGGGGTTTACCTCACTGTACAGCACGTAGTTGATGCGATCTTCGATCGGGCTGTCATCGGTGACTTTGGGCATGCGGGAATTGGGTGCACGAATGGTCAGCTGACCACCCATTTTATCCGCCGAGTAATCAACGCGAGCCTCGTCCAGGTAGGGCACGCTGCGGCCTTCAAAGAACGCTTTGAAGCCATCTAGCTGCATTTCCAGGTCGCCCTCTTTTTCTTCACCTGGACGGCTGTAGGCGATACAGGTTTCCGCGTTTGGGGTACCCGGGTTGGAGACAAACATACGGATAGCAATACCTTCACAGTCCTGCTTGGACAGGAGGTCTCGCAGATACTCCTGGGCAGACTCGGTGATGGTAACGTTCAATTCTGACGACTGTTCTGACATAGACCTTCTCAAATCTCAGGGCTTGCAATGGCCGGCACGGAATAACCGAGCTCTATGGTCGGGTATTCTACGCGCTAATCCCCGCAAGTAAAGTCGACCACAAAGGGCATACCCGGCCGCAGTTATGCCAGAGCCCCCAGCAGCGCGCGCGCCGTGGCCTCCGAAGACGCGGGGTTCTGTCCCATGATCAGCAAGCCGTCAGTGGTGACATGGCTTTGCCAGTCATCGGTCTTGGAGTAGTCGGCACCATGCTGCTTCAGCATGTCTTCCACCAGGAATGGGACCACGTCGGTCAGGCCGACCCCCTCCTCTTCACTGTTGCTAAACCCGGTGGCCTTGCGGCCCTTAACCAGTGGGTCACCGTGGGAATCTACGGTATGACGAAACACTGCCGGTGCGTGGCATACCGCACCCACGGGCTTATCTGAGCGATAGAAGCCCTGAATAAGCGCAATGGAGCGCTGGTCCTCAGCCAGATCCCATAGAGGACCGTGACCGCCGGGATAAAACAGCGCGTCGTAACCCTCCACATCGACTTCATCCAGAGACTTGGTATTCGCAAGGGCCTGCTGCGCCAAGCCGTCACTCTTGAAGCGACGTGTCGCCAGAGTCTGGGCATCGTCCGCGTCACTTTTCGGGTCGATGGGCGGCTGACCGCCTTTCGGGGAAGCAAGGGTGATATCTGCCCCCGCATCCACAAATACGTAGTACGGAGCGGCGAACTCCTCGAGCCAAAAGCCGGTTTTTTGCCCGGTATCTCCCAGTTGGTCGTGGGAGGTTAATACCATCAGTATCTTCACGCGCGTCTCCTCATGCTTTGAGTCATGCTGTGAGCACTCTGAGTGTAGCTCGCAGCGCTATAACCTTTTGTTTGATCAGCATAAAAACAGGATCTTACGAAGTGACCAGAAAGCCGATGCAGAGGGGTATCTGTGCTAATATTGCCGCCCTTTTGATCCCTGGTTTAAGGAAAATCCGATGTCTGAGCAGTCCCGCGATCAACGCCTGAAGCAGTTATACGCCGCCCTGGGCGAGCGCATCCTGATTCTGGACGGTGCCATGGGCACCATGATTCAGCGGGCTAAGCTGGAAGAAGCCGACTACCGCGGTGCGCGCTTTGCCGACTACCCCTCCGACATCAAGGGCAACAACGACCTATTGGTCCTTACCCAGCCGGATCTGATCGAGCGCATCCACGGCGAATACCTGGAAGCCGGCGCGGACATTATTGAAACCAACACCTTCAACGCCACACGCCTGTCGCAATCCGATTACGACATGGAAGATCTGGTGCCGGAGCTTAACCGCGTCGCGGCCGAGGTCGCTCGGCGCGCTGCCGATCAATACTCCACGCCAGAAAAACCTCGCTATGTGGCTGGCGTACTCGGCCCAACCTCGCGCACCGCGAGCATCTCACCGGACGTGAACGATCCCGGTGCCCGCAACGTCACCTTCAACGAGCTGGTAGAGAACTACATCGAGTCCACCAACGCGCTGATCGATGGTGGGTCCGATATCATCCTGATCGAAACCATTTTCGACACACTGAACGCGAAGGCGGCGATTTACGCGGTGCAGGAAGTATTTGAACAACGCGGGTTTGAGTTGCCGATTATGATTTCCGGCACCATTACCGACGCTTCCGGGCGTACCCTGTCGGGACAGACCACCGAAGCGTTCTACTACTCCGTTGCCCACGCCAAACCTATCTCGGTCGGCCTCAACTGTGCCCTGGGCGCCACTGAATTACGCCCTTACGTCGAAGCACTGTCCAGCGTTTGCGCCGAACATGTCTCCGCGCACCCGAATGCGGGACTGCCGAACGAATTCGGCGAATACGATGAAACGCCGGCAGAAACCGCGGCCGTGGTATCTGAATTCGCCCGCGCAGGCTTCCTGAACATTCTCGGCGGTTGCTGCGGTACCACACCCGACCATATTCGCGCGATTGCCGACGCGGTCGCCGATGTTGCACCACGCAAGCTGCCCGAAATCAAACCCGCCCTGCGCCTGTCTGGCCTTGAGCCATATGTGGCAGACGAAAACGCGCTGTTCGTGAATGTCGGTGAACGCTGTAACGTTACCGGCTCCGCGCGCTTCAAGCGCCTGATCATGGAAGAGGATTACGATACTGCACTGCAAATCGCCGCCGCCCAGGTGGAAGACGGCGCTCAGGTAATCGACTTCAACATGGATGAGGCAATGCTGGATTCCGAGGCGGCTATGCGTCGTTTCCTCAATCTATGCGCGACCGAGCCCGACATCGCCAAGGTGCCGTTTATGGTCGACTCCTCCAAATGGGAGGTGATCGAAGCCGGCCTGCAGTGCATTCAGGGCAAACCCATCGTGAACTCCATCAGCCTGAAGGAAGGTGAAGAAGAGTTTATCGAGAAAGCACGCTTGTGCCTGCGCTACGGTGCCGCGGTTGTCGTGATGGCGTTTGACGAAACCGGACAGGCCGACACCTTCGAACGCAAGGTAGAAATCTGTACACGTAGCTACGACGTGCTGGTAAATAAGGTGGGTTTCAATCCCACGGATATCGTTTTCGACCCGAACATTTTTGCGGTGGCGACCGGGATCGAAGAGCACAACAACTATGCGGTGGACTTTATCGAAGCCACCCGCTGGATTCGTAAAAACCTGCCCGGTGCCAACGTATCCGGTGGCGTTTCCAACGTGTCCTTTTCGTTCCGCGGCAACAACCCGGTGCGCGAAGCCATCCACTCGGTATTCCTCTACCACGCGGTAAAAGCCGGGATGAACATGGGCATCGTGAATGCTGGCATGCTGGAGGTCTACACCGACCTGGCCGATGAACTGCGGGACAAAGTAGAGGACGTCATCCTTAACCGCAATGACGAGGCCACCGAAGCACTACTGGATATCGCCGAGAAATACCGCGGTGACGGCAGCACCGCCGAGCGCAAGGAAGACCTCGCGTGGCGAGAGTGGCCGGTGAAAAAACGCCTCGAGCACGCCCTGGTAAAAGGTATTAACAATTTTATCGAGGAAGATACCGAGCAAGCCCGCGCGGCCTCAACACGTCCACTGGACGTTATCGAAGGACCGCTGATGGACGGTATGAATGTGGTCGGTGACCTGTTTGGCGAGGGCAAAATGTTCCTGCCGCAGGTGGTGAAATCGGCCCGTGTCATGAAGCAGGCCGTAGCCTATCTCCAGCCGTACATCGAAGCGGAAAAAACCGCAGACAGTAAATCCAACGGCCGTATCCTGATGGCCACGGTAAAAGGTGATGTGCACGATATCGGCAAGAACATCGTCGGCGTAGTACTTGCGTGCAATAACTTTGAGGTGATTGACCTGGGTGTCATGGTGGCCGCGGAAACCATTCTGCAAACCGCGAAAGAAAAGCAGTGCGACATCATCGGTCTCTCCGGCCTGATCACTCCGTCGTTGGACGAAATGGTGCACGTTGCCGCAGAGATGGAACGTCTCGAGTTCGATATTCCGCTGATGATTGGCGGCGCCACCACTTCCAAGGCGCACACCGCGGTTAAAATTGAACCGCAGTTCAAGCGCAACCAGGTGGTTTACGTCGCCGATGCGTCCCGCGCTGTCGGTGTCGCGAGCAAGTTACTGTCCGCTGAACTGCGCCCCGATTTTGTGCAGGGCGTAAAGGATGAATATGTAAAAGTGCGTGAGCGCACGGCGAACCGCAAACGCAACGACCCCCGCCTCAGCTATGCGAAAGCACTGGAAAGCGGCCCACAGTTCGACTGGCAGAACTTCTCGCCCACCATTCCAAACAAGCCGGGCCTGACCGTACTGGATGACTTCCCACTGGATAAACTGGTGGACACCATCGACTGGACACCGTTCTTTATTTCCTGGGATCTCGCCGGCAAATACCCGGCCATTCTGAACGATGAAGTAGTAGGCGAAGCCGCTACCGACCTGTTCAAAAGTGCGCAAACCATGCTTGCCGATATTATCGAGAACAAGCGTCTGAAAGCCCGCGCCGTATTCGGCCTGTGGCCAGCCAATGCCGATGGCGATGACATTGTTGTGTACACCGATGAGAGCCGCACCGAAGAACGAGCGCGCCTGCATCAGATGCGCCAGCAGGTAATGAAGCGCGGTGGAGATGGCTTCTGCCGCTCACTGGCAGACTTTGTCGCACCAGTTGGCTCCGGTGTTACGGATTATGTCGGCGGCTTTGCTGTGACAACCGGTATCGGCGCCGACGAGCTTGCCGCCGAGTACGAAGCCAAGCACGACGACTACAGTGCAATCATGGTAAAAGCGCTGGCCGACCGTCTGGCTGAATCTTTCGCGGAGCACCTGCACCGTGAAGTGCGCAAAAATTACTGGGGTTACCAGGCTGAAGAAACACTGAGCAATGAAGAGCTGATCAAAGAAGCCTATAGCGGCATCCGCCCTGCACCCGGCTACCCCGCCTGCCCGGACCACACCGAGAAGGCCACGCTGTTCAAACTGCTGAGTGCAGAAGATAATGCCGGTATCGAATTAACCTCTAGCTTTGCCATGATGCCCGCCGCCGCGGTAAGCGGACTCTACTTTGCCCACCCGGAGTCCAAGTATTTCAATGTTGGCAAAATATCGCGGGACCAACTGGAGAGCCTCGCCGAGCGCAAGGGCATGCAAGTAGATGAACTGGAGCGCTGGCTGCGACCCAATCTAGAAGACTAATCAAGGGATAGTCGAAGACGGGGCGTCGGCCGTCCTGGATGGAAAGTCCTGGATGGAAAAGTATCGAAAGAAAAATACGCGTTCGCTGGAAAAAGGAATCCGGTATGAATCACACCGACGACAAAGATCGGCAGCAGAAACCATCGTTTGGCCAGGTTGTGCTCAGCACCCTGGCTGCAGCGGTGGGCGTGCAGTCGGATAAGAATCGCGAAAGGGATTTCAAGGCAGGCAGCTTCAAGGCCTACATTGCTGCAGGCATTATCTTCACCGCCGCATTTGTTGCGGTGCTGATCCTGGTAGTGAAAACAGTGCTAAGCAATATGGGATAAACCCAAATCGCGCCGAACACTTGGTCACCAGGCAATCGCCAACCTACTCCACACCGACAAACGATCGGAGCGAAGCGGGTTTAGCGCAGCGAGGAAGGGACTGAGATTAGCCTTGAGAGGCAACCCAGTACACGCAGGTTGCAACGAATATGGCCACCAGTGCCACCGCCGCAATGGCGTCTACAGCATTATCGCTATCGTCAGATACAACTACTACTTCTCTTACTACTTGGTCGTTCATCGGAATACTCCGTCACTCAAGAAATCATTATTGTTTTTAAGGTAGCAGCACCGCTAAAAAACGCGGTTTCTCAAGTAGATCAAATCCCTGCAGGCGGTGCAACTGCACGTATATTCACCAACGCCAGTGGCATCGGCTACTTATAACCTTCTGTTACTAAGGTAGCGAAAAAAATTGTTATTTTTTGTATAAGGCGGCTGGTATGTTATGCGCCACTCAGGGTCATAGATAGACTCCAGAAGACCCTCTGGGCGCTGCTGAGCCGGCGCGAAAATGTAATGGAATCAAGCTCTTATGTATCGATACGACGAACAGGACCACAAGCTGATCCGGGAACGGGTGGCCCAGTTTCGCGGCCAGACCGAACGCTATCTCGCCGGTGAGCTGAGCGAAGAAGAATTTTTGCCCCTGCGCCTACAAAATGGCCTGTATGTGCAGCGTCTGGCCCCCATGTTGCGCATTGCGGTGCCCTACGGGCTGATGAACAGCACCCAAGTTCGTCGCTTGGCACACATTACCCGCAAGTACGACAAGGGCTACGCCCACTTCACCACCCGCCAGAACGTTCAGCTGAACTGGCCGAATCTGGAAGATGTACCGGATATCCTGGCGGAACTGGCGGAAGTCGAGATGCACGCGGTGCAAACCAGTGGTAACTGTATCCGCAACACCACCACCGACCAGTTCGCTGGTGTCGCTGGTGATGAACTCGTCGACCCCCGCCCCTATTGCGAGCTGATACGTCAGTGGTCCACCTTCCACCCGGAGTTCGCGTTCCTGCCGCGCAAGTTCAAAATTGCGGTTTGCGGTACTGAAGAAGACCGCGCAGCGATTCGCGCCCATGATATCGGCGTGCAGATCGTAAAAAATGACCAGGGTGAGAGCGGATTCCAGGTATTTGTTGGCGGCGGCCTCGGCCGCACCCCAATTCTGGGCGTGGCCATTCGTGACTTCCTGCCGGAAACCCACCTGCTGTCGTACCTCGAAGCCATCGTGCGCGTGTACAACCAGTTGGGCCGCCGCGATAACAAGTTCAAGGCGCGCATCAAGATTCTGGTAAAAGCCATGGGCCCCGAGGAATTTGCCCGCCGCGTAGAAGCGGAGTGGGAGCAAATCAAAGACGGCGCCGACGAGCTCACCGTCGAGGCCATCGAATGGGCCAAGCGCTTCTTCCCAGAGCAACCGTACAAAACCTTCAAAGCCGGCCACGGCGAAGCCGTACTGCGCGATCAGGCCGGTGATGACAAAGCGTTTGCCCGCTGGCTGGAACGCAACACCTTTCCGCATCGCGTAGAGGGCTATCAGGCAGTTACCCTGAGCACCAAGCCAACCGGTATCCCGCCGGGTGACGTGACCGATCGTCAACTGGAGGCAATCGCCGACCTGGCCGACGAATTCAGCTTCGGTGAAGTGCGCGTAACCCACGAGCAAAACGTGGTACTGGCAGACGTAGAGCAGGAAAAACTGTTCGCACTTTGGCAAGCGGCACGCAAGCACGGCTTTGCCACTCCGAACATCGGCACCCTGACCGATATGATTTGCTGCCCGGGCGGCGACTACTGCTCCCTGGCCAATGCCAAGTCCATTCCGGTGGCGGAAGCCATTCAGCGCAAGTTCGACGACCTGGACTACCTATACGACCTGGGTGACTTGGACCTCAATATCTCCGGATGCATGAACGCCTGTGGCCACCACCACATCGGCCACATCGGCATTCTCGGTGTAGATAAAAAAGGCGAGGAGTTCTATCAGGTTCAGCTCGGTGGCAGCGCCAACCAAGACGCCAGCCTCGGCAAGGTACTTGGCCCCAGCTTCTCCCGTGACCAAATGCCAGCAATCATTGGCAAGATTCTCGATGTGTTTGTCGAGAACCGCCAGCCGGAAGAATTCTTTATCGATACCTACAACCGTATCGGGCTGCAGCCATTCAAGGAGCGTGTGTATGCCAAAGCCAGCTGATAACTCCGCGGCGAAGAAGCCGGTAGGTGCACAACCAGAAAATCCAGCACAACTCATACTTGATGGGGAAGTAGCAGACAACCAGTGGAACCTGCTGCCGCTGACTGGTGAAGAAGAAATTACCGCCGACAAGTTGGCCGCAGGCAAAATCATCTTGCCGGCGAGCGTATGGTTGGCCCTCCGCGAAGCACTGCAAGACCGCAAACAAGAGATTGGTGTGTGGCTCGACAGCGATGAAACTGCTGACCTCATTGGCGAGTACGCCAGTGAACTGCCGCTCATTGCCGCGCACTTCCCGGCATTTACCGATGGCCGCGGTTTTACCGCAGCACGCCTGCTGCGTGAGCGCTATGGCTTTACCGGTGAAATGCGTGCGGTCGGCAATTTTATCCGCGACCAACTCACTTACCTGACCCGTTGTGGCTTTAACGCCTTCGCGTTCCAGGGTGACCAGCCCCTGAGTGGATTAACTGAATCGCTGCGCGACTTCAGTGACAGCTACCAGGCCGCGGTAGACCAGCCGTTGCCAATCCACCGCCGGCGCGCACTCGCCTGAGCGAAGCGGTAACCAAGTCAAAAAAGCCCGGCAGGTTTCTGCCGGGCTTTTTTGTTTTTAATCAGATGACTCCCTTATCCCGCAGCGCAGCAACTTGTTCCGGGGACAATCCCAGCTCATCGGCCAGCACCGCTTGCGTATGCTGGCCCAAGGTGGGTGGCGCATCCTGATAAGCCAGGGGAGACGCGGAAAAGCCCAACGGGTTGCGCACGGTGCGCACACTGCCCGCCTCCGGGTGCGGCTGCTCAACCACCATGCCACGGGCCTGTACCTGCGGATCCGCAAACACCTGCTGCAAATTGTTTATTGGCCCACAGGGCACATGGGCATCGCTGAGTTTTTCCAACCACCACGCGGCGGGCTTGGCGGCAGTTGCGGCCTCCACCAAAGGAACGAGAATCTCGCGCGCCTTTACCCGCCCCTGGTTCGTCGCATACGCCGGGTCTAGTGCAACCGCATCCAGACCGGCAATTTGGCAAAATTTCTGGAACTGCGTGTCGTTGCCGACCGCCAACATGAAGTAACCATCACTCGCCGGAACCGCCTGATAAGGGACAATGTTTGGGTGTGCGGTACCCTGGCGCTCGGGGCTGACGCCTGATACCAGGTAGTTTTGGGCCTGATTGGCCAACCAGGCGACCTGGGTATCCAGCAGGGACAGGTCGATTTGCTGCCCCTCGCCGGTTTTCTCCCGATGCACTACTGCCGCAAGGATACCGGAAACGGCATACATCCCAGTCATCAGGTCCGCCACGGCAACACCCACTTTCTGAGGGCCGGCCCCAGGTAGCCCTTCCGGCACTCCGGTAATACTCATCAGGCCACCCATCCCCTGAATCATGGCATCGTAGCCAGCGCGCTGCGCGTAGGGGCCTGTCTGGCCGAATCCGGTAATGGAGCAATAAACGATACGCGGGTTAATTGCGTGTATCGACGCATAGTCCAAGCCGTATTTTGCCAGGCCACCCACCTTGTAATTCTCCAGCAAAATGTCGCATTGCTGGACGAGGTCCTTAATTAACGCCTGGCCCTCGGGCTTGGTGATATCGACCGTTATGGACTTTTTGCCGCGGTTCGCGCTCAAGTAATAGGCTGCATCCGTGGTGTCGTTGCCTTCGGCATCCTGCAGGTAGGGAGGCCCCCAATGACGGGTGTCGTCACCCTTGCCCGGGCGCTCGATCTTAATGACCTCTGCGCCAAAGTCCGCCAGCACCTGACTGGCCCAGGGGCCGGCCAGAATTCGACTCAGGTCGAGCACCTTGAGATGAGATAACGGGCCAGACATAAAACTTCCTTATGTATTCGCTCTGAAAGCGCTGGGGCGCCAGAAAAAGTGATCACAAATTTGAGGGCAAGATTATCAGATTTGACACCCGATGGTCGAAAGCCAGTCACGATAATTGCGCTCCACCCTTGCTTGTGGGGCACACTGGTGGCCAAAATGGCATGTCCTTTTCCGACCAGCGCAAGCCCCTGCTTGCCGCTAGAATCGGCGATGAACCGGTATCATCCCAACCAACACCCTATAAAAATAAACAACAAACAGGATAGCGAGATGGCAGAAAACACTATGCAGACACCGCAAAATGAAGATAAGGCCAGCGAAACCCCGCGCTTTACCTCTTTCCGCGAGTTCTATCCGTTTTACCTGAACGAACACAGCAACCTAACCTGCCGCCGGCTGCACTTTGTGGGCACTGCGCTGGTGATTAGCCTGGTTATTACCGCCATCATCAGCCGCAACTGGACATTGCTGTGGGCGGTACCAGTGGCGGGCTACGGCTTTGCCTGGGTCGGGCACTTCTTTTTTGAGCACAACCGTCCTGCCACATTTAAAAACCCCTTTTATTCTCTGTGGGGCGACTTCGTCATGTTTAAAGACATCCTGATCGGCAAAATCGAACGCTGAGATTGCCGGATCCGCGCCCGCTGCACTGGCAATTCGTTAGTGCACTGTCAATTTGTGCTTGCGCAACTTGTTGGCCACCGCCGTATGTGAAATACCCAATTGCCGCGCAAGAGCGCGACTGGAGCGCTGCCCGGGAGGCAAACTCTCGAGCAGCTCTTCGAGAATACTCCGCTCCACTTTTTCCAGCTGTTCCGCGAGCGTCAGCCCCCTGCCCCATTCACGCCACGGCAAATTCGTCTCGCTAACCATGTCCGGAAAATCCTCGCGCGCCAAAACCCGCCCCCCGCGCGCGCGCATATGCGCCAGCGCCGATTCCATTTGCTGTGTGAGGCCGGTGAAGTTTGTCGGCCAATCCGACAGTTTTAACGCATCAACCACCCCATCAAATTCCGATACCTCCACATCACCGGGCACCGGCACGCCCTCCCCATGCGCCACCTGAGACAGGATTAGCCGCACAAAACGCTCTAGAGACGGACGCATCGCACGCAAGGTGGGCAATGGAATGTGCTGACCGGAAAAGGTTTGCTGTAGTGCGGGCAGCAAGGTGGAAAATACGGTAATGGTCACCATCAACCGGGGCAGAAATTGGGTGCGCAACAGACTTTGCGCCAACTGCCGCTGCACATCCTTCGGCGCGAGTTCAAGGTCATCAATTAACACCACGGTATCTCTGGGCAATTCTGCAAGTCGCGTCACCCCGTCTACATCCAGCGCCTCACCGTGGCAGCGATAAACCTTACCACCCTCCGCCAGTGGGCTCAGATAGTAGGCCGCGTGTAGAAATGTGGTCTTGCCGCAGCCGCGCTCACCGCTAATCAGCAGTGGCGCTTGCAGCGGCGCCATTTGTTGCAGGCGCAAGCAACAGGCTCGGCGCGCGTCCAGGTCCCAGAGTACCTGCGGTGTGGGTGGCGTCTGTTCGAGGGGAGAATCCACATCGGGGGCAGCGGCGTGCAAGGTCAACACGGCACCAGCAAGCGACGCGGGCCCGGCCGAGCTGTCACCCAGCGTAATTGGCGACCAATCGAGGGTAAAGGGCTTGCCGCGCACTAACACCGGGAACCCGTAACGAGGCGCAGTCAGCCCTCGCAGGAGCTCCTCCAGTTGCAGCTTGGGTAGGAAACGTTGCAACTGCATCCCTGGCACCTGCCCCTCATTCACCCCAAACGCCCGGGCAGCAGCGAGGTTTGCCGCAATGATGCGGCCGGCACCATCCACCGACAGCACCGGATACGACACATGCCGCAGTAGGGTATCCAACTCGAAGTGGCGCCGCTCGGAGGGAATTAACGCGATGCGGCGCACCTTCTGAACCCCGGGCACCTGCTGGAGGGACTTCTCGATCGACTGAAACTGGGTCAGAAGCAGGCCCGGCGCCCACAGGTAAACCTTGTCTCCGCTATCGCCGCCAATTTCCCCAGTACGCACATTGACCCGGAAATTGGCAAAGATCGCCATAATTTCCTGCAATATGCCTACACGGTCGCTACAGGTAATCTCTACTCTCATGCACCAACTGTAAACTTATGTTTACAAAAAGTGTAGCCGACCGGGCCCATGGGCCCGCCTTTTCGCTCTATCTGCCCTGCCACTCCCCCGCGCTCGTGTCTAAGAATAGAAGGACGATAACAACAGAACTGGCGGCAAACCGTGACCGCCAACCGCGGAGATAGTCATGAGCAGCAAAAAGCCCAGCAAGTATGTGGCCCGTGAACCCAATGCTGAGGGTTTCATTGAATACACCGAGCTTGAGCACCAAACATGGCAGCGCCTGATCGAAAGACAGCTGCAGATTATCCCTGGCCGCGCCTGCGATGAGTACATGCATGGTCTCGACCTGCTGAACCTGCCTGTGGACCGCATTCCCCAGCTGGAAGAAGTAAATAGCGTATTGCGTCGCGAAACCGGCTGGGAAACCGCACGGGTGCCCGCCCTCATTGGCTTCGAAACCTTTTTCCGCCTGCTCTCCGAGCGCAAATTCCCGGTGGCGACCTTTATCCGCACCCCCGAAGAATTCGACTACCTGCAGGAGCCGGATATCTTCCACGAAATCTTCGGCCACTGCGCCATGCTCACCAACCCAGCGTTTGCCAACTTCACGCAGAAGTACGGTGAATTGGGCCTGAAAGCGAGCCCCAAAGAGCGCGGCTACCTGGCGCGCCTGTATTGGTTCACCGTCGAATTCGGACTGTTGAACACCAAAGACGGCCTGCGTATTTACGGTGGCGGTATCCTGTCGTCTCCGAAAGAGACGCTCTACGCCCTGAGCGATGAGCCAGTGCGCGTACCTTTCGAGGCGGTTGATACCCTGCGCACACCTTACCGCATCGATATTGTGCAGCCCATTTACTACCTGCTGAACGACCTGCAAGACCTGCAACAGCTCACCGAAATTGATTTGATGGCGCGCGTGCGTGAAGCCATGGCGGCGGGTCTGTTCGAGCCAATGTTCCCGCCCAAAGAAGCGGCGTAATACGGCGCAGCGTTCCAAAACAAAGTTCCAACAACCCCCTGTTGTTTGGCCGGGCATTGCCCGGCTTTTTTGATCCTGAAAATCGTAGAGAAAATTCCACTACTAGTGCATCGATACGGAGATTATCGTTACTAACGAGATACGGGGTACAGCAAAGGATTCTTCCAAGAGCCGCCAATGTCGGATTTCTCAGTACCCTTAAAAAGTACCGGGGTAATTTGTTGCAAGGGAGCGAGTACCGGAGCAAGCAAAGGGAATACAAACCCGCTTTATGGAGCTTTGTAGAACTATGTCTTCACTCGACGCAATTGATCGACAACTTCTTGCCATCTTGCAATCAGATGTTAGCCTCTCCATCGAAGAGCTGGCCGAGCGTGTGGGCCTGACCAAGACCCCGTGCTGGCGCCGGATACAGAAGCTGGAGAAAAGCGGCATCATTCGTCGCAAGGTCGCCCTGCTGGATGCCGAGGTACTCGGCCTGCCGGTATCGGTGTTTGCTCAGGTAAAAGCGAATCAGCACAGCGCTGAATGGGCAGACTCCTTTGCCCACACCATGGCTGATCTGCCGGAAGTGGTGGAATGCTATCGCCTTGCCGGCGACTACGATTACATCTTGCGTATCGTGGTCAGCGATGTCGCCGCATACGATCAGTTTTATAAAAAGCTGATCGCCCACGCCGGCATTGCAGACGTGGCCTCCACCTTCGCCATGGAGCAGATCAAGAGCACCACAGAACTGCCCATACCCACCGGCGAATAACGCCAGCTCAATGACTGAACTAATGACAGGCCCGCGGGTGAACCCCGCGGGCACAGTACATTGAGGTCGCCATGAATCATTCTCGCCAAACACCCAAAGAAGTACCAAACGCTGCTTTCACCTCCGACACTGTCGAACATTTACTGCAACGTATTCGCGATAACGTCATTGGCGAGCGTATGCCAATGCGCACGCCTTTCGGCGAACGGCCATTGGTTTACGCGGACTACACGGCCTCGGGCCGCGCATTGCAATTTGTTGAGGACGCCATTCGCAACAAGGTGCTACCGTGGTACGCCAACACCCATACAGAAACCTCGGCGACTGGTCGCCAGACCATGGCATTTCGCGAACAGGCGCGCAGCGCAATTCGCACATCTGTAAATGCCAGTGATGAGCACGCCATTATCTTCTGCGGCGCCGGCGCAACGGCAGCGGTTAACCGCATGGTCGATTGCCTCGGCCTGCGAAAAGATCACTACGCGCGCATCGGTGGAACCAGCGGCAGCATTTCCAACGATGCGCGCCCGGTGGTATTTATCGGCCCCTACGAGCACCACTCGAACGATTTGCCCTGGCGCGAATCTGTCGCAGAAGTCGTGACCATTCCGCTAAATGCCATGGGTGGTGTCGACCTCGACGCACTCCAGTCTGCACTCGAACAATATACCGAGCGCCCGCTCAAGATCGGCAGCTTTTCTGCAGCATCCAATGTTACCGGCATTCGCACCGATACCACTGCCGTTACGCGGCTTTTGCACCAGCACAACGCCCTCTCATTTTGGGACTATGCGGCGGCAGCACCCTACGTCGATATCGATGTGCAGGGCGAAGATGCGCTTTCCTGCAAAGATGCACTGTTTATTTCACCGCATAAATTTGTCGGCGGCCCGGGTACACCGGGCATCCTGATCGTTCGTCGCGGTTTATTGCCAGAAAACCAACCCACTGTTACCGGTGGCGGCACGGTGTCCTGGGTAAGCCCCGGCCGACACACCTACCTGCCCGCCGGCGAGCGCCGCGAGGAGGCAGGCACACCCGCCATCGTGGAATCTGTGCGCGCTGGCATGATCTTCGCACTAAAAGATCAGGTGGGTGCTGATACGATTGAAACACGGGAAGCGCACTGGCTTGAACGCGTCTTTGCACGCTGGTGCGGGAATCCGAACATAGAGATCCTCGGCGGTACCGACGCGGAACGTGTCAGTATCGTGTCTTTGCATCTACTGCGAGATGGCAAACCTCTGCACTACGGATTCGTTGTCGCACTACTTAATGACCTGTTTGGAATTCAGGTGCGTGGCGGCTGTTCCTGTGCCGGCCCATACGGACACCACTTACTGCACTTAACCGATGAGCAGAGCACCGCGATAGAAAAGCTGGTTAGTGAAGGCGAAAGTATTCTTAAGCCCGGCTGGGTCCGCTTGAACTTTAACTACTTCCTGGATGAGGAGACCGTGGATTACCTCATCGACGCAATTGAACTGATCGCTGAGCACGGCTACAGAATGCTGCCCTTCTATCAGTATGATACGGCTGCCGGGGTCTGGCGCTATCAGGGGCAAGAGCCAAATGCGCCACTGGATCTCGTCCTCGATTCAGTCTGTGAAGCGCCAACCAAGGTGACCCTACCACTACAGGAATATCTCGCTAAGGCGCGGCAGATCATCGCAAATCCGTCCGGCGAAATCTGTGCGCAACCAATCCTCTCCAAAGAAGGCGAGGACCTGCGCTGGTTCAAGCTGTAGCCACGGAAGTTGCGCACCGGGCCCGGGTCCGGTGCAGCTGGCAAATCGAAGCCAAAACAAGGCCATTGAAAACAGGCCGTGACAACGCGGATAATACCGGCAAGAGCCATTTTCCAGTCTGCTACAAGGATGCGCAGTGCCTGAGACCTCCCTGTTCCAGTCCTTTTTCCTCATATTCACCGGCGCTGCGGTAGTAGCCTCGCTAGCCCTGTGGGGTCGGCAGCCATTGCTCGTCGCCTACATTGCCCTCGGCTGCCTGCTTGGCCCTTCGGTATTTGGACTCGTCGACAATGTCGCGTTAATGGCGGAGATGTCGAGCATCGGCATTGTTTTCCTGCTGTTCCTGCTGGGTCTCGATATGCAACCACAGGCGCTCATATCGGTGCTGCGTAAAGCGACCTTCGTCGGTTTTATCAGCTGCGCCGTGTTCCTGGCGTTGGGCTATGGCATCGGCCGCGTCTTCGGCTTTACCAGTATCGAGTCCTGGGTGATCGGTATGGCGATGATGTTCTCCAGTACCATCATCGGCATCAAGCTGTTGCCGACCACCGTGCTGCACCACAAGCATCTGGGTGAAATGATGGTGGGCCTGCTGCTGTTTCAGGATTTTGTGGCGATCACCTGCCTAATGATCCTGCTCAGTGGCAGCACTGGCACGGTGGATTTCGCGCGCCTGGGCATTTCCTTTGCAGCACTGCCCCTACTGGTGGGCTTCTCCTGGGCTGCGGTGCGCTATGTATTGCAGCCACTGCTGGCCAAATTTGACCGTTTCCACGAATACGTGTTTTTGCTCGCACTCGGCTGGTGTCTTGGTCTGGCAGAATTGGCAGAGGTGGTCGGGTTGTCTCGGGAAATCGGCGCGTTTATTGCTGGTATTACCCTGGCGACCAGTCCGATTTCACAGTACATCGCACTTAGCCTGAAACCCCTGCGGGATTTCTTCCTGATCCTGTTCTTCTTCAGTCTTGGCGCCCAGTTCAATCTGGATATGGTGCCCGAGATCGCCGTCCCCGCTCTGGTTGCCGCCTCTGCGGTACTGATCATCAAACCGGTGGTGTTCCGCTACTTACTGGGGCAGCAGAGTGAACGCAAGATTCTCGCTTGGGATATCGGCTTTCGCCTCGGACAGATCAGTGAATTTTCACTACTGATCGCCTTCCTCGCGGCGAGCCAGCAGCTGATTGGCAGCAAGGCATCGCACCTGATTCAGGCAACCGCGATCCTCACCTTCCTGGTGTCGTCTTACATTGTTGTACTGAACTTCCCCAACCCCATCGCGATTAAAGACCACCTGCGGCGGGATTGAACCGCATTCCGGCCTAGGGCGTTAATTTGCCGTTCGGCGGAATGCGTGGTTTTTCAGCATGCCGAACAGGACCGGGATATCCCGCGAAAACATCAGGTACAGGCAAGGGACCAGCAACAGGGAAATGGCCGTTGCCGCCAGAATCCCGTAGCCGAGGGAGATGGCCATGGGAATCATAAATTTGGCCTGCACCGACTTTTCAAAAATCATTGGCATCAAGCCACAGAAAGTGGTGACCGTGGTCAACACAATCGGGCGGAAGCGACGGGCGGCGGCGGCCTTGATGGCATCGGTAATAGCCACACCCTGCGTCCGCAGGCGGTTGCCATATTCAATCATTACCAGGGTGTCATTGATCACTACCCCGGCCAGCGCCACCATGCCGAGCAGGCTAACCATACTCAAGCCATACCCCATAATCAGGTGGCCCAGAATTGCGCCAATCACACCGAACGGGATGGCCACCATTACCGTGAGCGGTTGGATATAACTCTTTAGCGGAATCGCCAGCAGAAAATACAAAACTGCCAACGTCAGGGTAAATGTCATCCCCAACGAGGAGAGCCCTTCCCGTTCATCCGCCTGTCGCCCTTCATACGACAGGCTCAGTCCAGGGTAGCGCGCCAATAATTGCGGCACGACTGTCTGATCAAGCTCGTTTATTACCAGTGCGGCCTGGTCTGCCGGTTCCACTTCCGCGGTCACCGTCATTACTCGCCGACCTTCGCGGCGGTTGATAGTGGCATAGGCACGGCCCTGATCAATCACCACCAAATCGGGCAGTGGCAGCCACACACCGTTGCCGGCTCGAATCAGGATATTGTTTACATCGTCGAGAGTGACCCGTTCTTCTTCCGGCAAGCGCACCATCACCTTTACCTGATCGCGCCCGCGCTGCTGGCGCAACGCCTCGGCACCGTACAGGGAGGCGCGTAACTGGCGGCCAATTTCTTCGGCGGTCAGGCCGAGACTTTTTGCGGTATCGGTAAGGGTCAGGTCGAGCTGGCGCTTGCCCTGGGACACCCCAGGGTCGATATCGCCCACGGCTGGAAAGCCTGACAGACCGGCCGCCAGCTGCGTCGCCGCTTCTTCCAGCAGATCGGTATCGGTGTGCCGCAATTCAATAGTCAGTGCAGGTCCCGCACCGGGACCACCGCGGTCGCTGGCAAAACTTGAACTGAGCGCGCCGGGCACCGTGCCCACTTGCCGCCGCCAACGACGCACAAAATCCCCGGTGGACACTTCGCGCTTATCACCGGGCGTCAGGTAGACATCAACCTGTACCGTGTCATTACGGATCAGACCACGCATACCGATAAATACACCTTCTCTGCCGGTCTCCTCGAGAATCACATCGGCAGCGCTCATAATCTGCGTTCGCGCGCGTGCCAGCTGGGCTTCCGCAGTACCGGGAGGAAAGGTCACCTGTACCCGGCCAGTATCACGCTCAACTCTGGGCATCAGGGTAAAGCCCATGCGACCACTGGCGGCGTAGCCACTCATCACAATTAAAATGGAGATCGCGACCGATATGGTGAAGTAGCGATGCCGCACACAGGTATCCAGCAGCGGTTTGAAGCGCTGCTCCACGAAGCGGTCCAGGCCTCGCGCCACCATTTTCTGGCGTGCCGCCAAGCGTCGCGCCGAACGACTTTTGTGTCCCCGCTTGGAATGCGCCAAATGCGCGGGCAGGATAAATAGCGCTTCTACCCAAGAGACAACGAATACCGACCCTACCACGAACGGGATAACCCCAAAGATCTTGCCCATAAAACCGGGCAGCTGGGTCAGGGGGATAAAAGCGACGATATTGGTAAGAATCGCAAAAGTCAGTGGCACCGCCACCTGACGCGCACCCGCTACAGCCGCATCAAAATTACTGTAACCACGCTGGCGCCATTCATAGATATTTTCACCCGCGATGATCGCGTCATCGACCACGATCCCCAACGCAATAATGAACGCAAACATACTGACCATGTTGATCGATATGTCCATCCACGGCAGGAACAACAAAGCCCCCAGAAAGCTAATTGGGATACCCAAGGTCACCCAGAACGCGAGGCGCAGCTCTAGGAAAATACCGAGAACCACAAACACCAGCAGCAAGCCGATAAAGCCATTTTTCAGCAACAGGGACAGGCGCTCTTTAAATATTTCCGAGTCATCATCGCGCACAGTGACAAAAACCCCAGGGGGCAGGCTCTGGCGCACCTCATCCAGTACCGCATGGGTCGCCTTGCTTACACTCATTGGCGTTTGATCGCCGACCCGGAATACGTCAATACCGGCCGCCGGTTCCCCGTTAAACACCATATTGCGCGGTTCATCTACCAGCGCATCGCGGATGGTCGCAATATCCCGCAGGCGCACAGTGCCGCCAGCGGGGCTCTGCGCCACGGCGATATCACCAAATTGTCGGGCCCAATCTTTACGCTCGGTAACCCGCACCAGAATTTCCCCGGCTTCCGACTTTACCCCGCCCGCCGGCACATCGACCGCCGCATCGCGCACCAACTGAGAGATAAGAGGCAGCGACAGGTTATAGCGTCGTAGGTCGTCCCGATGCACCTCGATAGCCACCTCGTAATCACGCACCCCGTAGGCTTCCAGCTGCGTGATATCCGGATGGGCTTCAAGCTTGTCATATACCTGCATAACGAATGCGCGCAGGGTACGATCGTCCACATTGCCGTGCACCACAATGTCGAGCACGTCCCTTTTGCGCTCGACGAGAGTCACTTGTGGACGTTCTATATCGTTGGGAAAAGTCGATACCCGGTCGATCGCCGCCTGTACGTCCTGGAAAACCTTGCTGGCGTTGGCGTCCTCGTTCAATTCAAGGGTCAAGCTCGCGCTGCCCTCACCAGCCGTCCCCCGTAACTCCTTGATGCCCACGAGCCCGGTTACTGCCTGCTCTGCCGGCACCAGTACCCCCCGCTCCACTTCTTCCGGACTGGCACCCGGGTAGGAAATGTTCACGGTCACCATGTCCAGACTGAATTCCGGAAACACTTCTTTTTTGATGGTGAGAGAAAAAATCAGACCGCCAATCAGAAACACCAGCATCAACAGGTTTGCCGTCACATGGTTGTGTGTCATCCACGCGATGGCACCACGACTAGTATCGATCGGCGGCCGTTTACCGTGAAACAATGGGTCGTTGGGGTTGCTCATCCGCGCTCACCATCAGTGCCTTTTTTAATAGTCTCTGGTGATTGCTCCGGCAGCTCGGGCGGGGTCGATCCGTCACGGGCACCTAGGCCTTTATTGCTGCGCCGGAGTTCGGGCTTAATCGGCTGCCCTGAGGGCGCTGCACTTTTCTTGGTACGAACCGGCATATTCTCGGTAACGGCGGTAAGACGCGTTGTCACCAGTTCTTCACCGCCCTGCAGCCCGCTATCCAGCACCGCATACTCACCGTCGAAATGGGAAACGGCTACCGGCTGAATATGCAACTTTCCGTCTCTCACGATCCAAACCCGGTTGCCGTCCTGCAGCGCCGTCAGCGGAATACGCACTTGCTGCCCTGCACTGCGGCCGGTGATTTCCACGCGCGCGAGATCATTTAGCAACAAGCGCGGTTCACGAGGGTTTTCCATGCTCAGAGGATCGGCCAGTTCAATCAACACGCGCCCCAACCGGCCCTGCTCTTCCAGCACAGGAATGACACGCACAAATTCGCCGGCACGCGACTCTCCTATCGGCCACTGGCTGCCATGAATCTCGACTTTGGCACTGGGGGTGTTTAACTGCGGCAATTGCCGGGCCGGTACTTCGACCTCGATCTGAAAGCGGTCAGCGCCGGCGACGGTGTACATCACGGTGCCGGGTGCGACCCGATCACCGACATCCACGCTGCGGGCCACCAGCAACGCATTAAAGGGAGCGCTAATCTCGGTCAATCGCAGGTCGCGCTCGGCCAGTTTTACCTGGGCTTCCGCCGAATCCACCCGCGCTCGAGCGGCCGCCAGCTGCGGTTCACGAAGTACCAGTGACAGGTCTGCGTCGGGCAGTGAGCTTCCCAGCAGCTCATACTCTTCCTCGGCAACCAGGCGCTGGCCCTGCTCCTGCTGGAGTTCCGCGCGGCGCTCCGCCAAGGCACTGCGCGCTGACTGTAATGCAAGCTGATAGGGTTCCCGCTCAATCTGTAAAAGTCGCTCGCCTTTCTCTACGGTGGAACCAGGCCCGAGATCGTAATTCAACCACTCTACCCGCCCATCCACTTGCG
The DNA here is from genome assembly GCF_001999945.1 of Microbulbifer agarilyticus. NCBI lineage: Bacteria > Pseudomonadati > Pseudomonadota > Gammaproteobacteria > Cellvibrionales > Microbulbiferaceae > Microbulbifer > Microbulbifer agarilyticus. Next base: position 2,242,186 of record NZ_CP019650.1, read on the forward strand.
GTTGCAACTCAACCTCTTCGCGCGCAGTAACCTTGCCGAGGGCCTGAATGGTCAGGGGGAATTCGCCACGCTCTGCCTGCGTCACCTCCACCAGTAACGGCGGCGCCTTGCGCTCCCCCCGTTGCATGGTTGGTTTTTCTCGCAGCAGCCAACTGGAGACTGCAGACGCCAACACGATCAGCAAGATCGGGATGGCTATATTCCAGTTGATTTTGTTTAGCATTTCAGCTCCGGCTATTCGACCTCACGGGCCGATTGCTCATTCAGTGTGTGTCGGGAAATTTCGCTCAATCCACTTGAGTGCTATAGACATCCAGCTCCACCGGCAATGGCTCGGGGAGATCCTCTATAGGTAGCCCACCCGACAATGCGCGATACAGAGTTACCCTGTTTTCCAGAAGCTCCCGCCGTGCAGTTAGCAGCTCCCGCTGCAACAACTGCTGGTTGTTGGTTGATGACAGTACGTTAAGGAAGTCGACAGAACCCTGGCCATACGCGCGCCGTTGGCGCAGCGTAATTTGATCCGCCAGCTGTGTGCGGGTTTCCAGATAAGACAAACGTGTTCGAATCGCCTGCTCGTTAATCAGCGCCTGCTCGACCTCGGAAAGCGCCTGCATCACAGTATTTCGAAACAGGGCCCAGCGCTCCTGTTCGGCTGCGGCCTGCTCACGTTTGCGTGCGGCCAGATTGCCACCATCGAAGATCACGCCTTCTAACGCGAGACTCAGGTTCAGCAGCCAGTCGTTGGCGATATCCGAAATTGAGGTGCCGCCCCCCGAGAAAAACATATCGAAAGAAAGTGTCGGCAGCCGCTCAGCCCAGGCCTGCGCGGAGAGATAGTGCCCCTGCAACACTTCCCGCTGGGCGCGCTGAACATCCGGCCGGCGCAGCAACAGTGCCGTGGGGAAACCGGTATCGGGCAGCGCGGGTAAAACCGGTAAACCGGCATCAACAAACGCCGCTGGCGGCAATGCATCTGCGCTCATGCCCAACAAGGCAGCCAATTGGGTCAGCAACAAATCGGCATTCGCCCGGCTCTGAGCAAGATCCTGCAGCGACTGCTCAACCAGCTGCCGTTGCTGCAACACATCGGCTGCCGCAATAATCCCGCTACCGAAGCGCAACTCCAGCGCGCGCAAGGTTTTCTCGTTCACCTCGAGCTGTGCGCTGAGGAGATGTTCCTGGCCGCGCTGCTCCTGCAGCTGCAACCAGACACCGGCGACCTCTGCCGCGAGGGTGAGTGCGGCGGTCTGCACATTCATTTCCTGCGCCAGGCGGCCGGCCTCCGCGGCACGCGCGCCACTGCGTACCCGCCCCCACAAGTCCACTTCGTAGCTCGCCGCGAGATTGCCGGTCCAGGTATTGCCCTGGTTCTCGCCACCGGCGAAATCAAAGCCATCACCTGAAGAGCGCTTCTGCTCGGTATTTTCCAGCCGCCCCGTCAACCGGGGCCAGAAACCACTGCGCGCCTGCGCCGCCACCGCGTCAGCCTGGGCCAGACGCCAGTAGGTAGCCTGTAAATCCGGGTTTTCCGCCAGCGCATGGTCGACCAAAACATCCAACCTCGCATCGCCAAAGCTCTGCCACCAACGCTGCGCCATGTGCGCATTGCCACTGGCCACAAACTGGTTCGGCAGGCCCAGCGATTCCTGTGGCAGCTGCGGTGGTAACGGGGGCGCACCACTGCATCCAGCAAGACCCAGGGCTGCCGCAAACCCACTCATTCCTAATAATTTCGGCAGCTTGCCCATGAACTCCGCTTGTCCTAGCAGTTTGCTCTAAAGAAGTTAGTTTTAATTATCAAAGCTAATAACCGGTGCTCCAAGACGATTTACCTTTGTTTACCCAAACCATGCTTTTTGGGCGGATGACCATAGGGCCTTGCACCAGAAACAGCGCCCGCCCTCTCGGGTCGAGGTGATTTTCCTGCGATCGGCCCGAATGGCAGGATACTCTTTCGAAATGCCCCACCAAAAAAAGTGATCACAAACGTGAAATTGGCTCTGGGCTCCGCTATGATGGCGCAGCAATTGATCATGCACTGCGCATCCCGTGACTGACTAAACGGCCCCAGCCTTTCACGAGCGGTATCGCCCATTGAATCTACGGTAATTTGCCTACCATAGACGTGTGCGTGATCGAGAATCCCTTGTTTACTGACCATGTACGGGTTCAACACATGAGCAAAAATCAGCCACTGGCACACTGGGACGACATCCTGCTTCTGGACCGTCAACTGAGCGACGAAGAGCGCATGATCCGCGACACCGCACGGGAATACTGTCAGTCGCGACTGATGCCACGTGTGCTCGAAGCCAACCGCAACGAAATCTTCCATCGCGAAATTATGGAAGAAATGGGCGAGCTTGGCCTGCTGGGTTCCACCATCGAAGGCTACGATTGCGCCGGTTTGAACTATGTCTCCTACGGTCTCGTCGCGCGGGAAGTAGAACGTGTCGACTCCGGTTACCGTTCGGCGATGAGCGTGCAGTCCAGCCTGGTGATGCATCCGATTTATGCGTACGGTAGCGAAGAGCAAAAGCAGAAGTACCTGCCGAAGCTCGCCTCTGGTGAGTGGGTAGGCTGCTTTGGCCTCACCGAACCCGATGCTGGCTCCGATCCCGGCGGCATGAAGACCCGCGCCAAGAGTGTAGATGGCGGCTACCGCCTCACCGGCTCCAAGATGTGGATCACCAATAGCCCCATCGCCGATGTGTTTGTGGTTTGGGCCAAAGACGATGAAGGTCATATTCGCGGCTTCGTACTGGAAAAAGGTATGGAAGGCCTGAGCGCGCCAAAAATCGAGGGCAAGTTCTCCCTGCGCGCTTCCATCACCGGTGAAATCGTGATGGACAACGTGTTTGTTCCGGAAGAAAACCGCTTCCCAGACATCAAAGGCCTGAGCGGACCTTTCGGCTGCCTGAACCGCGCGCGCTACGGTATTTCCTGGGGCGCCATGGGTGCGGCGGAATACTGCTGGCACGCGGCCCGTCAATACGGCCTGGATCGCAAGCAGTTCAACAAACCGCTGGCACAAACCCAGCTGTTCCAGAAAAAGCTCGCGGACATGCAGACCGAGATCACGCTGGGCCTGCAGGCTTCCCTGCGTGTTGGGCGCCTGATGGACGAGCAGAAAGACTTCGATCCAACAATGATCTCCCTGGTGAAACGCAATAACTGCGGTAAAGCCCTGGATATTGCCCGTATCTCCCGTGACATGCACGGTGGTAACGGTATTGCGGACGAGTTCCACGTTATTCGCCACGCGATGAACCTGGAAGCGGTGAATACCTACGAAGGTACCCATGACGTGCACGCGCTGATTCTCGGCCGTGCGCAGACCGGCCTGCAGGCATTCTTCTAAGAGCCTGTACTCCGCGCGCCCTTAAGGCCCATAATCTGGGCAACTGAGGGCGCGCGCTACTACCGACCGGCAGCCAGATTCTGCCGACACTCCCCTGTGAAATCAGCGTCTTGACGCCCTCTTCCCGATCGACAGGTGCTCATTAGCCCGTATTACCTCTTACTCTGTACCCACGTGGCCCGAACCGGATGGAACAACTTCTCTACTGGTGTGACCTAATCGGTATCGTCATTTTCGCCTTTACCGGAGTATTGGCCGCGGGTCACAAACAGATGGATCTATTTGGTGCCGTAGTCCTCGCCTGTGTCACCGCCACCGGCGGCGGAACCATTCGCGATATCATTCTGAATATCCCGGTTTTCTGGCTCCACAATAGCCACTACCTGGGTATTGCCGCGGCCACCGGTGTGGCCAGTTTCTATGTGATTCGCTATTTCAGTGTGCCCATGCGGCTGCTGATGATCGCCGACGCGGCTGGACTGGCGGTATTCGTGGTCATTGGCACACAAAAGGCGCTAAGCCTCGGTTTTTCGCCAGGGATTGCCATGGTGATGGGCGTAATGACCGGCACTTTTGGCGGACTCATACGGGATATCCTGTGTGGCGACATTCCCCTGTTACTGAGACGGGAAATTTATGCCACCGCGGCCTTGAGTGGCGCCGCCGCACTGGTGATACTGGACGAGCTCGACATGCTGCCCGGAGAACTCGTGGTAGCCATCGCAATAGTGGTCACTCTGTCGATCCGCTTAGCCGCCTTGCGCTGGAATCTGTCTGCACCGATCGCTCGTTTCGGGCCGGAGTGAGACACCAGCAGTCGTATTATTTGGATTTTGAACTGTCTTATGCCGTTACCCTCTTCCACTTTCTTGCGTCTGTTGCAACGATCCTCCACTGGCCGTATCTGCCTCATCGCGTTACTGATATTGCCCGCCGTATTGACCGGCTGCACCCGCGAAGATCCAACAGACCCCTTATCCCCCAGCCGTCTGATTCCAAAGTCCTGCTGGTTTGATACCGAAGCCAGCTGGCCAACCACCCAGTGCTTCATGATGGAAGTGCCTGAGGATCACGCCAAACCCGAAGGCCGCAAGATTCAGTTCCCGGTGGTGCGTTTTTTTGCGGAAATCAGCGACCCGGATAAAGAACCATTACTGCACCTGGGTGCCGGCGGCCCTGGTGCCAGCCTCGGGCTGGAGCCCCAGAATGCCAGCGACTGGCTGTGGGTGAACTACTCATCCATGACGGTGGAAGATGGCCGCGACCTGATTGTGATGGACCCGCGCGGCACCGGCATGGCGAGTCCGAAACTCTCCTGCGATGAATTTATTGAAGACGCAGATCTCGCGTTTACACGCCGCTTAAGTAGCGACGAGGAAGCCCGAGTGTTTACCTATAGCATGGAGCGCTGCTACAGCCGCCTCAGTGCAATAGCCGACCTTTCCCAATACAACAGCGCGGTTGTTGCGCAAGATGTGGAAGCACTGCGCAAAGCGCTGGGCATTCCCAAACTCAACCTGTACGGCGTATCCTATTCCACCCGCTACGCGCTGACCGTTGCCCGTGACTTCCCTGAATCCGTACGTGCGATGGTGCTGAACAGTGCCGTCTTTCCGGAAATTATCTACACACAAACATTGCCAACAGATGTCACTGCTGCGTATCAACGCGGTGTCGACTACTGCCGTAAAGACAAGGATTGCAACAAGCGCTACCCGGACCTCGAACAACGTCTGGAAGCACGAGTACAGGCACTGGATGAATCCCCCCTTGTGGTGAAGACAGGCAATATTCGCGCGGGCCAACAATACCCATTTGTACTCAGCGGCCAGCGCCTGTTACGGGTGCTCTTCCAGGCCCTGTACAACGAGGGTTTCTACAAAGAACTTCCGGCAATTATCGAAGAACTAGAGTCGGACCAGGCAGAGCTACTCAAGCCCTCCATCGCCAGTTTTATGGGGCTGGTGCTCGACCCCAACTTTGGTGATGCCGCAGGCATTAGCCATTTTTGCTTTGAAGAAGCCCCCTTCGTTGACTTCGATGAGGCCAGTCAGCTTGCAGCCAAGAGCGGCATCCTCGGCAGTTCTGTACGCGCGGACATCGACATGATGCAGATGCAGTGTCGAATCTGGGCCATGCCCGCAGCGCCGATGCTCGAGTCACAAGCCATTCAAACCCCGGTACCCACACTGGTGATGCACGGCGCCCTGGACCCGGTGCTATCAGTTGACGATGCCGATGCCGCGCGTAAGAAGCTGCCTAATCACCAGTGGGTGCTTTTCCCCGAACTGTCACACGATGTCATTTCCGCAAGCGAATGTGCGGAACAGGCCGCGGCAGACTTCCTTGATCGCCCGGAGTCGTCAATCGCCGAAAGCGTACTCAGCTGTCGAAAAGAAGAGCTCGAGCGGCAAGCGCAACTGGAGGCAAAAATTGCCGAACTGGAATCTCAGCGCACACAGGAGAAAGGTGAACAGCCCCCACTCCCCGACGAAGCCTCACGAGCAGAGGGCCAGCGCCACACGCCAACCGTAAGTGGCAGTCGCTACACCGAAAACCCATAAGGGGTTAACACGGTAATCGGTGAACTTGTTTGCGTACCAGGACTGTCTCCTTAGGCGCTGGACAAATCGTTTCCAGCAGCTTAATTTGAGGCGCTATAAAGACAATAAAAAGCAGTTGCTATGAATTATCAGGGTGTGATTGAAGTCACCGAGCTGGCTGAGCTGCAAAAGCAGCAGAGCCTTGGGGATGGCCAGTTGGTCGTCCTGGATTGCCGTTATGATCTGGCGGACACGGAAGCCGGGCAACAGGCTTTTGAACATGCGCATATCCCCGGTGCCCAGTATGCGAGTTTGCACCGGGACCTCTCCGCACCTACCGAGCGTTATGGCGGCCGCCACCCGCTCCCTTCCGCACAGCAATTTTCCGTATTTGCCCGCAGCCGGGGGATCAACGAAGACACACAGGTTGTGCTGTACGACGCACAGCGCTTTGCCTTCGCAGCCCGCGCCTGGTGGCTGCTGCGCCATTTCGGCCACACCAATGTCGCAATTTTGAACGGCGGTCTCGGTGCCTGGCAGGCATCGGGTATGGATCTCGAGAGTGGCGAAACGCAGGCGCCCGCGCCGGGCAATTTTGCGGCCAAAGCCCAGACGGGTGAGCTGCTGAGCTACAGCGATATCTACGCCAACCTGGAAAAGCCACCGTGGAAATTGGTGGACGCCCGTGAGAACAAGCGATTTCTCGGTAACGAAGAGCCGATCGATCCGATCGCCGGGCACATTCCCGGTGCAATCAATAAGCCCTGGCAAGAAGTCACGGATGGGGACGGCAAAATTTTGCCATTGAGTGCACTGCAAGCGCACTGGCAAAGCATCCCGGCGGATGATGCCATCGTGTGTTATTGCGGATCAGGCGTTACCGCCTGTGTAAACCTGTTTTCGCTACACTTGATCGGCCGCGAGGCCCGCTTGTATGCGGGCAGCTGGAGTGATTGGTGCGCGCACATTCTTCATCCGCGCAACGCACCCGTCAAAGCCTAAAGCAGAAACGGTGTAGATCAGGGGTCAGCGCAGCAGACAGGCTCCCGTTCCCGCCAAGCCACAATAGCCACCTGGATTTTTCGCCAGATACTGCTGGTGATCTTCCTCCGCATAGAAAAATGTCGGGGCAGGCTCGATGTCGGTGGTGATCGCACCAAACCCCTTTTCTCCCAGTGCCTGCTGGAAAGCCGCTTCCGAAGCGCGTGCCTGCTCGGCCTGATCGTCGCTGTAGGTGTAGATCACGGAGCGATATTGAGTTCCGAGGTCGTTCCCCTGGCGCATACCCTGGGTTGGATCATGCTCCTCCCAAAAGCGGCACAACAATTCCTCGTAACTGACTTTCGCAGGGTCAAATACCACTAAAACCACTTCCGCGTGGCCTGTGCCACCGGAACACACCTCGCGGTAATTCGGGTTTGGCGTGACGCCGCCGGCATAGCCCACCGCCGTCACCCAAACGCCCTCGATCTCCCAGAACAGACGCTCGGCACCCCAGAAGCAGCCCATGCCAAACACCGCCTGCTCCATTCCTTGAGGGAATGGCGGCACCATCGTGTTGCCGGAAACAAAGTGCTTACCAGAGATCGGCATAGGCTCCGCGCGACCTGGCAGAGCCTCATCTGGGGTAGGAATACGGGATTTATCGAACTGCATGGTGTGTACCTCAAATATCCGTTCTCGCCGGCGGCTTGAACTATTCGCCTGCGAGCATAATACAGCCGGAGGCCTTCATTGGTTGCGAAGTCTGCCACTCGAAGTATTGCGCGTCGAGTTTTTCTACCGCCTGCTCGCCCAGGCTGCGAAATGGGGAGCGTCCCGGGTCTACCAGCATCACCCGCCCGACTCCCGCGCGCAATGCCCGCCGTGTCAGGTTGAATAGCGGCGCCTCAAGCTGGTCCCAGAAGCAGATATCCGTACCGATCACTGCGTCAAACTCGGTCAACGCAGCCTGCGTGACTTTTTCATACCGGCATTGCCAGGTTGTAATCTCTACGCCATTCAGCGCCGCATGATAATTCGCGAATGGAAATACGCTGGGGTCGGCATCCAGAGATGTCACTTTCGCATCAAACGCCTTCGCGCAGAAAATGCCACCCAGCCCCCATCCACACCCCAGGTCCAGCACACGCGCCCCTTTCTTTAACGGGTGTTTCTCCAGGTAATCCATCGTAAGGCACGAGCTCTTCCAGAACTTGTTGCCATGTAGGCTCGCGTCCCCAGCCTCCCGGCGCAGTTTGCGCATGTCTGGGTGCGCATTTTTCCGCACAAGCAAGCCAAACATTGAACGGCTTAGAGGATCGCTTTCAACCAATGGACTACTCCAGACGGGGTTACGTTAACGACATGGGCGGGGCGGAAAAATCCGCTGAAAGAATGTTGCCCCTGCCAAATATGCGCAGTGTACCTATTCCACGGTACCAGTTCAGCCAGCTGGTCTATTTTTGCTGATGAGCCGCAACAAGGGCTTGCACCTCATTAGCGCTTATTGCGTGGCGGCAAACTCGCAACACATTCTGTATCAAGAGGCACAGAAATGCATAAAAACACTCGCAGACAATTGCTGGCAGCTGCTGCCCTGCTTTTCGTCGGCGAGAGTTACGCGGTACCAATTTATGAAGGTACCGACGTAACCCTGTCGATGACGGGTTACTTTACCGCGCATATGGTGAACTCCTACGGCGAAACCATTATGCAAGATGGTGCATCGCGGATAGCGTTTGTGCTCGACACCCCTGCCTACGGCGGCTGGGATACGGGATTCCACCTCGAGTGGGGTGTGGCCGCCATTTCATCTGCGCAAGATTTGATTGTCCAGGGGGACCAGCAGGTATCTCCGGACAACCGCGACTTATCCCTCTATCTACGCCAGGGAAATGCCCACGCGGAACATAAGAAATGGGGACGATTCTCTGCGGGCAAACAATGGGGCGCCTACTACGAAGTCACCTATATAACGGACTGGTACAACGTATCCGGTGGCCTGGCGAGCGGCACCTATTCATACGGGACCGATGGTGGCAGCACCGGCAGCGGGCGCGCGGACAGTGCGCTCGCCTGGCGCAAGGCCTGGGAGTTCGACAACAGCGAATTCAAGATCGCAATCCAGCGCGCCGCCCATGTGGCAGACTTGAATATCAGTATCAGAGGTATTCTTGGCCCAAATACTCTATTTGTTTGCCCTCCTCGTGACTGCGAGTTCGGACAAAGCCATGGCATTGCCATGGTTTATCGCGCCAACGTGGGCAAGGGGATTATGCTGGGGGCGGCCTACAACCGAGTGAAACTCGATATCACCTCAAATAATGGTGAGATATTCGAAATCATAAATGGCGAGGAAATCCTGATTGCCAGGAACGTTCCGATCAGTGCAAGCACCAATACCTGGGCAAGTGCCATTGGAGCGTATTACGGAGGCGATCCGTTTACCAAAGGATGGTACGTCGCCGGTGTCGTGCAACGCTCCCAGAACAACGAGCTGGCTCCAGTTGGTGCGGTAACGGGTATAACGAACTTCTTTGATGCCAAGGGCTCCGAGTCTTTTATCAGCTACACCTGGGGTGCCAACGATTGCTACTCACTCTACGGCGGACACAACTATCTGGTATCCGACGATCCGTCTTTTGATGCAGCTCTTGTAGAAGACAACCGATTCAAGCTGGCCCAGTACTATTACGGTTTCCAGTATCAGTGGAACAAGCGGGTACGCCTGTATATGGAGAATGCGGCGGATGCGAGCAATCGGGTTGCGCGCCCGGTAGCGAGTGACTTTATAGCCGTCGGCTTTCGAATCGACATCTGATACGCTTGCGCTCTGAGTAACCTTTCGATCCCGGAGCAGTAGACCTTGGGCCGTATCATCCTGTTAATTGCCGTGGCGATTTTCGCCTGGCTCGCCGTCCAGAAATTCAAGTACAGTCCACCGGAGCAACGGCGCAAGCTGGTAATCCAGTGGGTGCTGATTGCACTGGCGTTGGGTGCGGTGCTGCTCGCGGTTACCGGCCGCCTGCACTGGGTAGGTGCTGCGGTGGCCATTGTCTTACCTATTCTCAATCGCCTGTGGCGCACGTTTGGCCGCCACCTGCCCTGGATTGCACCGCTAATCGCAAAGCACGCGCAGGCGCGCGCACAAAAACAGCAGGAGAAATCCCAACGCGCGCGATCTGAAGAAACTGGTGAAGGTCAGGCCCACGGGAAACCGGAATCAGAACCACAGCTCACCCTCGCCGAAGCACGCAAGATTCTCAGCGTCCCCGCCAATGCGAGCCGCGAAGAAATCATCGGCGCTCATCGCAAGCTGATTCAAAAATTCCACCCGGATCGCGGTGGCAGCGACTACCTTGCATCACGCATCAACGCGGCCAAAGCCCTGTTACTCAAAAACCTGGACGGCCAGTAGACGCAGTCGCCGCGCCTAGGCTCGGCGACACAGCAAGTGGACGTAACGCGCCATTTGGCGGTAAGGATCAATGCGGGAATAGCGCAGCTCTTTTTCCACGATGGGCTCGGGTGGCAACCTATCGCGCATTTCCGGTGTCATAAAATCGTGAAAACAACGGATGCCACTGTGCGCTACGACGCTGAGCCCCGCCTGCGCGACCCAATCCATGACGTCTTCCGTTAGCAAAGGATTTTGCGGTGTCAGGCTGCCAGGATGGCCACCCCAATTGCCACTTTCGAGGTGTCGATCTAACTGACGCAAACTGCCGCGCTGTAGCAGGCGAAACTCCAGCGCGCGGCGATTGTAAAACGTCAGGGACAGGTAGCCACCGGGCTTGAGCTTATCGGCCAGATGGACCAGTGCCTGCTGCGGCTCTGCCAACCATTCCAAGACCGCATGACACAACAGCAGGTCTGCCGGTGGTATATCCGCTGTCTGGGGCAAATCCTGCAGCGCTAACTGCTTCAGGGTTACGCGATCCTGCAGGCCTTTTGCCTCCACCGCATCATTCGCCAGATCGAGCATTGCGCGGGAAATATCGGTAATCCACACACGACTGCCCGCTTCCGCCAGATCCAGGGCAAACTGCCCCTGGCCACCGCCGGCATCGATCACCACCGGCGCCGGGTTATCGCCCTGCTCTCGCCCCACGCTCAGATAAGACGCGAGATCCCGCTGCAACACGGCCAGACGAATTTCGCCTTTCAGCCCACCATAGATACGCTTCTTGAACCGCTCAGCAAGATCGTCGAAATTTCGATCAGCCATCAGCCGCTATTTTTCCCGCACTTGATCCAGTGAGCGCCCCTCGGCGGCAAGAATGACCTGTAAAGTGCGGGAGCGGAACTCGCGCATGTACAGGACCCACACGACGGACAGAAAGCCCAAAATGAATAGCAGTGGGTGCACGAACCAACCCATCACCGCCATAGAGAAGTAGACGCAGCGCAGCCCGTAATTATAGCTATGGCCAGCCTGATCAATCACTTTTGCCGCACTGATGGCGTAGCGGCGGCGGTCATCGCTGGAAATTTCGTCCTCTTTTACCGCCGGAGCCGCCCCCAGTAACACATTGGCAAAAGAGTACTGGCGCAGTGACCAGGTAAAATTGAAGAACGCAAAAATGTAGATGAGGATGAGCACCAGGACTTTGAGCTCAAATTGCTCAACGGTCGTGGTCTGGGCAAAAGGCAGGCTGCTCAGCACCTCAACCGCGGCAATGTTCGCCGATAGCGCCGTAACCAAACCCGCAAGAATCAGAATGCTGGTCGACGCGAAAAAACCGATTACCCGCTCGAGATTGCTAAGGATCGCCGCATCCGCCACGCGCATATCCCTCTCCAACATGCGCAGCATCCATTCGACCCGGTACCACTGCATCGATGAAGCGAGGCACCAGGCGGTCTTGGCCTTGCGGCGAGCGAACACGGTGTAGCCTGCCCAGGTAAGGCAAAAGCCCGCAAGACTCGCAAAATCCATCCAGTTCAACGCACAACCCCCTTTAGACTACATTTATGGCGTCATCGAAATATAGGTAAAACAAGGTGCGAAGTTTCGCACCCATGGCGCATGTGTCAACAGCGGCCTGTCAACCCTGTCAATTCAATGCCGCTCAGCGCTAAAATGGCCGCCGATTTTACCCCGGAAATTGCCAAGCCCCCGGGGAACGCTAATTACCCACTGGAGCTTTCTTTTGAGCAACGTACACCCCGCATTCGAACCAGTAACCAGTGCCGAGATCGAATCCCTCGGCGTTCGCGTGGAAGAGTACCGTCATCGCGCCACCGGCGCCCAGCATCTGCACATTGCATCAGACAATTCTGAAAACGTATTTCTGGTCGCCCTGCGCACCGTCCCCCACGACTCCACAGGGGTGGCGCATATCCTTGAGCATACGGCACTGTGTGGTAGTGAGAAGTACCCGGTGCGCGACCCCTTCTTTATGATGATCCGGCGCTCACTGAATACCTTCATGAACGCCTTCACCAGCTCCGACTGGACCGCCTACCCATTTGCCAGCCAGAACCGCAAAGATTTCGACAACCTGCTGGACGTCTATCTGGACGCCGTATTCTTTGCCCGTCTGGACCCCCTGGACTTTGCCCAGGAAGGACATCGCCTGGAATTTGCCGAAACCGAAAACCCGCAAAGTGATCTGGTGTTCAAAGGCGTCGTCTTCAATGAAATGAAGGGCGCCATGAGCTCCGTGACCTCACAGCTTTGGCAAAAACTCAGCAAGTACCTGTTCCCCACCAGCACCTACCACTTCAACTCCGGTGGCGAGCCCGCTGACATCCCGGATCTCAGCTATCAGCAGCTGGTGGACTTCTACCGCACCCACTATCACCCCAGCAACGCGATCTTTATGACCTTCGGGGATATTGATGCAGCGGAGCATCAGGCAGTTTTCGAAGAAAAAGCCCTGCACAAATTTGACCAACTCGACGAAAAAATTGCCGTTGAGCGGGAGAAGTTGTACGTAGCGCCGGTGCGCGTCGAAGAAAGTTACCCGCTCCCCGCCGAAGAAGGCGACAAGGAAAAGACCCACATTGTGCTGGGCTGGCTGCTCGGCGATGTTACCGACCTGGAACAATCACTGACTGCACATTTATTGGCCGGTGTACTACTCGACAACAGCGCTTCACCACTGATGCGTCTGCTGGAAACCACGGACCTTGGACAATCCCCTTCTCCCTTATGCGGCCTGGACGACAGCCAGCGTGAGCTGGTGTTTGTGTGTGGCATTGAGGGCAGCGAGCGCGAACGTGCCGACGAGCTGGAGAAACAGGTTCTGAAGGTGCTGGAAGACGTCGCCGAAAATGGCGTGCCCTATGAGCAGATCTCCGCGGCACTGCACCAGCTGGAGTTGCAACAGCGTGAGATCGGTGGCGACGGCTACCCTTACGGCCTGCAGTTGATTCTCACTGCGCTCACTGGCGCGACTCACCGCGGTGATGCCATTGGCCTGCTCAACATCGACGCAACCCTCGAAAAGCTGCGCGAGCAAATCAAGGATCCCAAGTTTATCGCCAACGCGGCGCGCACACTCCTGCTCGAAAACAACCACCGCATACGCCTGGTGCTCTCCCCTGACAGCGAGATGGCAGAGCGCACCGAGCTGGCCGAGAAAGTCCGCCTGGAAGAAATCAAAGCGGGCCTCAACGACCAAGAAAAACAACAGATCATTGAGACCGCCAAGGCACTGGCGGACCGACAGCAGCGCAAAGATGACGAATCCATCCTACCCAAGGTCGGTGTCGAGGATATCCCCGCAGAATTGCCGCGCGTAGATGGCGCCATAGAAGATCTCAACGGCAACAAGATCAGCCGTTACGGCGCTGGCACCAATGGGCTGGTATACCAACAACTGGTTGCGGTATTGCCGGAATTCAGCGATGAAGAGCGCCTGCTGCTGCCTTACTACTGCCAAAACCTCAGCGAAGTGGGCCTGGGCGACAAAGACTATCTGGAAGTGCAACAGTGGCAAGCCGCCGTAGCCGGTTCACTGCACAGCTTCACAAGCCAGCGCACGGCACTGGATAACCTCGACAGTCAGTCCGGCCACTTCATTCTTTCGGGTAAGGCCCTGGCCGCAAACCAGGCCGCGCTGACCGAACTGATGCAGGCCACCATGGAACAGGTGCGCTTTGACGAACTGCCACGCATCAAAGAGCTGCTGCTGCAGACGCTGGCCCGACGCGAACAGTCTGTGGTCGGCAATGGCCACGCGCTTGCCATGGCCGCTGCCAGTGCCGGCTTTAATCGCGCCGCGGCCGATGGCCACGAGTTTGGCGGCCTGCAAGGGCTTCGCCAGCTGCGCGCGCTGGTCAAAGACCTGGATACCGATAGCGGCCTGGAAAATATTGCCGCCACCTTTAACGGAATCCACCAGAAAATCCTCGGCGCCGAGCGCCAATTCCTGGTGATTGGTGAAGAGGACAAACTGTCCGAATTCACCTCCGCACTCAGCCCACTGGCCAGCAGCGGCAGCGGTAACAGCGCGGCGACGAATGGCGCATTCACGCCCCGCCGTGTACAGGAAATGTGGGTTGCCAACAGCCAGGTGAACTTCTGTGCCAAGGCCTACCCCACTGTGCCCATGTCACACCCCGATGCGGCGCCGCTGGCGGTGCTCGGCGGCTTCCTGCGCAATGGCTACCTGCACCGTACCATTCGCGAGCAAGGCGGTGCCTACGGCGGCGGTGCCAGCCACGATGTCACCATTGGCGCCTTCCGCTTCTACTCCTATCGCGATCCGCGCATGGCAGACACGCTCAAGGACTTCGACGCATCCGTGGAGTGGCTGCTGAACGAATCCCATGAAGATCTGCAGGTAGAAGAGGCGATCCTCGGTGTCGTTGGCGGAATGGACAAGCCCGGATCCCCCGCGGGCGAAGCGAAGAAGGCATTCCATTCCAAGCTGTATGGTCGCACCCACGAAGTGCGCCAGGCATTCCGTCGCAAGGTCACCGAGGTAACACTCGACGACCTGCAGCGGGTCGGTAAAACCTACCTGCAGGCAGACAAAGCCAACACCGCAGTGGTTACCGGTAACCATGGCCGCGATGCGGGACTCGCCCTGGACCTGCACGAAGAAAAACTGTGAGTAACCGGCGGGAAACAAAGAAGCACGTGAGCAAGAAAGACGATATCTTCGCCAGCCCGCTGGGCCAGGTGGCCGGGTTTAGCTTCGACCAGTCAGTGGTGGAAGTATTCCCGGACATGATCCAGCGCTCGGTGCCAGGCTACACCACGATTGTGGCGATGATCGGTACCCTGGCGGAGCGCTATGCCCAGTCCGGAAGCCGCTGTTACGACCTGGGCAGCTCCCTGTGTGCCGCCACCCTGGCCATGCGCCATCGCATCCCTGCAGCGGACTGCGAGATCGTCGCGGTGGACAACTCGCCGGCCATGGTCGAACAGGCGCGCGCGGTACTGGCGGCGGACAGCGGGCAGATCCCGGTGCAACTGGTGTGCGACGATTTGCAGAATGTGGACATTGAGAATGCCTCGGTGGTGGTTCTCAACTTTACCCTGCAGTTCATTGCCACCGAACAGCGCGAAGCCATTTTGCAGAAGATATACGACGGCCTACGCCCGGGCGGTGTACTGATCCTTTCCGAGAAAGTGGCGTTCTCCGATACCGACCATCAGGAGTTGATGATCGATTTACACCACTCATTCAAGGCGGCAAACGGTTACAGCGCGCTGGAAATTGCGCAGAAACGCAGTGCGCTGGAAAATGTGTTGATCCCGGAAACCCTGTTTGACCACCGCACCCGCTTGAAAAACGTCGGCTTTAGCAGTGTCGACGTTTGGTTCCAGTGCTTCAATTTCGCTTCGCTGATTGCGATCAAACAGCGCAACCCGTAAGCGGAAAGACAGGCATGATTGATTACACCCAGTTGTATGCGGGTATCCAGCACACGCCGGCCCTGCGCTCGTGGCTCACCACCCTGCCCCAGCAAGTTGCTGACGGACTTAACCCCTCTCGCTGGGGCGACATGGCAGACTGGCGCGAGGCGCTCGAAAACCTCCCCGACATCAACGCGTCCACGTATTCGCTCAAGGATGAGGTGCGCATCGGTGCGGCATCCGATGCGACCGCCGAACAACTCGCGACACTTGAAGCTGAATTGCGCAAGCTGCACCCCTGGCGCAAAGGCCCATGGACGCTGTTTGATATTTTCATCGATACCGAATGGCGCTCCGACTGGAAGTGGGACCGCGTAGCCCCACACCTGCACGATCTGAAAGATCGGCTGGTACTCGATGTGGGCTGCGGCAGCGGTTACCACTGCTGGCGGCAATTTGGCGCCGGCGCACGCAGAGTTATTGGTATCGATCCGTCGGCAAAATTCGTTGCCCAGTTTTACGCACTGAAGAAATACCTCGGGCTGGAAAAACCCGTGGATGTTCTCCCGCTGGGAATCGAGGCTTTGCCACCGGCACTGCGCGCTTTCGACACAACCTTGTCCATGGGGGTCCTGTACCACCGGCGCTCACCACTGGACCACTTGCGGGAATTGCGCGACACACTGCGTCCCGGGGGACAGTTGTTACTGGAAACCCTGGTGATTGAGGGGGGGGCGGGAGAATGCCTGGTACCCGAGGGACGCTACGCCAAGATGCGCAATGTGTGGTTCTTCCCCACCACCGCAACATTGGAAAGCTGGTTGCGTAAAAGCGGTTTCACCGATGTAAAAACCGTCGATGTAGACCAGACCTCGACCGACGAGCAGCGCAGCACCGATTGGATGCGGTTTGAGTCGCTGACAGACTTCCTCGACCCGAACGACCCCAGTAAAACCATTGAAGGGCATCCTGCGCCACTGCGCGCCACCCTCACTGCAACTGCGACTTAACCACGTTGTCCTCCGTGGCTAGCCGACCGCTGGCCACGCTCTTCTCCCCTAACCATGTGCTGTTCGACTAGTCCTGTAAGCCCAGTCCTGCCCGCAAGCGCATCGGATGCTCATGCCGGTGCGTGAAAGTCCCCTCGCCCAATAACTACACTGAATGCATATTGGCCGGGATACCCGGTAGGTTTGGCGAGAGAAAAAGGGACCGCATGAGTATCAGTGTTTTCGAGCTGTTCAAAATTGGCATAGGCCCATCCAGCTCCCACACAGTCGGGCCCATGGTGGCCGCGGAGCGATTTATCTGTGACCTGGAGTCCCGCGGTGATCTGACAAAGGTCGAGCGTGTCGAGGTCCATCTGTACGGCTCCCTCGCACTGACCGGTGTAGGTCATGGCACCGATATGGCCGTACTCATGGGGCTCGAAGGTGAGTCACCGGAGACGATCGATATCGATACCATTGACGGTCGGATCGCCGCGATCGAAAAACACCAACAATTGATTCTCAACGGGCTGCGCGCCATCCATTTTGAACGCGATCGCGACCTGATTTTCCATAAGGAAGAATTTCTTCCCCAGCACTCCAATGGGCTGACCTGTAAAGCATTTGCCGGTGAAGAATGCCTGCTTGAACGCAGTTACTTTTCCATCGGTGGCGGCTTTGTTTTGTCGGAAGAAGACTTCGCTAATAAAGAGCAAATAGCCACCCTACTGCCCTACGATTTCAGCTCCGCCGAAGATCTAATGGCCCTGTGCGAGCAAAACCATTGGACCATTGCCGAACTCGCCATGGAGAACGAGAAGGCGTTCCGTTCCGATCAGGAGGTCACCGATCTGCTGTGGCATATCTGGGAAGTGATGGAGGCATCGATTGAGCGTGGTTGCCACCAAAGCGGTGTACTGCCCGGTGGACTGGGCGTACGCAGACGGGCGGAGGAACACTTTCGCGAACTATCCAAACAAACCGATGAAGAACGTCGCCAGGGCCTCGCGATTCTGGACTGGGTCAGTCTGTTTGCCCTGGCAGTCAACGAAGAAAATGCAGCCCGCGGGCGCATTGTCACCGCACCCACAAATGGTGCTGCCGGGGTTATTCCCGCAACCATTGCCTACTACGTGCAATTCGTACACACACAGGAAGAGCACGGGGATCTGAAAAATCAGGTGGTGAAATTTCTCCTTACCGCCGGCGCCATTGGCATGCTCTTCAAGAAAAACGCCTCGATCTCCGCCGCGGAAGTGGGATGTCAGGGTGAAATCGGCGTGGCCTGCTCCATGGCGTCGGCCGGACTCGCGGCAGTTCAGGGCGGCAGTAACGCGCAAATTGAAAATGCGGCCGAAATTGGTATGGAACACAATCTGGGACTGACCTGCGACCCTATCGGCGGCCTGGTACAAGTTCCGTGTATTGAGCGCAACACAATGGGTGCGGTTAAGGCGATCAATGCCGCGCGCCTCGCGCTGCGCGGCACCGGTGCGCATATCGTGCCGCTCGACAGTGTGATTGAGACCATGCGCCAGACCGGAATCGACATGCAGCACAAATACAAGGAAACCTCGCTCGGAGGTCTCGCGGTGAACGCGGTTAACTGCTGATACGAGGCGGACAAACTACTAGGGAAAATATCCGACAAAATACCCGACAAGAGACTCGATATAGTATCGGGCGCTGCAGAGCAGCCTACCCGGGAATACCGTGACGGGTATAAATATCAAACCGGCCCGACTTGCCCTCAAAGCGAAGGCTCGGCGCCTGCCCATTTAGATCCGGCGCCAGTCGCGGCCGCTTGACCACTGTGCGGTAATAGCACGCCGCACATGCAGGCTCCAGCAACCCATCGGCATCTTCATCGCTGCCGACGATTTCGTGGAACGCGACCATCTCTTTTTTCACCTTGGCACTTTTGTCGCGACTGGGAAACATCGGATCCAGATAAATGACCGGAATACTTTCCTGCTCCTGTGCAGCCAGCCATGCCACAGCGCTATCCACTCGCGGTTCCAGGACCAGTCGTTCGGCAATGGGTCCAAGTTCACGGTCCATTTCTGCAGCCTGACGCAATCTCCGCACACCGTCCTCAAGCAACGCATACACCACGGGATTGCGTTCAAGCATACGCACCTCACTGCCGAGCGATGCGAGCACAAAGGCGTCCCGCCCAAGCCCCGCGGTGGCATCGACAATGCGCGGGTAAAAACCACTGCGAATCCCTGCGGCCTTGGCTATCTGCTGACCTTTACCACCGCCATACTTGCGACGATGGGCCGCGGCACCACTCACAAAATCAACCCCCACGGGCCCCGGCGCTTTGCGGCCAGTAGCGCACAGTTGCAGCATGTCGCCCCGACGCAAAATAAAGGGATACTGGTTAATGAATTTTTCCGGGGTAACGCCCAGATACGGAATCGCCAGCGCGTCCGCCAGTGCTTCTGCCGCTGGCACATGGCTTTCATCTGCGGCGGTAACAGCCAACTGCATGATAGAAGTACAACCAAGTTTATTTATTGGATACCGAGGTGGCGCTCAGTAGATCGAATGGGGCAATTTACCCGTGATGGGCGAGCCACGCCAGTGCGGATTCTTCGGCGTCACTGGGAAATGGCCGCACTTCTGCGGAAACAAAGTGGTTGAGGAGCTGCGGCATAAACGCCAGTAGGGTGTTGTCAGAGAGGACGGCGATCCGGTGCAGGTGTCGATGCTGGTTGCGGGTAAACACGCAGTTGGAAACCAATGCCGCAAAGTTCTGCCAGCCACGGAAATTCCGCGCATCAATCAGCAAGCCATGCAAGGCGCCATGCTGACAAATCACCGGATCCACCTGCGCGGCCAACGCACGAAATTCTGCGGGCTTCAGCTCTGCAACCGGCCGAATCTCCAGAATATCGTGATCGTGGTGCCAGCAATGTTCGATCATGGTCCGTCATACTTTCGTCACTTCCCTTTTAAGCGTAGAAAAGAAAAAGGCCGCGAACCAGTCGCGACCTCTTTCTCCAGACGGCTTAGCCGAGTATCAGCCTACTGCTGTGGCGTGTCCTCGGTTTTGTCCTTGTCGCGCATTTTGTCGAGCGCATCCTCAGCCGCATCTTTGGTGTCTTCAGCGGCATCTTTGGTGGCACGGCCGGCATCTTCGAGCGCATCGCCTGTGTCTCGCGCCGCATCTTTCAGTACGTCACCGGTGTCTTTAGCCGCGTCTTTCACCGCGTCGCCGGTATCCTCAGCGGCATCTTTCACCGCACCACCCACATCGCGAGCGGCATCTTTGGTTGCATCCATCATGCGATCACCGGTTGATTGCGGATCGGCGGTGGATGGCGCCACGTCATTACTTTCTTGCGGCATGGTTGGATCAGCGGCCGGGCGTGTTTCTTGCGAAGATGGCGTTTCCATCTTGTCGTAGGCATCGTCAACCGAATGATCGGACTTCTTCGACATGAAGTAGCCGATAATCAGCAATAAGATAATGAGTGGCAGCAGTAGTTTCTTCATAGTCCCGTGGACCCCTCGTCGGTTAGAAAGAGTTCGAAACGATCAGGCAAGACGCACAGTCTGGCAGTATCCGCAGACGTAGCACCTAACCCGCCGTTGCCGGTTGGCGCTGTACTGGACCACCGAGACCCGACTTCATCGAAGAAGCCCACGCCAATACTGATAAGAATAATCCCCAATTGCTGCACTTCAAGGAACAATGTTCCTATGTTCAAGTATTTATGGTTCTAAAGGCGCACGGGCATATTAAGTGGAATGCTATGCCAAGAGCTGGCGGGGCATACGAGGAAGGCGCCGGGTCTCGTCCGGCGGAGGGTTGCTCAGCCCTGATAGTACTGATCAAGCTGTGCGAGGACACCACTCGCGTCACTATCGACAATGGCGGCATCACAGCCGGAAAGCGCCATTTCGCCGAAGATATTGCGCCGCGCAAAAATTAAATAGCGCACGCCCAGTGCGAGTTTCTTCTCACAATCGGCAAGATTGAGTTGGAAATTTAACTGTTTTCGCGTCGCGCCCTTCCAGACCTTTCGCGCGACCGCCGAGTAAAGGTATCCCGAAACCGCCGCCATCCCGGGTTCAGACAAAGCTCGATCCAACAAACGGTGCACCGCGACAATTTCAACCTGGGCGACGAGCTCGGCCGAGGCAAGCTGTTGCTGTATTTCTCCCGACAGGTTTTCGGTTTTTGTCGGCGAGTCACTGGCGTAGGCAAAACCGCATCCCACAATGAGCGCCACCAAAAACAGCCATTGACGGAGAAAAACCCAAATGTGTTTTGGTGCATCTTCCCTGCCGCTCACCCTGCTTCGCCTCACACCTTTGCCAATAACAGCCATTATCACTCCCTGACGACTTATGTACGTTTATGACGCACACAAAAAAGGGCGCCGAAGCGCCCTTTTCCGATCAATTATTGCAGCGGCAACAGTTCGAGTTCTACGCGACGGTTTGCCTGACGCCCTGCGTCAGAGTCGTTGCTCGCGATTGGGTAGCGTTCGCCGTAACCAACAGCCTGAACGCGACCTGCTGCCACGCCACGAGTGGTGAAGAAGTTGGCAACGGAGCCGGCACGACGCTCACTCAGGTTCTGGTTGGTGACATCTGAACCGGTGCTATCAGTGTGGCCACTCACGCGAATTGCAGTTTTGTCGAATTCATTGAGAACCAGCACTACAGAATCGAGGGTGTCGTAGAAATCTGAACGGATTTCATAACGGTTGGTGGCGAAAGTAATGTTGCCCGGCATGATCAGACGGATATTGTCGCCTTCACGCTGCACACGAACGCCGGTACCTTCCAGACGCTGGCGCAAGGCCATTTCCTGGCGGTCCATGTAGTAGCCGATGCCACCACCTACTGCAGCGCCGCCCAGTGCACCGGTAATCACGCCTTTCTTGCGATCGTTTTTGCTCGCGGTAGCCGCACCAATGATGGCACCAGCCACTGCACCAGCACCTGCGCCCTTGGCAGCATTACTGGTTTTGCTTTCCTGGGTGTAAGGATCCAGGGTGGTACAGCCAACCAAAGAACCCAGAGCAAGAATCGCTACCCATTTTTTCATTAAGCTTCTCCTAACGCTTTTACTGATGACGGGTGAAATTTGTTGGCAGTGTCGCTGAGTCAAGCTGACTGCAAGCTGAACTGCCCTCGTCATTGGCACGAAGACTATGCGGAAAGTCAGCTTAGGTCTACTGCCTAGATCCCAAAATGGCGGGATAATCCATTGGCGTAATTTTAATTATTTGGTTTCTGAGTTAGGCCATTAACCGCTCCCAGGGTCATAGCCTTCGATAAACCATGACCTATTCAGGCTTCAATTTCAGAGCAGACAAGCACTATCCACAGTTGCACCCCGGCATCGTGTAATTTGCTGTAATCCATTCGTCCACAGCTTCTGTGGATAACTCTGTGCATGAATATGCCTAATGAGGCTCGATGTGGCGGCATTCCTTGCCCCCAGCATATTGGACACTTTTTACACCATCGTATTTTTATATATAAATCAATGACTTAGGGGAAATTTACAGCTTTAAACAGGTAGACTACAGAAATGCGAGGACCCTCACTCACGAGCCGACCCCATGTGGAAAAGATTTGTCAAGAGGAAACAAGAAGGGAAAAATCAAATTTTGCAGAATTTCCAGAAATTGGCGTAGAAAACGGCGCAAAGATGGAAACTGGTGGAGAGCCGCCCGACTCTCCATTGCGAAGAATTAGTAATGCGGTGGACGCTCGTCGCCGGGCTTGCCGCCTTTGTTCATCTCGAACGCCAGATCGCTGTACTTCTCCGACATCTCTTTCATATTGCCTACAAGTGCGCGCAGCTGCGCATCCTGCTTGGCAATGGTGTCGTTGAGCTGACTCAGGGTGTCCTCCTGAAATGCCAGGCGCGTTTCCAGCTCATCAATACGTGCGACCAACTGCTCTACTTCATTACTCATAACCGCTTACTCTTTACCGCCTATTCTTTACCGCTTACTCATTGCGGTTTGCTCAAGGTACCTGGGTATATCCCGGTGATTTCTCCAGCTTAAATCAGCCGGTACAGGCAGTCTTTCAGTCCAACCGCACGTTGATCCATGAACAGGCTCTGCCCCATACGCGAGGTAACATAACCGAAACCCACCTCAATCTCGGGGTCCGCGAAGCCAACGCTGCCCCCGGCACCCGGATGGCCGAAGCCCCTGCTGCCGCCAAAAGCCAGATCTTGCGCGATACCTGACTTCAAAAAGCCACAACCGAAGGCCACATCGGTTTGCAGTATGGCGTCTTGACCACGGGTTTGCTCTTGTGTCGCTTCGGTGAGCGTTGCTGAAGAGAGCAACTGCGGGCTTTCACTCGCCAGGTCACCGTAGACTGCGGCGAGGTCGCGAGCACTGAAGTGGCCGTTGGCTGCCGGGATCAATGCACCTCGCCACGCATCGCCGTTTGTACCCATCATGAGCGAAACAGGATTGGTAAACGCTGTAGCCACTGGGCCCTGACGATCTTCCTTGATGGAGCGGCCGATTGCATTGTCACGCAGCTCCGGTAGCGGTTTCTTCAATGGGCCCACATCGGCAATACGCGTGGAGCGATGCCCCACTGCGCCGAAGCCACCATCCAGCTCAAGCGGATCACCCACCCCGCTGCGATACAAATCACGTACAGTACGACCGCTGGCCGCTTCGATCAGTCCGCCAACGGTCCATCCATACAGAAACGGCGAATAGCCCTGCTGACTGCCGGGCTCCCACCAGGGGGTAGTTGCGGCTACTTGCTGTAACGCGCGGTCCCAGTCGTAGATAAGGTCATCCGAGACTTTCTCGGTAAACGCGATCACCCCGCTCCGATGGCTCAGTAACTGGCGGCCTGTTACCGTCGATTTACCCGCTTCCGCAAAGGCCGGCCAATACTCGGCCACCGGCAAGTCGAGGTCCAGGTTTCCAGCTGCGACCTGCTGCAGTGCAATCAGGGCGAGAATGCCCTTCGAAGATGAAAATACATTGCAGAGGGTGTCTTCCTCGAACGCCTGTGCCCCCGCACGATCGGTGGTTCCAGCCCAAAGCGACGCGACAACCTCGCCCTCCTGTACCGCACAAAAAGACGCCCCCACATCACCGTGATCGCGGAAGTTCGCCGCAAAAGCGTCGTATAGGGCCTCAAAGCCCGGGGCGCAATATCCCTGAATATCCATTGAGTGCAGTTACCAGTTGATGGTGGAGGCAAAGACCTGCCGCTAAGGTCAGTCCCATCGAGGGCTCGCCATAGAGCGACCATTTTGAGAATCGATGGGGTCAAACGGGGCGCAAGGATAACGGATAGCCGGGTAGCTGTTAAGCGCAGCCCCTAAGGGTCATCGTCGGCAGGCTCTTCGAAATCTTCCAGGCGGTAGCCGCACTGCTTGCAGTACTCTGCGTCGGCATCGTGCCCGCTTTTTCCGCAGTTATGACAGCGGGCAAGCTGCTTCTCCCGACCGAGTTCATGTGCCAGTTCGGCGGTGACTATCCCGGTGGGCACCGCGATGATGGAGTAGCCGATCAGCATGGTCATCGACGCAATGGCTTGCCCCAGGGGCGTATGCGGGGTGATATCACCAAACCCTACCGTAGTGATGGTGACAATGGTCCAGTAGATACTCTTCGGGATGCTGGTGAAACCATGCCGTGGCCCCTCCACGATGAACATGACGCTGCCAAAGATAATGCAGATCACCAGGACACTGGTGTAAAACACCAGAATTCGACGGCGCGCCTGCCAGAGCGAACGTACCAGAAGGTTGGCATCCCGCAGATAGCGAACCAGCTTGAGTACCCGGAAGATCCGCAACACCCGCAACAAGCGGATTACCATCAGATAGGTAGCGCCGGTAAAAATCAGTGCGAGATAGCTGGGCAAGATTGCCAGTAAATCGACGATGCCATAGAAGCTGGTGACATATTCGCGGCGGTCGCGCGCGCAATAAATACGCAGTAGGTATTCCACCGTAAACAACCCGGTGAAAAACCACTCAAGGACATAGAAGGTCTCGCCAAAGCGCACCCATAGAGATTCCACCGAGGCGAATAGTACCAGCGCAACGCTGAGCAGAATCGCCCAGATCAGGAATACATCAAAATTCTTACCCGCGGGCGAATCGGTGCCGAAGATAATCTCATTCAGCCGTTTGCGGGTCCCGGTAAGCGCCATGAATTCAAGCCTTTCGCCTTATTGAACTAGGTGACATTCTAGCCGACCTCGGAGTCGCAGAATACGCCACAGCTTTGTCCGCTTCCACCGTATCCGCTATGCTTCGCCACCGGACTCTTCTGGGCCCCCTATTTTCTCCCCTTTTTCACTGAATGAGCTGACTGACCGGGAACTGACATGCGCGATAAAAGCCGACTCGTATACTCCACTGACCGCGGCCGGATTAAGGAAGAAAAGCCTGCAGAGAAGTGCTATAGCGGTGATGGTATTGTGCGAATTCAGCGCGAAACCAAGGGACGCAAAGGTAAAGGTGTCACCTGTGTGCGGGGTATAGAGGGAACCGATAGCGAGCTCAAACTCTTGCTGGCAGAGCTTAAAAAACGCTGCGGCTGTGGCGGCGCGCTAAAGGATGGCGTAATAGAGATTCAGGGCGACAAGCGGGACGAGATCAAAGCGGTTCTCGAAGCAAAAAACTACAAGGTGAAACTCGCTGGGGGCTAACCCCCAGCGCGGGCAGTGCCTGGCTAGCCCTGCCCGCCCCCAATCTACAGGTTCAAACTAGGCCGAAATTGCGGCGAGTCGCAGAGGTTTCACCTTAAGCCGCTTCTCTTCTTCGAGACACAGTTTCAGCAGGCCTGCCAGCTCCAATTGATAACCTTCCTGCACCACACCACATACCGTCTTGCAACGCAGTTCGAGCGCCTGAAGTCCGCTGGCGAGTTCATCCTTGCGCCCTTTGACCGATAGCTCGATGGCCCCTTCACCGCACGCAGACAGCTTTTGTTGCTGAGGCGCACTCACTACCACACCATGTCTTGCAACCAGCTGGTTGAGCTTACGCACCTGCTCACAGATGATCTGCGGGTACTTTTGCAACAGAGTTTGCGGCAGCTCCTGATTCGGCAAGCGCTCAATCAGCTCGCAGACCACATCCCCGTAACGGCCGAGAACGGTGAGTGGCTCAGCCAGTGCATCAAAGGCACGCAGACGTGAAACCGACGCCTCTGCCCCCCCGCGAGCACCGGTATCCATCGCAGCAATGGTTCTCGTAATACGCTGATAAAACAGACTGTGAATCAAGTGCCGCTGTTGCTGACACTCTTCAAGACGCACCCGGTTATCGCGGATGGATTCGTCTGCCGCAGACGGCGTTGTACCACTCAAGTCATAACTGCGCGGATCGATACGCAAATTCGCCCGTACCAGCGCCGCACCAACCTGAATGCGCGCTCCAGTGAGCTGCAGCTGGGCCCGACGCTGTTCCAGCTCCTGCAAGTCCAGCAGGCGCGAACGCAGCCAGTCGATGGACGACTGCAGGTCAAGCTCGGCCAATTCGTTGTTCGTGGGGAGTTTAAGGTGTAGGAAGTCCCGAGGGATTACCCGGTTGAAATACTCTGTCAAAACCTGCTGTGCAGCTTCGCTCTCCTTATCCGACTCCAGCAGCAAACGGTTTTCTACAGGACGACAACTATCGTCACCATCCGCCCGACTGACTCGGCCACATAGCTCGACAAAGTCTTCAAAGAGCTTTTGCAGAGAGAAGTCGACCCGCTGCAGCTGCGGGGCGCAATCGTGCGCCTCTACCGCAGTAATACGCTGGTGTCCTGCCGGTTCATCCATTGGCCAGAATTCCGTCTCCTGCCCCATGGCCGCGTCGATTCCGGTCTTATCTTCACTGCTGAGATTGCTATACATCCAACGAACAGCAGCAGGCACGTCAGCCAGCTTTTTACCGATCAATTGCGCCTCACGATTTATTTCGCTACAGATCAGGTCTGAATGAACAAGGTAGTTCCAGCGTTCCGCGAAGCCCTGAAAACCGTCACTGCCCAGCAAATGCGCCGCAGTCCTATCCGCCTGCGCCTCCAGATGCCGCCCCAATCGTCCACTTAAACGACCGTGCATGTTATGCAGGCGGTCCACAACAGGTATCAACGCATGGCCGCACAGGGCAACCATCCGGTGCAATGGACGTAACGGGGTAATGACACTCTCGTCATTGCCAAAAATGGTGCGCTCTTGTTCGAACGCATCTTGCATGTTCTGTAAGCGCTGTGCGGTACCAATGGATAGCTCGGTTGCCAGACGGCTCCAGCGACCCCGGTAATAGCTGAGGGCACGGCCGATCAAGCCGAGTACATCTCCGCCTTGCAAGGTGGCGACTGCCGCAAGGCCGATGGAAAGTCGGAATTGCCCCTGGCCTGCTTTGATGACTTTAATTTGGCTTCCAGACGTCACTACCACCTGAGTGGCAACCACTGCGCTCGACAGGTTTTGTGGACCTTTTTGCTTGGTCGCAATGCCCAGCCCGCAGGTATCTTCGAGTACATCCAGCAACAAAAACAGGCCCGGCGCGTCTTTCTTGACTAGGCGCAGCGACTGATTACCCTGCCCGTCTTCCGCGTTTCCTTCGCTGCCAACTAAGTCATGAGAATCACGAGAGCGGCCGGCAACGTAAAACGGGTAAACCACTACCACGCCCACAAAAAGTACAAGCAGTGTCGTGAGCCCTGCGCTCAAAATTGTTGCCGAACCAAACTCACCAGCGAGGGCCGCTGCAGGCAGCGACCACAACGCCATACCCAGCTGATACAGACACAGACACAACAGCAGCGCAAACATCAAGGGAACAATAGCGGCAGCCAACATGTGCGGGAGCAATGCAATGCGCGACGCAACAGATTCGTCCTGAGATGCGGCTTCTTCCTGGAATAGTGCGCGCAACTGCTTCCATGCAGTGCCGTTCTTATGGTTGCTTGGCGCCTTCGGGCTTGCGGCTTCGCTCGCTGCGGGTTTCTTTTCTTGCTGGAGGGCCGACTCGTGCACCAAAGGCTCTTTGGCAGACTTCGGCTCAGTTGGTTTCAGACTGGCACTGCTGGGCGGCGCAGCCACCTCGACTTGCACATTGTTTGCATCGGGTAACTGGTTTTTTCGCGCCTCACGTTGGCGGGCAAACTTAAGACGCGCAAGGATGGCCTGATTATCAAACTTGCCCGCCGGATGCACTTCGATCTTCAGACCCAGCTGCTGCAATTGCGTGCGGTACTGAACCACCTGCGCCGAGGAGAGCTGATCTTTAATCACCCAGCCTTTCAGGAACAGCTTTTTGCCCTGCTCAGCGCCAATGGAAAAGGCACTGGTCAGTTGTTGCAGAACTTCCTGCGGCGCCTTGGCACGTACGGTTTTGCCCGCAGAGACAATTTGAAACCTTTCCTGGTTTACCATGAATTCCTCGCCGCCACCCGGGCTAGATTTATTGTGATGGAGGCGAGACTAAGGGATTCCTTCCAAGGCAGATGGGGACTGGTTCTCACTGGAATGAGGTATTAACAGTCGAGCGACCAATTGCACACTTGGTCACAGCAAGGCCGCTAACCACATCCCAGACCGGGGTGCGGCCTGCGTCACAGGTCCTCTGTGCTAATTGGGATGTTTTGGCTTCCCTGCCGGTGAAGAATCCGGTGAAGAATTCGGTGACCAAACGGACAACTCGACGCCAGGGATATTATGCTCCCGCGCATCAAACACCGGCTCCTTAATACCGCGACGGAGCTGGGCCTCATAATCGGCAAAGACCTTTAGCGCCACCCCAGACAGCAACAAGATCGCCAGTAAGTTCGCCGACGCCATAAAGCCCATGGACATATCCGCCATATTCCACAACAGCGAAAAATTATCCGAGCTACCACTCTGTGCCACCCAGGCACCAAACAAGATAAAGCAGATATAGAGCGCCCGATAACAAAAGATAGATACACGGGTATGCCATAGATAGAAGATGTTGGTTTCCGCGTAGTAGTAATTGGCAATGATCGAGGTAAACGCGAAGAACAGCAGCGCAATCGCCAGGAAACCATTCCCCCAAGGGCCCACCTCACTGGCAAGAGCAGCTTGGGTCAGAGTCACCCCTTCCACAACACCCGCATACTCCACACCACTCAGCAGGATAATACTGGCCGTTGAAGTACAGATCATCATGGTGTCGAGGAACACCGAGGCCATTTGTACGTATCCCTGCACTACCGGGTGCTTAACGTCTGCAGCGGCACCCACGTTAGGTGAGGACCCCATCCCAGCCTCGTTTGAGAAGAGACCACGTTTGATTCCATTCGCTATCACCGCACCAAATGCCCCTGCGCCCATTTCCTGGGCACCAAACGCACTGCCGATAATCAGGCCAAACACCTCAGGTAAGCGCTCAATATTCAGCACCACAATGGCGAAGGCGATTGCGATATAACACAGCGCCATAATAGGCACGACGATACCCGCGAAGCGGCCGATGGAATGAATACCGCCGAACACAATCACGCCGGCCATCACCGCGATCACGCATCCTATCAACAATGGATTGATGCCCCATGCCTCGCGCACCGCGTCTGCCATGGCATTGGCCTGCACCGCGTTAAAGAAGAAGCCAAAGCAGATCACCAGAAAAATCGAGAATGCCACCGACAACCATTTCCAGTTTCGCCCAAGCCCCTTGTCGATATAGTACGCAGGCCCACCGCGGAATGTGCCCGGCTCATCGCCGGTTTCCTTGAAGGTCTGCGCCAGGGTGTTTTCGATCAAGCTTGTGGCCATGCCCACCAGCGCAACTACCCACATCCAGAAAACAGCCCCCGGACCGCCCGCGGTAATCGCTACCGCTACCCCGGCAATGTTGCCGGTGCCAACCCGCGCCGCCGCACTGGTTGCGAATGCCTGAAAGGAAGAGATTGAGTCGTCACTTTCTTTGTGAAAACTGTGTGCCATCACGCGAATCATGTGCACAAATCCACGTATCTGTACGAAGCCGGTCCGCACGGTGAAATAGAGGCCTGCGGGTAGCAGCGCGGCAATCAGGATACCGATCCACCAGATACCACCTACCCCGCCCCAGGTAATCTGGTTGCCTATGCTGATGACGGAATGGAAAAAATCTGAAAGTGCCTGCATAGGTATTTTCACTCTTGCGAACACATACGCGACGGCCCTGAACCGGGATAGTGCGCAGAAAAAGTATTGCGCGACAGCCGACGAAAATTTGGTCTATAGAATCAGTAAAGATCAGCTGCCGGAAAGCGCCAATGCCGCCCTTGTTACCGACGGGCGCTGACGTACAATATTGCCAAACCAGTCCGCCCAAACGACTGAAAAAAGAACAAGGAATCGACCCAACACTATGTCGTCTCGCAATGACTCTTCTCCTGCGCCGTCAACTCCCGGTAACACAACAACGGCTCCTTATGGCAGCTGGAAATCACCAATAACCGCAAACCTACTTACCGGCGGCAATGTCCGCCTCGGTGAGGCTCAGCTCTTTGGCGGCAAAGCCTATTGGCTGGAGTCGCGTCCAACAGAAAAAGGACGTTCCGCACTGGTGGAATGTGACTATTCGGACCCGGCAAGCCCCCAAACGAGAGACTTACTGCCAGCCCCCTTTAGTATTCGCTCCAAGGCTCATGAATATGGCGGTGGCGTCTACACCATCGGTGGTGGCCATGTCTATTTCGTGCTCGCGGCCGATCAGCGTATTTACCGAATGCCACTGGACGGCCATACCCCGGAAGCAGTTACCCCCGAAGGCCCATTCCATTACGCTGACCTGCAATTTGACGCGCCTCGCAAGCGTCTTATCTGCGTGCAGGAAGATAATTCAGCCCCTGACGCAGAAGCTGTGGCGCGGTTGATTGCCATTGACCTCAGACACCACGGCGAGAGTGATTCGACGCCCCCACAAACCCTACTGGCGGAAGGCGCGGACTTTTACGCATCGCCGAGTCTCAGCCCAGACGGAAAACAACTCAGCTTCCTGCAGTGGCATCACCCCAACATGCCGTGGGATTCAACAGAACTCTTGATCGCCGAATTCGATAAGGATGGCGGTATCCAGCAGGTGCAGAAAATTGCCGGCGGTGAAGGCGAGTCGATCTTCCAGCCCCAGTGGTCACCCAGCGGAGACCTGTTCTACGTTTCCGACAAGACCAACTGGTGGAATATTTACTGGGCGGGAAGCGACAAGCCTATCTGGGAAATCGACGCAGAATTCGCCACGCCGCAGTGGGTGTTCGGTATGTCCACCTATGGGTTCCTGGATGCAAATACAATCTTCTGCACCTACACCCAGCAGGGAATCTGGAAGCTCGCGCGCATCGACTTAAAGCGCGGGCGACACGCGCAAATTAACCACCCTGGGTGCGATTTTGAAAGTATCCGCTGCGGGCAAAACCAAGCCGTATTTATTGGCAGCGGCACAACGGATTTCCCCGCGGTTTATCAATACTCCGGCGCAAGCGATACCTTCCAGACGCTCGCAAGCAGCAGTTCGGTCCCGGTGGATGCCACGTATTTTTCGCCCGCGCAACCAGTAACCTACTCCGTTGGCGATCGCGAGGTACATGCCTTTTTTTATCCACCGCATAACCCGGGTTACCTGGCCCCCGCCGAGGAAAAGCCACCGATCATTGTGTTCGGACACGGCGGCCCCACCGGCGCCACTTCTGCCGGGCTCAACCTTAAAGTGCAATACTGGACCAGCCGTGGCTTCGGGGTTCTCGACGTCAATTACTCTGGTAGTACCGGATACGGACGCAACTACCGCGACCGCCTGGAAAACAACTGGGGACTGCTCGATGTCGAAGATGTCTGTGCCGGCGCCGAGTACCTGGTTGAGCAAGGTCTCGCCGACCCCAAACGGATGCTGATAAAAGGCGGCAGCGCCGGCGGCTACACCGTGCTAGCCGCGCTGACGTTCCACAACACCTTTTCCGCAGGCGCAAGCCATTATGGCATTGGCGACCTCACCACCCTCGCCCGGGATACACACAAGTTCGAATCGCGTTATCTCGACAAGCTGGTCGGCCCTTGGCCGCAGGCGGAGGATGTTTACCAGCAGCGCTCACCGATTAACCACATCGAACAGTTAGAGTGCCCAGTGATCTTCTTCCAGGGACTGGAGGACAAAGTGGTGCCCGCAAATCAGGCAGAGACCATGGTCAATGCTTTGCGCGGGCGCGGTATACCCGTGGCATACATCACCTTCGCGGAAGAAGGTCACGGTTTCCGAGCCGCCAGCAGTATTGAAATGGCCTTGGAAGGCGAGCTTGAGTTTTACAGCCGGGTCTTCAATTTCGACTTGGCGAAAGCCGGGCCAGGTATTCAGATCGACAACCTTGAGGAAAACCGCTGATGGGCCGCTGGCGACCACCCCGCCCTCGCGGCTCTCGTTACATCACCCCAGAAGGTGCTGCGCGCATGCGTGCCGAGGTAAAGCAGTTGTGGGAAGTTGAACGCCCGCGGGTTACCCAGGCAGTCAGCGATGCAGCAAAACTCGGTGACCGCAGTGAGAATGCGGATTACATCTACGGCAAAAAGCGCCTGCGAGAGATCGACAGCCGGGTACGCTTCCTGACCAAACGTTTGGAGGAAATCACCATTGTCGATCGTATTCCGGACGACAAGGACAAGGTCTTCTTTGGCGCCTGGGTGACGCTGGAGGACGAGGAAGAAAAGGAAGTGAAGTACCGCATTGTCGGGCCCGACGAATTTAACGTAAAAGAGGGACTGATCTCCATGGACAGCCCCGTGGCCCGAGCACTATTGGGAAAGCGGCTCGATGATGAAATCGAGATTCAACAGCACGAGGTCTGGGTGACCTATTACATTACGGATATTGAATATCCGGAAAACCCGGTAATCGATTAGGGCGTTGGAACAAAAATGGTGGCCTCGGCCACCATTTTTTTCGGAGTTATCGAACACCTTCGAGCAGATGCCGCGCGATGATCAATCGCTGAATCTCACTGGTCCCCTCGTAGATCGTGGTAATACGAACATCTCGCGCCATTCTCTCCAGCGGATATTCTCTCGTATAACCAACACCGCCATGCATTTGCAGCGCGACATAGCAGGCTTCATTGGCCTTCTCGGACGCGTACAACTTTGCCATAGAGGCCG
Source organism: Microbulbifer agarilyticus (assembly GCF_001999945.1). Classification (NCBI taxonomy): domain Bacteria; kingdom Pseudomonadati; phylum Pseudomonadota; class Gammaproteobacteria; order Cellvibrionales; family Microbulbiferaceae; genus Microbulbifer; species Microbulbifer agarilyticus. The sequence continues at coordinate 2,274,991 of NZ_CP019650.1, forward strand.
CGGGACCGAATGGTTGGCCGGCGTCTTTCTGCCAGGCCGCCTGCAGCAATAACAAGCGTGCGGCTTCCATTTCCGTGTACTTATCCGCGAGCTGCCACTGTAACCCCTGGAACTGGGACAGTGGCTTGCCAAACTGTTCGCGCTCCTGCAGGTAGGCACGCGCGCAATCCAGCGCTTCAAGACCAATCCCCAGCGCCAGGGAACCGATGCCAATACGGCCGCCGGCCAATTCGCCGGCAGCGATACGGAATCCACGGTTTTCTTCACCGAGCATATTTGCGGCGGGCACACGGCAGTCCTGGAATGAAACTTCGTTGGTAACCGAGGCTTTTTGCCCCATCTTTTCTTCGGCTTTACCAATTACCAGACCCGGCGTACCGGCTTCCACCAGAAAACAGGAAATACCCTTGCCTTTCGGTGCAGAGGAATCGGTAACCGCCCAAACAACAAAAACACCGGCAAACTCGGCGCTACTGATAAACAGCTTGCTGCCATTTAACACGTAGTCGTCACCATCTTTGACCGCGCGGGTGCGCATGGCTGCAGCATCAGATCCGGACCCGGGCTCGGTCAGGCAGAAAGAGCCCGCGCGGTATTCGCCACTGCATATTTTTGGCAGGAAGTAGCCTTTTTGTTCCTCGGTACCCTTCGCCTGAATCACTTCCGCAACCATATTGGTTACCGAGGTGGTGGTTGCAGTGGATGCACAACCGCGCGCAATTTCGGCAATCGCGAGCGCGAACGCAATCGTACCCGCGCCGGTGCCACCGAAGTCAGGATCGATATTGATCCCCATAAAGCCCAGTTCCGCCAACTGCTTTAGTTTCTCCAAAAGCAATTCGCGGTTACCCGTATGATCCAACTCTGCCGCTACCGGTTTCAGCTCACTCTCGGCGAATTGGCGGGCAGCCCCCTGGATCATTTGTTGTTCATCAGACAGTTCAAAATTCATGGCATTTCTCGTTCATCACTCAGCGCCCGGTGAAAAACGTTCACGGGGCGATGTTATTGTTATTTATTTGTTTAACGGTGCCTGTCGCCGCAGCAATAAACGCCGCACGAGACCCTGCTGAATCGCCACACCCAGCAGTATGAGCCCGAGCCCAGCGATGGTTGCGGGGTGAATATGCTCCCCCACCAGCAGTGCAATCAGTAGCAGTGACAGTGGCGGCGACAAATAGATGTAGTTGCTAATGCGCGCTGTGTTATCACAGTGTAGTAGCGCCGCTTGCCACAACAGGAACGCAATTCCCATCTCAAACAAACCGACATAAACAGCACCAACCCACCCGGCAAGCGGCGGCCACTGCCATCCTCCCTGCCACCAGACCGCTGCAGCAAGCCAGGGCAAACCACAGCTAAATGTCAGGAACAGATTTACCGCAGCGTTACCACCAATGCGCGTGTTCAGCAGCCAGTAACAGGCCCAGATTACGGTACTGAGAAGCGCTAGAGCGACACCAAGGGGTTGCTCAAAGCGCAATTCGGAAAGGTTGCCCTGGGTCGCAATCACCAGAACGCCGGAATAACACACGATCCCGGCCACAAAATCCTGGCGCCGCAGGGTTTGCTTCAATACCGGCACCGAGAGCAACGCCAACACAACGCCCCAGGTGTAATTCAACGGCTGCGCCTGTTGCGCCGGCAGCAGGTCGTAGGCATTAAACAAAACCAGGTAATACAGGAAGGGATTGCAGAATCCAAGCGTGATAAACCATCCCCGTGATTGGCGCCAGGCGCTGGCAACCTGCGCAGTGTGGCCTCGCCACACAATAACGCCCGCCATAAATAGCGTGGAGACGACAGACGCAATGGTCACCAATTGCAGAGGCGACAGGTACTGCAGTGACAGCTTGAAGGCGCTGGCCACAGTGGACCAGCAAAGCACCGCCGCCAGCGCAAACAGGGTTGCGCGGCGGTTATCGGCATCAGCGCTCTGCGTGGCGGATAGCGCCATCAGGACCTCCCGGGACTTAAAAGTCAGCGCTTGCCGCTTTTCGGTTCCGGCTCAGGGATGGCAACAGAGGTATCGGTCTTCACCTCCTCGATTACCACATAGGTATGGGTCTCCCGCACACCCGGTACCGAGGCCAGCTTTTCCCCAAGGAATTGCCGATAGCCGAGCATATCCTTAATACGGATTTTGATCAGGTAGTCGAAACCACCCGCCACCATATGGCACTCCTGTACCTCTTCGAGGCTGGACAGGTGCTTATTGAATGCTTCGAGTGCTTCCGTGGCGGTATCGGTCAGAGACACCTGGATATACACCACCAGGCCAGCGTGCACCTTCAGCGGGTCCAGCAGCGCGACATATTCTTTGATGAAGCCTTCACGCTCCAAACGCTTGACCCGTTCAAGACAGGGCGTGGGGCTGAGGTTGACTCGGCGCGCCAGCTCCACATTGGGAAGACGGCCTGCATGCTGGAGAATTCGCAGGATCTGACGGTCGATACGGTCCAGATCTTCCAATTTTCGAGACATAGCAAAATACCCTACTGGTAATTAACCGGATAACCCCTACATTTAACCACACTTCTTCCCAAATTGGAGATTAATTCTGGGATCTTTGCCACATAATCCGGTTTTTTATTCTGAACAAATTTTCCCTAGGGAGTTTCGAGGAAATACCTATGCCCACACACTTCTCCGGAGACCTCAAAAGTGCACGCCAGAAAGCACGGGAATACCTGCACGCCGACGAGAACCAGTGCGTCAGTGAACTGCTTGCTGCCCCTCGTCCAGGCGAAGCACTGCGTGAGAAGATTCTGGCGACAGCCAGTGAGCTGGTAGTCAAGTCCCGCGAGCAGCGCAGCAAGCGCGGCACTCTGGATGCCTTCCTACAGCAGTTTGGACTGTCGAATAAGGAAGGAGTTGCACTGATGTGCCTGGCAGAGTCCCTGCTGCGGGTCCCGGATGCAGACACTGCAGACAAATTGATCGCCGAAAAGGTGCATTCAGGAAACTGGTCGAGCCATCGCGGTCAGTCTGACTCCCTGTTCGTTAACGCCTCCACCTGGGGCCTGATGCTGACCGGCAACATCGTAGAGCTGGACCCGGACATCACCGAGAAACCTTCCACCTGGATGAAGCGCCTGGTCAGCCGCATGGGTGAACCGATGGTTCGCACCTCGATGATGCAGGCCATGAAAATCATGGGTGGACAGTACGTTCTGGGCCGCACAATTAAGGAAGCACTGAAGCGCGGCCCCGCCGAAAACAAGCCTGGCACCCGTTTCTCCTTCGACATGCTCGGTGAAGGTGCCCGCACCATGGCCGACGCCCAACGTTACTTCGATGCCTACATGATGGCCATCGAGGCCATCGGCGCCGATAACAGCAAGCGCGACGTGGTCGAAGCAAACGGTATTTCCATCAAGCTTTCTGCCCTGCACCCCCGTTACAGCGAGCTGCAACGGGAACGGGTGATGACCGAATTGCTACCACAGGTAAAAGCTCTGTGTGTGGCGGCGGCCAAATACGACATGGGCCTCAATATCGACGCGGAAGAAGCCGAGCGCCTGGATATTTCACTGGATATTTTCGAATCTCTGGCCCGAGATCCGGAACTGAAAGATTGGCAGGGCCTTGGTTTTGTACTCCAGACTTACCAGAAACGCGCCCCGCACGTTGCCGACTGGCTAATCGCCCTTGGCCGCGACACTGGCCGCAAGCTGATGGTGCGTCTGGTAAAAGGTGCTTACTGGGATACCGAGATCAAGCACGCCCAGCAAATGGGCCTCACCGATTACCCGGTGTATACCCGCAAGTGCCACACAGATCTGTCCTATCAGGTCTGCGCGAAAAAACTGCTCGATGGTCGCGACGCCATTTACCCGCAGTTTGCTACGCATAATGCCTACACCGTCGGCCTGATTCTCGAACTGGCCGGCGACGCAAATAATTACGAGTTCCAGCGCCTGCACGGCATGGGCCACCTGCTGTACGACCAGATCGAAGTGGTACACGGCAAGTCGGTTCCGGTGCGGGTCTACGCGCCAGTAGGCGCGCACAAAGACCTGCTTCCCTACCTGGTCCGTCGCCTGCTGGAAAACGGTGCAAACAGTTCCTTCGTCAACCGTTTCATGGACGAGGAAACACCGGTATCCGAACTGGTGCAGGACACCCTCAAGCAAAGTGAAGCCTGCAACCCGTACCGTCACCCGGAAATCCCGGTGCCGGCAGACATCTATCTCGGCCATGAAGGCCTGCCGCGAAAAAATTCTCACGGTATCGAGCTAACCGACCCAATTGCTGCCGCCCCCCTGCTGCAGACCGTCGCCAACAGCGACAGCATGATGTGGAGCGGCGGCCCGATTGTGGATGGCGTATCTGGCAGTGCAGACCTGCCCGTGGTCAATCCGGCGACCGGCGCGCTGGTTGGCTATACCGCCAATGCCTCTGCCGAGCAGATTCAACAGGCATTCGCATCCGCGGCAGAGTCGCAACGCAGCTGGGACCGTCTGGGCGGTGATGCGCGCGCGAAGATTCTCGACAAAGTCGCGGACTTGTATGAGCAGCATTCCGACGAGCTGGTGGCAATGATTTGCCGCGAGGCGGGCCGTACACTGAACGATGGTATTAGCGAAGTGCGCGAAGCCGTCGATTTCTGTCGCTACTACGCCAATGGCGGGCGCAAACACTTCAGCACACCGACTACCCTGCCCGGCCCAACGGGCGAGAGCAACGAGCTGAGCTTGTGCGGTCGCGGTGTGTTCGTGTGCATCAGCCCGTGGAACTTCCCGCTCGCAATTTTCACCGGCCAGGTTGTTGCAGCCCTGGCTGCAGGTAACGGCGTGCTGGCAAAGCCTGCGGAACAAACACCACTGATTGCCGCACGCGCGATCCAACTGATGCACGAAGCCGGTGTCCCGAAACAGGTGTTGCACCTGATCACCGGCACCGGTGCCGCCATCGGCCAACCGCTGCTGGACGACCCGCGCGTAGCTGGCGTAGCGTTCACCGGTTCCACCGAAACCGCAAAACACATCAACCGACAGCTAGCGGAGAAAGACGGCCCCATCGTACCGCTTATCGCGGAAACCGGCGGCCAGAATGTAATGATCGTGGACTCCACCGCACTGCCAGAGCAGGTCGTGGACGATGTTATTCAGTCTGCGTTCCTCAGTGCCGGCCAGCGTTGTTCTGCCCTGCGTATCCTGTGTGTGCAGGACGTCATCGCCGACAACCTTCTCAACATGCTGAAAGGTGCTTGTGAAGAGTTGACTCTGGGGGACCCGGCCAAACTGGAAACCGACATCGGCCCGGTAATTGACGAGAAGGCACTTGGCCTCTTGGAAGCGCACCGCGAGCGCATGGCGGTTGAGGCCAATCCGCTGTTTGCATTTGACACCGCCAAGCAGCCCAAAGACGGAACCTTCTTTGGCCCACAGGTGGTGGAAATCAAAGACTTCGATCTGCTGAAGCGCGAAGTGTTCGGTCCTTTCCTGCACGTGGTGCGCTTCAAGGCTGAGGAACTGGAAGACGTCATCCACCGCATTAATGCAACGGGTTACGGGCTCACCTTTGGCCTGCACTCGCGTATCGAGGGCCGTGCCGGCGCCATCTTCAAGCGTGTGGATGCCGGTAACTGCTACGTAAACCGCGACATGGTTGGTGCTGTTGTTGGTGTAAACCCGTTTGGTGGTATGGGCCTGTCCGGCACTGGTCCAAAGGCTGGCGGTCCGCATTACCTGTTCCGCTTTGGCAACGAAAAAACCAAAACGGTAAACACCGTTGCCACCGGCGGCAACACCCAGCTATTTACCCTCGGACAGTGATCGCTGAACCGAGCGTGCATTAACTGGCACGCAAAATAGAAAGGGCGCATTCGTACGAATGCGCCCTTTTTTGTGAATCAAATCAGAAAATTACTGGATGATCACACCGACGTTTGCGGTACCCGCCTGGAACACCACTGCGGTATCGCCAAAGCCAAACGTCTGAATAGTGCTGTGCACGTTGTACTCGCCCACCTGCGTGGTCATAGCGTTCAGACTGTAACCGGCCTGAATTGTTGAGGCATAGTTACCAACACCGACTTGCAAGGTAACCTGACTCAGGTCCTCACCAATCTGATCAACGAATGCATGATTGTATTCACCGTCCTGGATGATCAGAGAATCACTGTAGAAAGCGCTCTGAAGAACGGTCGCACTGTTTCCAGTACCATACTGGAAGGTGTACGCATCGGAACCATGGCTGCCAACTTGCATGGTATACGCACTGTTACCCAGACCATATTGTTCAATGTTGATATTGGAGTAGGAAGTTCCCCACTGCTCCGCCATGCCATTATTTGCTACACCGTGCTGGATTACAGCGGCCTCACTCGCCTCACTCCACATTTGACTGGTATTCGCGTAGTTGAGCGCGCCGTATTGGCGAACCTTTACGTATACATCGTGACTAAAGCCCTGGTAGGTAGACGCTGTGTTCAGAGCGCCCACTTGGCGAACGTTGGTGAGGTTGTCGTAGCCATCTTCCTGCAAAGACGTGGCCGAGTTCAGCTCGCCCTCCTGGTACTGATAGATTGAGCTACCAGTTTCAGTACCATCTTGAGTAGCGTCGGCAGAGTTCGCAAAGCCGAACTGCTTTTGCAGGATGAAATTGTTTGCCGAATCGGGGCTGTGCTGGTCAGCACTGGCATTGTTCAAAACACCGTCCTGCAGCTGGGTAGCCACATTGTTGTCAGCCATGGCCACTGAGCTCACCGCAAACATCACTGCTGCGGCAATCGGGGTATACGCCTTCATGAATATCTCCTTGAACAAATACAAGCCGGAAGTCCATTTCTCGGACAAAGCAAACCGACTAATTCAGGTGTGATTCGACACCCGGTTTTGGTGATTCACAGATTACCCGCCGAGCCCGCGGCATATGGAGGAGCTACCCGGTGGAACTTAACGCCGGCGTGTATTACCCATATAGGGTCACGCGCCATAAGTGCCAGATGTCTCATACCCAAGCGCCGTAAACTCACTTGTTCGGTGAAACTGCTTGATTAGACAAGGCCCGTGCTAATTAAAACCAACCGGTGTGTGACAGCAAAAACAACATCACAGGATGAATTAGTCGTCTTACCTTGAAAGACTGATCTTATTTCGTACAACCTGATCGAATTACGAACAATCGACTTTGATTTTTGATCGAAGCAATGAGCCTCGCCATAGGAGAGAAGTTTTAATTCACTAGGAAAAAAGTGGTAAATCGCCAGTTATGGCGGAGCACTTAACGGTACAAAATGCGATGCGTGCCAACAGGCTGCATGGTTAATACGCAAACCGGTCCAGGCCCTACCCCGATTCAAGCCTCCTCCCCAGATAGTCACGCCGAAATACAATCAACGCGGTTGCGACCACATCTGTATTTTTTTCAAAAAAATATTGGAAAAGGTGTAGGCACTTCTAAGTTACACACGGACTTGTGCATTGGAGAGTTTCTGATAAAGGTTTTGCACTGGGTATTTAAGGCTCGTGCTTTGGCTATATAGAGCCTACTGCGATGCAGCAGAGATTTCTCAAGTAAAAATTCGACAAAATGATTGCCGCTACAAACGCCGTAAGAATTTCTCAATTTATTCCAGTCCCACATTAGGAATAGCTCTTATTTACGCAAGTGAAGTGCTGGAAAAGTTTCTTTATAACGAAATTGTTACAGACTGTTTTCCTTCAACTTTTTACTGAATAAATGAATTTTCCCAGCTTTTGGCAACGCAGCTCTCTCTGAGCGTTCATGAGATCAATTTCCTAGATACCCCGGAAGCTACCAGGTACTTCCTTCTCATATCCAACCTTTTCTACGCCCTTGGACATTTGTCATCTGCGATACAAAAACCTATTTTTTTAATATTGCCGAAAAAATGATCAGCTTCGGGATGAGTGCTGTCGTTTGTTCAGGACGATTTATGCGAAGGGGATCGCTCGGCAATTTACGAATCGATCAGCGTAACTAGCGAGAGGGATCTAGCCATGGCTTGCCGAAAAGGCGATTACCGTCCACCACAGGATGGACGGTCAACCGCACCACCCGACTCAAACGGATCACCGTTTCCCGGAACGAGAAAATCATTAGCCCGCGCATTTTTGCAAAGAGGCGGTGCCTGGGGCTTATCCCTTTCGCTGATTGCCGGCCCTGCTTTAGCTGACGTTCCCCCGCTCAGCAAAGTCGCTGTGCCCGACGTAAACGTTCTTGGCCTACTGGACGGCCAGGGCGATGGTTTCAATCCTGCCGAGTGGGAGCAGATCACTAATCCCAACAAACGCACCGATCTCCAACGACTTGGCAAGCTGTTTTTCTACGATATGCAAGTAGGCAGCGACGGCGTACAGGCCTGTGCGAGCTGCCACTTCAACTCCGGAGCCGATATCCGCACCGTCAACAGCATGAGCCCTGGTTTGAAACGCGGAGATACTTCCCACCAGTTGCTGGGGGTTAACAAAAAACTGGATGTCATGGACTACGGCGGCCTGAGCTCTCCACGTGGTTTGCCAATTAGTGAAAGCGCATTGATCGGCGCAGGCGCCACACCAGACCAGGCAGACGGGACACCGGGTGCGCTTGCCGATAGCGCGTTGCTTGATGCCATCGCCGGTGACGACGTGAACGACGTTGTATCATCTCAGGGCGTCCGTGCAACGACCTTCACCGGACTGATCCCTGGTTCTATCCAGGACGCGGGTATTCTCGAAGACCTTGATGATGGCTTCGACGATAGCGACGACCTGTTTGATGGTTTCCCGAACAAGGATCCTGGCTTTCCAAATACCGTACGTCGGGTTGAACCGCGCAACACGCCAACCACCTACAACGCCATTTTTAACCAGAGCAGCTTCTGGGATGGCCGTGCGGATATGTTCTTTAACGGCGTAAACACGCTGGGCTTCCGCGACCCTGATGCCACGTTACGGGTGTATTCCGGCGGTAACTATGCGCAAGAGCACTCCGTACTGATTCCATTCTCCTCACTGGCCTCGCAAGCGGTCGGCCCGACCGGCAGTGATTTTGAAATGGAATTTATTCATCGCGGCGGTGGTGGTGGCGATGGCTACAACCTGGGCCGCAAAATGGTGAACTTGACCCCGCTTTACGGCCAATGGGTCAACTGTAATGACTCGCTGTTGGGCTCCCTGGCCGGCTGTGACCCAGCTGAAGAACAGGTACGCGGCATCAACGGCTATCTTTACTCCGACTTTATCAAGGATATTTTCCTCGAAAAATTCTGGGGCGATGGTTCCGGCAATGATGTCTGCCTGACAAAAGCTTCGAACTTCACCCAGAAAGTCGACATGAGCAATTGCGACTACAGCTCGGAGAATAGAACCCTGATGGAGGTTAACTTCAACCTCTTCTGGGGACTCGCTGTGCAGGCCTATGAGGCGACGCTCACTACCGGCAATACCATTGTCGACCTGATGGCGGGTGGAATGATCGACTCAAACCCTGACGGCAACAATGGTCCGGAAACCATCATCGAGCACATCAGCTCCGACGGCCGCACCATGGTTCGCCTGGACATAGGTAAGAGCCGCCCACCGGCTGGCACGCCGTCGCGTAGCTTCCAAATGATTAATGGCCGCTTCATGATCGTCATGGACTGGACCGGTCTGCAGCCTGATGGCGACGGCGTTTCCTTTGAAGACTGCTCGATTATGCTGCCACCGTCTTCAACGGAAGTGGAAGCCACCGCTGCATATGATTCATGTGCACTGAAGTTCGCCGAGTTTATTCATCCGAAAGCCGAGACCGGCTCTGAAGCCCCCAACGCGCCTAACCAGCCAGAAAGTGGCACACTGCTAGCCGGTGAGCCTATTGGTGGCTGTGCCCCACCCTACGATTCTCGTGTGTGCGAAGCTGCGGCTGCCACCATTGCGAATATCGACGAGGGTATGGGACGCTTCCAGGCTGGTGCGACCGACTGTGCCGAGTGCCATGCATCCGCTGAATTTACCGGTGCAACCATCAGTGGTACTACCGGCTTCGGTGTCGAGCCGCTGCCTCCCGGTGAAGAACCGCCCGCAATCCTGGAGCGCATGAACACCTTTGAAAATCAGGGTGTATATGACGCAGGCTTCTACAACATCGCGATTCGCCCCACCGGTGAAGACCTGAGTGTTGGCGACAACATCACCACCACCAATGGCGGTGTGATTCCTCTGTCAAAGGCTAAGCTGGCACAGCTGATGGGCATGCTGCCAGGCGACTTACCGGCACCGTACGACAGCCCGGAAACCAAAGCCGTACTGCAAAAAATTGCAGACAGCCTGCAAGCCGGTGTTGGTGTTGGCGGTGTGCAGATTCCAACTGCGCCAGGTAACCTGACCGCCAAGCCGTTCGCCATGAATCTGGCTTGTGACCCAGATATGGGCGCGGTGGTGTGCGACCCGACAGTACCCAGCGACGACCTGGTATTGCGCAATGGCTTCTTCAAGACGCCTACCATTCGCATGACCAAGTTCACTGGTCCATTTATGCACAATGGATCGAAAATGAACCTGCGTCAGGTGTTGGAGTTCTACAAAACTGTTGTGGACTTCGACCTCAGCGATGACAAGCGCTTCGGTGTTGCCAACCTCAACCTGCACAATCTGGACGCCGGATTGCGTATTGTGGATGTAGGCGCAGACCGTGAAGCAGCGATGGTGGAAATGATGGAAACAGGCTTGACCGACTGGGGCGCTGCCTACCAGGAAGGCAAGTTCGACCATCCGCAAATTTGTGTACCCAATGGCCACGATGGTAAAGGTCGTACCAAACTTGCGAACATTGCCGCTGTCGGTACCGACGGCAATACAACCCGGATTATTACCTTCCAGGAAATGCTGGAAGAGGTTACCGGATTTGCCAACGACCTGACTGAGCCGTGCGATATGGATATTGCCAACCCCAATGGCAAGTCCAAGATTGAAGTGCCCTACGCAGCACCTTAATCCTTAGTCGCTCACACACTTGATGAAGCCCGCACGGAAACGTGCGGGCTTTTTTGTCTATATAAAACCAAATATGTAAAACCAAATATGCAAAACCAAAAAAGCCGGAGGATAAATCCCCCGGCGCAAGCCAAGTCCTGTGAGTGCCGAATAGGAGTTGGTTTTAGAAACTCAGTTCAATACCCGGTAGCCGCGACCGCGTAGGCAGTTTCGGGCAATGTAGCCCTCTTCCGCGTGGGCACTGCCGACACCGCTGACGCCGCCGACGATGGCACCGGCCCCTGCCGCTGCGGCAGCAGCACTACTGCTGTCGCCGATGATCGCACCCAGTGCACCACCGAGTAATGCACCGCCTGCAGCGCGCGAGAAGCCGCGTCGACCCGCATCGTTGCGTGCGGCCATCGAAAGCGTCTTGCAATCTGCCAGGTCGAGCTGGTACTGGCGCATATTCACGCCCTGGGTGTCGATGACGATATTACCGGCACCGTATACCTGTTCCTGCTGGGTGGCACACCCCAGGACAGTTGTCGCCGTAAGCATCACACCGAACACTAGTTGAATCTTCATTGGCGCACCTCACCACATGTTGTCGCCTTTGTCCTCTTAGGTTTAGACGATGGTGGGAATACGCGTCAGGATGGTTCGCTATATCTGGTATTACTCTTATAGCCAAAGTGAGAGACTTACATGGGAATAAAGGCCTATTACTCGCCTTAAGTAACGCGAAAACTTACGGGTAGAAATAGCGGATATCGAGGTTCTGGGATTTTCCGGAGTCGTTCAACAGGTTCACAGTACCGCTAAAACGCAGCAGGCGTGGAGGCTCTGCTACCTGCCCACTGGCGGTGGGCGCCCCATACTCCAGGTAGATTTTACCGCCGGCGAGCCAACGCAGGAAGCCACTGGACAACTCCACATCGATACAAAGATCTGGCCCGCTAGAAACGCATGGAGCCCGGCGCGCGCGCAATGTGATTACACGGCCATGCAAGGGGGATGCAAAACCAAAATCGAATGTTTGGCCCTGGGCAAGCGCCGAATAATTGCTGCGTACAAAAGCATCGAACCCGGCGTCAACCACATCCACCTTGACCGCCGGAACACGTTTCTCCTCTAGTGTCGCATCCTGCTTGGGCCGATACCGCAGCAACCACTGGTTCTGCTGCTGCACTGCCTCGCGAAGTTCACCGAAACGAAAGTCCTCCTGGACCACATTGGGGCGTGATGACACAGGTAAGCTCCCCTGCCCGCCCGGCGACTCTACGCGCTTCTCAGCGATTTTTCGGCCACTCGGAGAGAAGTAAAGAACTCGCCAGTTTTCCTCCCCGGGCAGAAAGTACTCGCAATACTGAACTTGCTCGCTCCCGGGCAGCGTTGCACGGCCAACAACTTTGGCTTCAGCCAGCACTGCTTGCGGAGCACTGCAGCCGGTAACAGAGAGAGATAACACGAATATGGAAGCAATCATGAAGCTTATCCTTCAACTCCATATGGAAAAGTTCAGGTACTACAGTGCATTTGAGGTTGTAGGTCGCTCAGTGACACGTAACAAACGAATAATCAGCGGCAAAAAGATGCACCACAAGATTCCCAGTACCGACAACGTCAACCAGAGAGGTGTCGCCAGTGCGACCTCACCACCAATTTTTGCACCAATCAAGTAACTGAGTGGCCCGCCAAAAAATCCAAACACGGCAGACAGCCACATCCTTCCATGTAAAAAAACAAAGGCGTAGCGGACCGCAAGGGCGAAGTTCAACCACAGGCAGGCCAGCCACAGCGGCACGATTGTCGGCGACGGGTCAACGCTGAATAGCCCGGTGCGGAACAGTATCGCGTCCATGGCGATACCGGCGGCAGCGATGGCAATGAGCCACAACAGTGAGCGAGATTTGGATGGTGGGACGCTGTCACAGAGAGCAGTGCTATGAAACAGGAAAAGGTGAACCACAAGGTTCACCAGTGTTAAACCCACCACAAGAAGTGTTGAGGGATCCAGCACACATAGAAGCCAGATTCCCTCGAAGATCAAACCACTGACCAGCATTTTCCAAAACGGAACTGGCGTACTGTCAGCCTGCTGAACCAATGGAATGGACATCAGTGTAACGGCGGAAGCTTACGGCAGCGCGGTTTAGCGAAGGTAAACTGCGCAGTGCTGATTACACGCTCCAGGAAGCCGCCCTCACAATAGCACAGGTAGAAATCCCACATATTGATAAAGCGCTGATCGAACCCCTGCGCACGAATTTCATCAATGTGTTCAAAGAATGCGGTACGCCAGGACGCCAGAGTCTTGGCGTAATCAAAGGTAATATCGTCGAGACCTACGATCTGCATATCGGTATCTTCGGCGATGTGCTTGGCCACCACCTGATTCGATGGCAGACAGCCGCCCGGGAAGATATAGCGCTGAATGAAGTCGACGCTGTTTTTGTAGGCATCAAACCGCTGATCCTGAATGGTGATCGCCTGCATCACCATAATGCCGTCGTCCTTGAGCAGCTCGCTGCAGCGACCAAAGAAAGTCGCGTAGTACTCGTGCCCTACCGCCTCAATCATTTCGATGGAGACAATCTTGTCGAATTGCCCCTCGAGCTCACGGTAGTCTTTGAGCAACAGTGTTACACGATTCTGCAAGCCTTCCCGCTCCACCCAGGCTTTGGCGTGCTCATACTGTTCGCGGGAGATAGTGGTTGTGGTGACCTGACAACCGTAATGCTTCGCGGCATAAACGGCCATGCCACCCCAGCCGGTACCAATTTCCAGCAAATGGTCCGTCGGTTTCAGCTGCAGCTTGCGGCAAATCCGAGCCATTTTAAATTCAGAGGCCTCTGCGAGACTGGCGCCTTCGGACGGGAACACTGCACTGGAATACAGCATGGTGGGATCGAGGAATAGACCAAAGAAGTCATTACCCAGGTCATAGTGGGCAGAAATGTTCTTCTTGGAACCGTTGATCGAGTTCGCATTTAGCCGATGCAACACACGCAGCGCCGCTTTTTGCAGGAAGCCCCAACGGGAATCCAGATTTTGCAGCAATTCCTGGTTGGCAACCATGAGACGTATGACCTGCACCAGATCCGGAGAGTGCCAATCCCCTTCCATATAGGCTTCGCCGGAGCCGATGGTGCCGTTCATCAACACTTGGGTGTAGGTGGCCGGAGAGCGAACATGCAGGTGTGCTTCGATATCCGAGAATCCCGGTGTTTGACCGTACTGGAAAATCTTATGTTCACCGTAGACTTCGTGAACATAGAGAGTGCCGATACTGATTGCAGAGAGTTTCCCCAATACCAGCTTGCGTGCGAGACGCTCAAACCAATTTAGAGCTGTTACTTGCTGACCTGCTCCCGCTTCACCAGCCACTTGAGAATGCGTATTGTCGTTGCTGACCAAACTGATATTTGGCTGACCTTGCACAGGCACAGGAGATTCATTCGTCAATGATTGAGCCTCATCCGCAGCTACCGCTGGCTGAATGGCTTTTGCGACGTTCTTGTGCATCAAACTCATGATCGAAAATTCTCCCGGAGGCTTTGATTCTTAATTTGGTGAAGAAAATTTCAGGTCTGTGGATGCGAATACAAAGGCACCCTCTTAATAAACAACTTGAGTGCTTCCCAGTATATGGCGCTAATGACCTTTACGGTAAACAAGGGATACTGGATCAATTTCCGAATCAGCGATGACGCGGAAATTTCTTCCCGTTCTAAAGCCATACACGCATCGAATACACACTCTCCGTCTTGGACAGAGCGGATACTCACCGTCAGGTGTCTGCCGGGCGTGGTGCTCCGCCAGTGGTACGCTTGATTAGAGGGCATAAACGGGGACACATGAAGCGTTTTATCGAATACCGCTTTCTGTACACGCCCTCCGGATACCGGCAAAACATATCCGTGCCGTTCATTCCACGGCGTATTGTGCACGTCAACCAGCAGCGACTCGACCTGTTCACCAGACCGGTCAAAACAGTAGTAGATACTGATGGGATTCATGTTGTAGCCGAGGTAACGCCAGTTCGCGAGAAATGCGATGGGGCCTTGCGGGCGCTCCCCCAGCTCTTCTGCAACCCTCGCCCTGACAGCCTCATCTAGACTCACTTCCGGGTCACCGAAAAAATCTTCTCGGCAGAACCGCGCCGGGGCCAGTTTTGAGCGCGACCACAATCGTGTCTGCGCAAGTATCTCGGGAAGTTCATCGAGAAACGCAAACATCATAAAGCCTCGGTAACGAAACCGATGCTCTCTCGGCGCATAGCGTCGATGTTGTATCCAACCAGAGTAGATACCACTACGCATTAAAAATCGACTCCCAGTGCCTTCGCGACACGGACAGCACTTACAACACCGTCTTCATGGAAACCATTGGCCCAGTAAGCGCCACAAAACCAAGTACGATTCACACCGTTGATTTCCCCCCAGCGCGCCTGGGCACTGTTTCCATTCACGGAAAACTGTGGGTGTTCATATTCGTACTCACCAATAATCTTGCTCTGATCAATCAGGTGGGTTGCATTCAGAGTGACACAGTAGGTCTTACTGGTCTCCAAACGCTGCAAAATATTCATGTTGTAGGTTAACGCGGGCAAGGCAGCATCATCACCCTGCAAACGATAATTCCAGCTCGCCCAAGCGGACTGTCGTTTAGGAAGCAGGCTGGTATCGGTATGCAGCACTACCGAATTCTTTTCGTAAGGAATATGCCCCAGTATCTCGCGTTCCGGTGTGGAAGCATCGCCCAGAATGCTAAGCGCCTGGTCCGAGTGGCAGGCGAAAATCACCTGATCAAACTCCTGCGTGCGCTTTTCGCCCGCCGCATTTAAGTACTCCAGCTGTACATGCTGGTCAACTCGGGTAACACGCTGTACGGGACTGCTCAAATGAATGCGATCCTTGAAGGATTCGATCAACGGTGCGATATAGGATTTGGAACCACCGCGAATCACTCGCCACTGCGGCCGGTTAAAAACATTCAGCAAACCGTGGTTGTAGAAAAACCGCACAAAAAAGTCGACAGAAAAATCCAGCATCCGTGACATACTGGCGGACCAGATGGCGGACCCCATAGGCACCAGATACCGCGATGCAAATTCAGCAGAGTAGCCATTGGTATCCAAATATGTGCCCAGAGTGGTTGCTTCACTGAGTTCGCCGCGCTTCCAGTCTGTGACCGCATCCCGATTGAAGCGCACGATATCTCGCAGCATCCGCCAATGCCCACCATCCAACAGGTTTCGGCGCTGGGCGAACAGGGAATTCAGGTTGTTACCCGCGTACTCAAAGTCTTTAACAAATTCACCAGCTCCATTCGGACCAGTTCCCAAGGCGGATACGCTAAATCCCATATCCGTGGGTTGATTCTCAACACCCAGTTGCGACATCAGCTTGATGAAATTCGGATAGGTCCAGTCGTTAAATACGATGAATCCGGTGTCGATGGGAATGGTTTTGTCGCCCTCTTCCACATCGATTGTCGCCGTATGCCCTCCTAGCCGGGAATCCGCCTCGAACAGGGAAATGTCATGCTTCTGATTGAGCAAATAGGCGGATGTAAGCCCAGAGATACCACTACCAACAATTGCAATACGCATTACACCTTCCTCAACGTTCGAATTCTTGTCATGCGGGGTGCGATCAGATTGAACCAGACCGGGGATAATGTTCCCAGAAGTCTCAACGGCCAGCTCAGCCTTTTCGGGAAGTCGATCACCGAAGCATTACTCTTCAGGCCGATCAAAATACGTTTTGCCGCTTGTTCTGCGGTCATTAAGAACGGCATGTCAAAGTCGTTCTCTTGCGTGAGCGGAGTGTCGATAAACCCAGGGCGCACCAGCACGGTGCGCAAACAGACATTAGCGGTATCCGCGCGCAACGCCTGCATAAAATAATCGACAGCCGCTTTTGATGCACCATAGGCTTCCGCTCTCGGAAACCCTACGACAGAGGAAAGACTGCTTACCGCAACAAATACCGGCTTACGGCTATTGCTCAATAACGGCAATGATTCTCTCAGCGTATTTACCACGCCAAAAAAGTTTGCATCAAATACGCGGCGGTAGCTTTTAATGTCCAAGGTTAACCCATCGTCGTACTCACAGGTACCCGCACAGGCTATTACCATGTCGAGCTGATCGGTGATTTCCCGTAAAGTTGCACCCGCTTCAGCAATCGAATCATCTTGCCCCACATCACAGGCAAGTACTCGGATGCGTTTGGGTGCAGCTTTCTGGAGCGTCAATAACGGCTCACGACGGCGTCCGCTGATAATGACATAGTGGCCCTCTTCTACGAGGAGCCGGACTAATGCGGCACCAATACCCGAGCCAGCGCCTGTCACCCAAATATTAAGTTTTGAACACCACTCTTGGGACTCACTCATGATGCATTCCCATTCTCTGCGAGCCGCCGCTTAACACCGCGTATAACGCTACCGAGCAGCGGCACATGCTCATACACCATGCCACCGAGATCGTAGACATCCTCATGACTCACGACTCGATCATTGGCTTCATCGATTTCCACCAGACTCGCTCCACGTAGTTGCAGTAACTTTCCGCCACTCAGGCGAGGGTGGCGGAAATACATAGTCCACCACAATGTACCCCTGCCCTGTTGCTGCACAGCAAAATCGAACTGGAATCGGCACTCCTGCAGATTCTGAGAGACCCCGGCAAAGTATTTCTGCATGGCTTCCAGCCCGCGCACCTCGTGTACGGGATCTTTAAACACGACATCTTGCGCATACACACTGGCGATCCCAGCGGGATCAGCAGCCAAAAAATCTGAGTACAGCGATTTGAGACGCTCAATTGCGGCTGTCATTTTCGCCTTGCTCCTGTGTCAAATTACGTCATCAACAAGTAACTTCTTCTTTTTACGCGTGTTTCCACGGTTCGGATTACTGCACAACAGTCCATGATTGGCAGGAAATTCTTCTTTTAGGTGATCCAGAGCCGGACCGGCAGCGTAGCAAGACCAAGGAAACTGCTATTTCGCAGAATATGGAGTCAGGTTTCGCTATCATGGCCGTGAAATACATCAACCGGGGGAGTGCCGCTACAGTGCAGGCATCTGAGAAAACCAGGGACGACGAATGGAGCAATTTGCTGGTTCGCGTCGGTCGTGAACGTGACCGAGCCTCGTTTGAGCAGCTGTTCAGCCACTTCGCGCCCCTCATTCGAGGCTTTCAGTTCAGCCGCGGAGGTCAGAGCTCGGCTCCTGAGGCCGCCGATGAGCTGATTCAGGAAGTCATGTTCCGTGTGTGGACCAAGGCACCCACGTTCAACCCCGACAAGGCGTCTGCCAGTACTTGGGTTTTCACCATCATGCGGAACTGTCGTATCGATGCACTGAGGCGTAACAGCCGTCAGCCGGTAACCGACGAGAGCCTAAGTGTGGAAGACATCTGGGACGATAGTCAGGATGAGCAACCCCTGGTGTTCTTGCAGCAATCGCGCAATCAAAGTGCGATCGCGCAGGGCCTTCATAGCTTGCCCCCGGAACAGAGCCATGTGATCGAAAAGGCCTATGTGGAAGGTAAATCCCACAGCGAAATATCAGAAGAGTTGGGGCTACCCCTTGGCACCGTGAAGTCGCGTGTGCGGCTGGCCCTGAAAAAACTTCAAAGCACACTTGTCAGGTAAGGCACCATGATTCATTACCATCCCGACAACAACATGCTGCTTGAGTATGCCAGCGGCAGCCTAAGCTGGGCACAGAGCCTGGCGGTTTCGGCGCATATTCATTTTTGCCCGCAGTGCGCAGCGCAAATGAAAATGCTCAACAACGTGGGCGGCAACCTGCTCTCAGGATCCGCACCCGTCGCGTCTGTGGAGCGTGAAGATAGCGCGATCTTTGGCGATCTTATGCAGCGCATCGAAGCGCGCGATAACGAAGAGCATGAGGAGCCGGCGGCACCTGCCAAAGCCGTCAGAGAACGCACTTCTCGGGACCCGGCTTTCTCCGCGGTACCGCCAGTGGTCAAGAAATTGCTGGCCCAGAACCCAGTTCTCAAGTGGCGCCGCCTCTCCAAAGGCCTGAAGGAAGCCCGTTTGAAAACCGGTCAGAATGAATTGGAAGTATCGTTTCATCGCATTGCTCCCGGCAGCAAGGTGGCGGAGCATGATCACCGCGGCAAAGAAATCACTCTGGTTCTGTATGGTAGTTTTTCTGATGGCGAAGGCGTGTATTCCACCGGCGATTTCCTGGTGCGCGAGCCAGGCCAAGTGCACCGCCCGACCGCGACCCAAGATCAGGAGTGCCTGTGTCTGTCGGTTGTCGAAGCCCCGGTAGCGCTGACCGGACTTCTGGGCAGAATGATGAATCCATTCCTGTCTCTGAAGCCTCAATAAACAACAGGCACATCAGGCAGGCTCTACAACGCAAAACGCCCGGCTTTAGCCGGGCGTTTTGCGTTAAGCACACTGAATTGAATCAGCGCTCAGATGTGAGCATACCCGGCGCGCGCGCACCGGCCTTGCCCGCGCTGAAATGTGATTTTAACTGGCGCCAACGCTCACTGAGTTGATCCATCTTCTGGGCCCGCACGTGGCCGTAACCGCGCACATCTTGCGGCAACGACATCAATTCCCGCGCCTGATCGATATTCGCCACCGACAGGTTTCCAGCAACGGCAAGTACGGTATCGCGGACTTCTCGCGCCCAGCGGCGCTCGCCGCGACGCTCCGCGGTATAACCAAATATATCCAGCGTCGTACCGCGCAATAATTTACCCTTGGCCAACAGTGGCAGCACACGGGTCATCCATGAACCCAAGGCAATCTTGCGAATCCGCCCGCTTGAATCAGGCCGCGCCAGTAGTGGCGGCGCCATCAGGAACTTCAGTTTGTAATCGCCACTAAATGTATTTTCGAGCTGCTGTTTGAAAGTGTCGCTGCTATAGAGGCGGGCCACTTCATATTCATCTTTGTAGGCCATGGCCTTGTACAGACTATGCGCTGCCGCTTCGGTAACCGGAAAGTCGCTGCCACCCATGCGTGATTCGGCGCTATGCAACGCTTCGATTGCGGAGGAATACTTGCGAGCGTAAGCCGCGTTTTGGTACTCGGCCAATTCTCCCGCCAAGCGGGCAACCAGCTGCTGGGTGGTTTCCATTGGTTCGACGACTTTCACTGCCTGCTCCGGTACCAACAACTGCTCAATGGCGGCCGGATTTTCCGCGAGCAAACGGCCCGCGCGGAAAGCGCGAAGATTGTTCTCCACCGCCACGCCATTGAGCGTCACGGCCTGTTCCAGCGCAGCGCGACCAACCGGCAACAAACCTTTCTGGCAGGCGTAGCCCAGCATCATCAGGTTCGCAGCAACGGCGTCGCCAAACAGCGCTTCAGCGTAGCGATTCGCATCAAAGGCAAAGTATTCGCCCGCAGCGGAGCGAATGCTGTCGGTAGTGGCATCGGCCGGGAAAGCGAGTTCATTGTTACGTACAAATGCCGCAACCGGAATTTCTGCGGTATTTACCAGTGCTTTGATTGAACCGTTAGCAAACTTGGTGCGCTGCCCAGCAGCAGTGACCATGTCACAGCCCAACAGCAGGTCGGCGGCACCGTCGCGAATTCGCGCGGTGGTGATTTCTTCCGGCGCACCCGCAACTTTTACATGCGCCACAACAGCGCCGTTTTTCTGCGAGAGCCCGGTAAAGTAAAGGGTAGTACTACCTTTATCTTCCAGATGTGCCGCCATTCCCAGCAGTGCGGCTACGGTAAGCACTCCACTGCCACCGATACCGGCGACTAGTATGTTCAGTGGCTGCACCAGTTTCGGAGCAGGTGCGGCTTGCAAATTTGCACTGGCTGCGTCGATCGCTTCGGCCAATGTGGTCAACTCGGGCTTCTTCAACTCACCGCCTTCGACACTGACAAAGCTCGGGCAAAAACCATCCGCGCAGCGCATATCTTTGTTACAGCTCGACTGATTGACCTGACGCTTGCGGCCAAACGGCGTTTCTAAAGGCTCTACCGCGATACAGCTGGACTGTACACTGCAGTCCCCACAGCCCTCGCACACGCGGTGATTGATCAGAAGGCGGCGTGCAGGATCATCCATCTGGCCTTTCTTACGCCGGCGTCGCTTCTCCGCCGCACATACCTGCTCATAAATAATTGCGGTAACCCCGGGGGTTTCGCGCAGTATGCGCTGGACCGCGTCGAGTTCGTCACGGTGAAAGATTTCGAGACCTTGGGGTATTTGGTCATTATGCGTGCGCCAGTGCTGCGGGTTTTCACTGACCAGGCACACGCGCCCTACCCCTTCTGCCAACAACTGGCGGGAGAGCGTGGGCACCGTAACCTCTGCATCAGTGGGCTGCCCGCCGGTCATCGCAACCGCGTCGTTCAGCAATATTTTGTAGGTAATATTGATTTTGCTTGCCACCGCCTGACGAATGGCCAGCAGTCCAGAGTGGTTATAGGTACCGTCGCCCATATTCTGGAAAATATGCTTGTCGCTGGAAAAGCGATGCAGCCCCACCCAGTGCGCACCTTCGCCACCCATATGGGAATAGGTGTCGGTACGCAGTCCCTTGCCGAGGGCCATAATGTGGCAGCCAATACCGGCACTACCCGTGCTTCCTTCCGGAAGTTTGGTCGAGGAATTATGTGGGCAGCCCGCACAGAAAATCGGCTCACGGGCCAGTAAGCCACCCACTTTGCACGGTGTGGAAGCGCCAATTTTTTCCGCAAGGGGAATCAGTTTTTCGGCCAGTTCGGTATCCGCCAACCAACGTGTGATTGCCTTCGCTACCTGGTCGGGGCCAAAGCCCCAGATCGCTGGCAACAGGTCGTTGCCTTGCAGGTCTTTCTTACCCACTACTTTGGGACGCCGCGCATCCTCCCAGGCATAAAACAGGTTCTTGATCTGATCCTCTACCAGCGGACGCTTCTCTTCCACCACCAGAATACGTTCCATACCTTCCGCAAATTCACTCATGCCGCGCGGCTCAAGTGGCCATGTCATGGCAATCTTGCGAATGGAGATTCCCGCATCGAGCAGATCCTGCTCACTGAGGTTCAACAGCTTGAGCGCTTCCAAAAGGTCACCGTGGGCCTTACCAACAGTGACAATGCCGATGCGCTTTTTGGGCGCCTCGATCAGATTCTTATCCAAACCATTGGCGTAGGCGAAAGCCTGTGCCGCCGGCAGCCGCTCCTCCAGCATGCGGCGCTCGTATTCCATGCGTTCCGCCGGCCAGTTCAGATGCGGGTCATAATTCAGACCGTGTGCCGGAATGGGGAAACCTTCGGGCGCGGCAAAAGCGGGCAGCGACGGCACCATAATGGAAGCACCAGACTCTACCGTCTCGGTAATCGTTTTGAACCCAACCCAAAGGCCGGAAAAACGGGAAAGTGCAATGCCCGCGAGCCCCAGCGTGAGGTATTCATCAATCGTCGCCGGGAACAGCAACGGCATCATTACCGACTCAAAAATCTGGTCGGTGTTGTGGGAGAACATCGAGGACTCGGCGGTGTGATCATCGCCACACAGGGCCAGAACACCGCCGTGTCGGGAGGTCCCTTGAATATTTGCCTGGCGGAATACGTCGGCACTACGGTCGACACCGTGCCCTTTGCCATACCAAATCGAGAAGACACCATCGCGGGTGGCCTTCTGGCGATAGTGATCCAGCAACTGGGTACCCCAGATGTTGGTGGCACCGAGGTCTTCGTTGATACCTGGCTCGAAATGGATATCCCGTCCCGCCAGTAGCTTCTTGTGGCGCCAGAGGGACTGGTCGTAACCGCCCAGAGGAGACCCCCGGTAGCCAGAAATAAATCCTGCCGTATTCAGGCCGGCTTGCTCATCCAGGCGCTTTTGCATCAGTGGCAAGCGCACCAGGGCATCAATACCGGTCAGAAACACACGCCCGCTATCACGGGTAAATGCGGCTTTGAGCGAATATTCGCTATCAAAACCCAGTTCCAGATCGCTCTCAACCATCGCCATCGTGGGGGTACCTTCTCTCGTACTGTCGGCTACATTGACCGCGACGCGGGCCCAAATTCGGGTCATCTGCGTCGTTTATTGTTTTTCGTAAACTATCACCGGCAGCAGAGGCAGGTCATACCAAAATCACCAACAAAGCACGCCCAGACGAGCATAAATCACCACATGGCATCCGTTTTCTGCAATAATTAGGTCCTTTGACCCCAGATAATCAGTCAGGTACCACAATGGCCTATTTACTGGACGCCATCGATAAGCACATTCTGGAAATTCTCCAGGAAGACGCCACCATCCCGAATATCGAGCTGGCAGAAAAAGTATGCCTCTCACCCTCCCCCTGCTCCCGCCGGGTAAAGAACCTGCACGAGCAAGGCTTTATCAAGCGCGCAGTGACACTGCTGGAACCAGACAAGGTAGGCCTGCCGGTGAGCGTGTTTATCCAAGTCACACTGAACCATCAGGTAAAGAAAGAGCTGCAGCACTTTGAATCGACCATTGGCCAGTGGCCCGAGGTAATGGAGTGCTACCTGATGACGGGTGATTTCGATTACCTACTACGCGTGGTAGTGCCGAACTTGCACGCCTACCAAGAGTTCCTCGACAAAAAACTGACCGAACTACCGGGTATCGACCACATCAAGAGCAGCTTCTCGCTCAAGCAGGTGCGTTACCGCACCGAGCTGCCTCTGGATCAGCTGCTGGAAAAGTAGCGACATGGCGATGTGAAGACTCCCCACAAGTCGACGCACCCAAGCGCCAAATCCCAAACAAAAAAAGGCCGCGATGCTCATCACATCGCGGCCTTTTTTGATTTACTGCGGCTTAGGACTATTCGCCCGCTGCTGCCGTTTCCTCGGATTTCTCACCAGGCAACGGGAAACCGCGATCACGCATGAGCGGCTCGATACCCGCATCACGACCACGGAACAGGCGATACGCCTCGGCCGGGTCGATCGCGTTGCGCGGCGCAAACAGATACTTCACCAGTTTGGCAGCCACTTCTTTGTCATAGAAACCGCCCTCTGCCTCGGCAAATGCCTCAGACGCATCTGATGTCAGAACGTCGGCCCACATGTAACCGTAGTAACCCGCAGAATAGCCTTCACCGGAGAAAATATGGCCAAAGTGCGGAGTGCGGTGACGCATTACCAGCTCAGAGGGCATTCCCAGCGCGTTCAGGGTTTCACGCTCGAACTTGTCCGGATCGATACCGGTCGGGTCAGTGGTGTGCAGTTTGATATCAACCAGCGCAGAAGCCAGGTACTCGGTGGTGGCAAAGCCCTGATTGAAGGTCGCCGCCTGCTTGATCTTCGCAACCAGATCCGCCGGAATGGATTCGCCGGTTTTATAGTGCACCAGATAGTTATCGATGATCGGGTCGGTGCTCAACCAACGCTCCAGCAACTGAGACTGAAATTCAGTGTAATCACGCACACCGCCGTTCAGCGTCGGATAGGAAACGTTAGAAGCGAGGAAGTGCAGCGCGTGGCCGAACTCGTGGAAGAAAGTCTCCGCATCATCCCAACTCACCAGTACAGGCTCACCGGGTGCGCCTTTAATAAAGTTAGAGTTGTTCGATGCGAGAACGGTTTCTTTACCGTCAAAGGTAGTATGGTCGCGATACATGCTCGCCCAGGCACCAGAGCGCTTACCGGAGCGGGCAAACGGATCCAGATACCAGAGACCGATGTGCTCGCCAGAGGTCTTATCAGTAACTTCCCAGACCTTCACGTCTTCATGGAATACCGGAACACTGCCCTCTTTCACCGGGGAGAATATGAAATTAAACAATTCGCCAGCAACGTAGAACATGCCTTCACGCAGGTTGTCGAGCTGCAGATACTGCTTAACCTCGTCCGAATTAAGGTCATATTTCGCCTTGCGCACTTTCTCGGCGTAGAAGCGATAATCCCATGGGGCGATCTCGATGCCGGCGTTCTCAGCATTCGCCACGGCCTGCATGTCCGCCACTTCTTCATGGACGCGGGCTACCGCGGCTGGCCACACCGCTTCCATCAGTGCGATCGCACGCTGGGGGGTTTTCGCCATACGGTTCTGCAAACGCCACGCGGCGTAATTATCAAATCCGAGCAATGCGACGCGCTCATCACGCAGCTGCAGAATTTCTGCAATGATCGCATTATTGTCGTGCTCGTCTCCGTTATCGCCACGGCTGTAATAGTTACTCCAAACCTTTTCGCGCAACTCACGATTGGTGGAGTACGTCAGGAAAGGGTCCATGGAAGAACGGGTATTGGTAATCGCATATTTGCCTGCTTGGCCCTTCTCAGTAGCCAGAGCAGCGGCTGCCTTGACGAAAGATTCCGGCAAACCAGCGAGTTGATCTTCGGACAGGAAAAGGTCGTAACCCTCTTCATCGGCAAGCACATTGTTTGCGAAGCTGGTGTGCAGCTCGGCAAGGCGGTTATTGATTGCCGCGTAGCGCTCTTTAGCTTCACCACTCAAGGTTGCACCGTTGGTGGCAAACTCGTCATAAGTCAGTTCGACAACGCGAATTTGCTCGGCGGTGAGGTCCGCATCGTTGCGCGCGTCATACACTGCCTTTACACGCTGGAACAGCTTGTCGTTTTGAATAATTTTGGAGCTAAACGCCGCGAGCTTTGGTGCCATCTCGGCCTGCACCGCACGGAACTCTGGCGATGACATGTTACCGCTCCAAATTCCCCAATAGGTAAATACACGGCTCAGTGATTTACCGCTACGCTCCATTTCCGCAATGGTATTTACAAACGTCGGGGCTTCCGGGTAATTGGCAATCTTATCGATCTCAGCCAGGTTTTCGGCCATGCCGAATTCGAGCGCTGGCTTCAACGCGCCTATATCCATCGCATCAAACGCAGGTACCCCACCAAAAGGACCCGACCATTCGGCCAACAGTACGTTATCGACCGGCGCAGTTGCGGCTACGGACTCGGACACCTGTTCAGCTGCGGGTGACTTCGCCACCGGTTCGGACTCCTTGCTGCAACCTGTGACTGCAACCATTGCTGCGGAAATAGATAGGGCGATCAATGTTTGACGCATCGAAAACGGACCTCGTTATAGTTACTATTTTGGATATCGGACTAATGCTCTCGTTATCACCCAAGTCTACCCCCCTGCAATAGAAGCATCTAGGATTCGACCACAAAGCCCCAACTATTCACGCCAAAATGCGACCACAGCAGCACTCTCCTCTGCTCTTGACTAACAAATCGGACATTTCTGTGGGGCAAAACTAATCATATCAATTGATAACGACTTATTACGTGGATTCTTTTTACCTGCGAAAACGATAGAACAGAACCGTAAACAGCGACTAACAGCTCATTAGAGGCACGAAATAAAGACGCAGAATAGAAATACAGAATAGAGAGGCGGGATGAGCGGGTCACAGGAAGTGACCCGCCGCAAGAAAAGTACCTGCCGAAGAGCGGTTATTTAGAGAGCGGTTATTTAGCTAGAAGGCTGCGTTTATTGGCGACGATCCTCGACGATAGCGCCAACGGCCACAAGCTCCTGATCGTGGGCAACTTCGCGCCAGGGCTCCTTGAGCGCCTCCTCGTACCAGGTTTGCATTCCGGGCAGCGCGCGAATGTGCTCGGCGTAAGCCATCGCCTTATCGCCCAGTGACAATTGATAGCCATACAAACGGAATACCACGGGGGCAAAGAACGCATCGACCGCTGTGAAGCTATCCCCTGCCAGGAAAGGACCACCAAAACGGTCCAGCCCCTGCTCCCACAGCTCCTCTAACCGCGCAAGATCCTTCTCGAGTCCCGCATCCACCTGATGCATCGATACGGTGACACCACAGTTCATACTGCACTGGTTACGCAGCGCGAAAAAGCCTGCATGCATCTCGGCTGCGGCGCAACGCGCCCAGGCGCGTGCCACTTTATCGGCTGGCCATACTGCTGGATAGGCTTCGTAGAGATACTCTGCAATCGCCAGAGAATCCCAGACAGTGGCTTCGCCATCAACCAAACATGGCACCAGGCCCGTGGGTGAGAAAGCGCGAAACTTGTCCCAACTGCCGCCCTCATCAAACGGCACAAGTATTTCTTCAAAAGGGATGTTTAATTCGGTGGCCAGCAACCACGGGCGCAACGACCATGAAGAATAATTTTTATTACCAATATACAGCTGCAT
Organism: Microbulbifer agarilyticus; assembly: GCF_001999945.1. Taxonomy (NCBI): domain Bacteria; kingdom Pseudomonadati; phylum Pseudomonadota; class Gammaproteobacteria; order Cellvibrionales; family Microbulbiferaceae; genus Microbulbifer; species Microbulbifer agarilyticus. The sequence goes on from NZ_CP019650.1 coordinate 2,302,034, forward strand.
GAGCCCCCCTCCCCTTTTTCAACCAATTGCAAAGCAAACGTAAGCCGGTGACTAACCTCTGGAGCAATTAGGTTTTTCCATTTCGCCCATCGCGAAGCAGTTCTGAAATGCAGAATGCAAGTTCCAACACCTGATCAGCATTCAGTCTTGGATCACACTGGGTCTGATAACAGCTGGCGAGATCCGCTTCAGAAATTTTCCAGGCACCGCCCGTGCACTCGGTAACGTGCTGCCCGGTCATTTCCAGGTGTATTCCGCCCGGGTGGGTGCCCTCTGCGCGGTGTACGGCGAAAAAGTCACGAATTTCCCGCAGAATATTGTCAAAGTTACGGGTCTTATAGCCACTGGAGGCTTTTTCCGTATTCCCATGCATAGGGTCGGTACTCCATACAACGGAGCGCCCCTCCCTTTCCACCGCACGCACAAGCGCAGGCAGTTTGTCCGCAAGGGTATTCGCGCCCATGCGGGTAATCAGGGTCAACCGGCCTGGTTCATTATTGGGGTTCAGGCGGTCGATCAAACGGATCAATTCATCGGTATCCATATTCGGACCGACTTTCACCCCAATGGGGTTCCACACACCCGCCAGGAACTCCACATGCGCGGCATCCAGTTGGCGAGTCCGCTCACCGATCCACAGCATATGGGCGGAGCAGTCGTACCATTTTCCGGTGAGACTGTCGGTGCGCGTCAGCGCCTGCTCGTAGTTCAGCAGCAATGCTTCGTGTGAGGTGTAAAGCGTGGTTTCACGAATCGCCGGGGTGTTGCTGGAGTTAACCCCGCACACCGCCATAAATTCCAATGCATCCTGAAGACGCTCTGCCAATTGCAGATAGCGATCACGCTGCGGATTATTTTCCAGGTAGCTCAGGTTCCAGGCGTGGACCTGATGGAGATCCGCGAGGCCGCCTTGCGCAAAAGCGCGCAGAAGGTTCAGGGTTGCTGCAGACTGGTTGTAGGCTGTAAGCATCCGTTGGGGATCTGGAACCCGCGCATCCGCAGTGAAATCAATCCCGTTGATGATATCGCCACGGTAGCTTGGTAGCTCCACGCCCTGAATCGTTTCGGTATCCGCAGAGCGCGGCTTGGCATACTGTCCCGCCATGCGCGCCACTTTGACCACCGGCAGATTGCCCGCAAATGTCAGTACCACCGCCATCTGCAGCAGCACCTTAAAGGTGTCGCGAATACGGTTGGCATTGAAGTCAGTGAATGACTCCGCGCAGTCACCACCCTGCAGCAGAAATGCTTTGCCCTCTGCCACTTCCGCCAGTTGACGACGCAGCTCGCGCGCCTCCTCGGCAAACACCAATGGAGGGTTGCTCGACAGTTGCTGCTCAACAGCCTGTACGTCGCTCGCAGATCTGTATTTAGGCTGCTGGTGCGCCGTGCGTTCGCGCCAGCTCGCGGGATCCCAGGGTTCAACGACAGATTCTGACACGGTTGCTTCTACCTCAACTTCCATTTTCGGCTAACTCTTCGGCTCAATTACGACTTAGCTTTCCAGCACTTCTGCAACGGATGCACAGAAGTACTCCATATTATTTTGACTCAGGCCGGCAATGCTGATGCGGCTGGAATCCACCATGTAGATCGAGTAATCCTGCTGCAGCTTTTCTACCTGCTCTGGGGTAATTCCCAAAAATGAGAACATGCCCTTTTGCTGCTGAATAAAGTGGAAATCGCCCACAGCGCCCGCCTTTTCCAAGCTCTCGACCAGGCCTGAGCGCAAGCTATTGATGCGCTCGCGCATTTCGGTCAGCTCGGCTTCCCAGTTTGCACGCAAGCCCGCATCAGTCAGGATCGCTTCAACAATTGCGCCACCGTGATTTGGCGGCATGGAATAGTTGCCACGCACCACGTTCAGCAACTGGCTTTGGCCGCGGTCGGCGGAATCCGCATCACGGTAAATGGCCATCGCCATACCCACGCGCTCACGGTACAAACCGAAATTCTTTGAGCAGGATGCCGCGACCAGCATCTCCGGCACGGACTCTGCCATCAGGCGCAGGCCATAGGCGTCCGCGTCCAGGCTATCGCCAAAGCCCTGATAGGCCATATCAATGAATGGAGTGAAGCCCTGCTTCTGGGCCATTTCGGCCAGCACCTGCCACTGTTCACGGCTCAGGTCTGCACCGCAAGGGTTATGACAGCAGGCGTGGAACAGCACCAGCTCACCTTCCCCAACTTGTTTGAGGGTTTCTACCATGGCGTCAAACTTTAGACTGCTGGTAGCCCGATCGTAATAGGGGTAGCTCTTGATTTGCAGGCCCGCATTGCCCAACAGCGGCACATGGTTTGCCCAGGTAGGATCGCTCACCCAAATAGTGGCGTGCTCCTTGGCGCGATTGGCAAACTCCGCGAGTACACGCAGTGCGCCACAACCACCCGGGGTTTGCGCGGAACGAACACGGTTGCCGACCAGCGCGGGGTGACCAGCACCCAGTACAAGCTCTTGCATGGCAGCGTTGAAGCCGGCGGTACCCGCCGGGCCAACATACGCCTTGGTTTCTTCACTGCGCAGCAAACGGGTCTCGGCTTCTTTTACCGCCTGCAGCACCGGAGTGTGCCCTGCTTCATCTTTATAAACACCCACCCCCAGATCGATCTTACGAGGGTTCTCATCGGCCCGGTAAGCCGCCAAAAGGCCCAGAATCGGGTCCGCAGGCAGGCTGCTCAGATGGTCAAACATGGTCACTCCTGGTAATTCTGGACGACACACACGTAACGCGTGCCGATCAATGAAATCTATAGATGGAATTTAAGAATGGCAGACGGAAAGCTGGTCAGTCGATCAGGCCGCGATTGGCCCAATCCTGCGCACGGGTCATCAGCTTTTCAATAATGCTGTCCAGCTGGCCGCGCTCTTCCGCTGAGAGCGAGCCCATGAGGTCGTTCTCGTACTGCTGCGCCAGCGGCACGATGCGGTCGTACACATCACGGCCCAACTGGGAAAGGTTCAGCACCTGGCGGCGACGATCTGCAAGATCTTCGCTGCGGGTGATGTAGTCGTTCTTGATCAGAATGGAAACCGCGCGGCTGATCGCCACCTTGTCCATCGCGGTCTGCTCCACCAGATCCGCTGCGGAAAGGTTTGGAAAACGGCCGAGAATCGCCATCACCCGCCACGCAGGAATGGTGAGATCAAAGCGCGCGCTGTAAGCATCGGCAATGGCGTTACTCACCCGATTGGATAGAACTGACAAGCGATATGGCAGGAACTTTTCCAGCCGCAGATCATCCGGACGCACGGCATCAATAGGGTCGGAAAATTCCGAAGATGAGCTGTTGGAGTTATCGGTGGTCATCGCGGTCTCTGTACCTGCTAAGGATCGGGTTGTACCAAATTTCAAATGTATCTAAAATTGGTTTCAATTGTAACCACTGCTACAGGTTTTTTTGGCAGTGTGTGCGTTTAATGAGCACACAGCGTAGCCACGGGAGCGAAAGATCAAATTTCTTCCAGCTGGGCACGCACGGACTGCCCTGAAAAATCGGCAGCGATTATACGGTGTTTGACGTCATTTTTGTCACGATAGGCGGCGCACCACGCAAATTATTTGCGCAACTGGTCGATAAAAAGGGCAATTCTCTGCCCTGTTGCGCCCCCCCAGACAACCGCATAAGGATTCATAGAGATGGAGCTTCACGGCTATTTTCGTTCCTCCGCCAGCTACCGGGTGCGCATCGCCCTCAACCTCAAGGGGCTCTGCTACCAGTACCACGCGGTGAACCTGCTGAAGGGCGAACAGAAAGAGAGCAAACACCGGCAGCTCAATCCTCAGGGCCTGGTTCCCGCTCTGGTCGATGACGGCAATATATTGACCCAATCCCTGGCGATTCTGGAATGGCTGGATGAGCAGCACCCCTCGCCTGCCCTGCTACCGGCATCCCCACTGGTACGCGCCCGGGTCCGGGCATTGGCGTACAACGTCGCGTGCGATATTCAACCGATCCAAAACCTGCGGGTACTTAAATACCTACAGACCGAACTCGGCGCGAGCGACGAGCAAAAGGTCCAGTGGGTACGCCATTGGATAGGGTTAGGCTTTGATGCGCTGGAAACCCAACTGGCTGCACATCAGGATAAACAGCACTCCCCATTTGCGGGCGGCGATACCCCCGGGCTGTTTGAATGTTGCTTGATTCCACAGATTTACAATGCCGAGCGCTTTGGTGTGGCAGTTTCCGAATACCCGACAATCACCGCTATTGCAGATGCCTGCGCCGCCCTGCCCGCATTCCAGCAGGCACGCCCGGAGAATCAGCCCGACAGTACGCTCTAGCAGCTAAGGGCGATTCATCTAGGGGCGATACATCTAAGGGAGATACATCGGGTACTCGGAAGCGCGCAGCCATTTGGACGCGATCCACTTTTCTCCGGCGAGTACCGGACTCCCACCGTGCAAGCTCTGAAAATCCAGCTTGCCATGCTCACTGATGTACGAAAAGAACAACGCAGCGCCTTTCTGTGGCTGTACCTCCAGCCCGATATTGGGAAATACCGTTGCCCCACCGGACTCGACATCACTCAAGTACATAATCAAGGTGCCGATTCGCTGCCCACCGGTAGCCAGCACCTCCTGATTACCCGGCTTCTCCGGGTCAAAGAAATCATAGTGCGGACGGTATTCGGCGCTCACCGGGTAATGCAGGATCTGCAGCGGCTCCCCATGGGTATCCGGCACCCCCAGCAAACGCGCGATGCGCGCTTCAATATCTGCGATTAGTGGCGTTTCACCGCGGGCAAAATGGGTGCCGCCACTGGTACGGGTGGACTTTAACTCAAACTCACCGTGCTGGGCATTCACCACACGTGAAGGTGTCAGGTGAGACCGAGACATCTCGACTAATGCCTCGCACTCCCAATCCGCAAGAAAGTTAGCGAACAACACAATATTTGGCTGTTTTATGGTGAAACGCACGTCTACTTGCTGCGCCCCGAGGCTTATCTTGCCGGTACCCGCGTTGAATGTGCGAAAGCAGGTATCTGGATTTTGCCTGGACAAAACCGTTGCAGTGCCACCCTTTGCATCAGTGCTGGGTGAGTCGTCGGCTGGGGGATGGGTGTGAAAACATTGCTCGACAGCGTTGGCGATGGCTGGCTGGTAACCCGCCTTGAGGAGCGCATCGACGACCGTCGCGCGCGACTGGCCACCTTTGATGGCTGAACGCATCCATTGCTGGAGCTCGGGTTCAAGCTCTGCAAATTCCATAGGCGATCCCTGCCTACTCGAATTGTGCTCAGGGCTCGGCGCCCGGAGCGAAAGAATCAGCGGCGAGCCGCGACGATCCCTCCTGTCATAGCGGCAAATGCGCCGAGAATACCGACGCCTACCAAGCTATACAGGCTAATACTGTGCTCTGACACACTCGCCAACAGGTCCTGGAGAGGGAACTGCCAACACACGATAGCAGACGCAGTGATCACCGCCGCATACTGATAACGGGTCGCACGGCGCTCATCGCGTTTTGCCGGCACCGGCGGCAAATCCGCCATTACGCGGTCACAGAAGCCCGAATCATCGAGATGGGGCTCGTTAAACTGCAGCTGCTGCGAAAGCCAAGTGTCAAAATCGGGTTCGCCATCCGCCGTGGGATGGGTGCCACTTACAACACCGTTTTTTATCACCATACCTGTTGATCCTCCTCTCTTATGAGAGGAATTGCCCTTCTCGGGTTCCATGGACTGTTTATCGAAATCAGCCACTTACTACCTCCTCCTGCCAGGCCTGAAGCAGAGACTGCAACTTGGCCCGCGCACGGTTAACGTGGGATTTTACCGTGCCCAGCGGCAACTTCATAATGCTAGCAGCTTCTTCATGTGAAAAACCGCGCTGCATACACAAATGCACTGCCTGCCTCTGGGCATCGCTTAACTCCCCCATGGCCGAGTTCAGATCCCTGGCCATACCCAGTTGCTGCGCTTCTTCGACGCTTTCCTGAGCTTGTGCGGAATCCACCGCATCCTGATCGACTACCGGAGCATTCTTACGCTTGTGGCTCATGACCAGATTGTAGGCGATACGGTACAACCAGGTGCTAAACCGGGCATCGCCGCGGAATGCAGGCAGCGCCTTGTAGGCCTTGATAAAAGCCTCCTGCGCCATGTCGTCCGCAAGACCCTGGTCGCCATCACACAGCTGACGAAGCGAGAATCGCAGCTGTGACTGATAGCGACGAACCAGCTGGGCGTAAGCCCGCTGGTCCCCGTCTTCGACGACGCGCCTGATCAGATCCCCATCATCGAGGTTCATGACTGGTTGTCCTTAACCCGCTTGCTGTTGATCGTGCTTCCAGTTGATGTAGCGGGCAACCCCAATAAAGAGTGGGATCAGACCGAGACTACCGACACCGATACCGGCTGAGGCGGAGAGAAAGATGAACACTGCCGCACCCACCGCTATCAGGGTTATGCCTCGATCCTTGTTGTTGGCGTTGGAACTCTCACTGTCCAGCGAATCCAGCAGCTCCGGCGGGATATCGCGACCTTCAGACACCATCCGATTGATGTTCTCCATCACCAGCTGCTTCTTTCTATAGCTGTTGCGGGTAACCAGCCAGACAATCAGGATCGGCGTGCCGAAGACAGCCAGAATAGCCACTACGGGGATCAACCACTCCATCTCCAGACCGCTAGGATGGTACCCCCGGCGAGATTCCTCATGCACTTTAAAAGCTTGTTCGTGCATACGCTCGGCATGCTCTCGCGCTCGTTCAGCACGCTCTCGAATATGCTCGGCACGCTCCAGGTCGGCTTTGATGCCGATTTCGACATTGCGCGGCACAGAATCCAGCGCCTGCTCTACTACCAGGCCTTTCTCGTCGAGGATCCCCTTCTCTTCTAGCTGGCGATAGATACGCTGGGTTACTTCGCCGCCAAAGGCCTCACCGAGGTCAATTTCAACGCTGCCGCTTTCCCCATTTTCATCCCGGGTATGAATGCGCAGAGTACCGTCTTCCTGGCGCAGGATTCGCACCTGCTTGGTGGCCTTCTTCTCCACGGGCTCCACAGGTGCCACCGCGGGCGCCTCGGGCACCGGTGGCGCTGGGGGGGCAGCACCCTCTTCCTGGGCCAGCAGGCTGCCAGAAATACTCATTCCCAGCGTGGCTGTCAGTGCCAGCAGCCAGGCATTCAATCGGCCGCATTTCTTCATTTCATTCGCTCTCATTACTGTTATCTCGCTCTTACTGATCTGAGGCAAAACAAGTAGTCCCTTGCTCAATCCTTCACTGACGACGGCCCTGAATTGACACGCTATCATCAACTGCCGCCAATGGCGTGGGATTGTACCTTTTTTGGGCAACGGGTATCAGGGCTCAACTTCCCGCCGCTGGTATCACCTTGCCCCTAAAGGACGCGGGCACCAGCAGATTTGGATGCAATCCACCAAAAAAATTTAACGGAGCAATGGGAGCAACGAATGCACCAGAGTGATATCACCCCCTCAGACGTCCTTCAGTTCTGGTTTGGCAGCACCGACCTGATGGCTCAACCCGGCAAGGAAGCCCGCACTCGCTGGTTCCAGCGCAGTGACGACTTTGACCGGGAGATCGCGCGTCGCTTCTCATCCACCATCAAACATGCCGTTGATCGACAATTGAGCAGCTGGAATACGTCCCTGGCTGGTCAGCTGGGCTTGATACTGCTCTGCGATCAGTTCCTCCGCAACATCTACCGCGGTTCGGCACAAGCATTCTCCGGGGACCCGCTGGCGCTCGAGATCAGCCAGTCTCTGGCCAATGGGGATCAACTCCGCGAACTGGGGCTACACCAACGGGCAATCGTCGGCATGCCGCTGGAGCACTCGGAGCGCCCGGATATACAGGAACAGTCCGTGAGCTATTTCCAGCAGCTGCAGCAGGACTTTGCCAGCGATAAGTCCGGCGTCTCGCAGGAGGATGCGCAGGCAGCCGAGAGCTACTACCGTTTCGCCCTTGCGCATCAGGACGTGATTGCCCAGTTTGGCCGCTACCCCCATCGCAATCAGGCACTGGGCCGGGAAAGTACTCCAGAGGAGCGGCACTGGTTAGAACAGGGTGGCGGCTTCTAACGGTATCCTGGACGCGCCACTGCGCGTACACTTACGCGCCATGCTATGGATTTGCGGTTGACACTGAATATACATACAGATACTGTACATCCATACATGAACAACACAGAATCATAAATCACGATACCGATACTCACGATATCAAGACCTTAGGAGGCCCAGTATGGCGGTAGTAGCCGTTTGGAAATGTGATAGAGACGGAGCCATGTTCGACAATAAAAAAGATGCCGAAGAACACGACAAGATGCTGGAGCTTGCCGCCAACATCACCGCTCTGATCGAGCGCAATGTTGAAGGTGTATCAGAAGAAGCCAGTGAGGAAATCGGCCTGATGCTGGCGAAGCGCCGCGAAGTGCTGGCAAAAGCCTGTAAGGGCAAGCCGGAAGAGCTGCTGGCTGCGGAAGAAGTGAGCGAACAGCAGGAAGCTGAGACTGCCGAAGAAAACGTTACCCCACTGGCGGTAAACCAGTAATCCCCCCGGACACCAATATTCTGGTTTCCATCCCTGTACTATGCCCGGCTTGCCGGGCTTTTTTTCGCCCGACAAGCCGCCACAGATTCTTGGATTCTCAGAATACCGAGACGATGTTAATCAGCGCCAGAACGACGATAACCACCCAAGTCAACAGGGTGCCCCAAAAACGGCCCTTGTGGTAACCGCCCTTGCCGCCAACCAGGCCTATCGCATGAAGGATGCGCGCAAACACCAGCCCACCACCCAGGCAATGCAGCCAAATGGCAGAAAGGCCATTGATCTCGGCGACCAACAACAGGATCAGAGCCAACGGAATATACTCAATCGCATTAGCATGGGTGCGTATCAGTACATTGCCCAACTTGTCGCCACCATCGCCAATGCCGACTTTGTTGCCGCGGCGAAATTTCACCACATTGAAAGCAAGCGCAAGCACCAGTAACGCACAAAGACCGCTATAAAGCGCGGTAATTTCTACACTCATCATTTTTTATATCCATGTTCTGTACCCGCTTTCGGGTTTAAGTATCGATCCCGTAAACGGGTTGAACGGTTTACCAGAGACTGGGGCTTACCGTCGATCATCACCAGTTCTGCGAACGACGTGATCTCCAGTGGATCCCCACTCCACAATACCAACTCCGCGGTATTACCCGGCGCCAGTACACCGGCATCCATACCAAAGGTTTGCGCAACATTGGCCGTAATCGCGCGCACACCCTCTTCAAACGGCAAGCCGTAAGCCACGGCATTTCCCGCTGCCTGCCGCGAAAGATAGCTATTGTGGGATCCGGCATAACCCGGGCCACTGATCGCGACAGTTACGCCCGCATCATGCAGCAATGCGGCGTTATCCATACGCGCACCCAGTTTTTCGAAGGCATCCGGGGTATTCCCCAGCACATCGACCACAACCGGCACCCGCGCCTTGGCCAATTGATCGGCAACCATCCAGCCCTCGGCAGCACCCACAAGAACCAGTTTGAGCTGATACTTGTTGGCCAGTGCGAGCAATTGCAGGATATCGCTTGCGCGGTCTGCATTGATCATCATCGGTTGCTCGCCGCGCAGCAGCGGCTGCAGTGACTCGAGATCTTCCACCGAGTAATCCAGCTCACGCCACTCACCGCGGCGCACCTGATCCCGGTTTTCCGAATACTCTTTCGCCTGCGCCAGCGCATTCGCGATTTGCGCATACGCCATGGCGCGACTGCCGCCGGCCAGTTCCGCACCGTATTCACCGAAGTAAGCGCGCTGTACCAAGTTGGGCTTGGTCACACTGTCGAAGTCACCGGTCAACTTGATCGCAAAGCCCTGCCCCGCGAAAACTTTTTCACTGCTGTAAGGCAGCACCACCGCGCGCGTCAGGCCACCGGCCCGGTTAAACGGAATCAGTGTGGAACGCGGGTTAAATGCCACCACCGGATCAAAACCGGCACCGATAGACTGCTCTTCGATTGCCCCATCGTTAGTGGAGGCCGCAGCGCCGATTTCCGTCAGCCCGAGCTCACTGCTCGGCGCAATCAAGCCTGGCGTGACCACCTTGCCGCGGCCGTCGATCACCAGGTCAGCGGAAATATCACCCAAATCTTCGGCAATCTGCGCAATTTGCCCGTCGCGCACCAACAGGTCACCGCTCTCAAGGGTTCCCTGTTCTCCCAGCGTAACGATCTGCGCATCTTTAATAAGGATGGTTTCAGCGCTTGCTGTACCGACCAGGCATACAAGGCCGAATAGAGAAGCTTTGAGCTTGGTTTTCACATTGATTGAGATACGCATTACTGCTGCCCTCCTTCCGGCAAGCGCTCGCCTTCCGCATCCAGAATCCCCAGTTCAAAATCTGTGTGCGGCTGTCGCGCGGAGTCTGTGCGGTCGTACATCAGTACACCGTCGATAAACACCTTGTCTGCCTTGGAGTACACGCTAAACGGATTGCCAGACCACACCACTACGTCTGCCATCTTGCCTTTTTCCAGGGTGCCGGTGACTTCTTCAATACCCAGTGCTTTTGCCGGGTTGCTGGTCATCCAGGCGACCGCGTGACGCGGCTCGATATGAAAGCCCGCGCGTTGCCCTGCGACCATGGCTTTTGCAGTTTCTTCGTTGAGATGCTGGATACCAACCGCAGAATCCGAGTGAATCATGGCGCAAGCCTTTGCCTGATCCACGATTGCGATATTGGCTTCAGTCATATCAAAGGCTTCGTGCTTGAAGCCCCACCAGTCCGCCCACATAGCGGCACACACATTGTTTTCCGCCAGCAGGTCCGCCACCTTATAGGCCTCTACCGCGTGATGGAAAGTGGAAATCTGGAAATCGTAGTCGCGCGCGATATCCATCATGATGGTCATTTCTTCGCCGCGATAGCAGTGGTTGTGCACCAGAATATCGCCATTCAGGACGCCGGCAAGGGTCTCGAGCTGGAGGTCACGCTCGGGTTCATCGCCGCCATTCTTATGGAAGTTTTCCCACTTCTCTTTATACGCGGCAGCCTCTGTCCACGCTTTACGGTATCCGGCGACGTTACCCATGCGGGTAGAAGGCAAGGTGCCCTTGCCACCGTAAACCCGTTTGGGGTTCTCACCACAGGCCATTTTCAAACCGTAAGGGGCGCCCGGGAACTTCATATCCTGAACGCTGCGGCCAGGTACGTTCTTCAAAGTCACTGCGCGGCCACCGAACAGGTTCGCCGAGCCAGGCAAGATCTGCAGCGTGGTTACCCCGCCCGCAAGCGCCAGGGGAAATTGCGGATCTTGCGTCCACACGGAATGCTCAGCCCATACCTGCGCGGTATTCGGTGAGGTCATTTCGTTACCGTCCTGGGAAGATTCAATAGACGGCGCCGGGTAGTCACCCAGATGGGAATGCACGTCGATGATGCCCGGCGTTACCCACTTACCCGCACCTTCGACAACTAGGCCCTTCTTCGGCACTTTCAGGTCCTTGCCGACCTTGGCAATCTTGCCATCCTCGAGCAGCACATCTGAATTGAGTAGTTTTTCACCGGTTCCGGTCAAAACCGTTGCACCGCGAATTAGCACCGGCGCACTCTCTTGCGGAATATAAGTACTAGGGAAGTCACCCTGACGGGCGAAATCCGGCCCATCCGCGGCTTTTTTATCCTCACCGCCACAGGCAACCAATGTGGAAACCAGCAGTCCTCCACATACGGCAACACACAGCCGCTCTATTCCTTTAACCGATTCTGAAAATAATCGCATTCCGCTTCCTATCCCCCCAATTGTTATTAGGAAACCTTTCTCAATACTGTCGGATTCAACACCAATACCATGCTATCGGCAATACGGGATTGTACGACTGCCCAAAATTGCCGGTTTACTAGACAATTTGTACAAGCCGTGTTGGAATTTGGACGTGTGATACAGGAGCTTTCCCATACCGCAGGAAGGGCGGATGAATACTAATAACAAAACAGGGACCAGACCGGAGAGTGCCGCGGCTGATGATGTCGATTTGCCTCAGTCCTCCGAGGAGATGTACGAAGCCCTGCGCAAAAGCGAAGAGCGCTATCGAGAACTCGTCGAACACGCAAACTCCATCATCCTCCGTTGGGACCGCAACGGGGTAATCACCTTCTTTAACGAGTTCGCGCAGCGGTTCTTTGGTTACTCCGAAGAAGAAATCATCGGCAGGCACGTGGTTGGGACAATCGTCCCCGAAAATGAAAGTACGGGCCGCGACCTTCGTCCGCTTATGGACCATATCTGCAACAACCCCGATGAACACCGCTATAACATTAACGAAAACATTACCAAAGGCGGGGACCGGGTCTGGGTAGCCTGGACCAACAAACTGCTCACCAACGACAACGATGAGCCCATTGGGGTTCTGAGTATTGGCAGTGATATCACCAAACAGCGACTGCTCGAAGAGGAATTACGGCAGGCACAGAAAATGCAGGCCATCGGTGAGTTGGCTGGGGGCATTGCCCACGACTTTAACAACATGGTGCACGGTATCGCGGGCTTTGCCGAAGTCATCCATCAGACAAGCTTCGACGCCAAGATTTCTGAGTATGCCAATCAGATTTTAAACACTGCCCATCATGCCGCAGAGCTCACCGACCAACTGCTGACCTTCGCCCGCAAGGGCTCCTATCAAATCAATGAGTGCAATACCCACGACATCGTGCGCGACGTATGTGCGATGCTGAAACGCACGATTGATCGCCGCATTGAAATCCGCCAGGACCTGCGCGCGAATTCCCCCCACATCAAGGGCGACTCTGCGCTACTGAAAAGTGCCTTGCTGAACTTGGGCATTAATGCCAAGGACGCAATGCTTTCCGGTGGCGAACTCGTGTTCACCACCAGCGATATGACGGTGGAAAACCCCCTGTCCATCTCGGACTTCCAGCTTGAACCGGGGCAGTACTTACGCATCAACGTCAGTGATACCGGTACAGGAATGGCGGAAGAAATCCGCCAACGAATATTCGAACCCTTCTTCACTACCAAGGCCAGCGGCCGCGGCGCCGGGCTTGGGCTCGCGGCCGTTTACGGCACCATTCATTTGCACAAGGGCGCCATTCGGTGCCACTCGGAGCTGGGCGAAGGTACCTGTTTTGACCTTTTTCTGCCGATTATTACAGACAAGGTAGATCGCAAAAGCACCGAAAAGCCGGTGCCCTGTGGGAAACCCATTCACATTATGCTGGTGGATGATGAAGCCATTGTGCGGAATTATTCAAAGACCCTGTTTGAAATGCATGACCACAAGGTAACGACATTCGCCTCAGCGCCGGAAGCCATCGGGTACTATACGCGTAATTTCGCTGCGGTTGATTTGGTACTGCTGGATATGATCATGCCGGATATGGACGGGCAGCAACTCTTCGCCGAACTCAAACAGATTAATCCGACGATTAAGGCAATTCTATCTACCGGTTACAGCGTGGAAAGTAAGGTTCAGGAACTTCTGGCAGACGGCATTCTGGACTGTATCAAGAAGCCATTTACCTACGAGCAGCTGGAGCAGCGCATTGCCCTGCTCTTCAGCGACGATCAAAAGTCACCCGAGCTAGTTAGTAATGAACAATCTTTATGATTTTTTCTCCGTTATCGCACTCGCCGATAATCTCGGGTTTGGAGATAAGTGATCCAGCCTGGACAACCACATTCGAAGGGTAGGAAACGAAGCAGGCCAAATTGAAGTTGACCGCCCAATTACAGCGGATAATGCCATCGTCTTCTTCGTAGAAGCGCTCCTGACAAAAACTGAGATACGGGCTCTGCCCTCCCCCCGGCTGCCCCTGACCAACCGATTCCTTGTCATCGTCGGCATTCGCCGCAAGTGAACCCAGCCCAGCAAACATCGCACACGATATTGCCAAACTACTCATGGACACCTTATAGCTGCGCCCCATAGGCAACCCTCTCGGCCATTTACCAAATCGACAACAGATACGACCCTTCCACACTTTCGTGGGGAACTGAGTTTAAGCGTAGCAGCTCTGGCGGGCTTTTCATTAGACCGACACAGACATACACTCGGCATCGCACAGTGAGCGCTGATGACCAAAAAGTCGATACAACGCCTGATATGATGCCCAAACGCCCAAATATGACTCAGCCATGACTACACCCAGCCCCCAGACACCCTCAACATGCCCCTGCGGTTCAGGTAAAACTTTCGCCCAGTGTTGTGACCTTTTCCTATCCGGGAAAACCTACCCAAACAACGCAGAAGCTCTGATGCGCAGTCGCTACAGCGCTTATGTGACCGGTAACCTGCCGTACCTCAAAAAGAGCTGGCACCCGGACACTTACCCGGAGCTCAGCGAGCAGGATCTACAAACAAAGTGGCTGCGATTGGAAATTATTAAGGCTAAAAAGGGACTAAAGAAATCGATAGTCGAATTTAAAGCCTGGTTTGAAGATGAAGGCATGGAGCATGCTTTGCACGAAATATCGCTGTTCAAGCTGTACAAAAAGCGCTGGGTATATGTGGAACCAATGGACAGTTGGAACTGACAGAACGAAGCGCTATCTTCTACAGCGGCCTTGCGCCCGCCGCAGCACTCGGCAACCTATACTCCCTGTAATCGCACATTCCGGTATTTCCCTTCCCGATGACGCCCGAACTGATTTTCGAAGACGATCACCTGATTGCCGCCTATAAACCGGAGGGATGGCTGGTGCACCGTTCGGATATCGATAAGCACGAAGATCGCATCCTGCTGCAATACCTGCGTGATCTGGTAGGCCAGCACCTCTACCCGGTACACCGGTTGGACAAACCAACCTCCGGGGTCATCGTCTTTGGCAAGAGCGGAGACGCTGCGGCAAAGCTGCAAGCACAGCTGGACAGCGATACTTCCGTTAAGCAGTACATTACGGTGTGCCGCGGGTTTTGCCCCGAACAGGGCATTATCGACCATCCGCTGCCCCCGGTTGCGGACTTTAAACACCAGCGCAAACGGCCGAAGAGCGAACTACCTCGCCAGGAAGCCATCACCCATTTCAAACGTCTTGATACGGTAGAACTACCATTTGCCGTCGATCGCTACCCAAGCAGTCGCTACTCTCTGGTGCAGGTTGAACTAGTTACCGGACGCCGCCATCAGATCCGCCGACATTTCAAACATCTGTCCCACCCGCTAATTGGCTGCCCGAAATACGGCAAATCCACCCACAACCGTTTTTTTGCAGAGCAACTGCATTGTGCGCGACTGCTGTTACACGCTTATCGGCTGTCGATACAACACCCGGTTCTAGAGGAAAGACTGGAGTTAGTCGCCCCACCTCGAGGCTGTTTTATGTCGCTCATCGAACAATTTGACTGGCGACTGCCTGCCGGCTAACTTTCTATTTCGCGCTTTGGAACCCTCTTACGTCTACCAACTCGCCATCCAAAATGGCCGCCTTAACACCATTGGTATCGGCCAGTAGAAAGGTCGCATTTCGCCGTCTACCGGGCAGCTCACCTTGTAACCGCTGGGGGTTTAACACCACAGGCAGCTGAGTCTCTTTGACTAGCGATGCTTCGTCCCCTTCAAAGTAGGCGACGCCTTCGCGGAGCAGCGCCATGTAGCGCTCATCCGTCAGTTCAATTGGTGCTCCCGCATCCAGTACAAATGCCTTAGGCATCTGGTACCAAGCGCCGCTCGCATCGTAATCCAGGAATCCAGTTAAATTCGACAAATCACCCACATCCACAACCGAGATCTGCCCGTACCGTTTGCGAACTGCCAAATCTGTACGATAAGCGAGATCACCCTCCCCGACTCGCACGTTGCGAATCTTGAGGTCGACTAACGCATCGTCTTTATTCAGCGGAATAGCGTCATAAGTCGCGCGCGAAGCGGACAAATAGGATCCGGATGCGATGCTATCGATAGCCGTTACCAGCATTGCAAAGTTCATGTGCCGCGCAACTTGTCGATTGGGATCACCCGGATGCGCGCCTGATTCAATCAAGATGGTGCTGATCCCCATCTCGGAGAAAGTATCGCCGAAAGCGCGCCAGGCATAGGTGTCGTCATAGCGGCCAATATTGGCACCAATGGCAGGCTGGATTTTATCGACCATGACACTGATCAGCTGCATCGCGTTCCCGCGACTCTCGTTAATATCGCGTTGCGTATTGAATGCGGGTGCCAATACCGAGATTGTCGCTGCCTCACCGCTATCGCCCACGCCGTAGTAGCCGCCTTGATCGTGAAGATTAAAACCGAAGTGCGGTCTGAAGTCCCTCGTCAGTTGCATCAGCAGCCGCCCCTCGGGCGACTGCAGCGCTTTAGCATCGCGGTTGATATCAAAGCTCTGCGCATTGTGCCGTGAGTTGCGCTCGGCACCATCGGGATTCAGCATTGGCACGATCAGCAAGCTGAGCTTGTCCATCCACTGGTCACGCCATGCAGCCTGCTCTGGTGCAGTAATGTAATTCAACAGGTCGAACAGTGCGGGCGTTGCCGTCGGTTCGTCGCCATGCATCTGCGACCACAGCATGACCCTGGTCGCCCCCCTGCCAAGTGCAACACTGTATAGCGGCCGCTTTTCGTAAGACTCGCCGACTTGCTCTACCGTGAGCAATGGCTTCTGCCGAAGTCCTTCAATCAGCGGCAGTATGTCTGACTGGCGAATCACAGGCTGATCTAGCCCAGGGATCTTATATTTTTGATAGGTATCCATATCGATCACGCTCTCAGCCCACGCGGTATCTTCGTCACCGTCGACATCCGCAACTGGTTCCTTCTTGCTACACCCGGAAACAACGATGCCAGCCAACACCAGCGACATACCCATCAATCGCCAAAGCCGAGTATTTATGTATCTTGCCAACCTTAAAGAACTACCCATGTTACCCCCCCCAAAAAAACCATCGTTTATACGTATCGCTATCGCTGCCTGTCGCCATCAGCCGCTTCCGGCCACCAACCGATCGTTACCGGCCGTTCGTTAGTAAACCCGGTGTAATCACGACGTAAATCAAACGTTTGTGTGTTGTATGGGCGCCGGATAATAAGCGCGTCGTGCAGGCACCACCCGGCACCTTCTACACATCCGGAATCAACTTCCAATGAGAGATATTGAAATATGCTTGGGTATTGGCCTGCCAGTGCCAGCATATCCGCGCTATTAGACGAGTGACTTCCGGTCACGACATCTTTCGCCGCCACTGCCAGCCCCTGCTCAAGCAACTCCAAGGCAGGCGAACCAAGGGCCAAATCGCCCCCGGGAAGGCCTTCGCCGGATCCCCCATCAAGGTTTATGTAGGTAACGGCATTCAAAAAGCGAGTTCGCAGTACCGAATCTCTGGCCACCTGGTTTAGCCACTGATGTGCTGGAAAACTGCCGCTGGAATGTGCGACAAGCACAATTCGCTGTATTGATTGATCTCTGCGCAGCCGGGCGACACTGGGCGCGACCGGTAACTCTCGCTCTTCATAGAAAACGCTACGCGGCCCGGCAAACACCCAGGCTAGGCTAACCGCTCTGGCTGCAGGCTGCTGAAGTAATGCCGAGCCCCAGTGCTCCGCCCATTCACGCTCAACCGAATAGCCGGGAAATAGAACGAGCAAAATGCCTTTTTCCCCGGAATCCCTCTCTGCTTGCGACCAGAGCGCTTCCAGCGCCTGCCAATCCGAACCTTGCACTAGCGACTCATGATCGGAGCCTTCCGCAGCGAGCTGCGCGGTCGGAACTAACATTGCACAAAGCAGCATGGTTAGCCACATTCGACTCATAACAATCCACCTCCTTCCTCTGACCTTTAGTCCCTCAGATTTACGGTATCCGCAATGACCGGGAAAATCACAAAGGTCGCTAAGGCCCATAAGCTGGGGTAAGGTAATCACAGGTCGCGCGGCAATGGAAACCACCACCTATCACTAGCGCCGATAGATGATGTCCGCGTATGAGGCTAGGCAAATCACCTCGGGGATACCGGGGCAATTCACCAGAGTTGAGAACTATGAAACACCTGCTGCTTTTCGCTTTCCTGTTTGTTGCCGTACCAGCCTGGGCGGAGAAATTTGGGCTAGTGCTCCACGGCGGGGCTGGCACCATCACCCGCGCCAAACTCACGGACAAACAGGAGGCCGATATTCGCGCAAAGCTCGCGGAAGCCCGGGATGCAGGCTACAAGGTGCTGGAAAATGGTGGCTCATCCATAGAGGCCGTCACCACTGCCATCATCATTCTGGAAGATTCTCCCCTGTTTAACGCCGGTAAAGGCGCTGTGTACACCTATGATGGCCAGCACGAGTTGGATGCTTCGATAATGGACGGCAGCAATCGCAATGCCGGTGCCGTCGCAGGGGTAAAAACGGTCAGAAACCCGATCCTGGCTGCTCAGGCCGTTATGACCCAGTCTGACCATGTCATGCTGGCAGGTTCTGGGGCTGACGCCTTCGCTCGCCACGTGCAGTTGCCGCAAGTGAAAAACAGCTATTTCGATACGGAATTCCGCCTCCAGCAACTGGAGAAAGCGAAGCAGAAAATGGAGGCGGAAGGCACCTCCTTCAATGTTAAGAATAGCGACTATAAATACGGCACCGTAGGTGTAGCCGCGCTCGACAAGAATGGCAACCTCGCTGCCGGTACCTCCACCGGTGGAATGACCGCAAAACGCTGGGGCCGTGTGGGTGACTCCCCCATCATTGGCGCCGGCACCTGGGCTGATAACAATAGCTGTGCCGTTTCCGCCACCGGTCACGGGGAATACTTTATCCGTTACCACGTTGCTGCAGATATCTGTAGCAGGAAGCTCTACCGCGACCAACCGTTGACCACCGCTGCACGCGAAGTGATCCACGACATTTTACTTCCCGCAGGCGGTACCGGCGGTATCGTTGCAATGGACCGGGACGGCAATATCGCAATGGAATTCAATACCGAGGGTATGTACCGTGCATGGCGCCTGTCGGACAACACCTCAGGTGTGGCGATTTACAATGACGAGATGAAATCTCCCTGAACAACCTGCAAGTGTCGACAACGGGTTACGCGTATCGTAACCCATTCGATCAAATCGTCGCACTGCAGGCCCTTACAATAAGCTCTAAGACGGCTAAACGTTGCAGTCTGTCGCGCCTTTCGTCGCCCTCTTTGACGCCGCAACCTTGAATTGATTTTCGTCAATGTATACGTCAAGTGGCTCTCTAGTATCACTATAAACACCAAGGGCAAGCTGTCTCGTGCCTAGTGGGTGAAAACACAATTCAATTGGAGGCAGTTATGAAAATTCTCATTTTAGGTATGGGCCATGTTGGACGAGCGCTTGGAAGCAGCTTGCGTGCACAGGGACACCAGGTAATCGGCACCACCACAACCCCCGAAAAAATTGATGAATTAAAGCAATTTGCCGACGATGTGGCGGTATTAAAGGGGCACGAAGCAGACAAGGTCGCACTTGCCGCTACAGGGTGCGATGCAATCATTGTTACTGTTGCACCCAACGTTAAAAATACCCGTACGCTCGACGAGCGTCACCGTCACTACCACCAAACTCTGGTCGAAACCTGTCAGAATGCGGCGAGCAACTGTAAGCGACTGATATTCCTGTCTTCATTTTCGGTGTACGGCGATGGCGGTGACGGCAGCGATGTAATTACCGAACAAACCCCAACTGGTAACCATGAGGAGCCCTCTTCTCGCTACTATCAGGAAGCGGAGCAAGCCATTCTTACTCGCAGCGATGGCTGTGTATTACGCTTCCCGGATATGTACGGTGCCCCTGGTGATCTGTCCTTTCCCCAGCGAGTAAAACTCGCCCATAGCTATTTTGATGGAAAGGCGATATTTGGTGCGGATGCGCTACTCTATGCAATTCATTTTGAAGATGTGGTATCGGCGGTCACGCACGTGGTAGCGACAGGACTGAAAGGTATTTACAACGTCTGTGACAATGAACGGATACCAGCCACAAATAAAACCGTGTTTGACGCAATTTGTGAAGCAGAGGAACTATCGCCACTCGAATTTACCGGGCACATCAAGGCACCCACACGCAAGATTTCTGCCGCCCGGATCTACTCTACCGGCTATCGCGTGAAGCATGGTGACCCTAATGCACACTATATCGCTAACGTGGAAACCCAAGCATAAACACGTCTTTCAATGACTTGGATACCCGCTGCGGCGCTCTACAGCGCCGCGCCCCCAACCCTTCGACTCTAATCAAAGCATCGTTGCCTGCTCAATTCTCTGGGTCAGTTCCTCACCAAACAGCATGACGACCTTATCCCGGTCTGGATCAGCTTCAATAATGGCCTGCATAATGCGCTCGCGACGCACCTTGCGCACGAGCGTCTCCGCTGGCGTATTCTTTTTCGGGTTCGCGCATATATCTAGCCAATCCGCAAGATACGCTTGTGCATAGCGGGAAAAATCCGCTAAGTGCTCGGGGGTAACACCGTAGGCAAGCAGAAAATACGGAGAACAACAAGCTCGCATATGCGCCATTCGCGAGGCCTCAATTGTCTCGATCGGTTTATCAAATCGAGCCTCGCGATACACACTCTCAACTCTGCGATAGCGTCTCTTAAAGTAATCAAGGTTCATCATTACATCGAGGTCAGGATAGAGATCAATCGATATTTGGCTACCCTTTGGGTTAAGCATTCCTTCAAAACTGAATCGAGGTATATTCAGCTCCGGGCTCGGAATCACATGGATATTGAAGTATCGCATTCCAGGCATCATCGTTAATGACATAAATGCTGCCTTCTCGATCAGCCCGCCATCATGCGTGTACACCCGGGCAAACCCCATTTCCGTTCCCTGCAAATTCTTTAGTACTGCAAGATCTGAAAATTCGTCACTCAGTCGTAGTCCCAGCGCAGACACGATCTGCCCTTCAAAACCCGTTGCAAATTCGTCAATCACTCGAGTCTCAGCACCAGCTTCCACCATATCCATAATGAAATCCTTTAAATTGTGACCTGATACAAACGAAAAAGGGGTGCCCAAAGGGCACCCATATACTTCAAGCAGCCTCTATTTGCTAGACAACAACACTAGCAAATTCTTTCTCCTAATTGCGCACGGGAGGTGGGTAGGCACTGGGACCCGGAGAAGGCTCCGCACCGTCAACCCACTCCCCGAACAAACCACCTGCGAGGAAATTCTTACCATCACTGGTACACCAGCGCTCGACTTCTTCAACATTCAAAGGCGCACCGAAGGGGAAGCCGTAGACCTTGTCACGGGTATGGATAAAGCCCTGGCGACAGGTACCTACCGCAGGCATTACCGCCTGAGGACCAAACTGGAAGTTCACGTGTTGTGGTTCCAGAACGTCGGGGCATAGCTGCTCACCATAAGGTCTGCCCGCACCAAGGAACACGGACTGGAAAGGCGTGACGTCAGGGATACCATCACCGGTAATATCACCGTCGAAGGACGATACTTCGCAGGCATCACGCGAGTAGCTCTCAGAACACGCTACAAAAGTACTGGCCAGGCTGGCATCCTCTGGATTATCCAGATTCGGATAGAATCCAGCGTGCACGCAAGCACCGGCTTCGTAGGTGATTTGCTCAATCGATGGGTCTACCAGGAAGGCATTAATGTAACCATTGGCATTGGGGGTACCCAGATCTGACTTCTGCAACGCACACCCGGGTTCGCCGACACCACATGCGGTCTGAATAAACACATCCGCCATGGAAACAGATTTAATCTCTGCCAAAGTATCCGCGTCGTCTGCATAGTAGAGCTCATACCAGAATCGGTCAGCGCTACGCTTCAGGTTAAATTCGCGGGCAATCATGCGTGCCATGGTAGATGGCAACGGTGAACCCTCAACCTTATCTTCCGCCAACAAGCCAAGTAGGCCCTCGACGTTATACACCTTGCGGTAACGTGCGCGAAGCTCTTCAGCCACTTCAAGGTCCGAAGTGATTTCCAGGAAGCATTCAATAGGATCGTCCGGGTAGAGCAAGTGCCATACACGGCAGCCGTCGTCGTCACCACTCTTCTGGTAGATCGTCTTACCAAGATACGTTCCACGCAGGCGGTTAAAGTCGGGAACCCCCACCTCACGCGCAGAACGGATATCAATTGCCGCCAAATCAATGCCCGCGTTAATCATACTTTGCGCAGCAACGACGTCCCGGACACTGTCTTCATAAATAAGGTCAATGTTAGCGGTAATCGTTCGGCTCATGGAGCGAATAACGTTGGCGATTCCCATACCCTGAGTACTGTGCAACGCAACGTGGTTCGCCACCGTAAACGGTGGATTTGGACCACTCTGAGAAAGACCCGGCACATTCTGGGTTCCAAACTCAGGGATAAAGCTCCGGTTTACCACATCAACAAACTCTGCCACTGGCGGAGCCTGGGGATCCGAATAATCAAGCACCACGTGTGGCGCGATGACATTCTGACCATTTTCATCGTAAATCAAGAACTCTTTCGGTACAGAGCTATGGGCATAGCGGAAGGCAGAGTTCCACATATTGGTATTACTATCCGGATTTACATCATCGGCATAACCCGTGTATTCGCCAATCAAGCTATCAAACTGAGAACCGAATAGCGCAGGCAGGTATTCATCAAATAAAATATGTTGATAAACACCGACCACAAAGCGACGAGTTTTCTGGAACAGGAACTCGTCAGCCACATCCGGCGCCATACCGGCAATATCACCGGAATACCTGAGTGCCATCTGGTCCGCAACACGATTGTGATAGCGGTGGAATGCTAGGTGGAAAGTCAACAGTTGAAGATTTTCTGAAGCCCGGTCATCCCCGGAAAGAAACTCGTCTTGAGGATTAAATGCCCGGGTCGGATCATTTGGACGCGGATGTGCAGGAATTTTTTCTGCAGTAGGCAAGAACTCATAGAGGTCCGCCTTCAGCTCCGGGTTGGGACGATACAAAACAGTTTTTGCATCTTCGCCAACATAATCATACGTCGCAAGCTTACCACCACCAACGGGGATACGCGGCCCGTATGGATCCTGAGGGTTCGCTTTGGAACGCAAGTCCGCGTTTATCGCAGCCGAATCGCCGTAGATTTGCGATAAATCCAGCCAGCTATTGATCCGGTTACGAATCTCCTTACGGCCATCGTGCACTTCATAGATCGCGTCAGGATGCACAATTACTGGACTAGACACCGACCCGGTGAATGGCAACAGCGGGTTGCGCGAGAACATGATACGCGCGATCTCGTTTTCGGGCGCATCAGGGTACAAAACGGGGATACCCGGTACACCGTTGCTATCAATATAGTCCTGCGCCATTTCAATGGAGATGTCCCGCGTTGGAATCTTGCTGGCACACGGTACGAACTGGAAGAATTCATCAAATTGCGGCAGGCACTTTGATGGGTCATTCGGGTGGACACCCAACCATTGGTAGATATCCGCCGTGGTAGGGTTTTGAGGGTCAGTGCCAAAAATCAAGCGCGGAATCGTATCGGTATAGTAAGGATGTGAGAATCGATCGCGATCGATCTTTGACGTATCATGGGTAACAAATTGCCCCATCCACAAAACGTTATGGGACAGTAGTGAGTCACTATTCAGCGACACACCAGTTTTGTTGGCCATCAAGTGGTTACTGATCTCGCGCTCATTAATCGCGTCTGGACTCAGCTCCTTTTCTTCGATCCACGGAGAAATACCATCTTCCGCATATTCGCTCCCTTCCCTTCCGTGTGTGTACAGACGGTCCGCAGCCCCCCACTCAGTCTCAGCCAGGTTATTGCAGGTCCCGTCGTAAGACTGGACGGCGCTGGCATCACAGCTTCCCCCCGTATTACCTGACACCGAGTACGCATAGGCACTGACTACAGCTGCGATCCCGGCGACTACTAATGATTTACTCATTATTCTCATAGCAGACTCCAAAATTTTTATGCCGAATCCAGCCCGCAATTTCGCGCACTGAAATCCATTGAGATCACCAGACCACAGCAATAGCAAGACACACCTCTGGTGACTTGAAAGTCAATACAATTGACTTCGAAGTCACTATAGGTGGTAAGATTGCAGCAAGAAATGACATTTATCAAAAGATATTTTCCCAGGTAGAGTAGCGCGCCACCCTGTCAACAATGAGATATTGACCACAAAATGAATGTGGAATAAAACACGTATGAAAGGCAATGCGGCACCGATTCAAAGAACAAAACTAAATTGATTTAGCGTTATGACTAGAGAATCCGATAATCCGACCCTCACAAAGCCCAAGCGCACCAGAAAGAAAGCGCCTGCTCCCCGGCGCGAGAGCACAAAGCGCAACCGCCCAGCAACCGAACAATTATTAATCGACACCTGTGAACGATTATTGGTGCGTGACGGCCCCGATGGAATCGGCGTAAACAGTGTGGTTGAAGAGGCCGGTGTGGGTAAGGAGCTCATTTATCGCTACTTTGGCGGCCTGCCCGGCCTGGTCAAGGCATGGATTGAGCGCAGTGCAAACTGGCCTACGGCGGAAGAGCTCATTGGCGGAGATATCTCAGCTTTTGCGGAACTGTCGGTTAAGGAACAGTTTAGGCTGGTACAACACAACTACATTGCGGCATTGCGTGAAAGGCCCGTCATCACGCGAATAATGGCCAGCGAGTTGATGCACCCAAGTGAAATCACTGTCATCCTGGAGGATGCCAGTGATCGTATCGCCAGAGAATTAACTGAAATTTTTCGCGAAATCAGTACAGACCACCAAGAGGACCTGGTTTCCCTGGCTCTTGTTTTCTATTGCATGACCAACTACTTGTGCATGCGAGAGGTCTCCAGTCCCAACTGCTTTGGGATGGATCTGACTAAAAACGCCAGTTGGAAACGAGTCGCCAAGGTTACCGATATGCTGGTTGACCGGTTTCTCGATGAATAGGCTCTGACCTACTAAACCGCCTAATAGGAAATCTGGTACGCACGACCAATAGACTTTTCATCCTGTACCAGCTGCAAAAGAGCTCGTGCAGTATCACCCGTGGATACTTTCCAGCGGATTCGTTTTCCGGTAGGACTTCCCTGCCAGATCTGGTATGGCCGAGCTACATCTTTACCTAGCAGTTGTGGGGGGCGAAGAATCGTCCAATCCAGATCGGATTGTTTTACTAATGTCTCTTGCACTTCTTTGTCACGTAGTACGTAGGGCAGGATAAACCGGGTAACCAGAGCGACAACCCAATTACCCTGCCCACGACTTTCCCCAACCCCCAAAGATGAGAGCATCAGCAATCGCCTCAACCCCTTCTCTTTCATCGCACGAATAATATTCTCGGTACCATCCGCCAGCGGAGTTTCATTCGTTTTATGAAAAATACCAAGTGTCAGTACGACCGCATCATGCGTATCCTGAAACGCCTGCTCGACACTTTTCATATCGTGAATATCAACATACACTTTGTGCAACCTCTGATGCTCTATATCAATAGCAGCGAGATTGCGTGCACACGCGGTTATGAAATACCCGCTATCCAGGGCCTGCCTTACAAAGTGCTGCCCTGTCCGTCCGGACGCCCCAAAAACGATGAGTTTCCGCGCATCCTTACCTATTTCTTCTTCAAGCTTATCCATCGCTCTTTACCACATATAGAAAAGCCAGGGGGCAGAACCGCAGCACTTCGCAGCTCGCCCTCCTGGCATAGTGGATTTAGAAGTCGTAGCTAACGGTGGCTCCGTATGACGGCCCCATACCGGTAGCGATAATCATCTTGTTAAACTGACTCAAGACGAAAACACCACCGACGTACTCTTCGTCAAGAACGTTTTTACCCCAAATATTGAACCGCCAGTTTTCCGGTGCAGCGAGAGAAACATTGGCGTTGGTTATCGCTCTGTCGCCGGTGTGCGCCAAATTGAGCGGGGTCACATACTGTTTCGACTGATAGTTAGTGTCTAAACGGGCCAGTAACGACCAGCCATTAAACACTTCCGCCTGATAGTTAATACCAACGCTACCCTGCCACTCGGAGGTACGCGCCAACTGATTCCCACCCACGTCGGGGTCACCACAGGGAACTGCCTGATCAGGCGTAACCATAATCGGCTGGAGGCATCCGCTGTTGATGAAGCGCGCACCCTCCTCATACTCCACACCATCATCATATTCAGGATTTGCCCACGCCATGGTGAAGTCGGTACTCCAGCTGTCACCGAGCAACCAGCGGCCATCGATCTCAAAGCCTATTGACTCTGCGTCTCCCGTGTTGGCAATTAGGATGGTATCCCCTACGGTTCCGGTAGTTGGCGCCTGCGACGTCTGCAAGTCTTCCCAATCAATCATGTAGAGTGCGGCATTCAGCTGGAATGCACCATTCAGGAAGGTATTCTTGCTGCCGAGTTCATACGTCCAGTTTTGCTCCTCATCGTATGTAAGCTTGGCCACATCATTAGTGTTATTAAACCCACCAGATTTAACCCCCATTGCAGCCGAGGCATAAACAAAGTGATCCGGGTCTACCTGATACTCTGCGGTCAAACGAGGGGTAAAGTAATGGAAGGTCTCCTGGTCTTCTGGAATGACAACACCAGAAAACGGCAGGCTTGCAGGCACACCGAAGCCATCGGTTAAGCGTCTAATACCTTTGTCTTCTTCGGTATAACGCATCTCCGCGCGCAGGGTCAGGCTCTCAGTTGGTGAGTACGCAGCCTCTGCGAACAGGGCGAACACATTGTCATCGAACAAAGTATGCTTGGACTCAGCGCCATGCCACATTCCCAGACGCTGCGAAACCGGGTCAGGCGCCCCCATAAGCGGCGATCCGACACTTCCATCCGCCGGCAGACTACAAGCTGCCTGGCCCGATATTCCATAATCGTAGCCAGCGTTAAATGTCGAGCAGAGCGGCATGTACAGCGTCAGGTCATAGCTCTCATCGTCGATACTGCTGTAATAGACACCGGCTCCGCCTTCCCATGTCTCCCCTTCGAAATTCAGACGCAACTCGTGCGAGTCACTTTCCAGGGTAGAAATCGGGCGACCGCTAAAGCTGTTGGTGTACGCGATCTGTGGTACGACCTGCATACCTCCACCG
Organism: Microbulbifer agarilyticus; assembly: GCF_001999945.1. NCBI lineage: Bacteria > Pseudomonadati > Pseudomonadota > Gammaproteobacteria > Cellvibrionales > Microbulbiferaceae > Microbulbifer > Microbulbifer agarilyticus. The sequence continues at coordinate 2,329,027 of NZ_CP019650.1, forward strand.
GGTACAGGGAACATCAATGTATCCCAGGTTGTGCCAACACCGGTGAGCGGATCTCGGTCTGCCGAACCACCATTAGTTAGTGAATCACTGCCTGTTCGGCCATAGAGATATGAAAGGGAAACACTATCGCTAAAGTCGTAATTCAGGGCGAGGCTGGCAACATCAGTTTCCGCTACTGCCCCGATAGAACGAGGGTCGACGGTAATTGCATTGTGGCCGGTGTCATCGGGCGCAAATGGAGCCAGCACGTTATCTGTAGCGGTCGTGGGTGCAGTAGGCACCTCTCCACACCACCAGCTATTTGCTGTCATTGGGAACCCGAGGAACGACATACGGGTTACCGGATTACAATTCATATCACTATAGGCAGTGAAGCCCCAAGCATTATTCGCGATGCCAGACATCACATAATATGGCTGAGACTCGCGCTCAATTTCGGCGCGATAATAATCAAGTTTTACTTCCAGATTTTCCGATGGGCGTAATGCCAATGCGATGGAAATCGTCTGATCTTCCCAGCCCCCGAGCTTGCCATTGGTATGCGGACCGGGCACATCAGCGTCCGCAAATGGATGCGCATTCCGTGTATGACCATCGTAAGTCGAATCGGCAATATTGATCTTGCCATATAGTAAATCTTCGATAATCGGCCCACTGACAAGTGCCTTTATATCCCGGCGCTCATCGGAACCTGCGGTTACTGAGACACTTGCCTCCAGGGAATCCGTGGCAGGGCTAGTAATGTAGTTCACCGCACCAGCGAACGCGTTGCGGCCGTACATTGCGCTCTGCGGCCCCTTAACCACCTCAACACGCTCCATATCGACAAGGCCGAAATTCATCATGCTTTGTCGCTGCAAATGAACACCGTTCAAGAAGAAGGCAACGTTTTGCGTCCGCGCAGTTGTGAAGGTTTGAGCCATCCCCCGAATTACGGCATTCCCGTTTGTACCGCTGGTGGAGAACCCTTCATAGGTGAAGCCAGAAGTAGCCGCAGCAATGTCTTCAAGACCCGAGTAGGCCCTTTGCTGGATTTCTTCCGATGTTACTGGCGAGATGGAAATTGGAACCTCTTGCAGGCTCTCACTCCGACGGCGGGCAGTAACGACGACTTCTTCGATACCCTCTACGGATTCGCTCGTTGACTGAGCGAGAATTTCGACCGGTGCAATGCTCACAGCTACCGCGGCAGCCAGTGCATGTTTCTTAAAGCTATACATCCCAATGCTCCTCTTCTTATAAAAATCGGAACCTCATGTGGGGCATAAAGCAAAACTTCGGCTATATGCGTCACCTTGTGACTTCAGGTTCACAAATTATTGACTTGTCCAACGCATAACGCAATACTCGATTGAAAATTTATTTCGCACATTCTGACAACACCGTCTTGCAGTTACAGATTTCACGGCAAATATCGAATGGGAACCATTCAAAGGGCTGAGTATCATGAGCGACTTCTCGAATTTATTGCGGCGGTTTCTGCGAAAAAATGATAAATATCAATTTTCTCCGCGGAGCCAGATTCCACTCACCGCAAAACCTCTCGACTGGAATGACGCCAAAGACAACCTTTATGCATTTGGAAAGTTGTGGGCAACGTATGATGAAAAGCCAGTATTTTCTGCTTTTCATGGCTTGATGTTTGGCCTGGTTGGTACGCAAAGGGCTAAGCCGTTATTTGGCTACTGCGGTCTCGGGCAGTTTCAGGCGCGGCTGCTAGCCAACGGTAATGTAAGACTCAGGGGTAAAGAAACCGGGTACTTCTATGACCCAGCGAACGGAAAAATACTACGAGACTGGTTAAACCCTTATACGGGAGAACGAGTCGAAGTTTATAACTTCCTTAACGACCGGATTCGCGGCGAACTCACACCGGTGATGCCCAAGTTTAATATGGGAGATGGTGACGATCCCCCTACACTGATGAATGAAGCCACCGCGATCGTGAACGAAGATGGCTCGGTTCCATTTATTCTTCCGTGGCAGCAGTTTGGGAATAACATCACGCTCGAGTGGGATTACACGCATCGTTACCGCAACCCGGTCACGCCAGAACTCTGGCCCAAAGCGAGCACAGGCACCTACATAAATCCTTCCGAGCACTTTACCTTTTCATCACCGCTGCATGAAATGTTGGATCGGGATATCCCTTCTGCCTCATTCTCTTCCGGTTTTTCCAGAATTTCACCATGGTGGCCATGGATGAAGATGGGCCAAAGCGGTATCGACGGGGTGCTTTTTGGGCGAATGAATTCACACAAGTCGAATAATGGATATGCCGATATTCCGCGTTCGGTATTGGAGTATACGGAGAAGTATCACCCGGAATACCTTGAACCCTGCACCGACTGGGATGATGGTTTTCCAATTGGAACCTGGGAGGCATATGCGAGAGATATTGCTCCTGAGGCAGACAATCAAAAAGTCCAAGACAACAAAGAAGTATTTAGTGATTAACACGATATAAATATTATCAAACCAGATCATTGCCATCGGGATATAAAAACATGACAACATCACGATTTCTTTGGCTGAATTTATCGCAAAACACAATACCCCGACACATCATCACATTTTATGTGGCGAGCTTCCTGTTGATTGCAATGGGGACCTTCGCACCGCAAATGTTCGGTTACTTGTTTATCGAGTTCCTTAACATTCCGGAATCGGAGCACGGCCGTCTAGCGGGTGATTTGGGCTTTTGGGGCGAAATTGCCTTAATGATTTCCCTTCTGATATTTGGCCCGATGGCGGACCGGCGCGGTCGACGCGTGGTAATGGTCATTGGATTTTTGTTGACTGCCGTAGGCCTATTTACGTTCCCGCTGTCCAATTCGTATGCCGGAGTGCTATTGGCCAGAATCATCTGCGCGTGTGGCTTAGCCGCCATAACCTGCATTGTGGTGATGCTCATCGGTGACTACTTTTCAGATGAGTCGCGTGGCAAAGCGGCAGGCATGCAAGGTATTATGAATGGCCTTGGTGCCGTATTCACAATCTTTCTTTTGTTGCGCCTGCCAAGTATTTTCCAATCGCAAGGCTATGATCCAATTGCAGCAGGCACCCTGGCATATGCGGTAGGTGCCTCTTTGTGTATCGTCGCCGCTATTTACATGTGGTTTGGCCTTCGCCGTGACTGGCCAACTTCTGCCCAGAAAAAGCAACCAGCAGTACAGCAACTGAAGCAAGGCTTTGCCGCGGCGAAAGACCCAGCGATTGCTCTCGCGTATGGCGCATCGTTCGTTGCTCGTGGAAACCTGGCAATTGTCGGTACCTTCTTTGCTCTTTGGGGCACCAACTACGGAACACAGGTCATGGGCCTGGAAACTTCCGAAGCGCTGAAAAAAGCAGCAAACATGGTAGTAATCGCCCAAGGTACTGCGCTAATGACCGCACCGCTATTTGGCATAATGGCGGACAAGCTTAATCGTGTCAGCGCTCTGGTTGTTGCCCTACTGATTTCTGCTCTGGGCTACATGGCGACCGGATTCGTTTCGGATCCCTTCAGCCAAACCATGATGATTTGCGCGGTATTTATTGGGATGGGTGAAGTAGGCTGTATTATCGCCAGCGGCGTATTGATTAACGAGCGCGCTTCCGAATCACTTCGCGGCCCAATTGTGGCAGTGTTCAATTTTACCGGGGCTTTGGGGATCTTGATCGCAACCAAGGTCGGTGGTTACCTGTTTGACGGCTGGCGCGAATCTGGCCCGTTCGTATTGTTTGGTATTTTCGCGCTCGTGGTCGCACTTTGGGCGCTGGCCTTGCGCTTACGCACATCTAAACCGCTAGCGGCACCCATCACAACACTGGAAACCGACCCACAGGCTTAGCCTGTGGGTGGGGTACATCCCTCGATTATCAGGTAATTCGCCCGCACAACTTTCCAGTTTTGAACCAAACTCTGTAAGCCTCATCTACTACGTCCGACAATCATCTGCGACACCCCAGGCGACAGAGCATGGCAGACACCAAAACCCCACTGTCTAGATCACAGTTTCTTGGCCTGATGGCCCTTACGTTTGCCATCTTCCTGATTGCCAATGACTTTACGGCTTTCTCTGTGGCGCTACCCGCCATGGAGAAAGAATTCCACTCCGATATCACCACGACCCAATGGGTCATTAATGGCTACGCACTGGTATTCGGTGTGTTGATTATTTCCGGAGGGCGCCTGGCGGATATGTTTGGCCGCCGGCGCATGTTCTTTCTCGGCACCTTTATCTTCTGTGTATTTTCTCTGCTTGGCGGTCTGGCGGTCGACATTTCGATGCTGCTCGTGTCGCGCGCATTAATGGGTATTGGCGCGGCGATGATCTGGCCAGCGGTTCTCGGGATGACATACCAGATTATGCCGGACGATCGCGCGGGTCTCGCCGGCGGGCTCATCATGACGGTATGCGGTATTGCCAACGCTATTGGCCCACTACTTGGGGGCACACTGACCGATTACCTGAGTTGGCGCTGGATCTTCTTTATCAACCTGCCCATTGCCGCGCTCGCCCTGTTCGTTTGCTGGAAGGAAATTCCGGACGACCGACCCGACAACTTAAAAGAGCGCATCGACTACCGAGGTGTAGCCAGTCTTTCACTATCACTGTTTGGCCTGTTGCTGGCTCTGGATATGGTGGTCGACCTAGGTTTCAAAAGTCCTCTGATTATCGGCTTGCTCAGCGGCTTCCTCATCTTTATGGCCATTTTCCTGCACGTTGAGAAACGCGCGGGAATGAACGCACTGATCCCCGAAGATGTTGCGAGCAACCGCAAGTTCTTTGCCGCAGGCCTCGCGACATTACTGCTATCCGTAGTGTTCTTTGCGGCGCTGTTGTATATCCCGCAGTTTCTTACAAAAGTTCGTGATTACTCCGCCATGCGCGCGGGCGCGGGCCTGTTGCCGATGATGGTCACCTTCGGCCTCACGTCGTTTATCTCCGGGCATTTGTACGAAAAGCTGGGGGCGAAAATCATCGTTTCGGCGGGGGCGATCTGCCTGGGAGGTGGCATGTATTTGCTCTCCCATTTAACCAAAGATACCCAGTATTCTTCCCTGATCTTTGGCATGGTCGTACTGGGGGCCGGCATCGGTCTGTTCTACTCGACCATCACAACCGCCGCCATCACCGTGGTACATCCAAGTCGCGCCAGCCTCGCAGGTGCCATCCTTTATATGTTCCAAATTGCCGGCGGTGCCATCGGGCTCGGCATGAATACCACGATCGTCGCTATGGCACCCGATGTTTCTACGGGAATTGATCGTGCGTTTACGGTGAATGCCTATCTAGCGCTGGCCGGACTAATCGTTTGCTTGTTATATGTAGGTGGAAAGCGTGAAAAGCCCAACACTAAGCCCACCCAATAAGTATTACTGCGACGGTTGACCACCCTATTTCTGCGCTCTATATGGTGTACCACCTCGAAATAGTCGCAGCGCCAGATACCAATCCGATCCAACAGCCGCCCCGTACTATCCTGAAGTGACAGCGCTTTTTGGGAGGCAGCCATCATGTGGCACCTGGTACGTCTCGGTATTGCCCTGATCGGATTTTTGGGAGCAACCATGGCTTCGGCAATAGAAACACCTCAGCACACGGTGGTTGAGACACATTCAGACTTTGAATTGCGACGTTACGCCCCACAGATCGTCGCCGAGGTCGAAGTGGAATCCACTTTCGAAAATGCCAGCGGTTTGGCCTTCCGTTTACTGGCGGACTACATCTTCGGTAACAATTTAAGCCAGAAGAAAATGTCGATGACTGCGCCGGTGCAACAGCAGGCCAGTGAAAAGATCGCAATGACCGCACCAGTGGCACAGCAACCCACTGCGGATACCACAGTAGAATCGAGCCCAAACGGCAAGCAACGCTACCGGGTGAATTTTTTCATGCCAGCGGAGTACACCATGGAAACTCTGCCAAAACCGAACAATCAGTCAGTGACTCTGCGACAAATTCCCGAGCGTATGATAGCGGTTCGCCGTTATCGCGGTGGCTGGAGCCAGGAGCGCTATCGCGCTGAAGAACGCAGGCTACTAGAGGCGCTGCGCACAGCAGGGTTTACCACAAAAGGCACGCCCATTTTTAACCGCTACAACTCTCCCTTCTCGCTCCCATTGATGCGCGTCAATGAAGTGGCAATTGAAGTAGAGCCGAGAAGCTAACGAGCAGTTTGATGACAACACCTTGCCTTCCACCGCAATCGTCAAACTTGAGCGTATAGCTGCGCACCATGCCAGCAACCGACCGTACGCTCTCCCAAGCCGACAATCGGCGAGCTACCTGGCTCGAGCTATTTTTTGATCTGGTTTTTGTCGCCGTTATCAGCGCCGTCTCTAACGACCTCGCGCACACGGTGCATGGCCACCTAACCGTTGAGCAACTACTCCGTTTTCCGCTGGTATTTATCCCAGTGTGGTGGATATGGATGACCCATACCCTCTATGCAAACCGCTTTGATCAGGACGACCGTATCCACCGAATCATCGCACTACTCATCATGGCACTTGTTGTGCTGCTCTCTTCCTACTCGGAACGGAGTTTATCGGGAGAATTCGACGCATATGTAATGACTTATGTGGTGATACGCTGGATTTTGGCAGGCATGTACTTCGCGGTGTACAACAAACAAAAGCACGAGCTTCGCTGCGCCCGCAAACTTGCCCAGTCGATCACTTGCGGTGCACTAGTGAGTGGGTTCGCATTTTTCCTGGATGGCCCAGTACAGTACATCGTGTTTTATTTGGGTATCGTCATCGACATTTGCTGGCAGGGGTATTTGCGTCACAACGCCTGCCAACACCCTGTGCATCGCTCTCATCTGGTTGAACGCATTGGCCTGATGATCATCATTTTGCTGGGTGAGTCCGTCATATCCATCGTCGGCAGCCTCTCGCAAGTCGATTGGACCCCATTACGAGTCGGCGCCGCGGTCAGTGGTTTTGCAATGGCCTGGGGATTCTGGTGGATCTACTACGACGCCTTCCCATTACTAGAGCGTGCTTCGAGGTTGTCATCCGGCAACCTGCTAACTCTTTCCCACCTTTTACTGTGTATGGGGCTTCTGTTGTTATCAGAAATGATCAAGTACACCATTGTCGACGACATGAACCGCACTACATTCAATCGACTGGCAATATGCGGCATGGTGGCGTTTTACATCGGCAAGCAGCTACCTTACTGGCAACTCTTTCCACCCTGGCGACGAGGGATCATCCTCAATTCAACGGTGTGCCTGGCGATTACGGTGGGCAGTACATTTCTGCCAAACATCCAGTACTCGCTCATGGGTATTAGCGCGGGATCATTGATCTATGTCGTAATGTCGTTCCGCATGTTCCGACGTCATCCGGTAACGGATTACCTCATACCGCGAAACCAGTAGTGCGCTCAAAGAGCTGAACACACTAGGGATAGAAAAAGGCCGTACATTTCTGTACGGCCTTCTGACTTACTCTCCGCCTTGTGGATTCAAGCCGCGGCGAACCAGTAACGCGTCGGTAGTCGGCTCCTGGCCACGGAACTTCTTGTAAGATTCCATCGGCGGACGAGAGTTGCCCACCTCAAGAATATTCTTACGGTACCAGTCGCCATTCTTACGGGTCAAACCGCCACGCTCTTTCACGTAAGCGAACGCATCTGCCGCCAGAATTTCACTCCACATGTAAGCGTAGTAACCCGCAGAGTAGCCGCCGCCGATGGAATGAGCGAAGTACGTAGACTTGTAGCGCGGTGGTACCGCAGGCAGGTCTACACCGTGCTTCTCAAGCGCCTTGGCTTCAAACTCCGCCACATCTTGCAGTTCAGAGTCGGCCGGCAGAGAGTGCCATTCCATATCCAACAGCGCTGCAGACATGTACTCCAGAGTATCGAAGCCCATATTAAAGTTCTTCGCCTTCAATACCTTGGCCAACAGTTCGTCAGGAATCCGCTCACCAGTCTTGTAATGGAATGCGTAGTTTTCCAGAACTTCTGGCGTGCTCGCCCAGTCTTCTTCAAAAGTAGACGGGAACTCAACGAAGTCGCGAGATACGCTGGTACCGGCCAGAGTCGGGTAGCGCACGTCGGAGAACATGCCGTGAATACCATGGCCCAGCTCGTGGAACATCGTAGTTACATGGTCAAAGCTCACCAGTGTCGGCTCACCTTCCGGGCCCTTAGGGATATTCATCACGTTGACCACAACCGGCTTCTGCTCAAGCAGGCCAGACTGACCAACAAATGCACTCATCCAAGCACCGCCACGCTTACCTTCACGTGCGAAGTAGTCGGCATAGAAAATTGCCAGGCTCTTGCCATCGTGATCAAACAGTTCGAACGCCTGTACATCCGGATGGTATACAGGAAGATCCGGACGAGCTTCAAAACGAATGCCATACAGACGGTTCATGGTGTAGAACAGGCCATCGTGCAGCACACGATTGAATTCAAAGTACTCACGCACTTCGTTTTCGTTCAGGTCGTATTTCGCCTGACGTACTTTTTCCGCGTAGTAGGCCCAGTCCCAAGGCTGCACGTCAAAGTCGCCGCCTTCTTTTTCGATCATCGTCTGGATCGCGGCTTGCTCAACCTTGGTATTGCTCACTACTGACGGCACCATGGAGTTCAGCATGTTCATCACGCTTTCAGGCTTTTCCGCCATGGTGTTTACCAGCTGATACTCGGCCCAGTTGTCGTAACCCAGCAAACCAGCTTTCTGCGCACGGATCTGCACCAGTCGCTGCACGATCGGTTGGTTATCCAGCTCACCTGAAGTACCACGGTTTGCAGAAGCTTCCCAAATACGCTGACGCAGCTCGCGGTTTTTCAGTGAAGTCAGCACCGGCTGACGAGTGGTATTGGTAATGCTGATCAGATACTTGTCTTCGTGACCGGCCGCTTTGGCTGCTGCGGCAGCGGACTTGATCTGCGCATCAGAGAGACCTTCCAGTTCAGCCTTATCGTCGACCACAACAGCGATCGCCTTACTGAGCTTCAGCAGGTTCTGGCTGAACTGGGTAGTGAGCGTGGAGTGCTCTTCGTTCAGCGCGCGCAGCGTGTCTTTCTGCTCCGCAGTTAGCTTGGCCCCGGCCTTAACAAAGTTATCGTAATAAACTTCCAGCAGGCGCTCGGACTCTGGATCCATCTCCAGTGCTACGCGCTGGTTATACAGGGATTCCACACGGGCAAACAGGTCCGCATTCAGATAAATACTGTCGGAGTGGGCCGCAAGACGCGGGGCCATTTTACTCTGCAGTGCGCGACGAGCTTCATTGCTGTCGGTGCCAGTCAAGTTAAAGAACACGCGGGAGACTCGAGTCAGCAGAGCGCCTGCCTCTTCCATCGCCACAATAGTGTTGTTGAAGGTTACCGGCTCGGAGTTTGTCGTGATCGCTTCAATTTCCTGCAGGTGCTCAGCCATACCCTGCTCAAATGCAGGTTCAAAGTGTTCGTCTTTGATGCGGCTAAAATCCGGAGCCTGGTATTGCAGCTCACTTGCAGTCAGCAACGGGTTGTCTTGTGTTGCCTCAGCAGTCACGTCGCTCGCCGCCTGTATCTTTTCTACTTCCGGCGCCGGTGCCGAATTGGAAGAATCGTTCTTGGGCGATTCAGAACAGGCTGCAATGGCCACAATGGCTACAGCTAGAAGAGATTTACGCATGTCATTCTCCGATATACGTCAAAACGAGTATGAAAACCTAAAAACTCGAAATCGGGGCCAAGCAGAACTGCTGGTACAGTCGTTTAATGTTTTCTTCGTAGGCCTCACAGACCCTAATTATCTGTTTTTGTTCAGATTTTTACAAAAATCAGGAGAGTGGAGTCTGGCATTCTTGACCGGTCGGCAATAGGCCTATTGTGGTCGCTACAACCCGGAAAGTATTCACTTGGCCTCACCGCTTCACCGACCACAGCAGTGTCAATTACCGCTACAGCCACAGACAGGCACGACGTTTTAATGTGCCGCTGTATTCTGTATCATCGCCTCCCTTCGATTCCGTGACCGACCAGCCGCGGTTCGAAAGCACCTTAAAAATCTGGACACTTTTTGGCCATCAATCGGCCCCAGATAGCCTCCGAGATACAGGTTACAGAATGAACGATAACGAAATCCTGGCGCTGTTTAATGAATGGAACAATGCGCTGCAGACTGGAAACCCGAAAAATGTCGCTGCGCTGTATGAGAGCAATGGCATCCTGCTACCGACCGTGTCGAACAAGGTTCGTCACAATCACGCAGAAATCGAAGACTACTTCGTGCACTTCCTGGCCAAAGGTCCTCAGGGAAAAATCGACGAAGCGAATATCCGCACTTTTGGTGAGCTCGCCATCAACTCCGGCGTATACACCTTCAGCTTCGCGGACGGCGCGGTTGTGCAGGCCCGGTACACCTTTATGTACCGCTGGAATGGTCAGCGCTGGCTGATTGTGGAGCACCACTCCTCCGCAATGCCCGAGTAAATTCCGAATTCGCGGAGTGTGCTTCATCACCCGCCTCCCGAAAAAAAATAAGCCCGCACTTTGCCAACAATGAATGTTGCGCGACAAAGTGCGGGCTCATTGCTTTACAGGGAACCTATTTAGCTCTCCATGTAGTCTTCAATCGACGGGCAGGAACAGATCAGATTCTTGTCTCCATAGACGTTATCGACTCGTCCCACTGGCGGCCAGTATTTTTCCCGGCGCAAACGCTCCAGCGGGTACACCGCTTCGGCTCGACTGTAGGCATGGCTCCAGCTTTCCTCAACCAATACTTCCGCGGTATGCGGTGCATTGACCAGGGGATTGCTTTCCAACGGCCACTCGCCCGCCTCCACCTTGGCAATTTCCGCCCGGATCTGAATCATTGCGTCACAGAAGCGGTCCAGCTCCTGCAGCGACTCACTTTCCGTAGGCTCGATCATCAGCGTGCCGGCAACCGGGAACGACATGGTGGGAGCGTGGAAACCGTAGTCCACCAGGCGTTTGGCCACGTCCTCGCCAGAAATACCACTGGACTCCTTCAGCGGGCGCAGGTCCACAATACATTCATGGGCCACACGACCATTATTACCGCGATACAGAATCGGGTAGCGGCCTTCCAGACGATGGGCAATATAGTTGGCGTTGAGAATTGCCAGCTCGGTTGCTGAACGCAGCCCTTCCCGTCCCATCATGCGGATGTACATCCAGGTGATGGGCAGAATACTCGCCGAGCCCACGCTCGCTGCGGATACCGGCACTCCGGCACGGCCAGCCGCACCGCTGCCGCCGGCAATTGAACCCGGCAGGAATTCCGCCAGATGTTCGCGCACCGCTACCGGGCCTACGCCGGGGCCACCCCCACCGTGGGGAATACAGAAGGTTTTATGCAGGTTGAGGTGCGATACATCGCCGCCAAATTTTCCGGGCTTGCATAAGCCCACCATGGCATTGAGATTGGCACCGTCGATATACACCTGACCGCCGTGGGTATGCACAATTTCGGCAATGTCATTGATGCCCTCTTCAAACACGCCATGTGTCGAAGGGTAAGTCACCATGATTGCCGCGAGGCGTTGGCTGTGCTCTTCGGCGCGTGCACGCAGGTCTTCCAGACAAACGTTGCCGTTGTCATCGCACTTCACCACGACCACGCGCATGCTACACATCTGCGCGGATGCCGGGTTGGTGCCGTGGGCGGAGCTCGGGATCAAACAGATGTTCCGCTCCTCTTCTCCACGGCTGGCATGGTAGGCACGAATGGCCAACAGGCCTGCGTACTCCCCCTGGGAGCCGGCATTGGGCTGCAGGGAGATAGCATCGTAACCTGTGATCTCACACAACATGGCTTCGAGGGATTCCACCAACTGCAAATAACCAGTGACCTGCTCTGCCGGTACTAACGGATGCACGTTGGCAAATTCGGGCCAGGTCACCGGGATCATCTCTGCGGTGGCATTCAACTTCATGGTGCAGGAACCCAGCGGGATCATGGAGCGGTCTAGCGCAATGTCCTTGTCTGCAAGCTTGCGCAGGTAGCGCAGCATTTCGGTCTCAGAGTGGTAGCGGTTGAACACTTCCTGAGTCAACGGCTTGTCACCGCGCAGCAGCTCGCCCGGCAACACCGGCGCGACATCAGATTCCAGCGCGTCGAAATCCAGAGCTTCTTCGCCCGCAAATAGTGACCAGATTGCTTCTACGTCTTCGCGGGTAGAAGTTTCATCCAGCGTCACGCCGACATGAGAGTCATCGACCACACGTATGTTAAACCCACCCTCACGGGCCTTTTGGTGCAGCGCCTGTGCTTTGCCATCGACCGCAAGTGTCAAGGTATCGAACCAAGCTGTATTTGCGATGGACACGCCGAGCTTGCCCAGACCCAGCGCGGCGACACTGGTCAGGTGATGTACCCGATTGGCGATATTTTTTAGTCCCGCCGGACCGTGGTACACCGCATACATGGACGCCATGACCGCCAGCAGCACCTGCGCAGTACAGATGTTGGAGGTAGCTTTCTCACGGCGGATATGCTGCTCACGAGTTTGCAGGGCGAGACGGAATGCGGAATTACCATTGCTGTCGATAGACTGGCCCACAAGGCGACCGGGCAGTGAGCGCTTGTAAGCCTGGCGGGTTGCCATATATGCGGCATGTGGGCCACCAAAGCCCATGGGGACACCGAAACGCTGGGTAGAGCCTACGGCTACATCCGCGCCCAGCGCACCGGGTGCGGTCAGCATTAGCAGGCTCAGGATGTCTGCAGCCATTACCACCAGGCCGCGCTGGCCATGCACCGCATCGATCAACGCGCGGTGATCCTGCACCGCACCACTGGTACCCGGGTATTGCAGCAGCGCGCCAAATACCTCGAGCTCCCCTAAACCTTCGCTCGCATCGCCCATTACCAGCTCGATACCCAGCGGTTCGGCGCGGGTGCGCAGCACTTCGATGGTCTGCGGCAAACAATCGGTATCAACAAAAAATACGTTCGACTTGGACTTGCTCATGCGCTGACATAGCGTCATGGCCTCTGCAGCAGCGGTGGCTTCATCCAGCATGGAAGCGTTGGCCAGGTCCATCCCCGTCAGCTCACTGACCATGGTCTGGAAATTAAATAGCGCTTCGAGACGGCCCTGGGAAATCTCCGGCTGGTAAGGGGTATAGGCGGTATACCAGGCAGGGTTTTCCAGAATATTGCGCAGAATCACATTCGGCGTGCGGGTACCGAAATAGCCCTGGCCAATAAAAGACTTCAGGGGTTTATTCTGCTCCGCCAGTGCGCGGATTTCTGCCAGTGCTTCGTGCTCACGAATCCCATCTGCAATGGAGAGTGATTCCGCTTCACGGATATGCGCGGGTACTACCTCACTGATAAAGGCGTCCAAGCTCGAGTGGCCAAGCGCGGCGAGCATGGCACTGGTGTCCGGTGCAGCGGGACCGATATGTCGGCGGGAGAACTCCGCGTGGTCTTCCAGCGCGGCCAGGGTATTTTTTGCCTTAAGCATGTGCGTTTTTTGCTCCTGTTCTTTTCTTGCTGCGCTCAGCCTTCAGCCTGCTCGGCGTATTCTTCGGCGCTCATCAGAGTATCGAGCGCACCGGCCTCTTCGAGGCGAACACGGAAAAACCAACCTTCCCCTTCCGGGTCTTCGTTAACCAACTCAGGGGTTTCTTCTATTGCACTATTGACCTCAACCACCGTCGCGGCGAACGGCAGTGAAATATCGCCAGCGGCTTTCACCGACTCAATCACCGCCGCCTCTTCATCAGCTTCCAGCCCACGCTCTGCCTCGGGCAGTTCCACGAACACCACATCCCCCAACTGCGACTGCGCAAAATCGGTAATACCGACGGTGACCAAGTCTCCCTCTGCGCGAAACCACTCGTGGGATTTTGTGTACTTCACATTGCTCATGTTGCTTTTCCTTCTATGACACAGCGTCGCCCGCTGGTGAACCTATCGTGTTATTTAAAACCTTGCGTGATGTGGCCAATCAGCCGCGGTAATAGCGCTGGGGTACAAACGGCGTTTTCGCCACGGTAATGGCAACCTGCTTGCCGCGTACCAGTGCATACAAATCCGTACCCACTTTTTCGTAACCGCGGTCGAGATAAGCCATACCGATGGACGCACCCAGAGTCGGGCCGAAACCACCGCTGGTTACCTTGCCGACAATGTTGCCTGCCTCGTCGATGACATCTGCGCCTGCACGTACCGGCACTTTGCCGACAACGGTAAAGCCAACGCGCTTGCGAGAAACACCCTCTTCCATCTGGGAAAAAACAGTCTCTGCCCCCAAGAAGCCACCGGTCTTGTCGCCGCCGGCATGGCGAGAGCGTGCGATACTCCACTGCAGCCCGGCTTCGATCGGAGAGGTCGTGCGATCCATATCATTGCCATACAGGCACAGGCCGGCTTCCAGGCGCAAAGTGTCGCGCGCACCGAGACCGATCATGGCGGTGCGCGGGTCTTTCAGCAGTTCGCGGGTAACCGCCTCCACGGCCGTGTCGGCAACAGAAATTTCGAATCCATCTTCGCCGGTGTAACCGGAACGGGTGATGTAGCAATCGTGATCAAATAGCTTGGTATGCACACCGTGCATAAATGTTAACGCGCGTGTATCCGGGGCCAATTCGCCAATCAACTCGCCAGCCTTCGGGCCCTGAACTGCCAGCAGTGCACGCTGGCCCAAGACACGGATATCACAACCGCGCAGGTGGTTTTGCAGATGCTCCAGGTCCCCAGCGGATGTTGCCGCGTTCACCACCAGGAAAAACTCGTTTTCAGACCAGCGGGTAACGATCAAATCATCGAGAATACCGCCGCTTTCGGTGGTCAACACGCTATAGCACTGCTGGTTAATTCCCAGACCCGCCACATCAATAGGAAGTAATGCTTCCAGGGCCTCCGCAACACCTTCGCCACTGACCAGCATCTGCCCCATATGGGAGACATCGAAAATACCGATGGCTTCGCGAGTGTGTTGATGTTCGCGCACAATACCGGCGGCGTACTGCACCGGCATGGCATAACCCGCAAACGGCACCATTTTTCCGCCGAGTTCAACGTGTAAATCGTAAAGTGGGGTTTTCAGTGAGTCCTTGAGAGCGTTCTGGGCCATGGTCGTCTTCCGTCGTTAACATTCGATCACACTGACAGGCACATCGATCACATTGACCGCCAGCCCGCCTCGTGCGGTTTCTTTGTATTTGTCCTGCATATCGCGCCCGGTATCGCGCATGGTGCGAATCACCTTGTCGAGGGAAACCAGGTGCTGGCCGTCGCCACGCAATGCCATCCGCGCCGCGCTGATTGCCTTGATGGAGGCCATGGCGTTGCGCTCAATACACGGCACCTGTACCAAGCCACCTACCGGATCGCAGGTAAGCCCAAGGTTGTGCTCCATGGCGATTTCCGCGGCGTTCTCCACTTGCTCCGGAGTCCCCCCCAGCACTTCCGCCAGGCCCGCAGCCGCCATGGAGCAGGCAGAGCCAACCTCGCCCTGGCAGCCGACTTCGGCACCACTGATCGAGGCGTTTTTCTTAAACAGAATGCCCACCGCCGCTGCGGTGAGCAGGAAGCGTTCGACATCGCCGGCACTGGGCTGCTTGGAGAAGCGCATGTAATAGTGCAGCACTGCCGGCACGATACCGGCAGCACCGTTGGTCGGTGCGGTAACGATGCGCCCTCCCGCTGCGTTTTCTTCGTTCACAGCGAGGGCATACAGGGTTACCCAATCGAGCGCAGATAAGGGATCGGAAAGACACGCCTCGGGTCGGCTCAGCAATTGTTGGTTGAGTGCTCTCGCACGGCGCTTCACATCGAGCCCGCCCGGCAACACGCCTTCATTGCGAATACCGTTGGTGACACATTCCTGCATAACGGACCAGATCTGCTGCAGGCCAGCGGTGGTTTCCGCGTCGTCGCGCCAGGCAGACTCATTCGCACGCATGATTTCGCTAATTGAAAGGCCTTCGCGCTTGCAAAGCGCCAACAGCTCCTCCCCGCTAGAGAAATCAAACGGTACTTCCACCGTACTCTGCTCTAGGGACTGGTCTGCAGCCGCCTCAGCTTCGGTAACAACGAAACCACCGCCCACCGAGTAATAGGTTTCCTCCAGCAGCAACTTTCCGTCGTCTGCAAATGCGGCAAAGCGCATGCCATTGGCGTGATGCGCCAATTCCTCTTCCCCATGCAGCTGCATATCGGCATCGCGGTCGAAGGGAATGGTCCGTTCCCCGGCCAGCATCAGCTGGCCCCGGGCTTCGATTTCCGCAACCCGCGTATCTACCAGCGCGGTATCGATGGTTTCTGGTTGTGCACCTTCCAGACCCAGCAGCACGGCCTTAGTCGTACCGTGGCCAACACCAGTTGCCCCCAGGGACCCAAACAACAGGGATTGCACCCGGCCGGTCTTGGCGAGCAGCCCCTGGGCGTTGAGCAGTTGCAGGAACTGTCCCGCAGCCTTCATTGGGCCTACGGTGTGCGAACTGGAGGGGCCGATACCAATCTTGAACAGATCAAAAACACTCAGTGACATGGCGGTTTAACCTGCAGCTCCAAAGATGGTGAGAGTGAACGAGGTCCCCGAGGTATGTCCGAACGGTCATAGGGGCCCCGAATTAGCATTTATTGAGCGATGCTAGCCCGCCTGATAGACTTTTAAAAATTTATAGTTCTGATTCTTCTATAAGATTTTCTTATGCAAACACCCCACAAGAATATCCCTATGGAGTGGCTGAGAACCCTGGTCACAGTGATCGATACCGGGGGGTTCAGTCAGGCTGGCGAACTACTCTCCCGGACCCAGCCGGCCATCAGCCGGCAGATCAAGGAGCTGGAAGAGCGCCTGGGAAGACAGCTGCTGCTGCGTTCCGGGCGCACGCTCAATGTCACCGAGAGCGGTTTGCGGGTCTATGACCAGGCCAAGAAAATTCTCGCCCTGAACGACGAGCTGCTTTTGGAGTTCTCCGGCAGTTCGGTTACCGGCAAGCTGCACCTGGGTATTCCCAGCGAGTTCGCATCGGTACTGCTGCCGCGCATTATTGGCAGCTTCTCGCAGAATTACCCGGATGTGTCACTGGAGGTCACCAGCGACCTGAGCCGCAACCTGCTAGCCAAGGGAAAACGGGATCAGTTCGACCTGATTTTGGCCCTGCAGGAAGACTCGCAAACCTCCGATCAAAATATCGTCCTGAAAGACGACCTGGTGTGGGTCGCGAGTCCCAAGTTCTCAGCACACCTGCTCAAACCCCTGCCCTTGGTGCTCGCACCGGAAGGCTGCATGTACCGCAAGCGGGCGGAGGCGGTCCTGCAATCGGCAGATATCCCGTGGCGCAATGTGTTTACTATTCCGGACCTCAATGGGATCCAGTCCGCTTTGGAGGCGGGCCTCGGCATTACCGCCCTCACCCGCAGCACGGTGCCCGAATCACTGCGGGTCCTGCGGCCCTCGAAGAACCTCCCCAAACTGGGCGAAATTGGTATCGGCCTGCATTTCAAAAGCCGCCGCCCCAGCCATGCCGCCGCGCGCCTCGCGGAGCATTTGCAGAGTGGCTTGATGGCTAACTAGTGGCCAACTAAAGAAAGACGGCAATTAGGTCGCTATGGCCTGCCATGTTACGCTGGCATGACAGATGCACGTGCAGGTGGCTGGGACGCTGTCCGGTGTGAATAAACCAATAAAAATCCCGGACCCGAATATGCGTTACCCGAAAGAGCAGAACCTGAGCACTGTAGATGCAACCCTGCTGGGCGCGGTTCTGCTGCTGGTACTCGGCGGAGCCATCGGCCTATTTGGCAGTGACTCCCTGTCCGGCGCCACCCAGGTGGCCATGATGATGACCGGCTTCCTTGCCGCCATGGTTGGCCTCAAGAATGGCATTCGCTGGTCCGAGATCGAAGCGTCCATCATCCAGGCCACCGCCCGCACCGCCGTTCCCAACCTTATTTTCCTCTCTGTTGGCGCACTTATAGGCGCAATGATGTTGTCTGGCGCGGTGCCCACTTTACTGTTTGTGGGTATGAAGCTGCTATCCCCCGAATGGTTCTACCCCAGCTGCTGCCTGATCTGTGCATTAGTCTCCATCTGCATCGGCAGCTCCTGGACCACTGCGGCGACCATTGGTGTGGCCATGATCGGTGTGGCCTACGGATTCTCACTATCCCCGGCGATTACCGCCGGCGCCGTAGTGAGCGGTGCCTACTTCGGAGACAAGATGTCACCATTGTCTGAGACCACTAACCTGGCCCCAGCGATTGCTGGCAGCAACCTGTTTACCCATATCCGTCATATGAGTTGGGTGTCTGTTCCGAGTATTGTGCTGGCGCTGCTGTTTTTCTTTATGGTCAGTGTGTTCACCAGTAGTGACGACGCACAAGACAGCCAGATCACTGCGTTCCTGAACGCACTCGAATCCTCTTACACCATTGCCTGGTACAACCTGATTCCGGTGGTGCTGCTACTGGTGCTGGCGGTGAAGAAGGTGCCCGCCTACTTGGCCATTACCGGCGTCACCCTGATCGCCATGGTGCTCGCGCTGCTCACGCAAATGCCGGTGGTTAATCAGTTTATCGCGCTGCTCGGGCTGGAAGGTTCCAGCGCGCTGGGCCGCGCGCTCTGGGTCACCCTCTACGATGGGTTCATGATCAATACCGGCAATGAACAGGTAGATAGCCTGCTGTCCCGCGGCGGCATGTTGTCGATGGTGAATATGGTGTGGCTGGTACTGGCGTCGATGATGATGACCGGGGTGCTCGAGCGCATCGGCTTTGTTACCTATTTGATGCGCGCCCTGTCGAAACTGATTTCTTCCACCGGCTCATTAATCGCGACCACCATGGGGACCGGCCTCGGGGTGAACGTACTCACCGGCGACCAGTACCTGTCCATCGTACTGCCGGGACAAATGTGGAAAGCAGAATACAAGAAGCGCGGGCTCGCCAGTGAAAACTTGTCCCGCAGCCTGGAAGATGGCGGCACCATTACCTCACCACTAATTCCATGGAATGCCTGCGGTGTTTATATGGCCGGGACACTACAAGTAGCGACGCTCGCCTACCTGCCCTTTTGTTTCTTTAACCTGATCAACCCGTTGCTGGCGCTGCTCTACGGTTTTCTGAACATTCGTATTGTGCGCATCAGCGATGAGGAAACCGGTGAGGAAGAAAAGTCGCCGCTGGAGCCATCCGCTGATGCACAGGAGAAGCCGGCGATTGCCGGCTGATTCGGGAGCTCTGGATAAGACCTGAAAAAAGGATGAAGATCAGCGCTCCGCCAAAATAGCTTCAGCGCAGGCGGCAATGCGTTCGCAGGCCTTGTCCAGATCCGACTCGCTCACGCAGAAGCTGGCCCGTACATGCCCACTGGCACTGGGGCCAAACGCTTCGCCCACCAATACAGACACACCAAACTCATCCAGCAGCCGCTCGGCAAAGGCTTCAGAACTGACACCGAGTTCGCGTACATCCAGCATCATAAACATACCGCCGGCCGGCGTATGGCAACGAATCCCGGGCATAGACTGCACCCGCTCCACCATTAAGTCGCGGCGACGCCGGTAGGCCTGGCGCATCGCTTCAAGTTCAGGCAAATCCGCAGACAGTGCGGTGACCGCAGCGCTTTGCACGAATGCGGGGCTGCCGTACAGCATGCACAGGGTCAGGTTGCCCGCGTGCTCGGCAAACTCCTGCGGGCCAATTACCCAACCCAGGCGCCAGCCTGTCATGGCGTGGGACTTGGACAGGCTGGAAATGGTTACCGTGCGCTCAGCCATACCCGGCAATTGCCCCGGGTGAAAGTGCTCGCCCTCAAACATCAGGTCTGCGTAGACCTCATCCAGCATCAACCACAGGTCGTGCTCGATACAGATTTCTGCCAGCTTTTTCCAGGTCTCACCACCTACGGCAGCACCGGTTGGATTATTCGGGGTATTGACCAGAATCGCGCGGGTGCGCGGGGTAATGCTTGCCGCGATAGCCGCCGGGTCGAGGTTGAAATGCTGCTCGGGCTGCAGCGGGACATTCACTACTTTGGCACCGGTGGCCTGCAGGAATGCCTCGTAGGTCACGTACATGGGCTCCGGCACAATCACTTCGTCGCCCGGGTTGAGCAAGCACTGGGCGGCCACGTACAGGCCACACTGGGCACCGGCCACCACAACCACCTGCTCCGGGCTGGTATCAACACTAGTTTGTGCAAAATGCCGCTTGGCCAGAACCTGTTGCAGCTCCGGTTCACCGCGGTGATCCGCGTAATGGGTGGCACCTGAGCGCAGCTCGTTACAGGCGGTATCGACGATTGCAGCCGGCGTATCAAAGTCCGGATCGCCCACCGACAAAATCACCACATCCTCGCCCGCGGCGCGGCGCTGCTGCGCGCGAAAGTGTATATCCCACGCGCTGGAGCCTTCGCCGGCAATGCGCTGCGTCAAGTCTGAGTACTTCATTACCACTCTCTGGTTTGCTTCGTTCTTTTTACTTGCGAACGCCGTCGCAACCGTTAACGCGTTACCTGCGCCGCATCGACTTCTATAAAGCTGACGCCCGCAAACCCAAATGCCGCGGTTAAATCGTTGCGCAAGTCCGCCAGGGACTGCGGCTGATACACGGCACAACCGAAGGCTTGCGCCAGACCGGTAAAGTCCGGATTCCGTGGCGATACACCCACCAGTTCGATATCGCGGGCCAGCATATCGTCGCGAATCTGCCCTAGACTCGCGTTGTTGTATACCAGCACAACGAGCGCGCTCTGAATTTCCTCAACCGCGGTAGCCAGTTCCTGCACGGTATACAGGAAGCCGCCGTCACCTGCGATCACCAGGGCCGGCTGCTCGGGGGCCGCAACCTTCGCACCGATACCCGCAGGCAGGCCATAACCCAGGGTGCCATAGCCGGTGGGGTGCAGCCATTTGCGCGGTGCGCGGCTATCGAACACGTAATTGCCGGTATAGGCGATCTGGGTCATATCCGTGGAAACAACCGTATCCTGCGGCAGCACTTCGGCAATGCTATCCAGAACTCGCTGGTGCAGTTGCTGCAACGGTTCGTGCCCGGCCCTAACCTGCCCCGGCAGCTGCTGCAGGCGCTCCAGCCACGCAGGCTCCACATTCGGCGCGCGCTCACCCCATACCGCCAACAGCGCCAGCGCAGCCTGATAGCTGTCCGCCACAATCGGCAATGCCGCTGGGTACAGGTCATTCATCTTGGTGCTGTCGATATCGATCCGGATCAGCTGACCGTTGATGGGCAGGCTATCGCGCCAGAAATCGGTTTCCGCAAGCTCGGTACCAATTGCCAACACGACGTCAGCGTCGGCCACGTAATCCCATGCCGGCGACACACACAGCGTTGCACCGCCAGACAGTGGGTGCTCCGGTGGCAAGATGCCCTTGCCTGCAATAGAGGTGAACAGCGGTGCTTTGACCGCTTCCGCCAGGGCCCGGATCTCCGCCGCCGCTTCGAGTGCACCGCCGCCGGCAATCATCATCGGCCGTTTTGCCGCGACCAGTAGACTCACAGCCTGCTCAATATCTGTCGCGCAGGCCGGCGGGCGCTTGGCACTGACCGCCACGCTATTGGTCCAATCGTAAGCAACCGGCGCCGCCAACACGTCCATCGGCACCTCGATGTGTACCGGGCGCGGACGCTCACTATTGAACACCGCGAATGCACGGGCTATCAGTCCCGGCAACTCTTCCGGTGACATCGCCGTGGCACTGAATGCCGTAAGCGGTGCAGTAATCGCGCGCTGGTCCTTGGTCTCATGCAGGCGCCCCAAGCCCTTACCCAGGGTGGGGGTTTCATTAACACTGGTAATCACCAGCATGGGAATAGAATCGGAATAGGCCTGGCCAATGGCCGTGGCCGCATTGGTGAGCCCCGGCCCGGTAATCAGGAAACACACGCCGGGTTTGCCGCTCACACGGGCATAGCCATCGGCCATAAAGCCTGCGCCCTGTTCATGCCGGGTGAGAATATGGCGAATCTCGGTCTGCGGCAGGCCACGATACAGCTCCAGGGTATGCACCCCCGGAATACCGAACACTGTGTCGACTCCATAGTTCTCTAACAGCTTAACTAAAGCTTCTCCGCCAGTATTCGCCATACTGCATTCACTCATTTTATTCTGGTTGGGCGGCCATGCTACGGGGAGTGACTGAAAACCTCAATGTAGGTTTAGGACAAGCATACAGCACGCCAAATAAGCGATATGGACAAGCCTATCGGGCTGTTTGATACTTCTTCGATGGCCGGCAAAGGTGCAAGAATGACGACTTCCGAAATGCGGCCAAACGCGAGATAGCCAATGACCTATGTACCTTCGAAAAGCCCGATTCTGAAACTCTGGAAAAGCTTCGGCGGCAATGACGTTGGCCGCTGGCTGGTGAGTAAAATCGTCTGTTTTAATGCACCCTACTTCAGCTCCATCAAACCGCGCTTCGCGGAGATAAAGCCGGGTCTGGTCGAGGTGAAGCTAAAAAAGCGTCGCGCGGTGCAAAACCACATTAAAACCGTGCATGCCATTGCCATGTGTAATGCAGCGGAACTCGCCGGCGGTGTTTGCCTGGACGTATCGCTTAACGGCAACTTCCGCTGGATACCGGTAGGCATGACCGTGCAATACCTGAAGATGGCCAAAACCGATTTGCGTGCCGTGTGTAAAGTCGATGATTTTCACTGGGATTCTGCGCAGGACGTGGTGATGCCCGTCAGCGTATTTGATACCAATGGTGAGGAAGTCTTCCACGCAGACATTACGATGCGGATTTCCCCGAAGAAAAAATAAGCGGCCCCAACGGAAAGCTGCTCACTACCCATACAATGGTGCCATGACCAAACCAATTCCCCCACACAACTTCCGCTGGCTTTCATTCGAACAACTCACAGCGGACGAGCTCTACGAAATTCTGCGTGTGCGCCAGCAGGTCTTCGCTGTGGAGCAGGAAAGTATTTATCTGGACGTGGACGGTAAAGACCAGCATGCAAAGCATATGGTGTGCTGGGACACTGAATCTACCACGCCCACCCTACTCGCCTATCTGCGTGTGGTTGCACCCGGAAAGAAATATGCCGAGCCATCTATCGGCCGTGTGCTAACCCGCGAAAGCGCACGGGGCACTGGGATTGGTAAAACATTAATGCGGCTTGGCGTCGAGCACACCTTGCAGGAATACCCGCAGGCAGATATCCGTATTTCCGCGCAACTTTATCTTCAACGCTTTTATGAAGAGTTTGGTTTTGCGCAGGTTTCCGACGTCTACGACGAAGATGGGATTCCGCATATCGAGATGTTGCGTCGCGCCAACAGCGAGCTCAGTTAAACCTAGCCGCCAATCATATTAGCCTTGCTCCTAATTCTTACTCGTTACTCTTGCACCTGGTTCTTGCCTCTGACTCTTGCCCATGACTCTTGCTCATGAATAGGGCAACGCAGAAATTCAAGCACCAAACTGTCCCCCGCCCTGCCAACGAAAACAGCCGTAAAACCCGCCCAAAAAACGCTCACACCGGATGCTTGACTAAAGTCAAAAAACGCAATCTATATCAAAACTTTTTGATATAAAACGCACGCTTTCTGCGTTAAGGTTTCTCAAAACAGAGTAACAATAAAGCGAGAGCCCTCATGAGCAAAGCCTATAACGAGATGTCTTATGTTGAAGTTGCTGCGATTTACAACGACATCAACAATATCCCGCTCGATGCGGCCGCCGACCTCGGTAAAGCAGCCGCAGACCTTGTAGGTGAAGGAGCCAAGATCATGGACTTCGGCGGTGGTGCCGGACGTATCTCCGTCCCTATCGCATCCCACACTGACATGATCGCCATGGATATTGAGCACCACATGCTCAAGGCATCCAAAAAACTAGCCGAAGACCGCAACATTCGCGCGCGCCAGTCTGTTGGCACCGTTCTGCAAACCCCGTTCGCAACCAACACCTTCGACGCGGTGATCACCACCAATGTACTGCACCAGATTGAATTTTGGCGTGATGCGCTGAAAGAAGCGGCTCGCGTTCTGAAACCCGAGGGTGTTTTCATTATTGGTCGCGATGTACTGGACGAAGAATCCAATGCGAGCGCCCTGCGCAACCAGTCCCGTATGTTCACCGTGGATATCGCTCCCGAAATGCGCCCCACCGATGCCGCTGGCCCCACTCTGTTCCAGGAAATCCAAAAACTCGGCGGTCAGATGACGCGCCCGGTAGTTGGATGCAAGTGGATCGAAAAGGTTTCCATTGCGGAAATTATGGATCGCATGGAAAACGGCATTCATAACGAGACCTGGAGCCTGAGCCGCGAGCAGATTGATGCGCTAATGGCCAAGGTACGCCCGTGGGCAGAGTCGCATTTCGACGATATTCACGCAGTCGAAGACGTTCAATGGGAGTTCCACCTCTACCCAATTAACGGTATTGGCAAGTAAGGTATACGGGGGACCTTGATCCCCCGCGCCCTCCGAACTCGAATAATGATAACGACTGCAAGAGTACCGTATGGACAAGCGCCTTCTGATATTAAAAGCATTTCAGCTGACCCTGCCGCGCGCTGCTGCTGGTTGGCTATTCGCGCTACTCACAAGTAATTTCAATCGTATTGCTATTTACGACCTCGGGATTACCGCCGTTGTAATTACCAGCCTACTGGGGCTCTACCATTTCCTATCCCCATTCCAGGTTATTTACGGTCGTATCGCAGACAGGATTCCGATCTTTGGGCTCCATCGAACACCCTATGTAATGATTGGCATGACGGTCTCCGCGATCGCGGTCGCCACGCTGCCCTACATTGTGGTCCCCATGTCGCAAACACCCAACGAATTTCTTGGGGTGACTTTTCCATACATTACGTATATCGCTGCATTTATCGTTCTGGTTATCTTTGGTATTGGATTCGCCGGGGCCGGCGCCAATCACTTGGCACTCGTTGCCGAAGTGATTCCCGAGCGCAGCCGCGGGCTAGTGACCGCGCTGATCTGGACCATGCTTATCGTCGGCATGATCGTGTCGCTGCAGTTTATTCGCCACTATATGCCCGTCTACGATGAGCAAACTATGCGTGAGCTGTATCTGCTTTCTATTCCGGTAGTGGCAATCACCACACTGCTCGGTTTGATCGGCGTCGACAAACCTCGCACCACGGAATCCGTTGCTGAATCGGATAGCAAACTGGACGCGGAAGAACACGCGAGCCTGAAAGACTTCGCAGTGGATGTGGCCAGTAACTCGACGGTTAGAAACTTCTTCGCCTTCATCTTTCTGTTTATGTTTGGCTATAGCCTGCAGGACAATATTCTCGAAGTCTTCGGTGCTGAAGTACTCCAGATGACGGTCGGCGAAACGGGCCGCTTCCAGCAAATCTGGGGCACCGGTGCAATCATCGGCATGTTCTTGATGGGGTCCCTGGTATTCCGCGGTGGTATATCCAAGATCAACGCCATCACCTTTGGTATCACCGGCATCGGTTTCTCGATGTTCGCACTGGCCGTAGGCGCCTACCTCCCTTCAGAAACCCTCGTGAACTATTCGCTAGCCAGCATGGGTTTCTTCAATGGATTTGCTTTAGTAGGCACGCTCACCAGCATGATGGAGTTCACGACGGACAAAGAGCGCGGTGCATACATCGGCCTTTGGGGTCTGGCTATCGCATTTGCCAACGGCCTCGCCTCCATCGCTGGCGGCCAGCTGGTGACCTCTTTGATCGAAAGCGGCATGTTCGGCGCCTCAGACGGCTTCGCCATCATCTTCTTCGTTGAAGGACTTATCAGCCTGTACAGCCTGTACTTCCTGTGGCGAGTGAATGTTGAGAGCTTCCACAAGCGCATCAGCAAAGATGGTCTCAGTAATGCCATGGCGTCTGACCTTGGTTAACCCTGCAAATAATTCAAATAAAGGTGCATCGAAATGAAAGTAAGTGAGGGTCAGGCAAAATTGCAGTTTACCCTGCAGAAGATCGCCATCGCCTGGAGCTTTTGCATGGTGGTGACGAGCTTCAACCGCATCGCCATTATTGAAATGGGCTTGCCGGCTGCAATCATCTCTCTGCTCATCGGGGTTTACACGCTGTTCGGCCCCATCCAGCCAATTATCGGCCGTATGTGTGAGCGCTGGCCGATCTTCGGCTATCGCCGTACCCCATACATGCTACTGGGTACCCTGCTCGGCAGCTTTGCCTTCCCGCTGATGCCCGGCGTACTTGTCGATATGCAGGCGGGCAGCTCTCTGGCGTATTTCTACTGCCTGTTACTGTTCTGTGCCTTTGGTATCTGTATTGCCATGCAGGCAAATGTGTTCCTCGACCTGCTCAACGACGTTACCACCAAGGAAAGTCGCTCTCGCGTGGTCACCCTCACCTGGACCGTACAGGCGCTGGCCATGGCGGGATGGGCGTGGGTGTTTGGTGCACTGATGCCGGTATACAGCCTGGAGGCCATGCAGGATCTCTATAACCTGACCCCGATCGTGATGATCAGCATTACGATTCTTGGCCTGATAAAACTGGAAACCCGGCTGACGCCGGAACAGCTTCAGGAAATTAAGACCAACCCGCCAAAGCCGGTAAAACTGCTTGAGCCGATGAAGGAATCCATGGCGGTACTCGCCTACAACCGCCAGGCACTGCTCTTCTTTGTCTTTATTATCTTTTCCCTGCTCTCGGTATTCCTGCAAGACATGTTGCAGGAACTGTGGGCGGCGGACCTGTTCGGTCTTGCTGCGGGTGAGTCCACAATCTATCAGCGCTTCTACAACGGTATTCAGACTGTCGGCATGGCGGCTTGCGGTATCTTTGTCGGCGTAACGGCGAAAAAGCGCTTACAGGCAAAAAAAGCGGCTGGTCTTTCCGTCGAAAATGAAAAAACCCTGCCACTAGATTTCGGCAAGAAACTGATGCTGATTGGCGCATCACTTTCCATTATCGGATTCGGTCTGTTGGCCTGGGCAGCCTGGCTCCAGAACCTGACCCTGTTCAACGTGTTTTACTGCTACAGCGCCTTCGCACTGGGACTACTGGTATTCCCCTCCATTAGTTTTATGGCTGACATGACCGTCGAGGGCCAGGAAAGCCGCTACCTCGGATTGTGGAGCCTCGGGCAGGTAATTGGTTTGTTCCTTTCCTTTACCGTCAGTGGCTGCCTGTATTCCCTGCTGGTAGAAAGCCAAGTACTTACCGCCAATATTGCTTTCGCACTCATCTTTGTCCTGCAGGCATTGATGGTCGTCTTCAGCTATCTGGTTGTACGCAATGTCACCATCGAAGGCCTCAACGAAGCAGCAGAACAAGAACCTGATGCTCCGATTACAGCCGACTTACAACCAACTACCAAATAACACCGAATAAGTAATACCCAAAAACGGGAGAGACATAATGAACATTCAAGATTACCTGGACATTCTCCGCTGCCCTCACTGTACCGCTGAAAACAAGGGCCTCCTGTCTGAAGTGAAAAGTGATTGGCTGGGCTGCAGCGACTGTGGCCGCCAGTATCCGATGGTTGAAGGTATCCCAGTGATGCTTCCTGAAGAAGGCGACAAGTGGCAAGGCGTTGCGGCAAGCGAGCTCCCCACCATCTCGGAGCACGATCGCTTCGTTAACAGCACTGACTGAAATTCTGGCACCAAGGTGATGGAGTAGATCTACCACGATCGCTCCATTTACCGTTAAGACCGCGTAAGAAATAACAACGAATAAACAAAAACGTGACCGACAACAGTCACGTCCGGTTGAGGTATTGAGATATGTGGAAAACAGACCTGTTTCCAACGCAGCTCGTGGGCAGCTATGTAAAACCCCGCTGGCTCGCAGACCATAACAAGGTTTACCAGAAAGAAGGCACCTGGTGGAACGTAGAACAAGATCTACTTCCTGAAGCCATCGATGATGCTGTGCGTCTTGCCGTCTACGATCAGAACATGGCCGGCATGACATTCGCCACCGACGGTGAAGTACGCCGACAAACCTTTAGCGGCCACTTCTACGACCTGAAAGGTATCGACCAGGAAAACCCGGAAGAATTCACCAACTTCCACAACGATATTACCGAATATCTGAAAATGAAGCAGAAGGCCACCAATGTCGGTGCCGATCTGAAAAAAGAAGAAGCACCCAAGCAGACCCACAAGGTTTTGTTCCCCGCAGTACGGGAGAAAATCCAGTGGCCTGGGCCAATGGTTGTCAGCGACATTCCATTCCTGAAGCGCTATGCCGCAAACCGCAGCAAAATCACCGTGATTGGTCCTGTTACCCTCTCCTACCGACTGGTGGATGCAGGCGTGTACCCAGACCAGGCGGCTTTGTGCTTTGCGATTGCCGATGCGCTGAATCAGGAACTGAAGGCACTGGCTGCGGCCGGTGTGGATCTGATCCAGATCGACGAGCCGGAAGTGCACTTCCGCTACAGCCAGTGCCAGGACTTTGCCGTTGAAGCCATCAACCGCATGGTTCGCGGCGTAGACTGCCTCACCTCTGTGCACGTTTGCTACGGCTACTCGAAAAATATTGCGCTGAAAGAACCCAGCCCTATTTATCCGAAAGCGGTGTCACTGGTTGCCGAGTCCGACATTGATGCCATTCATACTGAATATGCACAACCCGGACACACGCCAGACTTCCTGCAGTCCGTTGGTAACAAGCTGGTTGCCATCGGTGTTCTCAATCTGGACCCACAGGGCCAGGTGGAGGAAGTGGAATCCATCCGCAAGATGATCATTGATGCGATGGAAGTCATCCCGAAAGAGCGCATCAGCCTGGCACCGGATTGCGGTATGTGGTTCCTCGAGCGCGACTTTGCCTTCCGCAAAATCCAATCCATGTGTCTTGCTGCAAGCTCCCTCCGAAACCAGTTTGGTTGATATTGGAGGACTTGTGGGAACCCGAAAAACCCTTGAGGAGCTGGTTCGGCAACTGCAGCTGCAACTGAACCCCGCTGTGTCAGTGGACCCGGAGAACGTAAAGAGCATCCGGGTTCACTGCTACAGAGATGCGGCTGATCCTGCAGTATTAGACAACCTAAATAATTGCTTTCAACAGCAACTCCCTATTCCTCAGCACACCCCGGAAAGCTACACCGCTTTTATTCTATCTAAACCGTCTTTCAACGATGGCGTGATTGAAACCCATGCGTTGGAATGCCTCGGTAATGACGGTCATCCTAATGGCGAGCTTTGGGTAAAATTTAAGTCGGGGGCGGCCCTAGCAGCCGCTTATGACCTTCCGCAGGAGAAGCCAGCGTTACCGCTGGAGGAGCTGCAGACTACCCTGCTTGGGGCGGTCGAATTACCCAATGTAACGCCCGCCATTCAATCCAGCGGCCCCGAGTGGCTGTGCAGCCCAATGGTGTGTGACGAAGGCTCTTGGTTGTTACCAGCCATCGAAACACCACTAGATGTTCCCGAGCGTTTCGCCGGGCACTGCTACATCAAACTCGTTACCGAAAACCACCCTGCCGGGGGATCACTGCGTACAGAATTAGAAGAGACAAATAAATGAGTAAATATGATGAGTAAGTATCATGTGTATGGACTGGGCGCAGCCCTGGTCGATACGGAAATTGAAGTATCCGATCAAGATCTGCAGACGCTCAAGCTTGAGAAAGGCCTGATGACACTGGCAGATCGCGAACAGCAACAGCAACTGCTCGGCCAGTTGGAAGACCATCTGATCGCCGCGAAGCGCGCCAGTGGTGGCTCCGCAGCAAATACCGTGATCGCCGCCAGCTATTTTGGCAGCAACACCTTTTACAGCTGTAAAGTTGCTGCGGATGACAACGGCGATTTCTATCTCAACGATCTGGAATCTGCCGGTGTCGACTATCACCGCACCCTCCAGCGGGAATCCGGCGACACCGGGAAATGCCTGGTAATGATTACCCCGGATGCGGAACGCACCATGGTGACCTACCTAGGCATCAGTGAGACGCTTTCTTCCGTAGAGCTGCACCCAGAAGCGATTGCCACTGCGGACTACCTCTACTTGGAGGGTTACCTGGTAACCTCCCCAACCGGGCGCGCTGCGGCCATCGAGGCCAGCCGAATCGCGAAAGCCAACGGCACTAAAGTCGCCATCAGCCTGTCCGACCCGGGCATCGTGCAGTACTTCCATGACGGACTGCTAGAAATGATTGGCGAAGGCGTCGACCTGCTCTTCTGTAACCAAGACGAGGCCACTGCGTTTACCAAGGCGGATTCCCTGGACGCCGCGGCTAAACAGCTCAAGCAATACGCCAACTGCTTTGCCATTACCCTGGGCGCCGAGGGCGCGCTGGTGTTTGATAGCAACGAAGCGGTAAAAGTCGCCTCCAGCCCAGTGAAGGCCGTCGACACTAACGGTGCCGGAGACATGTTCGCGGGAGCGTTTCTCTACGCCATCACCCATGGACACGATTTCACCTATGCCGCAACGCTGGCCAATCGCGCTGCGGGCACCGTGGTATCGCAGTTCGGTCCACGCCTGAAGGCTGAACAGCATCAGGAGATTTTGCAGGAGCCGGTTGCGGTCTAACGGCAAGTCGGCACAAGGGGTATTCCTGAGCGATCAGAATACCCCTCTTTTCTCTTCCTCGATTCTCTCTCTACTCTCTAAGCTATCTCCTATCCTCTCCGCTTATCTCTGTTCTACCGCACCGCTGTCCTCTTCTATCTCACCGCTGTCCTTTCTCATATTCACACAACTTCCCTACTCTTAATTCTCATGGTTTCCGTGCTGGCACCGTCGCCATTGAAAATTATTAAATCGACACAACACAAAATTGCTATAGCCGACGCACAGGAATCCCCGCAGTCGACAATTCAGAGGCTACAAATGAGAAAAACTGGGAAGGTGTGAGCAACAAGCGGGCATAAAAATGCCCGCCGAAGCGGGCAAAGTCACACTCAATAAGGCGAGAACGATTAGAAGCGGTACCCTACTGTCAGGCTGCTCATACGGCCCATACGGTTAACGATGGACGGGGCCTGATTCTGGGTCCAGATAAACGGACGGTAGGCACTGGAAGGCGTGTCATCATCCATCAGGTTTTTCACGCTGAGCTGGCCATACCAGTTGTCACCCTCAATACCGGTTACCAGGTTGGTATCCCAATGATCGTCGATCCAAAGGGTGTTCACGGTATTGATGTAACGCTTATCCTTCCATACGGCGCTCAGGTCCATATAAAACTCGGCACCGTTGGCAAAGTCACGCGAGTAGCGCACGCCCGCATTGAAGGTATTCCGGTAGTTGTTGATCATTGTCTTGCCGGACAGATCACCATCGGAAACCATCAGGTTGCTCATGACTTCACAGCCGCCACCAGCAACTGGCAAACAGAATGGGTAAGCGGTCGCATCAAGGCCCATCGCTTCGTAATCCACGTAACCGAAGGTCACACTTTGCACGCCCTTAACCACTTCCGCGTCGTTGAAGGTGTAGGCTGAGTGGAAGGCCCAGTTATCGCTGATCTGGAAGGCAGTCTCGATTTCGATACCACGAATTTCTACCGCACCCAGGTTAGTGGTGATCGCCGCAGGAATAGTGGCGCCGTTGCTGAACTGGGAGAACTGGCGAATATGCTGGTCATCCCAATCAATACGGTAAGCAGCGATATTCATGTAACCGCGGCCATCCAGAACCGTGCGCTTCGCGCCCAGCTCAAAGGTAAGGTTGGTTTCCGGATCGTAGAGCATTTCGGACTCTACCGGAGTACCACCATTGATGCCGCCGGACTTGGTACCCCTGGCGATATTCAGGTAGAAGTTGGTGTATTCATCGTAGGTGTAGGTGGCGATCAGACGCGGAGACACCCAATCCCAATCACCCTGAACCTGGCCCTGGGCACCGGTGAAGTGCAGAACATTGTCCGCAACCTTGTCTTCACGGGTATAACGCGCTTCCACACCCACATTCAGCTTGTCGGTCACGTCATACGCAACAGCCGCAAATGCTGAGGTAACTTCAGTGCTGTGGTTGGTCTGGGTAATCTTGGTTGCGTTGCCGTTTTCATCCACCGCCAGGATAGAAGACGCAATAGACGCGGAGTTAATCTCATCGCCGAACGGGCTGCCGCTTGCCGCAAGTGCGCTGGAGGTCAGCCACTGATCAAGCTCCACTTCTGAATACAGCAAGCCTGCGCTCCACTGCAGTGGGCCAGCATCGTTGGACTGAATACGGAACTCCTGGCTGAACGCGGTGCGGTCATCATTGGGCTGACCACCGTAGTTGTAGGCGTTCACATTCAGCAGATAGGCGTTGGTGCCACCAAGGTTCACGGTCGCCACATAGTTCGGCATCATCTCAGTGGGCGTAACGGGCCCAAAACCGGTGTCCACAGCGATTACCGGAGCAAACACCATGGTAGGCGCCATATAAGCGTTGGCATAGCCTTGCAGGGAACGAGTTACGGTGTCCGATGCAGCGGTGATGGAAGTCAGGGTAACGTCCGCAATATCCCAATTCACGCGCAGGCTATACAAATCGGATTCGTTGGTAACACCGAATGCATTGCCCGCGAAACCGTCCGGGTCTGCCGCCTTGGCTTCACCATAGTAAGCGCTGGGAGCACCAGTTACCGCTGCCATGCCCGCCGGGGTCAGTGCATTGATTCCCGGGGTATAGTGCACACCCGGAATCAGGAAAGGCGCACCACCGGTAACCATGGTATTGATCTCAGCGGCGTGCTCAGCGTTGGGGGTTACTTCGTAGCCCGCGTTGTGATGCTCGTGCACATCCACATGCGCCACAGAGAGATCAAGTTCGAGGGTGTCGGTCGGGGTAAACAACACTCGCAGGCGCTGCGCTTCATTGTCGATACCACCCAAATAGGTATCACCCTGCTTGAAGGTAGAACCGGACTCGGAGTCCACTAGGTCCAGGCTGACCGCCAGCTTGTCGCCAATGGCGCTTGCGATACGGGCCTCGACGCCGGACTGGCCTTCCGCACCAGTAGTGGCTTCGATCTTGGCCTCAAATTCTTCGGTAGGCTTGGTGGTGATGTAATTCATGGCGCCGGAAAAGGCGTTGCGACCATAGATCGCAGACTGGGGGCCGCGCACCACTTCCACGCGTTCCAGACCCATCATCGGCATGAACGTAGAAGCACGGCCAGAAACGTAGACACCGTCCACAAACATAGCCACATTGGTGTCGTCGCCGATCAGACCCGGCTGGCTCATGCCCCGAATAGTAATGGCGCCGGTGGCCATGGTGCCCGAGGAGTCATAAACAAGACCCGGTGAACTGCGCACCACATCGCGCAAGTCCTGCATGGCAGAGCGCTCAATGTCTTTCTCTGAGAAGGCATTGATGGCCACAGGAATTTCCTGAAGGCTCTCAGTCCGGTTACGGGCGGTAACCGTGACCTCTTCTAATACTGGCTGTCCTCGATTGATGTCACCGTCTTGTTTGACCGCTTCATCAGAAGCCGCCATAGCGGTTGATGCGAGGCTTCCGGCCACTACCGCAATGTAGAGCGGCTGCTGCTTGAATTTGGACATTAGTCCCTCCGAGGCTCAATTATCTTTTTATTAATGCCTGAGTGGTCTGCAACAACTTCAAGGGTAAATGCATGGACTGGAATAATCCAAAGTCCCTTTGCTGACGTAACCCGTATATGGCTTTTTGTTTACATCGAGAACACAGTAACAAGCAGCAAATGTACTATCAATATAACATTTGCGCTGAACTCACGGATAAATTGAGAAAAGTCAATTTTCAAAGATGTCCAATATCTGGCGTCTCCTCCTCCTGCGGATTCCGCCCAAACAACGGGCGCAACCTGCCCCAAAATTAGCCCTATAGCACCAAAATGGGCACTCTTCCTCGCCGAAGATGGCGGCCAAATAAACCAACCTATAAAACTAAACCCCCGCCACGACAATCGCAACGGGGGTTTGGCTACTAGAGAGCAAATGTCGCCTTAGTATTTGTAGCTGTCAGGCTTGTAAGGTCCCTCAACGTCCACATTGATGTACTCGGCTTGCGTATTGGTCAAGCGGGTGACCACACCGCCAAAGCCTTCCACCATGTCTTTTGCCACCTCTTCATCCAGTTTCTTGGGCAGCACCTTCACGTACAGCTGAGCAGTCTTCTCCGCTTGCGGAAGATCCGCAAACTTGCGCTCCCACAGGTAGATTTGGGCCAGAACCTGGTTAGCAAAGGACCCATCCATAATGCGTGAAGGGTGGCCAGTCGCATTGCCGAGGTTTACCAGACGTCCTTCGGACAGCAGAATCAGGTGATCATTATTTGTGCGATCGCGATAGATTTTGTGCACCTGCGGTTTTACCTCTTCCCACTCGTAGTGCTCGCGCATGAAAGCAGTGTCGATCTCATTGTCGAAGTGACCGATGTTACAAACCACAGCACCATTTTTCAGAGTCTGCAGCATGGCTGCGTCGCACACATTGACGTTGCCGGTAGTGGTAACCAGCAGGTCTGTGGTGCCGAGAACCGCGGTATCAATGTCGGCGATTTCGCCGGTGTTCACGCCATCTTTGTAGGCGGATACCACCTCAAAGCCATCCATGCAGGCCTGCATCGCGCAGATCGGGTCGATCTCGGTCACCTTTACGATCATGCCCTCTTGGCGCAGGGACGCGGCAGATCCTTTACCCACATCACCGTAGCCAATAACCAGCGCTTTCTTGCCGGACAGCAGGTGATCGGTACCGCGCTTGATCGCGTCGTTCAGGGAGTGACGACACCCATACTTGTTGTCGTTTTTGGACTTGGTTACCGCATCGTTCACATTGATAGCCGGTACCTTCAGCTCGCCTTTGTCCAGCATCTCAACCAGACGGTGAACCCCAGTGGTGGTCTCTTCACTGATACCGTGGATGCGATCCAGCAGCGCCGGGTACTTTTCATGGCACAGCTGAGTCAGGTCGCCACCATCATCCAGAATCATGTTTGCGCCCCAAACATCACCGCCATCTTTTTCGGCCAGTACGGTTTGCTCGATGCACCACCAGAATTCGTCTTCGGTTTCGCCTTTCCAGGCAAATACCGGAATACCGGCCGCAGCAATCGCCGCGGCAGCGTGATCCTGAGTAGAGAAGATATTGCAGGAAGACCAGCGCACTTCTGCCCCAAGCTCTACCAGGGTTTCAATTAGTACCGCAGTCTGGATGGTCATGTGGATACAACCCATGATCTTGGCGCCTGCCAGCGGCTGCGACTGCTTGTACTTGCGGCGCAACGCCATCAGTGCGGGCATCTCCCCTTCTGCGATCGCAATTTCCTTGCGTCCCCACTCCGCCAGGTTGATATCGGCAACTTTGTAGTCTGTAAAATTTGTCATTTGTATTTCCGCATTCGCTGGCCGGTAAAGGTAAATCGCATACCTCATCCAACCGGCTTGAATAGTATTTTGAGAGATTAAAACCCCGGCACGCGTCGTGCCGGGGAAACTCAGTTATTCGGCCACCGCACGCTGCAGGGCTTCTACCTTGTCGGTCTTTTCCCAGCTGAAAGCGGTAAAGGTTGCTGATTTTTCCTCACCACCCTCTTTCCAGGTGTAAGTGTGCTCAAACGGCTCGCGACCAAAGTGGCCGTAAGAAGCCGTCAGCTGATACATCGGATGCTGCAGGTCCAGCACGCGGGTAATCGCATATGGACGCAGGTCGAACACATCGCGAATCGCCTGAATCAGTTGCGCATCAGAAACTTTGCCGGTGCCAAATGTGTTAACCGATACTGAAGTGGGCTCGGCAACACCAATCGCATAAGAAACCTGCACTTCACACCGATCGGCGAGGCCGGCAGCAACAACGTTCTTCGCAACGTAACGGCCAGCATAGGCAGCAGAACGGTCTACTTTTGATGGGTCTTTGCCTGAGAAGGCGCCGCCGCCGTGACGAGCCATACCACCGTAGGTGTCTACAATAATTTTACGGCCGGTAACGCCGGCATCACCTACCGGACCACCAATCACAAAATTACCGGTTGGGTTGATGTGGTACTGGGTACCTTTATGCAGAAGCTCGCTCGGCAGTACCTCAAGGATGATGTTCTCCATCACCGCAGCCTTGAGTTCTTCTTGAGAAATGTCTGGCGAATGTTGAGTCGACAGTACGACCGCATCAATCGCTTCCGGTTTGCCGTCTTCGCCATAGCGGAAAGTCACCTGACTTTTCGCATCAGGGCGCAACCACGGCAGGATGTTTTTCTTTCTCAGGTAAGACTGACGCTCCACCAGACGGTGCGAGTAATACACTGGTGCAGGCATCAGGGTCGGGGTTTCGTTAGTGGCATAACCAAACATCAAACCTTGGTCGCCAGCACCCTGATCTTCCGGCTTCGCACGGTCAACGCCCTGGTTGATATCGACGGACTGTTTGCCAATGGCATTGATCACTGCACAGGTTGAACCGTCATAGCCCACATCGGAGCTGTTGTAGCCGATGCCCGTAATCACATCCCGCACCACGTCTTCCAGGTCGACATAGCAGCTGGTGGTCACCTCACCTACCAACATGGCAAGTCCGGTTTTCACTACGGATTCAACCGCCACGCGGGCGTCCGGATCCCGCGCAATAATTGCATCCAGTACGGCATCGGAAATTTGATCGGCCATTTTGTCCGGGTGACCCTCGGAAACAGACTCCGAGGTAAAAACGGAATATTCAGACATAGGTGCATCTACCTTATTAATTGCTTTAATGCGGGCGCCGACAACCAGCGGTGAAGACGCCATACACCCAGTCTACCCACACAGATCTACATCAAAATATTTTGATATAGCTATTTTTGATAAATCGCAATTTCCCTCCATATCTCACACGTGGGGGCATGTAATCGGCGTGGAAACCTGAGATATTCACTTCGTCCAATACCAATAAAACCAACGCATCGTAGGCCCTGCATGGATATTTCCGTCGCCCTGTACACCCTGGTAATTTACAAAGTACTGCTGCTATTGATCGGTTTTTGGTCGCAGCGGCGCACCAGCAATACCAAGGACTATTTCCTCGGCGGGCGCAATCTTGGGCCGGTTGTTGCCGCCATCAGTTACGGCGCGAGCAGCGCTTCGGCGTGGACATTACTCGGGATGAGTGGCGTGGCCTTTGTACTCGGCGTATCCGCGATCTGGATCGCCGCTGGTGCGGTGTTGGGGTGCATCTTTTCCTGGATATGGATCGCACCCCGTTTAATGCGCTACACCCGCGACAAGGACCAGATCACCCTCACAAGCTTCCTTGCCGAAGATCAACGCGAGCAAAAATCGGATGCGCATCAGGGCGTACGACTGGTCGCTTCCATCGTAATTTTGCTGTCGTTCGTGGTTTACATCGCCGCGCAATTCCAAGGGGCTGCCACCACATTCTCTTCTGCTTTCGACATGCCGTTGATCGAAAGTTTGGTACTGGGCGCTGCGATCATCACCATTTATACCTACCTTGGTGGCTTCTGGGCGGCCAGTATCACCGACACCGTACAAGGCGGACTGATGCTCTTTGCGGCGGTATTACTACCCACCGTTGCATTTATGCATATCGGCGACTGGGAGGCGATCCGTGAATCTACCCTGTTTACCCGCGAAGCATGGTCACTGACAGGAAAGAATGTCGGGCTTTCAGCGCTAGGGTTCATCGCCGGTAGCCTGGCAATCGGCATCGGCACCTTGGGCCAGCCTCACCTCCTTCACCGCTTTATGGCATTGCGAGATGCGCAAGCACTTAAGCAGGCGCGGGTGATATCAATCGGGTGGTTTTCTATCGTATTTCTGAGCATGTTCAGCCTGGGCCTTATGGGCAAGATCCTGTTGCCCGACCTGCAAGACCCGGAAACACTATTCTTCGAGCTATCCTCTCTGCTACTGAATCCGTTGGTCGCCGCGGTGCTACTCGCCGCAGTGCTGTCCGCCATTATGTCTACTGCCGATAGCATGCTACTCGTAGTAGCCTCAACAATTTCTTACGACCTGCGATTACAACGGCTTATGCCACAGCGCGCGTTACTGGTATCACGCCTGTCGATGCTGGCGGTCACCGTCGCCGCCGTACTGATCGCGCTCTTGTTGCCTGCGACGATTTTTGAACGCGTGCTATTCGCTTGGATCGCAATCGGCTCCGCATTTGGCCCAACCATATTAGCCCGACTGGCGGGTATGCAGCTCGCGCCTACCAGCGTAATGCGCTCTATTGCCACCGGTTTCACACTCGCCGTGGTTCTCTCACTTTTCCCGAACACAACAGGCGATTGGGCGGAGCGTGTGCTTCCGTTTACCGCGGCCACACTGGTGCTTCTATTCCCTTTTTTCGCTATGGGGTTGTCCGCCCGCGTTAACCGTAAAGAAGCGATTGAATAACGCGCTAATGGGTAGCAAGTGCCCTGAAGACACCCCCCTATTTCTGGTTCAACGCGGTCTAGCCGCTATCACAAGCACAAAAAAAGCCGCGCAAGTGCGCGGCTCTTTTGTGCTCCGACGTTTTTGGTCTAGCTTTTTGCTCTGACTGTATCGTCCAAGCTTGGGCGACGCGAATTGTCGCCCGTTCTTATCAGACCGATTCCGTTGATGCAGGCTCTTCTGCCGGCGCAGCCACAGCGCGTCGGGTCGGCGCAATCAGCGGCACCGTATCCAAAGCCCACTTGAAGTGTGGGTTCAGGCGACGGGCCGGTGAAGGAATGGTAAACACCTTTTCTCCTTCGTATGGCTTCATCGCC
Organism: Microbulbifer agarilyticus; assembly: GCF_001999945.1. Taxonomy (NCBI): domain Bacteria; kingdom Pseudomonadati; phylum Pseudomonadota; class Gammaproteobacteria; order Cellvibrionales; family Microbulbiferaceae; genus Microbulbifer; species Microbulbifer agarilyticus. The sequence goes on from NZ_CP019650.1 coordinate 2,367,592, forward strand.
TTGGTATCAATCTTCCAACCTTTCTCTTCAATATGCTTGCGGCGAATCATTCGCCAGGCGCCCATAAACTTGTCCTGCTCCACCGAGACTTCGTTCTCCAGAGACTCTGGCAGGTAGTTGGGAGAAAGCTGCGAAACAATATCGCCATCTTCACCAAAGACGCGCTTGGTACGCTTTTTCGCACCACCATCGAAGATAGGCCACTTGAAGAAGTTACGCACCTGCACCGCGAATGAACGTGTAGTGTTTTCATCGATCGGCGTGTTCGCATCAAAGATGATCATCTCCATCCAGGAGTTCACCTTGATATGCAAACGCACACAGTGCCCGGGCAAGTAAAATGCCGGGGTTACATAGGTCGCTGCTTTATCCGCACGGAAAAGCTTGTTCAGGCCGAAGTTGCCTTCCAGTTGCGGCGGGTAAAGCACATTGTCGGAGGAGCCCCAATACTCACCGCGGTTGACCTTGAGAATTTCATTCTTCTCGGCCATTTCCGGGTAACCAAATCCAGGGTGTACAAATGCGGTATGGGCAATATCGATACCGTTCTCTACTACCCGATCAACGGAGCCTTCCCAGTTGTACTCTACTTCGACCGGACGCCAGTTTTTCTTGTCATCATACTCAGGGAAGTCTGGGATCGGATAGCGCTCTTCTTCTGGAAGATCACCGAGGAACACCCAAATCATTCCGTAACGCTCTTCCGTGGGATAAGCGTCGATACGCGCACGCTCCGGGATCGCAGAGTCTTCGCCACGGGAAGGAATGAATTGCACCTTACCTTCAGCATCAAACTCCCAGCCGTGGTACGGGCAGGCAACACAATCACGTTTGGTGGTCCACCCCTTCGACAGTGAACCCCCGCGGTGGATACAAACATCGCTGAGGCAATTTACCTTGCCGGATTTGTCCCGAAAAAGAACAAAGTTCTGGCCAAGCATTTTTGCTCGAACAGGTTTGTCTTTTACGGTTTTGGACCACTCCGCCACGTACCAAAGGTTCGTCAACATGATTAGCACCTCAGTGTGTTATTGATCTCGACATTTTTACGTAATGCTGATCGTCAAAGATCACTTATTTTTCTGATAAAGGTTACGTTTTGTCACGTATTTTCGTGTCAGGCTTCCAGACCTGTATTAAGTAAACTTCCATTGTGCTCACCCAGTTCAGGCAATCGCGTGTTTACTTGTGCTGGCTCATCGAGAAACTTGATTGGCACCCCAAGGTGCCGGTTTCCCTGCTCGTCTTCAAAAACCATTTCACGGCTTTTTAAGTGCTGCTCGTCCAGTGCTTCATGCAATTGACGTACCGGCGACCAGCAAACATCCAGGCCATCAAACCAGGCCTCCCATTCGGCCATGGTGCGACGGGAAAACTCAGCCTGCAGGAAAGCGATCACCTCACTCTGCTCACCGGGGGCACGCTTGCAGATTTCTGCGAGTTCAGGACGTCCTAATTTAGCAAACAGGTTTTCCGCAAATTTCACTTCGCTGCCGCCCAGTGTCAAATAGCAGTCATCACTGGTGCGATAAATTCGATACATGGCATTCCCGCCCCAGGAACGCTCATCTTTGACCACCGGAGAGCGGCCTTCGGCAAAGACAGGCCCCACTGCATTCGGCAGCCATGCGATCAGGCTGTCCTGCATGGAGATATCCAAATAGTCGCCTTTACCGGTCTCGCTACGGCGCAGCAATGCCATCAGTATGCCCGATAACGCCATTAATGACCCGGCAATATCGGCCACAGGCATCGCAGGAGAACACGGCTCACCATTGCTCCCCTCATTGAGGAATACCGTTCCGGATTCGGCCTGGATACTGAGATCATGCGCAGGCTTTAAGCGTTTTTCTCCAGTCTGGCCAAATGCAGAAATGGAGCAATAGACCAGCCGCGGATTGCGTGCGATGAGGGTCTCGTAGTCCAGCCCCAAACGGGCCATGGCACCAGGACGGAATCCCTCGACAAACACATCCGCGCTATCGATAAGCGCAAGAAGTTGCGCCTTCTGCTCCGGGTCTTTCAGGTTCAGGCAGAGGCTCTTCTTACCGCGATGGGTATTTCTGAACCAAACTGATTCGCCATTTTTGCGCAGCCCAATGTTTCGGGTTGGTTCGCCACTCAATGGCTCGACCTTGATCACTTCAGCACCGTGATCCGCCATCATCATGGTGAGGTGTGGCCCCGGTAGGAAGAGAGAAAGGTCGACGACGCGGATACCTTGTAACTTCATTGAAAGACTATCTCTTGTCAGTGCCGATTCGCGCCCTACTCAGATGACTCGATCCGCAACCAAACGCGTAACGTCTTCCGCCGAATACCCGAGTCCATCGAGGAGTTCATGGGTGTCTGCGCCAAGCGGCGAGCAACCGGTTCCCGAGGGCCTGTTTCCGTCAAATTTTAACGGGCTTGCCAGCACTCTGAATTGACTATTATCAACATGTCCCACCGGCTGCAGCATCTGGGTTTGCGCCAACCAAGGGTTATCCATGGCCTGGGCAAAGGTATTTACCGGTGCAATCGGTAACTTGCCGGCAAAAAGATCCAACCAATGGGCACTCGGTTGTCTGGCAAACTCGGCGTCGAGTATTTCCGATAGTGCTTCACGGTACTGCCTGCGATCGGCCGCTGAGCTAAAGCGGAGGTCCGCCAGCAGATCTTTTCTGTCCAGGCCTTCCGCCAGGATCTGCCAAAACTTCTCTGTCATGGCCATGACGAAAACCCAGCCATCGGCACTGCGATAAATCTGGCAAGGTACCGTAGATGGATGGCCGGAGCGCGCGACACGCTCCGTCTCATGGCCTCGGTTCAAATACCAGGTAGCGGGGTATGTGAGCTGGGTAACCGCAACATCAAACAGGTTGACGTCCACATCGCGCCCTTTGCCCCCACGCAAGGTACCCACCAAGGCACCCAACACCGCCATCGCCAGTGTTACACCGCTCATGAAATCGACCATCGACAGACCAAAGCGCGCAGGTGGCGTTCCCGGCTCACCGGTAAGGTCCATAAAACCGGCTTCCGCCTGCATCAGATAGTCGTAGCCCGGCCAGCTGGCGCGGTCATTATCTCGGCCATATGCCGATAAATGGCCACAAATAATTTCCGGCTTAATCGCGCTCAGATGAGCGTAATCCAACCCGAGCTTCGCGGGCTGATCCCCGCGGAGGTTGTTCATTACTACATCGGCACTGCGTACGAGGCGCTCGAAGATTTCACGCCCCTGTGGGCTTTTCAGGTCCAGTGTCAGGCTCTTTTTACTGCGATTGAAGGTCTGAAAGAAGTCGCTGTCGTTGTCACCCAGAAAATACGGACCGGACTTGCGCGCGATATCGCCACCGGTCGCGGGGTTTTCAATCTTGATGACTTCAGCCCCCATGTCCGCCAACTGCATTGAGCCGAACGGGCCGGCCCCGTACTGCTCAACAGCAATGACACGGATACCAGCCAGGGGTTTTGTCGCTTCCATCAGATGGCCTCACGCGCCGCCAGTTGCTTGGCAATAATGATGCGCTGCATTTCGTTGGTACCCTCGCCCACACACATCAGCATGGCATCCCGGTAATAGCGCTCTATCTCGTACTCGGTAGAGAAGCCGTAGCCGCCGAAAATCCGCATCGCTTCCTGAGAACAGAAAACACCCGCTTCACTGGCAAAATACTTGGCCATACCTGCTTCCAGGTCGCAGCGCTGGCCGCTGTCATACATACGCGCTGCCTGATCCACCAGCAGCTTGGCCGCCTCAACCTTGGCCGCCATTTCGCCGAGCTTAAGCTGAATAGCCTGATGCTTGATGATTGGCTTGCCGAAGGTTTCGCGCTCCTGGGCGTAGCGCAGTGCCAGCTTCAGCGCGCCCTGTGCAATACCAGCTCCGCGGGCGGCAACGTTAATGCGCCCGAGTTCAAGACCGCCCACGGCAATGTGGAATCCGCGACCTTCCTCACCTCCCACCAGCTGATCGATGGAAACACGAAAATCTTCGAACACGACCTCGGCGGTATCAATCGCGCGATAACAGGTCTTCTTGATTTTGTTGATGGTAATGCCCGGCAGCAGATTACCTTCATCATCCTTGGTGCGGATGATCAGCATGGACATGCCCCGGTGACGTGGCTCGGCATCGGGATCGGTTTTTACCAGCAATGCAAGGCAGTTACCGTTAAGTGCATTGGTGATCCACATTTTGCTGCCGTTCACCACATACTCGTCACCATCGCGACGCGCTACACAGCGAATGGACTGCAAGTCCGTACCTGCATTCGGTTCAGTGAGCGCAATACCACCGCGCAGCGTACCCTCGGCCATCAGCGGCAAATACTGCTGTTTCTGCTCCTCGGTACCGAAGCGCTCAATCGCAGCGGCCATGATGAGATGTGAATTAAAGATACCGCCGGGTGCCATCCACGCAGCAGAAATCTTTTGAACGATGCGGGCGTAGGTCGATGCCGACAACGACAGTCCGCCGAACTCTTCACCAATGGTGGCACCGAACAGACCGAGCTCCTTCATGGTCTCTACCAATTCGTGCGGATACTCATCGGCCAGGTCTTTTTCCCGTGCAATGGGTGCGACATCATTGGCAACAAATTTATCAATGGTATCGAGGATCGCGGCCTCGTCTTCTGCACTCCAGCTCATCGCCGTCTCCTGAAACTATTCGCACTCAGTAATTTACTTTGTCTTCCATTTCCGCACCGCGCTTCCATACCAGCACCTTACGGACAAAAGAACACACCTCGGTTCCGTCTTGATTGAAACCACGGGTTCGCACGGTAACAATGCCCTGGGTTGGGCGAGACTTGGATGCGCGCTTTTCCAATACTTCCGATTCAGCGTAAAGTGTGTCGCCAACAAACAGTGGCGCAGACATGCGGATATCGTCCCAACCGAGATTAGCAATGGCTTTTTGGCTGATGTCGGTCACGCTCATGCCCACCATCAGGGCCACGGTAAACGGACTACAGACGAGCGGCTTGCCAAACTCTGTACCTGCGGCGTATTCCTTATCGAAATGCGCAGGGTGGGTATTCATGGTCAGCAGCGTAAACCAAGTGTTATCAGTTTCGGTGATGGTGCGACCTGGGCGGTGTTCATAGGTATCACCCACGGTAAAGTCGTCAAAGAAACGTCCAAACGTTTCCCGGTACCGATTTTCACCGACCTGTTTTACTTCTCCAGCCATAGTAATTTTCCTACTGCGATTCAGACTAATTCTTTATCCGCGTCTGATCGGGCGATCAAACGACGAGCACTATCCACGATGGGCTGATCAACCATGCGGCCATCGACAACGACAGCGCCACCGTTCGCCTGTTCAAAGGCATCCAGCATTTTTCGAGCAGTTGCAAGCGCTTCCTCAGAAGGCGCAAAAGCCCGATGAATGGGAGCAACTTGTGCGGGATGAATTGCGGCTTTCGCGGAGAATCCCAATGCGGAAACCCGGCGGGTTTCCTGCTCCAAACCCTCAGCATCCTGCACACTTAAATACGGGACATCGATAACTGGTAAACCGTGCAAGGCCGCAGTCACTACAATCTGTGAACGCGCCCACAGCAATGGTTCCCACGAAAACTCGGCACCTATTTGCGCGGCGAAGTCGGCGCCGCCAAACATAACTGCGTCCAAGTTGGGATCCTGGCAAATCGCATCCAGCGACAACAGGCCGGAGGCGCTTTCTATCAATGCGATCCAACGCACCTTGCCACCAAGCACTCTGTTGGCTTGGGGGATATCATTCTGTGATTCCGTCTTCGCCAGCATTAAGCGCGCAGGCAGTGTGCCCTGAGACAGGGCAGCCAGATCGTTCCTGCCCGCCTCTGTCGCCACGGCATTAATACGTATGCACAGTCGTGCCAAACGCGCTGCGTCACAGCTGGCCAAAAATGCGCACACCGCTGTGCGCGCATCTGCCTTGTTTGCGGCCGGTACGGCATCTTCGAGATCGATACACACAACATCCGCAGAACTAGCGAGGGCCTTTTCAAATCTTTCCGGGCGATTGCCCGGTACGAACAGCAGGCTGCGAACATCAAACATTAGAAACGCTCCCAGCCGCGCAAAGGCTCGCGAATTTGATTGGCAGGCACCTGTGCAGCAAACGTATCGGCAATATCCGCCCGGGTCGCAAACCAGACGCCATCTTGGGCACGGGCGTACTTCAGGAATTCATCGAGTGCGCCGATACGCCCTGGCCGCCCGATAATGCGTAAATGCAGTCCCAGCGACATCATGCGCGTTTGCTCTGCACCCTCCTGTAACAGGGTATCCAGTGTGCGGCAGGCATAGTCCAGCCAGGCATCCGGGGTAAGTGACGGAGCCGTCCAGAATTTCATGTCGTTGGAATCAATGGCATAGGGCAATACCAACATCGGGTCGTCAGTGCCTTGCACCGGCGCCCAGAAAGGCGCGTCGGCACTGTAGTCGTCCATGTGGTAATCGAAGCCCTCTTCCTGCAGCAAGCGACGGGTGTTGTCTGTGTGCAGGTAGCGGCTCAGCCAACCGCGGGGGCGCTGTCCGGTAGTCTCGGAGATGGAGGTAATGGCATTGCGGATAAAGGCTCTCTCCTCATCCTCGTCCATGGCAAACTGATGCTGCCAGCGATAACCGTGGCTACAGACTTCGTGCGCGCCTTCGCGAATACACTGGGCAATCTGTGGCGCCCGCTCAAGGGCCACCGCCGCCGCACAAAAAGTTGCCGGTACCTGGTAGCGCTCCAGCAATGCCTGTATGCGCGGCCAACCCTCGCGGATGCCGTATTCGTAGTTGCTTTCATTGGCATGGGCACGAATGGGCTTGCGCGGGGCAACCCCCAGCTCGTCCACGGGCTCCGGGCCCCGGTCCCCATCGAGCAGCGTGCTCTCTGAACCTTCCTCAACGTTAACGACAATCGACAGTGCCAACCGTGCACTGTCCGGCCAGGCTACTTGCTTGCTCATACCCAATAATCTCTCACAAGCGGATCAGTGATATTCCTCACCGCCGGAGACATTCATCGCCTCCCCGGTGATATAGGAAGCTTCGTCTGAACACAGGAAGGCACAGGCTTTGGCGATATCTTCCTGCAACCCCGGACGCCCCAGTGGAATACGCGCACGCATATCTTCCATGTAGCGGTCGTGTCCCTTCCCGGTGACTTCGGAAAAGTGCGCGTTTTGCCAGGCTCCGAGGCCGGTAGTTACATGGTTCGGGCAGATGGTATTTACCGTAATCCCCTCGGGACCCAGCTCCAGGGCAGCAGAACGCGTGAGCCCGACCATTCCATGTTTTGATGCGGTATAGGCAGCGGCATGGGCAAAGCCGGATTTGGAGGCCTGACTGCCGATGTTGATGATTCGACCACCGCGCCCCTGTCGCAACATAACTTCTGCGGCGTACTTGATGCCGAGAAACGTACCGCGCAGATTGACGCCCAGCACGGCATCCCACTTGTCTACGGCCATTTCAACGATGGGTTCCATCAGGTAGCCAATGCCGGCGTTGTTGACCCAGATATCCAGACTGCCGAAATGCCCGAGGGCAAATTCCGCTGCAGACTGCACTTCCTGGGGCTCCAGCACGTTGCAGGAAAAGGTGGCAACCTCACCACCGGCATCGCGAATTTCACGGGCGATCTCTTCCATTTCCGCCGTGGTTCCAACCGCGTTTTCCGGCAGGTTCTCGCCCTGCCCGCGGCCGATATCCGTCAGTACCACTTTGACGCCTTCCGCTGCCAGGCGCCGCGCCATTGCTTCGCCCAACCCCTTGCGACGACCGGCTCCCGTAATCACGGCAACCTTGCCTTTCAGCTCCGGATACTTGCCCAATGCTTCCATCTGCCACGCTCTCCGTTGTCGTTGATCAAATAGATTCGGTCAAAATGAATTGCGGATTGTCGGCAAACTGCTGGAACTCCGCCGCAACGCGCTGCATCGTCTCGCTGGACACATCCGCCCCCAGCTTTTCCATATCGTTTACTTCGAGCAGTTCGACGTATTGGTACGGGGCGGGCGCATCGGCGCCGAGCAGGCCGGTGGTACGCAGTACAGAGAATTGATTGACCGATGCCAGATCGCGCACCGTGGGTAAATCGGTAGTGTTAGCCCACTGCTCGTAATCGGACGGATTAACACCGGGTTTGAGGTTAAACAGCACAACGATCATGGTAGCCATGGCAGGCGCTCCGACGGTTAAGTGAATGTCACCAACATCCTATTCTTGAGATATTGTTATGTCAATATAACATTTGATGCGCCAGAGACCCCGTAAGTACACATTTCAGGCATCTGGGAATTCGCCCTTTCGCACCGAGAAATCGAATCGCGAGCCCCAAACCGCGAGGCCACCAAAAAGGGAATACCCCACCCACGGACAAACACCGTCGCAGGTGCGATAAACAATACAATCAGGCCTTGGCAGCTAGCCCTTCTGCGAATTTGCGGTAGGCCAACGCCATTTCCTGCAAGGTCTCACTGATGGCATCCACGGCGTTGACCTTCTGCCACCAGGCGGAAAGCGCAGGAAACGCTGCGAGCGGTGCATCCACCCCCACTACCGGGGACAGCTCCTCCAGGTAGCGTATGGTGGGCGCCAACGCCAAATCGCCCAGGTTCAGCGCGCGCTCACTGCCAAAGTCCGCCATCAAGCGCTCACCTTTCGCCAACTCAGCGTGGAGACCTTTTGCCATTTCCTCTCGATCGACATTGCCTCCGGACATCACCGCCCGAAACAGCGGGAACAAGGCATTCACCGCCAGATGCAGGTCTGCATAGCGCGCCAACATGCGCATTTGCGCCCGTTCAAGCGGCGATTCAGGGAGCAGCGCACTGCCACCGCTTACCGATGTTTCCGCGAGAAACTCCATAATCGCCCAGCTCTCGGCAATCGCCTCCCCGCTTTCCAACTCAAGAACCGGCAACTTGCCCAGCGGAAACCGCTCGTAAAAGGCCTCAGTCCGCAGCGGCACGGGCGGCGGCAACACTTCAACAGGCAGGCTATCCAGCCGCGCCTGCATGCGCACACGCGTGGCGTAAGGAGAGTGCGGGAGGCTGAACAGCTTCATGGATGAGAGCTTCATGAGTGATTTCCTTGGGTGACTTCCTTAGGTAGCGCCTTGCTGAATTCAATAAATGAGGTGCAAGCCATAGGCTGCGTTTGCCAGCAGCCCCAGCCAAATCAGATAGACAAATGGTCGACAGGAGGCGATAGAACCATGAATGATCTGGTTGACAGACTCACTGCTATCACCGGCCATCAACTTGCCCCAAGCAGCGCCAAACGCCACCAGGCGCATACGAATCAGCAAACCACACAGCACCAGCAAGGCAAAAATACCCAGCTTGATCGCCAGCCAATCCGCCGCGAGGATGAAATTGGTTGCCAGTGCGTAGCCTGCGAGCCCCAACAGGCCCACGATCAGGACTACACGCAGGTAAAAGTCGAGACGGGTCAATACAGGAATAAAGGGTTTGCCGTGAGCGAAATGCAGGGTTGCGACCAACGCAAACCACGCGAGACACAGCCCCCACGCCAGCCACAGCCAGAACGGAGCCACTGCCCATTGCCCGGACATATACGCCAGCTGCAACCCAAGAGGCAGGATAATTGGCATACAGAAGCGCGGCCCCTGGTCACACCCCATCATGATGGTAAGTGCCGTACTCCGCGCCTGCGGGGAAAGGTCCGACCGGGTGACGTAGCGACTTGCGTAAAAAGTACCCAAATCACCACCAAGCCAATAAACAAAGCACAGGTTGTGCAGCAACTTTACAAACAGATAAGCACTCATAGGGATCGCTTCTTATTGGTTTTCCCTCACCATACCGCAAGAAAACCCCCGCGCATTGCTATAAGTCAAAACCCAGGGGCCGACGGATTGCTAACATCCTCCAATATGACGCCGTACGCCGAACTATGAGCGCTCGGCCCGAACTATGAGCGCTCAGCGCCCGTCACAGGATGACAGTCTCCCACTCAGCACATTGCAGGTATTCGCTATGGAAACCACAACGAAAACAGCCAAAGAAATCTACCTGGAAGTGAAAGCCAACCCCGCCCGCAAGCGCTTTGGTTTCGGCCGCAAGGCCGCACTCGTGAATGTGGACCCACAAAAGGCCTATACGCGCACCGACCTGTTCAAAACTGCGTACGAGACCGACCCCAATCAGATGCACTACACCAATGAACTGGCCAAAAGCTTTCGCGCCAAGGGCTGGCCGGTCATCTGGACTCATGTGGCCTATATGGAGTCCGGCGAGGATGCCGGCATCTGGGGTACGCGCACCGACACCCCGGACTCCCTGCAAAATATCAAATTCGACTCCACCCGAACCGAGTTCGATGATCGGCTGGAGATAGACCGCCAGCGCGATGTCATTTACTGCAAGAAAATGCCCAGCGCCTTTTTTGAAACCCAGCTGCAATCCCTGCTGGTGTGGCATCAGGTCGACACCGTGATCATTACCGGTGGCTCCACTTCCGGGTGCATCCGCGCAACCGCGGTAGACAGCCTTTCCCGCGGTTACCGCACCATCGTTCCGGAAGAGTGTGTAGCGGACAAGCACGAGAGCTACCACTTCGCCAACCTCACCGATTTGTCGCTCAAGTATGCCGATGTGGTGGATGTGGCAGAGGTGTTCCAGTGGCTGGAAAACGGCAACAACGAATAAGTAATATCGAGGCTGACCATGCGATCCGACCCCGGCTTCTACGACTACTGGCCCTATCACGAAAGACCCAAGCTGCGCTGGCCGAACGGAGCGCGCGTAGCGTTCTGGGTAGCACCAAACATTGAGTTTTATGAGCTGAACCCGCCGGCAAACCCACACCGCAAAGCATGGCCACAACCCAGCCCTGCGGTGCCGGGATACAGCATTCGCGATTACGGCAACCGGGTCGGGCATATGCGGCAGATGGCCCTGCTCGACAAATATGGCATTCGCGGCTCCATCTCACTGTCTACCGCGCTGTGCGATCACCACCCGGAAATCATCGAGCTCTGCCGGGAGCGCAACTGGGAGTTCTTCAGCCACGGGATTTACAACACCCGCTACACCTACGGCATGTCCAGCGAACAGGAACGGGACATGATTCGCGATTCCATGGAAACGATTCATCGGCACACCGGCCAGAAGTGCGCCGGATACCTGGCCCCAGCGCTTTCGCATTCGGAAGAGACTCTCGACCTGTTCGCGGAAACCGGTACAGAGCTGTTTGGCGATGAAGGTGGCTTTTACACCTGCGACCTGTTCCACGATGACCAGCCCACGCCAATCAACTTGCGCAGCGGTAAGCGCTTCGTGTCGGTACCCTATTCGCTGGAAATGAACGACACCATTGCCTACGTGGTCAACAAAGTGGAACCCCGCCGCTACGGGCAGATGCTGCGAGATAATTTTGATCGCCTTTACCAAGAAGGTGCGGAGAGTGGCACCGTGATGTGCATCCCCACGCACAATTACCAGGTAAGCTGCCCCCACCGCCTGCGCGCCTTTGAAGAAGCGCTCGAATACATCACCGGCCACTCCGACGTTTGGGTGACCACTGGTCGCGAAATTGCCGAATACTACCTGCAGAATTATTACGACACCGCGCGGGCAGACATCCAAGCAAAAAATGCGTCTGCGGCTCGAGAGGTACAGCCATGAGCGGAGAAAAGGCCATGAGTGATACGAAAGCCCTGCCCCCAGAGCACCTCCAATACCCCGAGCGTCACTACGGCATGGACCACGATCTCTACTCCTGGGAAATGCTGACTAATCGCAAACCGGTACACTGGCAGCAAGGAAAACTGGCGCTGTGGGTCAACGTCAGCCTGCAGTTTTTTCCGCTTAATCAACGCGGCCTGCCATTTCCACCGGCCGGCGGCATGACCATGCCCTACCCCGACCTGCGCCATTTTTCCCTGCGAGACTATGGCAACCGAGTCGGTATCTACCGCATTCTGCGCGCACTGGACAAATACAATATCAAGCCAACGTTTGCCGTGAACGGCGAACTGGTTCAACGCGCGCCGTACCTGCTTCACCTGCTGCGCGAACGCGGTGACGAAGTGATCGCCCACGGCTGGAATATGGACAGCCCCCACTACGGCGGGCAATCAAAAGGCGTGGAAAAAGAATTGATCTCCCGCACCCTGGGCTCCTTGCGCAAAGCCACTGGTCAGGAGGTCCGCGGCTGGCTGAGCCCCGGCAAAGTGCACAGCGAAAACACCCCCACCCTGCTAGCAGAACAGGGCTTTGAGTATTTTTGTGACTGGGTAAACGACGACATGCCCTACCGCTTCAACACCAACAGCGGTGCGCTATGGGCGATGCCTCTTTCGACAGAACTGGAAGACCAGTTCATATTGCGCAACAACCTGCACTCCGAAACCTCCTACGCAGAACAGATGGAAGATGCGTGCCGTTTTCTACTTTCTGAAGCGCAAACCCAGGGTGGCCGCATTCTGGCTCTCAACATCCACCCGTGGATGTTGGGGCAACCTCATCGAATTGCGTATCTTGAGCGCGCACTCGAATTTATTACCGCACAACCGGGCGTATTTAGCGCTCCGGCACACTCCCTTCTGCAGCAACGTGAACAGGCAATTGCGCAGCCAGCCTAAGCGCTGGCTGCCATTTGATATCAAATGATATATCATTAGCGCTTTTCGCCGGGCAGAAGGTCTCGATGTTATGGATGCCATCAATACGCTTTTCAGCAAGCAGCAATTAGAATCGCTGTCGGAAGAGTCGCACTCCCCCCTGTATTTCCAGCTTTACACGCTGCTGAAGAATGCCATTTTAAATGGAACCCTTGAGCACGGTGACCAAATGCCTACGGAACTGCAGCTGGCGGAATCCTTCAGCGTATCCCGTATTACCGCCAAGCGCGCCATGGATGAGCTGGCCGCAGAGAGCTTGGTAGAACGCCGGCGCGGTAAAGGCACCCACGTCATTTATGAATATCAGCAACAGCCGGTAAAAGCGCCGCTGGTAGGTATGCTGCAAGAAATCGAAAGCATGGCGCGGCACTCCGAAGTTGAAGTGCGCAGCTGCGAATTCCTGCAGCCCTCCGCCGAAATTCGTGAGGAACTGGGCATCGAAACCGGTGACACCGCCCTGCTACTCGAGCGTACCCGCTCTCGTGACGGAGCGCCCTTTGGTTACTACGTCAGTTGGACCGCAGGACTGGGACAGAAAGTGACGGCCAAGCAGTTTGAGAAAACCCCGCGACTCGAAGTGTTCCGCAAGCAGGGTTTGGAAATTTCTCACGTAACCCAGACCCTGAGTGCCGAAGCCGCCACTCAGGAAAGCGCGCGCGAACTGGCAACCACCGTCGGCGCCCCACTGCTTAGCCTGACGCGACGCTCCTACGCAAAAGTGAATGGCCAGGAACAGCTGGTGGACCTGATGCACGTGCTTTACCACCCCGACCGCTTCCAATACCAGATGGACCTCAAAGCGGACGAGTTCTAATCCCGACAAGAAATTTGTTTAGCGGGCTATGCTTTTATAGATAGGTTTTATCAGGCATAGCCCCAAATTACCGCACCCGGCCACTGCCCGCTGAAGTCTTGCAACTGTACCTGCCACTCTTTTTCACCCTGCACCCAGCAGTATTCCCGCAGCAAGCCATCGCACAGCAAGTATTCGGAACCATTTTCATACTGACCGCCGGAATAGCGATAGCGCTCAACCTGCTCGCTGCTAACCTCTTCCGACTCCCCTACTAATCCCCTTATTGATTGCCCTACCGATTCCTGCCCCAAGTACTCCAACCTGCGACTGGAGACATCCGGCATAAACAGCTTGTCTCGCTGCCCCGGGTCCTGAATCCACGGCACTAGAATTTCTCCGCGCCCGCCAGCGGTAGCAAGTCCGGTAAGGAGCTGGCCCGCGAAAATCCGCATAAGTGGGAAGAAGTGCATTTCAGCCGCAGGAAAGCTTTGCGCTGGTGAGCCGGGGCGGCGATAACGATAGCGCGCGTTACTGGACCTACCTTGATTATCTGGCTCGCAGCGATAGGTCGCCAATGCGAGTGGTACGTCGCCACCCTCACACCATTTCAGCAGCCCCCGCATACCGCCGGATTCATCGATCCTTACGCGGGCGCTTATGCGCAGAGACAGGGATGGCACCTCGCGCACACTGGAGATTTCATAGCCGCTACCAAACTGTCGCAGCTGCCATGTCTCCGCGAGTGGTACCGGCTTGCCGTCGCATTGATATTCATAGCGCCCAGCTGCCAGAGGAGAAGAAACGTCGTTCGGTATCATTCCACCGTGTCCGCAGCCACTTGCAGCAAGTGATCCGTGGACTGATGCGCGCGATCACGCAACAGATGCGTATTGGAGGAAAGCATTTTGTTGACCGCAGCACGCGGGTGCAGCGCCGCCACCGTCAGCGCCCCCTGCTGGCGCGTCATAATCGGCTTGTTGATGTTGCCGTCGAAGTGACGCTCTCGCCACGGCTCCAACAGGGTAAACTCCCGCTCCAGACTGGCCACAAGCCCACCATCGGTACCGGGCATTGCCGCAACCAGGCAGATGCGGTTTTCCGCAGCCCGCGCGGCCATCAGTAACGGTACGTTTTCGTCTTTTCTGCTGCCGCGGCTCGCTCGCTGCGAGGGTACCGCCAACACACAGTGCGCGCCCTTGAGCGCCGCCATACGGGATAGCTCTGGGTAAAAGCAATCTTCCCCGACCAACAGTGCAACCCGCCCCCAGGGCAAGTCAAACACCTGTAACACACTGCCCGCCGGCGCCAGCCCCATGGCACAGCGATGCAACTGCGGCTGCACCAGCCTGCGCCCGCTTTCATCGAGCAGAATGCCGACGTGGTGCCAGCCGTGCACACCTTCTTCGATCACACTGGTACAGATGGCAACGCCGTTTTTACGGCTTACCTCTGCCAGGCGCTCTTCTGCCAAGCTGCACAACTGCATGGTGCGCGCCCAATCTTGTGCGGGGTCCGCAACCGGGAAACACGCCGGCAATACCGCAAGCGCGACATTTTCCGGCAGATCCACAATCAGTTCTTCGGCACGCTCTATCGCCTCGATACCAGTACCCTGCGGGCTAATCAAGGCCACTTTTACTTCTTCCTCTGCGTCACTCGAGGGCGTCAACGCGCTCTGCTTGAGCCCCTCGTACAGCGAAGACTGACGGCGGGCAAGCGTGCCCATGCTCAACCGCAGCCGGGCATCTCGATCGGGCAGTTCGGCCATCACCACTTGCTCAACGCCCCGCTTACCCTCAACCACTGGGCGCCCATCCAAACCGACGACCTGGCTTTCTCCCGCGCCGTAGAGCAAGGACTCGGGGATCGATGTCATTGCACTGACCTGCGCCAGCTCCTGTTCCGGCACCAACGGCCCAACCTTGTTCGCCGCCACCATAAACAACCGGTTCTCCGCCGCGCGCGCGCGCACATGCAGGCTCGCCTCATCAAACGCAAACGAATTCAGGGAGTTGCACAGCAAATCGGCGCCGGCCAATGCCAGGCGTCGCGCAGGCTCAAAGCTGATGCCGTCGCGACAGGCGATAAACCCAATTCTTCCGAGCTCCGTATCCACGAGTCCCGCCGCCCGGGTCGCGGGGGTAAAGAAGTCATTTTCATGCCCCATCAAACTCTGCTTGTCCGCCTCACCCAGCAGATCACCACCTGGCCCATAGAACAGTGAGGTCACGGTGATTACCGGTTTCTCTCCTTTCCTGTACTGGCGCCGCAAAGATACGTTGATCAGCACATAGCTCTTGTGCATTCGTGCGCGCGCCGCGATCGTCCGCAGGAACGGGCCATCCAGGTCCAACGCATACTCCCAGGCCTGATCCAGATCCTGATACCAAGAGATCCGGTTACAGAACTCCGGCAACACCATCAGCTTTGCCCCGTCCGCAGCCGCGCGATCAATCATGCGGATACAGGTGGCTAGGTTTTCATCAACATCCGTTCCGGTAGCAAATTGCAGTGCGGCGACCTTAGGCATAGTTCCCCCGGCATGGCTATTTCCCGGCAAAGTTATTCTCCGCCGGGACACTGGATAAATTCCTCTTTCGAGCCAATTGTACTATTGATATAACTTTATTACACTACCCCATCTAGACCGACTACTTTAGACCGGCTTTGCAGTAGCCATGTACACTCATGGGCGGTCTCGTAATAAAAAGAAAACAGCTGGGAAAATCCGTCAACAGCGAGGCGCTGCACAATGGATACAACAAACCTGACCCCAAACCACCAAGCTTCCCGTACCTGGCTTGGTGCCCAATTGGCAGCGGGCATTTCCCGCGGCAACTTTGCCACCTACCTGTTCGCCGTATTTATTTCCTCCGGGTATGCGGGAGCCCTGGCGGTGTTACAGCCCGGGCTACTACACGTAATGGGCTTTGCCCAGGACACCCAGGCCATGGTGACCGGTTACCTCAGTGCCATGCAGGAGCTTGTGTTCATTCTGCTGCTTGGCTCTGCAGGAGCACTGTCTGACCGCATCGGCCGCCGGCCGGTCTACGTGTTCGGTCTCGCCCTCACCGGAATTGGCTTTGTCCTCTACCCTCACGCCGATTCAATTACGCAGCTGTTCGCCTACCGTCTGCTGGTCGCTGTTGGCAGTGCCGCGATGATCGGAATGATGGTGACGGTGGTTGCCGACTACTCGAGCGAATCCTCCCGCGGCCGCGCCAATGGCCTGCAAGCCCTGGCCGCGACACTAGGTGCCTTTATCCCCCCTATTCTCGCCAGCCTTCCGCAAGTCTTCAGTGGGCGCGGCATGGATGAACTGGCAGCGCAACAACTGACATTTGCCGTAGGCGGCGCCCTCGGAATCGTCGCTGCGGTTGTGGCGCTGTTCGGGCTGGCACCCAGAGTTATTCAGACCGCCTCTGCGGCCAGGGAGTCGCTGGTGCAAACACTGCTCGGCGGCCTCAAGGCGGCGCGCGATCCGCAGACCGCCCTTTCCTACGGTGCGGCTTTTATTTCCCGTGGCGACCTTGCGGTAACCGGAGCCTTTATCTCCCTTTGGCTGGTGCAATACGGCACGCGCGAACTCGGCATGACCGCCAGTGAAGCGATGTTTCAGCTGGCAGTGCCGCGGGTACTGGCAACCGTCGCCGGTGCCCTGCTCGGCTCGGTGATTATGGGGCGCATTGCGGACCGCACCTCGCGCGTAAATGCTGTCGCCTTGGCATCCGGGCTCGCCGCGATTGTGTACAGCGCGGTATTCCTGATCCAGGATCCGACCGCCAACTGGGTGATCGGCCTGCTGTTTGTGATGGGTATTGCTGAGATCAGTGCATTCGTCAGCAGTCAGGCACTGGTGGGCCAACAAGCACCGGAAGCCTACCGCGGTGCGACCATCGGCTTCTTCGGCGTTGCCGGTGCATTTGGTATTTTACTCGGCACCTCTGGCGGCGGCGTTCTGTTCGCGAAAGTTTCACCCAGTGCGCCCTTCGTGCTGTTCGGATTTCTCAATTTTGCCGTTTGCGTCTGGAGTATTTGGCTCAGCAAGCGGCTAACTCGTCAAACCACAACACCTGAGTCGTCGACCGTCTCTGCCGTTGCAACCAGCCAATAGAGAGCTATTGATATGGAAAACACTGAAAATTTGACAGAAGAATTTGTCGCCCATCTCGCCGGCGACGTAAAGATCGACACCAGTGAAACCTTTGACGCGGTAATGACGACCCGCGATCGGATTTGGGAAAAGATTCAGAATAGCCTGTCGCTAAAAGAAGACCTGCGGTGCGCGGACCTGCACAACTTCGACAATTTGAATGGCGAACACATTGGCCGCATGCGTACGTTCACCGGCGACCAATCCCCGGTGGACTGGATCATTCACTCCAATATCGGTACACCGCAAAATACGTTTACCAATATTCACCTGACCATCTATCTGGATGACTCGGTGGATGTACCCCATCTGGGTATGGCGTTTGGCACCCTGCCCGATGCGTTTTTCTACATTGATCCAATGCCGCGCTACGAGCCGCTGAGCTACCCCGAGCATTTGCAGGAATACCTGTCACCCCTGAATGACATTTACATGAGCCTGCAGGCAGAACTTTTCGAGGCCGGAGTAAAACCATTTAACGCCGCAATGCCATTTATCCGCGGTTCCCTGTCGCCTGTGGCACTGGCCGGTATCGCTCCACTGGATTTCTACCGCGAAAAAGTGGAGCCGAAAGTTTTCGCTTACGTAGATCATTGGCTGAAGCTGGTTCACGAAGCTAAGGCGGTGCAGGATGCGGAAACACGCGCGCAACTGAAACAGCGCGACGAACTGATCCGCCGCAATATCGTGCACCTTGACCCGGCCAACCCGATCGCCGAGCGCCTGGTCGGCAAGCCACTGGCAGATCGCCTGGTGCGCATTCTGTGTGCCGAAGAGCGCAGCGAATAACTTTCTTGGCCAAGAACGGGAGGTAAGCATGTCGGAGTCATTGAGGCAGTTACTGGCCGGAGATCAGGTACTTTCCGTACCCGGTATCTACGATGGCCTGAGCGCCCGACTGGTGGAACAAGCCGGATTCAAGGCGGCCTTCCTGTCCGGGGCATGCTTGTCTTTCGCCCGTTTCGGTCGTCCGGATATGGGCATTGTCAGCGCCGCCGAAGTGGCAGAAACGGTAGCGGTGATTCGCGAACGCACGCCTATGCCGCTGATCGTGGATATCGATACCGGTTTTGGCAATGCGTTGAATGTACAGCGTACCGTGACGACCTTTGAGCGCGCCGGCGCCTCTGCATTGCAAATGGAAGACCAGCTGATGCCCAAGCGCTGCGGCCATATGCGTGGCAAGCAGGTTATCAGCCGACAGGAAATGGTGGGTAAGATTCACGCGGCACTGGACGCGCGACACAGCGACGAGACGCTGATCTTTGCCCGCACCGATGCCCTTGGGGTCAATGGGTTTGACGATGCGCTGGAGCGCGCCGAGCACTATCTGGAGGCTGGTGCCGATGCAATCTTTGTTGAGGCACCGGCAAACCTCGAACAAATGCAGATTATTGGCGAGCGCCTGGGCAGCCGAACGCCCCTTATCCATAATCTGGTTGAAGGTGGCCAATCCCCTGTCCAGTCCGCCGATGAACTGCAAGCGCTGAACTACCGCATCGCACTGTTCCCAGCGTCACTGCTCCACCTGTTCATTCCTGCCGCACAGAAATTACTCGCGCAATTAGCTCATAGCGGCCACCTGAACGAACTGCGCAATCAGATGATTGACCTGGCCACAGTAAATGACCTGCTCGGCGCCGACGAGCTGCTGGCGGCGGGCAAAAAATATCAATACGAATAAAAAGACGGTACGCAATTATGAGCCGTGACCACTCGCTTCCGGAACTTGCAAACTACATCGACGGTGCATTTTCCACACCGGCTATCGACCGCGAGCGCAGCTTGCACGACGCCAATACGGACAAACCCATTCAGGGACGCCGCAACTCCAACCGGGAGCAGATTCAGGCCGCACTTACCACCACCGACCGCATTTACCAGGCAGGTACCTGGGAAGATACGCCTGCTGAGGAGCGCGCAGAGCACCTGGAAGCGATGGCAGTAGAACTAAGCAGTGCGGAATACGCAGAAACCATCAGTATCGCCGACAGCCTCACCTCGGGCGCGATAGTACGCACCACCCGAAAAATGGCGCAGATGCTGCCGTTCGTATTCCGCGGCGCGGCTGCTTATCTGCGCGAAGGACATCTGGACAAACAAGTCCCCGGCCCGCGCGGCTCGGTAGACTACCTGCGCCGCCCTTGGGGCCCCGCACTGCTGATTGCCCCATGGAATGGCCCGACCGCGATCGGCTCTCACAAAGTAGCCAGCGCACTCGCAGCGGGTGCGCCATGTATTCTCAAACCTTCTGAATTTACTCCGCACTCGGCCATTATGATGGCACGCGCTGCAGATCGGGCAGGACTGCCCAAAGGTGTATTTCAGCTGACACTGGGAGATCGATCCGTCGGCGCTCAGCTGGTGGAAGACCCGCGCATCAAGGCCGTGTCGTTTACCGGTGGACTTGCCGGTGGGCGCGCCATCGCCCGTGCATGTGCAGACGACTTCGTACCAACGCAACTGGAGCTCGGCGGCAACAACCAGCTGGTTGTATTTGCCGATGCCGACCTGGATCTCGCCGCTACCGGCATCGTTTACGGGATGACAAATCTCAATGGACAGTGGTGCCGCGCGCTTGGACGCCTTCTGGTACACGAGTCAGTGAAAGATCGCCTGCTGGATAAGGTTATGAGCCAGCTGGCGAATATTCATATCGGCCACTCCCTCGATGAGGAAAGTGATATGGGGCCGCTGGTACACCGCGGTCACTTTGAGCAGGTGCAATCGGACATCGAACGTTTGCGGAGTTGCGGTGGGGAGATGCTGACGGCGACTCCACTACCACAGCTGGAAGGTAACTTTATTGCCCCAACCCTGATCGATGGTTGTCGCCCCGAGGATACCCGCGAGGAGATTTTTGGTCCCGTTGCCACGATCCACACATTCCGTGATGACAGCGAGGCACTCGCCCTGGCCAACGGCACCGACCTTGGTCTTGCCGGCTATGTCTATAGCGAGAATGAAGAAAAGGCCTTTGCGTTTGCGCGCAAGATGCGTACCGGTGGGGTCAAGATTAACGGCTACAGCCTGCTGAGTATCGGTGAAGGCACACCGCGCGGCGCCTGGGGGCTGTCAGGACTTGGTGAAGAGGGGCATGGGCAATCCATCGAGTTCTTTACTGGAGCCCGGGTGGTTGGCCTTTCTCCGCAGGATCCACTGGGTGGGCGCTAATGCGCCCAACAGCATTAATCGACCAGCGCAATAAATGTCTGCTGCTCGGGCTGTGAAATTTCGATCACTGCCTTGGAGAATTTGGGCGGGCCAAACTTTGGCACATGTCCATTAGACAAGCCCACCGGCTCTTTCGGAATACCGATAAAATTCCGGTCCATTTCACCGTTTGCATTGTCGTCATGGTGGACACTAATTGCGAAGGCGCCATACGGCAGTGTCAGTAACACTTCAAGCTGACCGTCTTGCAGGTTTTCCAGGCCGGTTTCTAGGGCATAAACCTTGGTATCGCCAAGAAACGTATCTTTGGAATCGTATACGGAGATATACAGCTTCCCGACTTGGGACTGGATATTGGCGATGGTGAGCTTTACGGCGGCGGTGTTCTCATCAATAGACTCACCAGAAACTTCAGCACCAGATTCTTCACCACCAGATACTTCAACAGAAACGTCTTCAGCGGCTTCTGTCGTTTCAGCAACAACCGCGCCGCCGTAGAGGGCGACAAGCCCGGCAAAACAACCACATAGGATTCGATTGATCATTACAGAGCTCTCCTTGGTGTAAAAGGAATATCGATTCAGGGGTTACATCAGCCACACACAGTTTGTCATTCACACGCCGATAAAACCAACACACATCAACCAACCTCAGGTCAGTGGCGCGTCTTTTTCGACTTGCAACCGGCGCCAGGTATCCGCCCTGCCCCCGGTGGGCACATCAAGCATTGATCCTACCATGCTGCCAACTTCCATCAACGCAATCAGGTCGATTCCCGTATCGAACCCCATCTGCTCAAGCAGCATAACCACATCTTCGCTGGCGGCATTACCGGTGGCGCCCGGGGCGAAAGGACAACCGCCGATTCCGCCGATGGCGCTGTCAAACTTGCGCACATCCGCATCCAGTGCAGCGTAAATGTTTCCAAGTGCCAACGCCCGGGTATCGTGGAAATGACAGGCCAGACGCTGTGCTCCATATTCACGTGCCAGCGCGCCCATCAAGCTGCGCACAGCCATCGGGTTGGCCGCACCAATGGTGTCTGCGATGTTCACATCATCCGCACCAAACTCGAATAGCCGCCCGGCAAGATCCATTACCTTACCCGGATCCGTAGCGCCCTCGAACGGACACTGCCAAGCCACAGCAATACATCCCACTGCGCGAATACCGTCCGCCTGTGCTGCCTGGAAAATCCCCTGTGCTTGCGCCAGTGAATCCTCAACGGACATGCGCACATTGCGCTGATTCATGGTCTCAGTGGCGCAGATCACCAGCACCACCGTGTTTGCACCGGCATCGCGGGCTAACTCATAACCCTTGGCATTGGGAATCAGCACCTGGCGATCGACACCGGAGTCGCCGGCAATTCCGGCGAGCACCTGATCGGTATGGGCCATCGCCGGTACCGCCTTTGGTGACACAAATGCTCCGGCTTCCACCGAGCGGACGCCGGCTTTTAGCAAGCCTCGGATTATTTGCACCCGTTGTTCAACCCGCAGAACCCGCTGCTGATTCTGCAACCCGTCCCGCGGACCCACGTCGTTGATCAGTACCTTTTCACGCATCGGTCAGCTCCGTTGTATCCGACTCAAGCCGCATCGCCGTCATCTTTCAGTGCATCGATATCGGCCTGCGTATAGCCACACAGTTCACTCAGGATCTGATCCGTGTGCTCACCAATATGTGGTGCCGGCGAGAAGGTGTCCTCATGGGTTCGGGACAGTTTGATCGGGTTACCTGGCGCCTTGGTTTTCTTGCCATTGGGGTGCGCGATATCCACCACCATATTGCGATGCAATACCTGCGGGTCGTTCAGTGCTCGCTCCAGATTATTAATCGGTGCACACGGTATGCGCTGCGCTTCCAGCTTTTCCAGCCATGCTTCCGTAGTGTCAGTGGCAAAAATTTCCGCGAGCTTTTCATCAATAAACGTCTTGTCGGCAAAGCGTCCCGGCTGCCCATCGTATTTTGGATCGTCAAACTCAGGAACCTGTACCACCGGCTTGAGGTTCTGCCAGAAATTGTCGGTAATCACTGCGATAATCACGAAGCCATCCGACGTCGCGTAGCTGTTATATGGCACATGCACAAAATGTGCATTGCCGATCGGATACGGATTTTTTCCGCTCAGGAAATGCATGGTGGCCATATAGTTCAGCATGGATATCTGACAATCCACCATGGAAATATCCACGTGCTGACCCTTGCCGCTCGTAGCCCGCTCGGTAATCGCCGCCAGAATACCCATCACCGCAAACATGCCACCACCCAGGTCGCCAATGGGGATACCAGCGCGCACCGGGTTGGCCGGGTCTTCGCCGGTAATCGACATACCGCCACCGTACGCCTGCGCCACCTGATCAAACGCCGGACGCTTGGCCCCGGGGCCGTCAGAGCCAAAGCCCGACACACAACAGGTGATGATGCGAGGATTAATTGCATTGAGTGAGGCGTAATCGATCCCGAGACGCTCCGGAACACCGGGGCCAAAATTGCTGATGACCACATCCGCCTGCTTCACCAAATCATAAAAAACCTGACGACCGCGCTCGCTCTTAAGGTTCAGCGCCACACTGCGCTTGTTGCGATTCAGGGTCAGATAGTAAGCGCCAAACCCGTCAATTGAGTTTTCCGGGTCTTTCGCCAGCAATTTGCGGGTACCCTCACCAGCCAGCGGCTCCACCTTGATCATGTCCGCACCCAAATCGGCAAGAAGCATCGCGCCATAGGGACCAGACAGCATGTGTGTCAGGTCCAGTATGCGTATCCCGTTTAGTGCTTTATTCATTGGTGAAACCTCCCGAAAATATCCATCATCAATCGTTGTAACTTATTACTCAGTGCGGGCATTGCTCAGAACTCTTCGAGCAAGCGCCCTTTCCCGATAATTCGATCTTCAATGCCGCAGGCGCGCAGCGCGTGCCAGACCGTCGCAATGTTGATCGGGATCAGGGGTTTCTGCAGCACATGCTCGAGGGTGGGGAAAAGATCCAGCGTTGAGAGATTGGTACCACACTGGATGATTGCGTCGACATCATCACCATCCACTTCGCGCACAGCGTCAAGCACCTGCTGGATAGGCGTTTCGGCGATCGCAGTCGCCGAGGGGCGATTCATCCCCTTGACGTTCACCACTTCAAAGCCGATATCGGAGAAAAAGCGGCGTACGTTGTCATCACCCACCTGCGGGTACGGCGTAATCACAGAAATGCGTTTGGCACCAAAGCAATTGAGCGCGTCTTTGGTGGCACCTGCACCGGTGG
The DNA here is from genome assembly GCF_001999945.1 of Microbulbifer agarilyticus. Taxonomy (NCBI): domain Bacteria; kingdom Pseudomonadati; phylum Pseudomonadota; class Gammaproteobacteria; order Cellvibrionales; family Microbulbiferaceae; genus Microbulbifer; species Microbulbifer agarilyticus. Next base: position 2,391,600 of record NZ_CP019650.1, read on the forward strand.
TCAGGCCGAGATCGCCGATCTGATCGCGGATCTCACGCTCAAACGCGATATTCCCCTCAAGGCCACCCCAGAAGGTTTCCGCAGACATGCCCAACATGATGTGGGAGACCTTCGCAGACAGCACATTGCGAATAGAGACCGGAATTTCGCCGCGCATAATGTCGAGAAAACGCTCAAACACCGTATTCTCATCATCACCACTGCGGCTCATTTCATCAGACCAGTTACGCAACTCGATCCAGAACCGCGATGGATGCCAGGTTACGCCATCCAGCCTGAGCTGCTGCAGGTCGTATTCGACGCCGGTATTGGTGGAAGGAATGATGACGCCGATTTGGGCGCGGCGGGCGATCTGATAATTATCCATAACGACTCCGGAAAATACTTAACGGAGTTATACCGGCCGCCCGTGCTGACCGGCATGATAATTATCAAGAACCTTCTGCGACTGCCGCTAGCGGCACAGGTTCTTTGGCTCGTGGTGCGCGCTGCGCTATGGCGAGCAGGAGCAACAGCCCCATCAACGCAGTGCCAATGTAGTAAGGGGCGTGAATACCGATACCCGCGAAGGCAGTGCCGGTAATCGCGGTACCCATACCGCGGCCAAGTGTACCCAGGGCGTTGTATAGCCCCATGACGGCGCCCCGGTTATCCGCCTGCGCCTCTTTTGAGGTGAGTGACTGCATTGAGGTCAGCACAAACGCCGCACCAATGCCCTGCCCCACCAGCGCAGCGGCGACTCCAGGGACGCTGGCGTAGCCGCCAGCCACGGTAACCAGAATGGCAGAGACACCGAACAGAATAGCTCCGGCACGCATCAGGCGGCGCTCACCAAAACGCCGGGACAGAGGCCCGATAAGCCCGCCCTGCACAATCACCATGGCAATGCCCGCTGCGATCAATACCGGCACCAGATCTTTGGGGCCATGGGCAATATCCGTGGCGTCCGCCCAAATCGGAAAGATCGACTCGACGAACCCCGCCGCCAGGTTGTACACGGTCACTGCACCCAGCAACAGACACAGGCCGCGCCGCTCGGCCACCCAGCCCAGTAGCTGGGAAAAGGACTGTGACTGCGTATTTGATTTTGCAGTGCCAGACAGGCTTTCCTTGAGGAAAAATATCACCACCAGTAACGCGGACAGCGACAAACCCGCAGACACCATGGCCGGAAGCTGCAAGTTGGCATCTTCAAAGCTATCGCCGGCTAAAAAGCCGCCCAAGGCTGGGCCCACAATAAAGCTGATACCAAACGCTGCCCCGAGCATACCCATGGCTTTCGCGCGATCCTGATCGGTGGTGACATCCGCAACGTAGGCCTGGGCCACAGACAGGTTACCTGCCATCAGCCCGCTAAACAGTCGCGATATGGCAACCATCCAGACAGTTGTGGCAAAGCCCAGCAGCACGTAACCCAGAACCGCACCGGCAAGGCTGACCACCAGAATGGGCTTGCGTCCAAAGCGATCGCTCAAGCGCCCCCATATGGGAGTGGAGAAAAACATACCCACTACGTATAACGCCATGCACAGTGTGGCAATACCGGGTGTGGCGCCGAGCTGTAGCGCATAGTACGCGAGGATGGGCAACATGATGGCAAAGCCAATCATGTCTAATAACACAATAGCTACCGCGATATACATGCCGCTTTGTCTCCCCGAAACCCTTGTTACTACTTGTGTCGTTTCTTGTGTCGCTACTTGTGTTGCGATCAGTGTTCTTCGAGCAGCCAGCCCATATTGTCGAACTTATCGTGAATACCGCAGCTGCGCAGCGCATGCCAGCAGGTGGCCACGTTGATCGGGAGTATCGGCTTTTGCAGCATTTTCTCCATGGCCGGGAACACACCTACGGTCGACAGATTGGTCCCCACCTGCACGATGGCATCCACATCGTCGCCATCAATTTCGCGCACGATGTCCAATACGTGCGGTTCCGGTACCAGTGCAATGGCATCGTGGGCATTGGCACAGCGCAGGCCCACGAGGTGTTTAATTCGATAACCCGCGTCTTCAAAGAACAGGCGAACGTTCTTGTCGCCCACCGGTTGATACGGAGTGATGATCGACAAGGTCTTGCCCTTGCCTTCCGGCAAGCCCAGCGCCTCCAGCGCCGAGATAACCGCGTTCGCTCCGGTAGTGAGACCCGTGTCTTCACCCACCAGCTCCTGAATACGATCAACAAAGCCGTCATTACCCTTAATGCCACCCCAGAAGGTCTCCGCCGACATACCCATCATCACGTGATCAGGCTTGCAGGTCATCAAGCTCTCAATGGAGTCACCAATGGTTTCACGCAAACGCTCAAGGAAGCGCATGAAGTTGGCATCATCACTAAGATCCGGGTGGTCGATCATAAAGCGTGTGGTATGCCAGGTAACACCGCGCGGCAACAGGCGCTGGCAGTCGTATTCCACCGAGGTATTGGTCGAGGGAATCACCACGCCAATTTTCGCGCGATGGCCGATGTAGCTATCGCGGTGGCCATTGCTCAGCTGGGATCTCTCCCGAGTTTTGGACAGATCGATTTTCTCAGGGAATGTCATCAGACTAAGCCTCGTATGCTTTATTGGACGGCCAAACTATCGCGCACGCAATTGATCATGGAACGCTCCAGCAAAAAGGCCTTGGCCTTGTCCGGATCGGCGGCGGTTTCCATCAGCATCTGCTGGCGCTTGCGCTGGATATTCGGATCGCGCGCTTCCATCAGTTTTTTATTCTCGATGGTGTGACGCTGCACAAACTGCACCGCCAGCTCACGGCGCTGACGATCGTACAGGGAGAAGGCCGCGTCCGCGTCAGCGCCCTCCTGAATCACCTTCTGGAGTTTTTCCGCGAGATTGAAGGCATCGTGCAGACCACCATTCATACCCATACCACCCAGAGGATTATTGATATGACAGGCATCGCCCACGAGTAGCGCGCGCCCTTGATAGTAGGTTTCGGCTACACGCTGGTTTACCGCATAGATACTGCGATGATGCACATCGTAATCTTCCTCGCGGGGATGCAGACGCTTGAGGCGCGACTGCACAAACTCATCGGAAAGATAGTAATTTTCTTCTGCCTCATTGGCAGGAAATACCGGCACCAGTACCCGCCACAACTTGTCGGTACGCAGGATTACACACCACTCTTCCGGGTCGGATACGTAATTCACATAGGAGAAATCTTCAAAGACCTCTTCGAATGGAAAGCTGGTGCTAACCACGAGAAACTTCTCGTCGTAAGTGAAACCGGAGTAGCCGATCTCCGAGCGCTTGCGTACCACACTGCGCGCACCTTCGGCACCGATAAGATAGGAGCCAGCCAAACGCTGCTCACCCTGGGCCGTGCGTACAACCGCCGTCACGCCACCATTGTCCTGCTCGTAGTCCACCAGCTCGCAACCAAAACGCACTTCTGCGCAGGCGTATTCTTTCAGTGCCTCGCAAATAAACCCGGTGAGTTCATACTGCTCCAACTGCAGGCGAAACGGAAAACGCGTATCTTCCTCGATCATGGACATATCGAAGGTGGCCACTTCACCGGTGGCACGATCGCGATACTGGTAACGATCCGCACGCAGGCCGCGCTCCAGCATTTTCCCAATCACCCCTTCATCCAGATCGGCAATCATTTCCAACGATGGTGGATGAAAGGTGGATGCCCGCAGGTCGACGGGCAATTTGTCGCATTTTTCCAGCAGCAGTACAGAGATACCCTGCTTCGCCAGAGAAAGCGCCAGCACGCCACCACTTGGGCCGGCGCCAGCAATAATTACGGGAGACTGATTCGACATAGTGACTCGCCAAATTCAATTATTGTTATCGATGATTCGCAGTAAAACGCTGCCATTTCCAGCTACCTCTCCAGCTACCTAGGCTTGCTGTTCCGCCTGCTGGGAAGTGGGCAGCGACTGCAAAACGTCTTGCACAGACATGACATCGGCATATTTTGCATGCATGTCAAACAGGTTGGCCTCGTGGGCTTCCGGGTTGCGATCCCCCACCGCTTCGCGAGGCACCACTACCGGGTAGTCGTGCTGCAAACCGTCGACCACCGTCGCGCGCACACAACCACTGGTGGTGAGGCCGGTGACCACGAGGGAGTCCACCCCTTGCGTTTGCAACCAGGTGTCCAAAGAAGTCTTGAAGAAGCTACTGGCCCATTGCTTGGCGATCACCGGTTCATCATCTTGCGGCTGCAGACGTGGATCGACTTGCACCCATTCAGAATCAGGGGTCAACACATTCAAGTGATTAATGCGATCGCGAAACACGCGCGCCTGTTGTTCGTGGTGATACACCACGGTGGTAAACACCACCGGCAAGCCGAGTGTGCGAAAACGCTCGAGCAGTTGAGAATTTGCCTGAACCACATCCGGGCAATCGGTACCGAGCGGGCAACGGGCACTGGTGAAACCGACGATCATATCGACCAGTAACAGTGCGGGCCTGGCGCCCAGACCGAGATTTTTTCGCTCAAGATCCACTTGCAAGCCCCCTTGGCCAAGTTGGCGGAAGTAAAATCGGTCGCTCAGTGTTCTTCGACCACTTCCATAAAAAATCGGCGCAGTAATGTCGCCACCGCAGCAGGCTGCTGCTCGCATACGTAGGTACCGGCATTTTGTGGCAAGGCCGATGCCATGCCGCGCGGCAACAGCTTCACGGTAGGCACCACCGCCGAACGCAGTTGATCTTGCCCACCTGCAAACACCACAGCAGGACAATCAATGGCCGCCAGCTGCTCAGCTACCGCCTGTTCGGTGACCGCCTTGTAGGAGGCCAGGTAATACTCACCACACGCAAACGCGGAAAGTGTTTCGCGCATACTCAGTGCCAAATCCGCCTGTGGGTCCTTGGCCCGCAGCCGCTGCCACATCGCCTGCCAGTGACTGCCCTCTTCGTCTGCCGCAATGGTCTTGGCTGCCAGCGGCAGCGCCTGTTTCTGGGCCTCAGATAACAGCGTCGGCCCACTCAGTGCCATCGCGCGCACAAATTCCGGATATTGAAAGGCCAACTGCACCGCAATAGCGGCGCCGGTGTGATGGCCAAATACCAGTGCGGGGCGATCAAATGTGGTGCTCACCGCCTGATAGATCGCTTCCGCAAACCCCGCGATCGAAATACTCCCTGCCAGCCCGTCACTTTCCCCAAACCCCGGAGTATCCACTGCAACCACAAAAAATGTGTCCGACAGCAGCGGCATCAAACGCTCATACATTGCCGATGAGCTGGGCGTCTGATGTAGCAACAGCAACAGCGGCAAATGCGCACTACCGCAGTAGCGGTAATGGATTTGGCCCGCCGCGTGGTCGAGATAACCTCGGCGCACTGTCCCTGTGGAATCCACCATTAGCGCGGCAGACTCCCAACATCCGCGCTGATCCATTTCATCTCGGTGAATTCCTCGGTGCTGTAGTGACCACCACTGCGTCCAACCCCTGAGAGACCTACACCACCAATAGGCGCCAGTGCATTACTCTGGAATGCGTGCATACCAATATGTACCGCACCGGAAGCAATCCGCCGCGCGGCATGCAGCCCCCATTGCAGGTTATTCGTCAGCACTGCTGCGGAGAGCCCGTAGTCACAGTCGTTCGCAATGGCGATCGCCTGCTCCAGGTCTTCGGCCTGCACCACGCTGGCAACCGGACCGAAACTTTCCTCGCGCCAGGCGCGACTGGTACGCGGAGGATCAAGCAGTACCGTGGGTTTCACCACCAGCCCCTGCAGTACCTCACCACCAGTCAACAGGCCCGCGCCACCATCGATGGCTTCCTTAACGTGCTCGAGTACTTTTTCCACCGCACGACCGTTGATCAGCGGCCCGTATACGGTTTTTTCATCACGCAAGTCGCCAAGATGCAACGATTCTGCCTCGGCCTTTAACGCGGCGATAAATGGCGCATAAACTTCTTTGGCCACCACAATGCGCGAGTTGGCCATACAAATTTGGCCACTATGGGTAAAAATACCCTGCGCTGCGATCTTCGCGGCTTCGGCGGGGTCAGCGTCTCGCAACACCAGCAGCGCACTTTTGCCCCCGAGTTCCAGCTGCATGCGTCGCATTTGTTTCAGCCCGGCCTGCCCTACTGCAATGCCGGTATTGGTCGAACCGGTAAGCGCAATACAGCGTACGCCGGGGTGGTTTACCAGCTCGGAGCCACATTCCGCACCAAACCCGGTAACGATATTCACTGCTTCAGGTGGCACGCCGGCATCCCACAGCAGGCGACCAAACGCGAGTGCGGTTAATGGGGTTTCTTCCGAGGGCTTAACAACCAGGCTGTTGCCCGCCGCCAACGGAAAGGCACACATTTTTGTTAGCAACGACAGAGGTGCGTTATACGGGGACACCACACCGACCACCCCCAGTGGCTCGCGAAAAACCATGGAGATTCGGTGCGGATCATCATTCGGGAAAGTTTCACCATAAAGGCGGCGCGCCTCACCTGCGGCAGTACGCAACAAATCGACGGTATAGGAAATTTCGCCGCGCGCCTTGGTGATCGTCGAGCCGCTTTCGTCAATCAATGTATCCAGAAAGCGCGCCTCGCCTTCCGCAGCGACGAGTTCCGCCGCACGCAACAGGGCGGCTTCTCGCTGGGCTGGTCGCAGGCGGAACCAGGCATCGAACCCGCGAGCAGCGGCCGCGACCGCGTCACCCACATCCTTGGCCCCGGCGCGCGGCACATGGCCCAAAACGTCATCGCTGGCGGGCGCGGTTACCGCGAAAGTGGTGCCATTCGCGGAGGGAACTTCTGCCCCGCCGATCAGCATGTCGTAATTCTGCATAGTGGCCCCGCTCAGGCTGGCTGCGCGGAAGACTTTTCGCCGACACCAAACAGACTCTGCTCAGCGCCTTCTACTTCCATCTGGGCCGCCATCAAGCGGCCACGCTCTGCAGGGAATGCCTGCACAATGCCCATCGTCATTTCACGCAGGTAGCGCGCCGGGTCACCCATGGTCCCGGAGGTACCGCTGGCTTTGAGCGCATTGGCTGCCACCTGGAAGCCCGCTTCCGCAACAACGCCCTTACACAGTCGCCACTGCTTAACAACTTCATGCTTATCGGCGATCGGGGGCTCACTGGTTTCGAGATCTAACTGGCGGCGCAGCCACAAAAGCGAGGTTTGCACATCGACCATCATTTTGCCGATCAGCTCCTGCTGGTATGGCGCGGTGCCTATTGGCTTGCCGGTGTCGGCAAATTTTTTCTCGGTCAGGTGCTTCAGTACATTCTGATACGCGGAATGTGCGGAACCGGCATAACCGCATACCGCGGCCATCTGGTTGCCTACAAAACTACCGCGGCTCATTTGCATACAGCGGGTAAAGGCGCCGGGGATAGCAAGGGATTTGTCATCTGGCACAAAGCAATCTTCCAGAACAATACCGCCAGAGCTGGTGCCGCGCATGCCGATTGCGTCCCAGGGCGCACGCGGGCGTACACCGTCACCATCGCGATCCACAAAAAATGTACAGAGGCCCTCTGCGGTGTCATAACCTTCCAGGCTGGCGGTCACTAGGTATTTATCCGCTACTCCGGTGCCTGTACCGAAGGACTTGACTCCATTTAGCAGATAGCCGCCTTCCACCTTGCGCGCCTTGGTGCTGATGGTAACGGCAGCCTTTTCCGACTTGACGGATTCACTGGCGAAATTGGCGAACCAGAATCCGTCACGCCCCATTCCGTGCAATACCTGCTCGGCAAAGTTGCGAACCTGTACAGATTCTTCTTCGTTAAACAGGCCCGCTTCCAGCGCCTCGATGGCAAGGAGCCCGCGGGAAGCCGCACTGCAGTGAAAAAAGAATGCCAGCGCGGTGGATGGGCAGGCAGAACCCAACGCAAAGCAGGCCGCAGCCATATCGCGCAACCCGCCACCCAGACCGCCGTATTCGGTGGGAATGATTAACCCCAGCAATCCGGCTTCGCTGAACTGCTTGACGTGCGGCATATGAAACTGGGCGTTGGCGTCAACTTCACGTGCGGCCTCGCGTACCGCAGGCAATACAGACTCGACCACTTTGGCACGCGCACGCTCTGCCTCAGTCATACCTTCCAGCAGAATTTCACCTGTCAGTTTCATCGACATTCCCTACCCCAATTATTCTTATTCACTCAACACATGCGCAACCAAATGAACGTGCGCACGCTGCCCTCTTAATGCAAAACCCAGCTTTCGACTATTCGATCAGGCGATTAATCGACAGCCTTCAGCAATCCGCGCAGTGCTTCACTGCTTTCGGCGCCAATCAATCCGGTGATCTGATTCCAAACTTTGTCTACGTCTGGATCGAAAACGATTTCGCGATTGCGGCGGTCACGCTCAGCGAGCGCCGCGCTGTCTACCGCCTCCAGCGCCTTCTCACTAACGCCTTTCTCCAGCACGGCAAACCAGTGATCCAGATAGGCATCGACAGCACCGTCAATTTTGGCAAACGCTTCCTTGGTGGCACGCTGTACCAGCATCCACGGAGACATAATCGCCAGCTGGCGAATATCCAGGTGTGCAGCACTCATGCCTTCCATACTGCGGGTAGCGGTGCAGATTTCTGTCAGCGGGGTGTAAACCTCATCCATGTAGGCAAGGTTTGCACCGAGATCGAGACGCGGTACAAGATCCAGGTGGAATGCACAGTGCTCACCAGCACCGACGGAATCCAACGTGTAATGCGGCACCGCACTCTCGCCCGGGGTGAAGGCAAACAACATATGGGAGTCGAGACCGATCTGCGGAACGACCAAGGCGCAGGTCACCATTTTTTGTAGTGGGCCGCCCTCGTAGAGACGCACCTCTCCAACCTTGCCCTGGGCCATTGGCATATGGCTTTCCAGTGTCAGGTATGGGCCGCTATCGGCGCCATAAACTTCCTTAAGGCCGAGCGTTTCGATCAGTCGGTCGCGTGTTTTATTGGCCAGAGACTCAGGCAAAGACGTTGCGCTCATAGGTGACTCCTAAGAAAAGTGCCATTGATAGGATAAGATTTTGGGCAAGCCGGCACGGTGTCACATTGATATTTCTCAATAAGACACCGTGCCATGTAGAAGTGATTAATGTGCAGTAATCGGGCCACACAAATTCCAGGGTCGATTGACCACAAGATCGGTATTTCGGGAGACCTCTTTATTTTCTGCGGCCGCCGGATACAAGGTCACCGCTAAAATCGGCTGCTGATCTGCCACACGATAAAGTTCGGGCTGGCTCAACAAACCGTCAAAGACACGTTCTTGCCACGGCGTGAGCACAGTAAAATCTCGCTGCAACGCAGTTGCAAACCCGGATCCCAGCGGTGAAGCAATGGCAGCCGCCAACAAATTAATCCGGTTTTCTGCCGAGCGCTCCAGCAGCCCGGTGCGCAATTCCCAAGCACCGAGAGGCTCCAGCGAAACCACAGCTGTATCGACACCAGCCATCGCCAACAAGCGGAAGGTCTCTGGATACAGGCTGTCATCAGACGTAACCGCCGCCAACCGACCAAATGGCAAAACAATATTGTCAAAACGATCGACCGGCGCGGACCATTCGAAACGCGCACTGCGATGCACCTGGCCCTGGCTGAACACAACACCGCCCGCACCAATCACAACGGCACAATAGCGATCTTGCCCGTCTTCGCAACGCATTGGTAACGCGGTGGAGATATAGCTCTCTTCACTACAACACAGGCGCAGCGTCTCGATCACTTCGCCAGAAAAATCCAGTGCCGCAGGAAGATCTGCCGCGATCGCAGCCGCACCCATTAATGGCGGCACCGCCACCAGCTGGGCACCAGCTTCAATCGCTTTGCGTGCCGAATCCGCCGCTTCCCGCAGGCCGTCGCGTCCATCGGCGGTAAGATTAATGACCGCAGCTTCCACGGACTCAGCCCCCGACCATTCGGGGTACGTTTGCGCACCCGGATTTTCGCCAATGGACTGGTACAAACCCGGGCGGCGACTGGCAAAAATATCCGTTCCGTCTGGGCGACGCTTGTCATCCGCCTGCGCGGGCTGAATGTCCGCGTAGATCACCTCTTCCTTGTCGACGGATGCACAAGCCAGGACGGTACCATCGGGCGCTACGATTTGGCTCTCACCGGCTCCATGTAGAAATTTCTGCGGAATACCCGTGGCTTCACTGACCGGAACTAGGATGGCCTCGGGCACGAGCGGCCCCACCTTATTCGCCGCAACGATAAACACGTGATTCTCTGGCGCGCGCACCGGGACATGCAAAGATCCCTCATCGCTGGCAAACGAATTCAGGCTATTGCAAAGCACCTGCGCTCCACGCAATGCCAGCGTGCGCGGTGGTTCGTTAATAACACCATCCATGCAGGAATAGAGGCCAAAACGTCCCAGCGGTGTCTCAACCACTGGGCCCGGCTCTTTCGCGGGTTCGAGAAAGTCATTTTCATGACCGATATAGATTTGCTTAGTATTGTCGACGATCAGTTCGCCCTCCGGCGAGTACATCAGGCTCGATCCGGTGACCGTGCCATCTTCCCGGCGCACGGTGCAATTAACCACAACATAGATTTTCAGAGTGCGCGCCTTGGCGGCTACCGCCTGCAAAAAGTCACCGTCCAGAGTGACGGACACCTCTGCACAATGCTCCTGGCCGTCATACCAGGACAGGTGGTTACAGAACTCGGGCAGCACCACCATATCCGGGCGAACTTCGGCAGCCTGATCCAGCATTCGCAACACCGTACTCAGGTTCTTACCAACATCAGTCCCCACATGGAACTGGACGGCTGCGACACGAATGGATTTATTGTTCATTTTTAGACCTGCCTTTGCGAATACGTACAATCCAATTGGACGGAAGTACGGTTACCAATCAATAAGCCACTTCTTGTAGGCTACCGGAAAGAACCTACTAGCAAACTGCTACTAACCTACTACCAATTGTTATAAAACTCTATCATTATATCATTTCAAGCCAAATCCAAATAATATCGACGGATCCAACTAAGCATCACGGTTCGCACCTGTAGCAAAGTTGATCAAACCGTTATAACGAGGCGCTACTATGGCCAACCAGCAGGACCACCGGTTTTTAGGGCTCAAGCTAGAGAATGATGTCTCCCGCTCCAATGTGCTCACCTTCTACTTCGCGTGCTTGGCGACCATCATGTTCGCCTCCTTCATTCCCCAGAGCCAACCCTTCCTGCTCACAGAGTTTCTCAATATTCCCCCTGAGCGCCACGGCATGGTCAGCGGCCTGCTCAATTTCTGGGCGGAGATTGTGATTATCATCTCGGTCGCTATATTCGGCCCCCTTTCCGACCGTTTCGGCCGCCGCCCTATCACCGGGTTCGGTTTCCTTGTGATGTCTGCAGGTATTGCGCTTTACCCCCACGCCGAGAATATCACCGAGTTACTGATCGTTCGGCTGGGCTATTCCGTGGGGCTAGCCGCAGTGACGACCACCATCGTTGCCCTCATTGCCGACTATGTGCGCAATGAAAGCCGCGGCCGTGCGACCGGCCTGCAAGGCGTAATGAATGGTGTGGGCGCAATGATTTGTGTGTTTTTGCTGCTGCAACTACCGGCGATCCTGCAAAACAGCGGTGCAACCGCCCAGGAAGCCGGCATCCAGACCTACGGCCTTGTAGCCATCGTTTCGTTTGTCACCGGCGTGTTGATGTTGATTGGACTGAAGCCCGGCAGCAGCCAGGCCGAACCGAGTGAACACAGTGAAAGCTTGATCAGTATCACCCGCAACGGCCTGCGCGCGGCGCGCGACCCGAGCATCGCGCTGGCCTACGGCGCCTCGTTTGTAGCGCGCGGCAACCTGATGATTGTCGGCACCTTTTTCACATTGTGGGTCACCAATTACGGCACTGCGGAGCTGGGTATGAGCCGAGCCGAGGCGCTGGCGCGTGCGGGCATGATTGTGGGCATCGCCCAGGGCTGCGCATTACTGACCGCCCCGGTATTCGGCATACTCGCCGACAAGATCTCGCGCATTCGCGCCCTGATCATCGCGCTACTGATTTCCGCAATTGGCTACGGCTCAACCATTTTCATTACCGACCCCTTTACCACCGGCATGATTATTTGCGCCGCACTAATTGGCCTCGGTGAAATTGGCTGCATTATTACCAGCGGCGTTCTAGTGGCCCAGCAGGCGCCACAATCGCACCGCGGCGCGGTGATTGGTTTCTTCACCCTCTCCGGTGCGGTGGGAATTCTGGTTGCGAGCGTGGCTGGCGGCTACCTGTTCGATACCTGGCGCGCTTCAGGGCCGTTTGTGTTCTTTGCCGGTGTTGCCCTACTCGTCCTGTGTTGGGCCATAGTCTTGGAAAAGCGCTTGGGAAAACGCCTGGTAACATCCGAGCAACCGTTAACTCCGGCTGGTGACATGCCTGCTTAACACGCTATCTAGTCAAGCCATACACCCCAATAAAAAAGCCCGCATATGCGGGCTTTTTTATCCTGTGAGAAGAGTAATCAACACAACCCGCTACGCCGGTGGTGCGTCATACTCGGCAAACAAATCACGTTTGTTAAAACCTGCAGTAAGAAAGCGCCAGAATGCCTTGCGCCCGGTTAGCCACGCCACCCGGCTACCGGATTTTTGTGCATTCAATACACCACGCACCAAATACGGGGTAACCGTCTCCACCGTATCCCCGAGGATATTCAGGATCTTGCGGGTCTTCTGCCACTCAGGCGAAGCAAGGTCGTAATCTCCAACCAATAGATCCGTCACCACAATACCGGGACTCAAAGTATTTACCTGCACGTCGGTGCCCTTCACCTCTTTCTGCAGTGAAGTGGTCAGGTAATTGAGCGCGCGCTTGGTCGCTCCGTAGGCCGCCATACCGGTATTGGTTTGGCCGGTACTGCCAAAACCTTCCATATTCCAGATTTGCCCGTGGCCCTGTTTCAACATCCCTGCCAGCGCAACCTTACAGGCCAGCAGCAGGCCGGTCAGATTGGTATCGACGATCGCACGCAAATCTTGCGCAGACTGTTCATGCAGCGGCTTCCGCACAATGCTCATACCGGCATTGTTAATCCAGATATCCACCGCACCCTGGCTATTGGCGAAACCCCAGAGCTTGGCCAGATCGGCCTCCGAAGTGATATCACAGGCGATTCCCGCTACCGCGTCCTTACCATGCTGGCTTTGCAACTCAGCGACCACGCTATCTACCTTGCTCTGGCCGCGTGCACTGATAATTACGCGACACCCGCTTGCCAAAAAGTTTTCCGCGAGCCCTCGCCCTATTCCTCGGGTACTACCGGTTATGACCACAGTCTTCATCGAGTCACTCCTGTTTTCGTTGTCAGGGAAACGTTGATGCGCCGGTGACAGAGTTGGCCGCCGCCTTTATTTTGAGTTATTGTTATATCATTATCATTTTTAACGCAACTTTTGGTGTGAACAGGGTGGCGTGAGCAGAGCTAACTTTTACCTGAGATAGACCCGGAATGGCCGAACGATTCCCCGAAAAAACCAACCCCACGGCGACGAGCTACCCCACTTTTCCCATAGGCTCCGTGGGCTACAACCTGATGATGATGCGCGGTACCTGGCACGACCAGGTCGAGCTGTTTCATCTAGACGGCAGGCCACTGGAAGACGACACCGCAGCTGGCAGTGGCACGCCGGGACCAAGCCCGTTTGACAACCTGGTCTACCTCGACTTTGACGGGCACCGCCTGCAACTGACCAATGTGCACTTCCGCGGACGCGAGCCCACCGCCAAAACCTTTACCGGCCAGCTACGCGACAACCTGCTGGTGTTTGATCCACTCGGCCCCGGCGCTTATGAAAATGTCGGCGTCTCCGGCGGTGTCGGCATCCTGACCTTCAATGCGCTCAGGCTGAACCCCGCCTGCGAGGTCTATATGGAACCCGATTTCATTATGCTCACCGCCCCGGGCCAACGGGTTCGCCATACCGTTCTGTACCGTGAAGGTGTCGCCACCCGCACGCTTACTGCGCGCGGTGTACGCCTTTCGCCAACCTGCGATCAACGCCATGAACTCGATCCAAGAGGCAAGGCTGGCCCGGTTCACGAAGAACCCTTCAGCGCATCCATCTGGAAACACCTCGCCTGATCCAGTGACATCGCCGGTAGTACGAATAATTCGTGCACCGGTTGATAAATATCATCCCTAAAATTTCATCGCCTTTTTATCCTGCATAGAACTTCCACAGTTTTGCGCTGTGGCAGACCATCAAAATAAAAGTGATTTTGGAGCACTGAATGCAGGGGTATCGGATTTGGGAATGCCTGGTATGCGGCTGGGTTTACGATGAATTAAAAGGCGCACCCGAGGATGGCATACCACCAAAAACCCGCTGGGAAGATGTCCCCGATGACTGGCTGTGCCCGGAGTGCGGTGTAGGCAAGAGCGACTTTGAAATGATCGAAGTCCACACGCAGCCTTCAAGTACCGCAACCAGTACCGCAGCTAGCACTGCAATCCAGAACGATAGCCCGGAAACTCAAGAAGCAGCCGAGTCCAACGCAGAATTGGCTGCTTTTGCCAACATCGATTACGCGCGCAAACCCATCATCATTGTTGGCACCGGACTCGCGGGCTATCAACTGGCGAAAGAACTGCGCAAGCATGACGCCAGCACACCCCTCATTATGATTACCGCGGATGATGGAAACAGCTATTCCAAACCGCAGTTAAGTACCGCATTCCAAAAAAGGCGCTCACCGGAGCAGCTAGTCAGCTACAGTGCCCGCGAAATGGCTGAGACGCTTCAGGCCAACATCCTGACCTTCTCGAAGGTAAGCGCGATCGACACCGATGCCCACACGGTGACAATCGATAGCGGGCGACAGCAGTCTCACCTGACCTACAACAAACTGGTGCTGGCACTTGGCTCAGAGCCAATTCATGCCCCGGTAGCAGGCAACGCCGCCGGTTGCGCATTCCATATCAATGACCTGCAAGATTTTCAGCGTTTTTACACCGCGGCCAGCGGTGCAAAATCGGCGCTGGTGATCGGCGGTGGCCTGATTGGTTGCGAATACGCGAACGACCTCGTTCAGTCCGGCTTCGAAGTGCACGTGGTTGAGCCGCAATCTCAGGTGCTCGGTAATTTGCTGCCGCCCGATGCCAGTGCACTGGTACAGACAACACTGAGCCAAGCGGGGGTCAGCTTCCACCTTGGCACCACGGTTAAGTCACTCGATCATCGCGGTTCCGGTATTCAAGTGGTGCTTGAGAATGGCACCCATATTCAAGTTGACCGGGTGATCAGCGCGATTGGCGTGCGCCCCAGAGTTGAACTGGCACAACAGTGTGGCATTCCCTGCAACCGCGGCATACTGACCGACCGCTTGCTGGCCACGGAAGTCGAAGATGTCTACGCGCTGGGCGACTGCGCCGAGGTAGATGGCCACAACCTCTGCTATGTGGCACCGCTACTCGCTTCCGCGCAGGCGCTGGCGCGGACCCTGGCCGGCACACCGACACCGGTTTTTTATGACAGCATGCCGGTCAACGTCAAAACCACACTCTGCCCGGTGATTACCTCACCCCCACCGCGTGGGACGGAGGGCGACTGGCATTACACACGCGCGGACAGCCAGGGCGTCGCAGCCCGTTTTACCAGCCCCAACGGAGAGCTGCTAGGTTTTGCACTGGCCGGGGAAGCCTGCCAGCAAGTCACCGAATTCAGTGAACAGGCGCCACCAATCATGCAGAATTGATTTTTGCCAAGGCGGGCACACACCCGTAGATTAGGATGGCATGAATATCCGCCAAAGCGACCCCCAAATGGGTAATAAAAGCGCACACAACCGGTAACCGACTATGAGTAACGAAAAGAAGCCCAGTAACTGGCAGCAAGCGATTGAAGGTGAATGGCACGGCCTACCATCATTGTTTGAAGCGGACGGCACCCATGTGGGTTACAACAAGGTAAGCCGAGCCAGTGAGCACGAAAATGGCCGCACCACCTATTGGATGAACACTCAATTCGATGCAACCGGTCCGCTGAATGATCGGTTTGAAATCGGTTCACCGTTTCGCTTTGGGGTACTCGATTCCGATATGGACCGGATCTATACCGGCCCGGACTTTTTTGGCAGTGGCCGCCCCTACGGGCTTCTGGTCGATTCCAATTATTTTTCCCCGGGCTGGAACGTCAACCTGCGCACCATGAACCACGTGGTTCCGGACCTCGGCATGCAGGTTTACTCCTCACAGCTGTTCGAGGGCGACACCCTGGTTGGGGTATTTAATGGACTGTATGTGGTAACCCACGATCACGACACCAACCCCACCACCCAGAAGCGTGTCACAGCCTTCCTGGAGCAAGAAAAAGTGAACGGCAAGCGTCCGTTTAACTTGCCAGTAAAACATGCGGGCAAATTTACCGGCCGCTTTGAGGTGTACAACGATAAACAGGAGCTGGTGGGCCACAACGACGTCGTCATTCACCACAACCCCCTCAACCTTCTGCACTCCGAGCAGACGATCGAAATTAGCGGCGTGGTCAATGCCAGCTGGAAAACCATGCGCACGCGCAACGGTAACCACCACCAGTATCACGGCCCAGACATGTACGGTAACGGTATGTCTTATGGACGCTACCTCTACTCCGTGCGCCACGTGTACGGTGAAGCGTTCAAGTTGTGGTCACGGGAAACGCAAATTGACGAAGATTACACCTTCGTTTGTGCCTGGCAGTTTATGCAGTCTCAGAAAGAAAAATACACCACCTTCGGCGTACTGCGCTGGGAAGAAGGTGACCTGAAACTGGGAGCGAATTATGTCGACTGAAGCAGAACTGTTGGCACCGGCCAATGCCGATATCGCGGAACAGCACCACAAAATTGAACCGCTGAACTTGCGTCAGGTTTTCGGCCAGTTTGCCACTGGCGTAACCATTGTCACCACCGGTGGCGAATCCGGTGAAGCCGTGGGTATGACGGTAAGCAGCTTCAACACCGTATCCCTCGATCCACCCCTGATATTGTGGTGCATCGACAAGAAAACCGGCTGCTTCGATGCGTTCAATCAGTGTGAGCACTTTGCCATTCATGTGCTGAGCGACCAGCAAGACAACCTATCGAGCCTGTTCGCTCGCCGCGGCGTGGACAAGTTCTCCGAGCTGGATTACCACATGAGCGCCCAAGGTGTGCCGTTGCTGCATGAATACTGCGCGCGACTGCAATGCACGCTGACTGCGCGCCACGAAGGTGGTGATCACCTAATTATGGTGGGCCGGGTAGACGCCATGCACACCCAGGATCGCGAGCCGCTGCTATTTCATCGCGGCGCCTACGCTCGGATCGCCTAACGAATTCTTCATCGCTTGATTTACGTTCTCAAACTTGTAGATCCTTGCCGGCAGTTTACCTGCCGGCTTTTTTATGCGCGCGATAAAGTGGCCGATCAGGCGACCACTTCAGGCTGAGGTTCTGCGTACTGAAAACCTTTAGGCAGACCCGCGTCCGGTACAAACCCAAACAGCGGCTCATCCGGCAGGCCTCGCGCAAGTACTTCCCGCGCCGCCATCAATCGGTCGACATCCACCCCTGTCGAATACCCCATCGCTTCCAGCAAGAACACCAGGTCCTCGGTAACAATATTGCCACTGGCACCCGGGGCAAACGGACAACCACCAATGCCACCCATAGAGGCATCCACTGTGGTAATGCCTGCTTCCACCGCCGCCAGTACATTGGCCAACCCCTGGCCACGGGTATTGTGCAAATGGATTCCATTCAAGGCATCCCGGCCGAGGTGAGACCAGACAAGCTGGATCAAACGGCGTACCTGCACCGGGTTTCCGTAACCGGTGGTATCGGACAGCCCCACCTCATCACATCCGGCCTTCATCAATCCCTCTCCCAGACGCAGCACCGCCTCTTCCGCTACCGCCCCTTCCAGCGTACAGCCAAAGCAAGTGGAAAGACTGCCCTCAAAACTCGGGCGCTGCTCCGCGGGCAACTGGTCCAACTGCGCGCGAATTTGACGCACTTCCTCCAACACCTGCTCGTGTGTTTTGCGCAGATTCTTCAGGCTATGGGTTTCACTAACGGATAGCGGGATCGTTAACTTGTGTGCGCCCGCCGCGATCGCATCCTTCGCGCCGCGCGCATTGGGCACCAGCACCGCCACCGTCAGGCCCGGCAGGGTTCTGGCGTAGCGCACGATTTCTGCGGCATCCGCCAACTGCGGTAGCAACTTTGCCGGCACAAAGGACCCAACCTCAATCTCCCGCAACCCCGCATTGGCGAGCGCAGCAATCCAGCGCTTCTTGTCTTCGGTTGCCATGATGGCACTGATACTTTGCAAGCCGTCACGCGGCCCTACTTCGCTAATTTCGATCTGTTTGCCGCTCACGCCCGCCCCTCTCTGGTTACTCATCTTTTCATTCGAATTGCTACGCGGCGTGCCCCCTGCGGGCACCCCGGCTTGACCTAATGATATATTATTATAACATATACCCCATTGGCGATATAAACCGACGCATTCAGTGGAGAAGCCCTCATGGCGCAACAGGAACAGTTACCCCTCGCCGGCATCAAGGTTGTCGAGTTCACGCACATGGTGATGGGACCGGCCGCAGGAGGCATCCTCGCGGATCTCGGTGCAGAGGTAACCAAGGTCGAACCTTGCCAGGGCGATAACACCCGACGCCTGCGTGGCTCCGGAGCCGGCTACTTCGCCATGTACAACCGCAACAAGCGCAGCCTGGCGTTGGACCTCAAGTCCAAAGAAGGCAAAGACATCGCCCTGAGGCTGGTGGATGAAGCCGATGTGGTCATCGAGAACTTCCGCCACGGGGCCATGGATCGCTTGGGCCTTGGCTACGCTGACCTGAGCGCACGCAACCCGCGCCTTGTTTACTGCTCCCTGAAAGGCTTCCTTAGCGGGCCCTACGAACACCGCACCGCACTGGACGAAGTGACGCAAATGATGGGCGGCCTCGCCTACATGACGGGCCTGCCGGACCGCCCACTGCGCGCGGGGACCTCAGTGGTAGACATTACCGGGGGCATGTTCGGCGTCATCGCTATTTTGTCTGCACTGCAGCAGCGCCAGACCAGCGGGCGCGGCCAGCAGGTAACCAGCTCCCTGTTCGAAACAACCGCCTATCTGGTGGGCCAGCATATGGCTCAGCAAGCGGTCACCGGTGAAGAACCGCCGCCCATGTCGGTGCGCCGCAGCGCCTGGTCTGTGTATGACATTTTCCTGAGCAAAGAGAACGAGCGCGTATTCGTCGGCGTGGTGAGCGACACCCTGTGGCGGGCGTTCTGCGAAGAGTTTGACCTGGACGAGCTGGCGAATGACCCAGCACTCAGCAGCAATGCCGGGCGCGTGGCTGCCCGCGACCGCCTGATTCCACAAATCAGCGCCCTGTTTGCCAGCCTGCCCAAGAACGACATGATGGCGCGCCTCGACCGCGCAGGTATCCCCTTCGCCCCCATCAACAAACCCGCAGACCTGTTTGAAGACCCCCAGCTCAGCAGCGCCGGAGGCCTGATCCCGGTCACCCTCGAAAACGGCGCAGAGACCCAGCTGCCGGCGCTGCCGGTGGAATTTGGGGGCCAGCGGCTGGGCCTACGCCGGGATCTGCCGGAAATCGGCGAGCACAGTGTTGAGGTAGCGCGCTCCTTGGGGCTGACCGATGAGCAGATCGACGCTTTGCTCGAACAGGGCCTGCTACTGGGTAGTCAACGCACCGAAGCCGCAAACTGACCCCCACGGACGTAGACAGGCACGCTTGTTGGGTTTAGGCTGCTGGAATAAGAATTATCAGGAAGGATCACGGTGCCTAATCCCGCATTGAAACCGCCGGAAACGTTTTTCCATTCCAGACTATTCCGCGGCCTTGGTAACGAGGAGCTCGCGGACCTCACCGCTATATGCCAGCGCCGGCGCATCTCCGCCGGTGAACAGCTCATTAAGCAGCACAGCACTGCTCAAAATGTGTACGTGGTTGTCTCCGGTACCCTCATGATTGAACGCCTTTCCCGCTCGGGCCGCAGGCAGGTAATCGCCTTTGCCTACTCCGGGGACTATATCGGCTTCACCAATACGGAAGAATACGAATACAGCGTGGTCTCCCTGCGTGAAACAGAGCTGCAATCCTTTGTTCGCCGCGAATTTCTCGCGCTGGTGGACCAGTCTTCCACGCTGAAGGCCAATGCCCGCCAGATCGGCGGCAATGTACTGGCGCAGACCCTCGATCAGTTGTTCGCGCTCGGGCAGAAAAAAGCCCACGAGCGCCTGTGCTTTTTGCTGGCGCAAATCGGGCGACGTCAGTGCGGTACGCAGAATGCCGATATCGAACTGATTATGAGCCGCCAGGATATCGCCGACTATCTCGGCCTGACCATCGAAACCGTCAGCCGCGCTTTTGCCCGCCTCAAATCCATGAAGCTGATCGAAATTGTAAGTGCCCACCGCATTCGCATTCTCGATAACGCCATCCTGGAAGAACTCGCCAGCGTTCACTGATTCTCGCCGGGCATTCTTTGCAGAAAGTGGGCGCCTTAGCGGCGCCTGCCGTGCAACCCACCCAAGTTGATAATTGTCATGGGCAATGCCTCGTGCGCCGCTAGACTATGGGAAATCCTCGCAAATTGCGGAGTTCCCAATGGCCGACGCAGCTCGACAGGCACCGCCGGCGTGGAACGCAGTCGGGCGCCATGGTGTGTTTCCGAAAGCAAACCACGATGAAGTAGCCCGGTTCAATTTTCTTACGAACCTCAACATTCACCTCGCCTCGCAGGTACTGCCAGGTGTACGCAAAGCCTACGATCACCGGGTTGAGCAAGGTGCGGCCCCGACCACGCGACGCGAAGTGGGTGAACTACTCAAGCGCGAACCGCTGTATCAATTCTGGAGCTCGTTGCGCCGCAACACCATGGAAATGCGCCAGCAAAACAGCCGCTCTATGGTCTTCCGCCAGCTGCCGTCACTGATTGATCAGGCCAGCACCCTGAACAAAGACAGCCAATCGCTGCAATTAAATCCTGAGGTCAAAGTACCCCGCTATGTCAGTGCCGTGGATATTCACTGCATGCCGGGTGGTTACCACACCGAGTATTGCGAAGATGACATCGCAGCCGGAGCCAACTACGACAGTGGTATTTTTGTGACCACTGCTGGCATGCTGGGTCGCTACAGCGATGGCGGCGGTCAGGCACTGGTTGAGTGGCTGCGGGAACAGGCAGAAAAAGGTTTCCGCCCACGGCGTATTCTCGACATCGGCTGTACCGTTGGACACAACATTGTGCCGCTGGCTCAGGCATTCCCGGATACCGAAATTGTTGCCATTGATGTGGCCGCGCCGATGTTGCGCTATGCGAATGCACGCGCTAAATCCCTCGGTGTAAATAACATCTTGTTCCGTCAGGAAAACGCTGAAGCGATCGAAGCGGAAGACGGCAGTTTTGATCTGATCATTACCTGCATGTTCCTGCACGAGACCTCGAGCCGCGCACTGCCGCGTATTCTCAAGGAAACCCACCGACTGCTGGCCGATGGCGGCAAGGTGGTACACATCGAGCAACCGCAGTTCACTCCCGAAATGCCTCCCTACGAGCAATTCATGCGCGACTGGGATACCCGCAACAACAACGAGCCCTTCTGGGGCACCCTGCACGATCTGGACCTGTTTGAGGCCATCGAACAGGCGGGTTTCGCGCGGGAAAATATTGCCACGCTGGGGCTGTACGCGGTGGTTGATGAAGAGCTGTTCCCAAGTGCGGCAAAAGCAGAAAGTGACACCGAAGATTATGGCCGCAAGCCAGCTTGGCACGCGTACATCGCGAGCAAGTAGTCGAAATGTATATCAACGGAAATCCGGAGTAAGGGCATGACGCTAGATCCGATCACCATGGCGGGCACCAAAGCCCGCGGCAAGCGCCCGACGTATTTCAAGGATTCGGATACCGACCGCCTGCTGTCTATCCTGATGGCGGTTGCCGGCGAGCTGGCGGTAACGCGAGAGCGTATGGACACGCTGGAACGCCTGCTCGAAGAGCGCGGCCTGCTGAGCCGCGAGTCCATTGAGGGTTACACGCCGGATTCCGATGCCGCGCAGGCCCGCGGACTATGGCACCAGGATTTTATCGCCAGGATTTTGCGCGTGATCCAGCAGGAAATGGAACAATTCGACGAAGATAAAAGTGCGCGTCAGCAGGCGCGTGAAGAAGCCGTCAGTGCGACCACCGAGCTGGATGAGCTTATTGAGGAACTGGCCAATACCTGAGTATTTAATACTCCTTTTGCTACTCCTCTTATTACCCCTCTTTTTACTTCTGGGGCCAGCGAAAATCGGCTTTGCGTCGAGCCAAAAAAGCGGCGCAACCTTCCGCAAAATCGTTTCCGGAAAAAGCCTCGTCGAATGCACACTTAAGCGCATCCGCCCCATCTTTGCCTTCCTCCGGCTCATCCCCAGAGCCTCCGGCAAGATAACCCAGAGTAGCCTTGGTCCAGCGCACGGAATACTGGGAATTCTCGATCAACGCTCGCGCTAGCCCGCGCGCCTTTTCCTCCAGCGCATCCCCTTCTGCCACATGCTGCACCAGGCCTATCTGCAGCGCGCGGACCGCATCTACGGGTAACCCGGTAAGCAGCATCTCGCGCGCATTGCCGTCGCCCACCGCACGTACCAAGCGGCGTGTATCTTCAATGCTATACAGGATGCCGAGCTTGGCCGGAGTAATCGCAAAGGTTGCCGCGGTATCGGCAATACGCAGGTCACAGGCCAACGCCAGGCCACAGCCACCGCCATAACAGGCACCGCGAACCAGCGCGATTGTCGGCCGGCTCAGACGCTGCAATTTCAGCTGCACTTCCTGGATCAGGGCATTCTGCTGGCGCATCACCGCGGGATCTGACATCGCCTGCGACAGCTCGGCGATATTGGCGCCCGCACAAAAAGCCCGGGAGCCCGCCCCGCTGATCAATACCGCGCGAACCTGGTCATTCTGTTCAACCTGATCAAGCACACTGGCGAGCTGCTGCCACATTGCCACCGTCATGGCATTGCGCTGGTCTGGGTTTACCAGGGTGATGCAGGCCAGTCCGTCATCCAACCGCATTTCAACGCGCGGCGTGTCGGTGGTATGGCCTTTGGTTTGTTGCGCAGCTACTTCACTTGTCATGCTTTCTCTCCTGCTTCTCAGCAGTGTTATGCGGTAACCGCAAGATCATGTTCTGCCAGCCACTCCTGCAGCGCCACGGAAATCGCCAGCAACGCAACTTCCGACCCTACCGCTCCAATTACCTGCAGGCCAAACGGCAAGCCTTCTGCGGAGTCCCCGAGCGGGATACTGATTGCCGGTAACCCCGCCATATTTGCCACACTGGTCAGGTTCGCCTGGTTGACCGGCACGGCCTGCTCAAACGGAAACGCTGTCTGCGGTGCGGTGGGGGTCAACAGAAAATCGACATTCTGTAATTGCTGTCGCAGCCAGTCTCCGGCCGCTTGCACCTTGTCCGAGGCCTGCACCAGTTCCGGCGCAGAGCGTTCTGCACCCCACTGCATGAGCCCGCGCAGCTGTTCAGAAAACAATTGCGGCTGACGCTGGCGTTCGGCAGAAAAGGTGACGTTCGCTTCCGCCTCGCACAACAAAAGCCCTGCACGGCGAATCGCGGAAAAGTCGATGGCGGAAAAATTTAACGGTACATGCCCGGCGCCCGGCAGGCGTTTGGCCAGATCGCGAAAAGCTTCGCTGATCCCCTCCTCCACGCCAACCCCCGCGCAGTCTTCCAGCACCGCCCAGCGCACACTGCCTAAATCGGTCCTGCGCGCTGGCGGTACCTGATTATTCGCGGTGCCATTCAGGATCGGCCACAGTTCCCGTAGATCCCGTGCCGACCTCGCCAGTGGTCCCACGGTATCCAGTTGCCGGCACAAACGGGTAACACCCGCTGTTGTCAGGCCCTCGCGGCCGGGTTTAAGACCGGCAACGCCGCAGTAGCTGGCCGGGATGCGCACCGACCCCATGGTGTCGGTACCGAGGGCGAAAGCACACAGGCCCGCCGCTACTGCCGCGCCGGAACCGCCACTGGAACCACCCGGGGTATAACCGGCCCGCAGCGGATTTTCACAACGGCCCCAGTGCGGGTTGTCGTTGGTCGCACCCAGCGCAACCTCATGCATATTCAGCTTGCCGAGAATAATCACACCGGCCGCACGCAGCCGCGCCACTACCGGGGCATCTTCCCGTGCCAGCGGCGCCGTATCGCCATAACCGAGGCCATTGGAGGTGGGCATGCCCGCAACATCGATATTGTCTTTTACCGCACAGGTCAGCCCGTCGAACATCGATAAGGGCTTACCCATACGCCTGCGTACATCCGCCTCGCGTGCGGCATTCATGGCACCCTCGCGATCAATGTACAGGAAGGCATTGATGCCCTGCTGGCTGTCGGCAATGGCCGCGAGCGTGCGCGCGGTGAGCGCCTGGCTACTCAGGTCACCGCGCTGCAGACACGTCGCCAGTGCGGTTGCATCCTTGGCAAGAATTTCATCACTGATCGCACGATGTTGCTTACGGGACATGGCTTTTTTCCAAAAAAGAATACGCACAGAGTTACCCAAACCGGCGATCAAGTAAACGCAGGGGCTTCTGCCGGCGGTCAATCTCGGTCCAGCGCGCGGTTTCTCCCGCGGACACTATCTCAACGCCCACTTCCAGGCCGAGCTTGAGCTTCAGCAAGGCAGCACACTGGTCGGCAATTGCCGGGTGCCCTGCGACCGGATCGGAGACTTCCACCATCACCGTCAGCGTTTCCCGCCCGCTATCATCGCGCTCGGCAATACAGACATATTCACCGGTAAAGCTCGACAGCTCTGCCAGCATGCCGCCGATACCGTGCGGATAGACGTTGATGCCGCGCAGCTTGACCATGTTGTCGGAGCGCCCGAGGAATCCGCGGATACGGCGGAACGGCAGCTGGAACGGGTTTTCACCAACAATTTCCGAGGTGATATCGCAGGTATTGAAGCGGATCACCGGATAGATATCGTCCTTATACAGGCAGGTCACTACCATGTTGCCGGTGTCACCGGGTGTTACCGGCTGATCGCTATCCACGTCTAGCAGCTCTAGGTACTGGGCGTCTTCCCACACGTAAAGACCACCTTGGTCCGGCCCCTCGGCGGCGACACAGCCGGTATCGGCAACGCCATACCAGTCGTACAGTTTCGCACCGCCCCAAGCTTCGCTCAGCGCTGCACGCGTCTCCTGTCCGAGGTGCCCGATAATCATATCCACGGGTATATCTTTGCCCGGCTGAATCCCCTGGTCTTTCGCCACACTGGCGAGTTTTTTTATGTAATCCGCAAACCCCACCAGTACATTGACGCCAAAGTCCTGCATCAATTGCACCTGCTGGGCAGAGCGGGTTTCCAGACCGGTACCGGAGGAAAGGAACAGTGCATTGGTATAACGGGTTACCGCTTCACGGATATAGTGTCCGCCGTTAATCATGCCGTGCCCATAGGTCGACTGCACAGTAGCGCCGGGCTTTAGTCCCATAAAGCGGTAGGAACGCGCCACCAACATGGCCTGGATCTCGCGCCCGCGCGGCCCGAAAATAATTGGCTGGGGTCTGCCGGTGGTACCGCTGGTGGTATGGAAAACCACGGGCGGACGCTCCTCCGGGGCCAGCCCTTCGAGCCCGCTGAAATCGCCGATCGGCGGAAATTTCTCGACGCTTTGCATAATGTCGGACTTGGAAAAGACCGGCAGCTTTTCAATATCGTCGAGGCTCTGAATATCCTCTCGTTTAATACCCGCATCGCCCCACAGGCGCTGGTAAAACGGAATTTCCCAGCCACGTGCCATCAACTTGAGGAAGCGCTGGTTCTGCAGCTCGCGCAGTTGTTCACGCGACATTCCCTGATAACGCTCTAGAAAGGCATCCCCCAGTGGGTAATCCGCAAGCGCCTGCTGGACATCAAAGCTTTCAAAATAGCTTGGGTAAGGCATAACTGGTTTGCACTCTCTTTTACTAATTACTGGCTTTAACTGGTTACAGAAACAGGCCGCTGTTCGGGCGTCAGCAGCGCGCTCAATTCGTTAATAGATTGCAGCTGATCCAGCCGCGCTATCTTCGCGAGGATTTGTTCGGCCTGATCTGTGTCGATGGGGTTGCGCGCAGATGCCAGGCAGTTAACAAACTTTTCCTGCTGTCGCTTGCGACTCAAGGGACTGTCGGGGTGGCCGAGGATGCTGGCCATCTCCCGCCGGTATTCACTGCCATCTTTCAAGCAAACGATTACTGTCTGCGGCGCCAGTGCATTTGGGTCCTTACTGGCGGACGGGCACATGCGTACATGTTGTGCCAGTGCCAGACGCGCTGGATCTGCCAGCGCATCGAGATCAAATGCCTGCACGCCGACATCGCCGGTCAGCAACAAGGTTGCGGCCACATAACCGATACACAAGCGGGCGTAATTCACGCTCATGTCAGGATACGCCGGGCGATCCACCAAGCGTCTCACCAACGGCGGCGCTTCTATCTGGACAGACTCAATGTCATTTGCGGCAAAGCCGTGTTCACTACGCAGTTGCATCAGCGCATCCAGCGTTCCGTGTGCGGCACGGCCAGTGGGAAACGGTTTGTGGCTTACCCGGCCGATTTGCCATTCACGCCCTAACTTTGCAAAGGCGCCCTGGGCGTGGCCGTCGGATTCCATAATGGAGAAGTAACCGTAATCACCACTGAGAAAATTCGCCGGACCGATCAAGCCGAAACCGGCCATGTCCGCCGCGGTAATCGCATTGCGCGCGTTGAACGCAACTTGCATGGGTAACACAGCCACGCCTTCCGTGTGCGCCTGCATGGTGCCACCGGTCTGGCTGTAGGCAATGGACATCGCCTGCTGAATCTGCGCGCGGTCGTAGCGCCGCAAGCGCGCGATCCCCGCCGCTGCGCCAATGCACCCGGCGGTACCCGGGCGGAAAAAACGCATGGGTTTATCGGCACTCATTCCGAGTACCGTGGCCACGTCGACCGCCAACGCCAGCGATAACAACAGCGCTCGCCCATCGGTATTGCGCGCTTCTGCCTCTGCCATCAGCGCGGAGAGAATCACTGCCATTGGATGCACTACCGCATCTTCATGGACACAGTCGAATTCCTGACAGTGGATTTGATAGGCGTTGACCATCGCCGCATGCAGGACCGGCAGGCGAACCCTTGTACCCCAGACCGTCGCAGATTTACCCTCGTCAGCGCAGCCCCATCCCCGAGCGGTTTCAAGCAACTGTTCCGCATAGGGAATTCTTGAGCCGCTAATGCCAACGCCGATGGAATCCAGCAAAAATGTCTTGCAGGCTTCTATTGCCGCAGCATCCAGATATTCAAACTGGCTCTCGGCAACATGCTCCACCAGCCGCTGCTCGTAGCTGGTCACAGGGACTCTCCCAACCCACGCAGGGCCGTAAACAGAGAATTCAGGTCGTCCTGCCCACTCAGGTTCAACGTTACCTCCAGCACATCTTCCGTGGTTTCCGTGCCGACACCAGCTGCGGCGAACAACGTACGAGCCTTATCGATAATATCTTCACTAGTGAGCGGCCATTCTGGGTCACCCCAGGCATCGGGTGATGCCATTTCCCATTCGCTGCCATCGTGCAGAACCACTCGCACCGTCGCACCAAAATGCGCGGGATATGCGCGCTGATGTGTCTCAGTCACGTGCAGGATGACTTTGTCGCGCAGCTCCGCCACATCAGACCGGGCAATAATTTCTTCGCCAAAGTGCTCAATCGCCGGCGCGCCAAACAGTATTGTCACCGCAGCGCAGTGCTGGAGGCTGAAGCGTGCCTGCGCCGATGATTCTGGGTGTTTGCGGTCGCAAAACATCAATGCATCGCCGAAGGTACTGATATGCAACTCGCGCACGTCTTCAGCTGACACCTCGCCCAAAGCTCGCACGGCATCGATCGTCGGGTGGGTGTGGCGGCAAGCCGGCCAAGGTTTGAAGCTGCACTGAAACAGCAGCCATGCTTCTGATGCCTGATCAATAACAGCCAGAGGCATAGCCTGCGAGGAGGTTGCGGCGAAGAACCCCTGTGTCCCCTCGAGTAGGCTGGCCGGGCCACGCAACTCACTGGAAGCGAGTAGCGCAGCCTGTACACCGGCATGCGCTGCGCCGGCGTTGTGCAGATGCTTGGTCTCTACCGCCTCATGGCGCATTTGCCAAAAGCCACCGGTACGGCTCCCTGCATTGGCAAGGGCCCACACGGTTTGTTCGTGATTAAGGTCCAACAGGTGTGCGGCCGCTGCCGCCGCACCGAAACTGCCACAGGTAGAAGTGCTGTGGTAAAGCGCATAGTGATCGCGCCCGAGTGCGCGACCAATACGGATCATCACTTCATAACCCACCACAATGGATGACAGCAGCGCACGAGGGCTTGCCTCCACCATTTCGGCAACTGCCAACGCGGCAGGAATAATTACTGGCCCGGGGTGCAGGGTGGATGTACGGTGCAGGTCATCCATCTCGGACACACTGCCAAGGGCACCGTGAAACTGCACCGAGTCCTGCCAGCAACTGTCACTACCGTTCAAATTCCAGTTTTTGCCAGAAGCGCCCCATTCTGCGAGATAGCCCTGGAGCTTCCCTGCCAGCTCGCTGCGCGCGCCGTACACACTGCAACCAAGCCAGTCCAGCAAATGCAGTTGTGCACGTTCCAAGGTCGCATCGTCGATTTCCCGATCCAGCAGCGACACCAGCTGCTCCAACAGAGTCATGGGTTGATTCACGGCAATACTCCTTCCACACAATCTTCAAAGGGGGCAAATGCCCAGGCGTGCTTTTTGCGACGCGTATTTTCAAACTGATCGATCAGCTTCCGCTGCTGCAGGGTAAGCGCGATGGGGTCGAGGCCATTCAACAGCATGTGACGCGCCCCCTCTTCCAGCGCGAATTCAAGTTCGCTGTCACCACAAACAATGCGGCAACGATTAAGGTCGATTTCCACCAGATTATTTTGCGGATCTTCCTGCACCCGCTCGGCGAGATCGCTGATCACCGCCTCATCGAGGCACACCGGTAAAATGCCGTTGCGGATGCAGTTGGTGTGAAAGATGGCCCCGAATCCACTGGCGATCACCGCGCGAATGCCATACTCCGCCAGTGCCCAAACCGCATGTTCGCGCGAGGACCCACAACCAAAATTGTCACCGCTCAGCAAGATCGATGTATTGCGATACTCGGGTCGATTGAGAACGAATGATGGGTTTTGTTCGCGGCCGCCGGGCAAGGTGTAGCGCCAGCCGGCGAACAAACCTTCACCCAGCCCCTGCTTGGATACGCGTTTCATTTCCCGCGATGGGATAATGGCGTCGGTGTCGATATTCCGTCGCAACAATGGCGCAGCGACACCCGTGTGAACCGTAAATGCTTTCATGATGCCAGTGACTCACTCTCTGCCAGCATTTCTGCCGAGATAAATGACCCGGCAATAGCCGATGCAGCGACGGTTGCAGGGCTTGCCAGATGTGTACGGGTATTCGGCCCCTGACGCCCCTCAAAATTTCGGTTGGTTGTAGAAATCACGCGCTGGTGTGCGCCAAAGGTTTCTCCGCCGGCGTAAAAGCACATGGAGCAACCGGAGTCCCGCCATTCAAACCCCGCATCGGTAAAAATCTGATCCAACCCTTCTTGTTCGGCGGCCTTTTTGACTCGGCGAGAACCGGGCACAACGACACCGCGCACACCGGGCGCAATGCTCCTCCCCTTAACCACGGCGGCAGCAGCCTGCAGGTCACTTAGGCGGCTGTTAGTGCAGGAACCGATAAAAGCAGCATCAACCGAGATGTCGGCAATATATTTGCCTGGCGCTAAATCTTGATATGCGAGAGCCCGCTGCGCGGATTCACGCCGGTGATCTTCCGCAAAGGTATCCGGATAGGGAATCGATTCGCCGATGCTCACAACCTGTTCCGGGCTGGTGCCCCAGGTCACTGCCGGCTGAATGGTGGACGCGTCCACGTGCAGTTCACGGTCGAAGCGCGCGGCTTCATCACTGCGCAGAGAGCGCCAGTGTTCGACGGCATCCCGCCAGTGTTCACCCTTGGGAGCGAAGTCACGTCCTTGGAAGTACGCCTCAACTTTTTCGTCAGGCGCGATCACCGCAGTAAACGCAGAGAACTCCACCGCCATGTTGCACAGGGTGAAGCGGGCCTCCACTTCCAGATCACGAACGGTGGAACCCGCGAACTCCACGGCGTAACCCGCCCCACCATTTGCACCAAAGCGTGCAATCAGGTTCAGTACCAAGTCCTTCGCGGTCACACCAGGCTGCAGTGCGCCATCAATGACCACGCGCATGTTTTTTGGCTTGCGCACGCGCAAGGTGCCCGTGGCCATCGCATGCTCTGCTTCGCTGGAGCCTATCCCCCAGGCCAAAGCGCCAATCGCGCCCTGGGTGCAGGTGTGGCTGTCTGGGCAAACCAGTGTCAGCCCCGGTAGAACCAGCCCTTGCTCTGGAGAAATGACATGCACAATTCCCTGATTGGGATCATCGACATCAAATAAACGAATGTTCGCGGCACGCGTCTCGTTGCGAGTTGCAGTAATAAAGTCTGTCCCCGAGGGCATCAGCGTTGCATCGCCGCGCCCGGGAAAGGTATCGACGATGTGATCCATGGTGCAAAACACTTTGCGCGCATCACGCACGCCATAACCCGCCGCGTGCAGGCTTTGCAACGCAATGGAGCCGGTGCGCTCGTGCAGGAAAACCCGATCCAGATAGAGCAACGTCTCCCCATTGTCGAGCTCGCACACGGCGTGCTCCGACCACAACTTGTCAAATAGCGTGGTCGCCCCCGAAATCGCCCCCGGTGTCGTCATTACCCCTGCCCTCCTGTACCCTCGGGTCAGATAAGATCTTTTCTCTCCGTATTTGATATATTATTATAACATTAGGACTTTGAGAATAGTGATTTACGGTAATGACTGACACCACCTCCACGCCAGCATTGGGCCCATGCAGCCTGGCCACCCTCGCGAGCAGTGACGCGGCGCGTCTGGTCGACGACTATTGCAGCCACCTGCACTGCCATGTTCTGGCTAGTGATACGCTCACTGAGTCCATGGCCGAGCAGTGGCAGTGTGCGGGACTCGCGGGAGCAACCTACTGGGTACTTGGAAATGCCAACGGCCGCGCGTGGCTGCGTATCGTCGACGATGCAGGCGCAGAGCCAGCCAAGCCCCTGCAACGCGCTGGCTGGATGGCGATGGAGATACTTGTAGAGGACGTGGACAGCCTGGCAGAAACCTTGGAAGGATCTTCCTTTGAGCAGTTGCGTCCGGTCGCGAACCTAGAACTGAGCGATAAGATTCGCGCGGTACAGGTCCAGGGAGCGAACGGGGAACTGCTGTATCTCACGCAAATCTCTGGTGAGGTGCCGCCCTTCCAGCTACCAACCGCCAGCTGCGCAGTCGACCATCTCTTTATTCCGGTACTGGCCAGCAGCAACCGGTCCGAGTCACTGGCCGGCTACGAATCTCTGGCCAAGCACGGCGGCCTTTCGTTCGACACACGCGTAACGGTCATCAACCAGCTACGCGGGCTGCCGATGGAAAGCCAACATCCGCTTGCCACCCTGCAACTGGCGGACAGCAGCCTGATCGAAATTGATCAGCTGGAACAGCTCGCCGCTCCCATCAAAAGCACGCAGACGCTGGGTGGCGGTATCGCAATGATGACGTTTTACATCGACCAAATTCCGCAACAGTTCACCACTTATCAGCACCAGCAGGCCCCGTACAACGGGCGCCGAAGCTGTACTGTGTATGGATATGACGGCGAAAGAATTGAGTTGATAGAACGCTGATCCACCAGCACTGAAACACAACATCAAAAATAAGTAACAAGAGAAGCTCATGCCCTATCGCAGCATCCGAGGACGTATTCGCTACTCCAGCCACGAGCCCGAGCGCTTTGGTGAAGAGCGCGGCCGCGAGTACTTCAGCATCACCCAGCAGGCCGATGGCACGGATGTGCTGCAAGCGCATTGTGAAATTGACGACGCCCCCAGCGTTACCCGCGATATCGTGCAGGCACTCCGCCACAGCGACTCTGCCCCGCTCGATTGCTCGGTGCGGCTGACCGTTGGCGACAAATTTGAGGGTACCGGATGGTTCCGCTTCACCGATAAACTGGCGGAGTGCGAAACCTTTAACCAGCGCGATGGACGCATCACCCAGCGCATGGAGCTAGAGGCACCCGTACAGTGGATGCAGTGCCACCCGATTGCCGGCGACGGCCTGCTGATGCGCCTTTACGACCTGTCCCAGGGGCCCGGTAAGCAACACTTCCCAAACATGATGCTGTCATCACCCGATCATCGCGGCGCAACCGGCCCAATGCTGTTCAAGATGGGGTTTTCGTTGGTGTATGTGGGGGAAACAGAAATCACTGTCGAGGCAGGTACTTTTCACGCGCGGCATTTTCAGGTGACTGATACCGCAGCCGACCTGCCCGAAGAGCACCCGCCGTACAACGTTTGGGTCACGGCAGACGACGACTATATTCTGCTACGTGCAGAGGTGGGCGGTTACATGCAGACCCATTACGAGCTTGCCGAGCTCGACTACTTCGCGGCGCAGGACGGCAAAACCGAAGCCAGCAAACCCGCAGTGGAAACCCCTGCCTGAGCACTTCCGCGCTAACGTGCCCCACCGCGACGTTGAACCGGCGCTACTCCTGCAGCGCCGGTGCTTCCACTTCTCCCTGAACCAGCTTGACCAGATATTCAGGCGCGATCATGGTGCAATAATGTGTGCCCATAAAGCTGTCGGGAACCGGCATAAAACGGCGGTACTCCACATGCAAACCCTTGATGCGCAGCTTTAGGTTATCCCCTTCACTGTAGGCCACCTGATAAATTTCAGGACGCAGCCAAAACGGGCCGATCGACACGCTCTCCTCATCGTCCGCAGCAATACGCTCCCGCGGCACCGCAATCGCCTCACCCCGCTCTGCCAGTACCTGATAAACATCATCCAGCATTTGCGCCTGCCAGTCGTGACACGCGCGATCTTCTTCCGCAATAGTGAAGTTTTCGCTAGCCGGCTGCGCCGTGAGAATGCGCTCAGCCGTTTTCATCTTGCAGGCAATCGAAACCGGGAAGTCTGCGGATTCACCATTGGCGAGCTGATAGCCCGCGTACTGATGCGTCGTCAGCGGCTGCGCCAGTGGTTTGGATTTTTTAAAGGTCGTCCAGTAACTGCCCTCCCCATACAGGACATTCTCTACGGCCAAGTCTGTACCGGCGATAAACTGCTGCACCCGCGCACAGAAAGCGTCATCGGTTACCAGGGGATAGGTGCCGCCCTCTTTCGCATACGCGTCGATAGAGGCTCCATAAACGAGGCCAACAAACATCAGAAAAAGAGGTGCTTTCACGCTGTTTACCTTCAATAAAGGTTTAAGTCAGGATTGCTCGCTGAGTACGTGCCCGCGGCAAGTTCAGATCATGGATACCCCAACTCAGGTTCCCGCGAATTGACAAAAATCAATCCCCACAACAAAGTCGCCAGCTAATCTCGAATCTAGATTTTTTGAGGCTGCCTTCCATGACTATGACTCGCTGCATTTTCGATGCGTTCAAAATCGAGTCTTTGCAGCCTCCCTACGATACGGGTATCGCCCGAATTTACTACCCGGCTCAATATAGCGGCTCAGCAAACGAACAGGATACCGGCCTAATCCCGGCGGACGAAAGCCTCGCACCCTATCCGGTGTTGATCCTATTCCATGGTATGAA
Organism: Microbulbifer agarilyticus; assembly: GCF_001999945.1. Taxonomy (NCBI): domain Bacteria; kingdom Pseudomonadati; phylum Pseudomonadota; class Gammaproteobacteria; order Cellvibrionales; family Microbulbiferaceae; genus Microbulbifer; species Microbulbifer agarilyticus. Next base: position 2,425,313 of record NZ_CP019650.1, read on the forward strand.
TACGGATTCTGCCGGGTACCGCTGGCTGGCGGAAGCGCTGGCACCCTTAGGGATCGTGACCGTAACCTACCAACTGGTTTCAGAAGCCACCTACGGCTCGCGAGCGGTAACGCCGGGCATCGACCTGGAAGCACTCACACCAGAGAAGTTCGGCACCACCCCTTCGGCCCAGGCGGCCCAACCTATCCTGGAAATGCTGGAGCGGCTCAACAGCGATAGTTTGCTGGCAGGAAAACTTGACCTGACACGACTGGCATTTGGCGGCCACAGTGCTGGCGGCACCCTGGCACTGCTTAACGCCAACCAGGAATGGTTTCCTTCACTTCGCGCTGTGTTTACCTATGGCGCCCACACCGGCGTTTCTACGGCCCTCGGCTGGCCAGAAGAAACTCTGTTACCGTTTCCGCCCAACTTGCCACTTCTGCTGATGGGGGGTGAACAGGACGGCTGCATCGCCCACAGTGCCCACCACTACGGTGATGCGACTCCCAGTGCGACCGCACGTATCGAGCAAACCTTTGAGAAAGCCGTGCCGCAGAATGATGGCAAAAACACACTCCTTCTGCTCAACGACGCCAATCACTTTGCCATTTGCACACCAGCAGATGAAACCTGCGGGCGGGGCTATATCGACACCCCGACAACATCGCATCGCGCGCGAGAGTCCATAGGCCAGGCCATCTGCACCCTCTTGAAAGGCTTCCTCTGCGAAGACCGGGAAGCGCAGCACGCTTACCGTGAACTGGACAACGCAAATCTTGCGCACATCAGTAAATTAGTCAGTAAGTGAGCCCGGTCTCCTAACCTGCCTCCAGCATGCCGCCGAAATCATCGATACGAAGCTAAAAGCAAGAAATACCTAGAGCTTCTCCGCCGTAGACATCCATAATGAGGGCACTCGCACCCCGTCAGGAACCGATAATGGACCGACTGAAACTCGCAGTACTGGCAATGGCTTTCTGCACATTCGCATCACCCTCTATTTCCGGTGATCACACAGTAATCAGTACAGAAAATATTAAATGGGGTTTACTCAATCCAGCACGCGGCGACGCAAGCCCCAAAGCAGCCGACCTTTGGGGTGATCGCACCGAAGATGTGCCAACCGGTATGCTGGTGAAATTTAATAAAGGGTTTTCGTCTCCGCCGCATATTCACAACATCAGTTATCGCGGCATCGTGATTGAAGGGCTGATGCACAACGATGACCCTTCGGCGGAAAAGATGTGGCTGCCAACTGGCTCCTTCTGGACGCAACCTGCGGGCGAAATCCATATCACTGCGGCTGACGGGCAAGAAAACCTTATCTACCTGGAAATCGACAGCGGCCCCTATCTGGTGCTTCCCTCGGAAAAGGCATTTGATAATGGGGAGCGGCCGATCAATATAGATGAGCGCAACCTGGTTTGGTTAGACACGGAAGATGCAAACTGGCTGAAAAAAGACAACGCAGAAATTGCCTACCTTTGGGGGGAGCCCGAGTCCGCAAATGGCAGCTTTGTGAAGTTACCCGCGGGTTTTCAGGGAGAAATCTCCAGTGATCATGCGCTAAAAGCGGTGGTGGTAAAAGGCAATGCCATCCACCGCTGGAATAAGGACGACAAAGAAAACGCACTGTCACCGGGAAGTTTTTTCAGTTCCAAGGCCAAAGGTAGCCACCACCTCAATACTGAAACCGAAGTCATTGTTTACGTGAATTCGAATGGCCGATACAGCGTGAAATAGCTCCATGCGCATACATTTTTGGAAGAACTTCTGCCGTGCACAAAACCCTACTAACCAACCTGTCTCAATATGTACAAATAAAGTCATTCCTTCCTGAACTTATTCCATCCGCGCAACAAAGGAATAACAATCTGCGATAGCAATGCTGTGCCCCATATAAGGTTTCCTACAATTGACGGCACGTGCGGGACAACAAAAAAGCAGCCGATTGCCACGACGATACCGAACACGCGCACATCCGCTCGACCGAAGTCGTTCGCCACACGATGCTCAATCACGTTTTGCAGAACCCATAGCATGGCAATGTAACCGGCAAGACCGAAACAACCGATCGCAGCATATTTTGTTGGGTACGGCTCCCAAAAATCGACCTTCACTTCCGCGGCAAGAGCCACACCAACCATCACGCCGCAAATCATCAAAACCAAATGTGCCAGCCACCATTTCACCAACGTGGCTAACTTACTGTCTCTGGCTTTGCCATTCCCCACAAAGTCAAAGTAGATCCAACACATAACGAAGATCGAGATCCCACCAATCACGAAATTCACCAGAATATCGAGAGGAACTTTATCTATCCCCTTCTGTGCCAGGGTGACCACCAACTTGAAGAAACCTTCACCTAGAACAATCAGCGTCAGCAGGCCGAATCGCTCAGCCATATGCCCGAGCCTGGGGGCAAAGCGCTCGTAGCGCAGTACCGATACGCGGGGAATCATGTACAGGGCTTGCGTCGATACCATTGCGAGTGCAAACACCCAAAACGCATACGGCTTTGGCAGGAAGGCCGTGACCGCAAATATGATTGCGAACAGGGAAAAGTTCCTAATCTGCTCACTGCACATGCACTGCGCAGTAGCGTTGTTACGCCGTGCACGGAAATAAAGAAAAGCGAGAAGCGCCCTATTAACCGCAAATCCCAGGGCGAAATATGCCCAACCTCCCCCATCGATCGAAGGTATTGCCGCGGCCATAAACATCACGGTACAGATCATGATGGACATGGTGATGCGATGCCAAAGATCGGTACTTACGTAAATCGAATTGAATATGCTCAGCTCGCCCCACGCATACCAAAGCACGATAAACACACCGCAAAACACCAGGAACCCATCAACATTCAGGTGTTGAGAGAGGTAATTTCCCAGCAAAAAAATAGAGACGACATGAACCAAGTCGTAGAAGAGCTCGGCCCAATGGACATGGTCATGCGCATCTTTGAGATCATGGTGGTGTTGTGGCTTTCGCCACATCGGGTGGTCATGCAGGGCCATATGGAGAGCACTCTACGGGTGAAGAACAGCCAAGAATATCACCATTCAACTGAGCTCTATTTATAGCTAAAGATGGAGCCCAAATTTCAGGCACAAAAAAGCCCACATAAAGCGGGCTTTTTGAATAATGGTCGGAGTGGCCGGATTTGAACCGACGACCACCACACCCCCAGTGTGGTGCGCTACCAGGCTGCGCTACACTCCGACAGGAGTAAATCAAGCGGCGTGAAAGTTACGTAAGTGCTTGATTTATAAGGGGCATCGCTTGGCGATGAGGCGCAAATCATACCGAAGTACGGTGGGAATGCAAGCCCGTTTTGCGCCTTTTTGGATCAGGCTTTGACTTCCAGTAATTCCAGAACACCTTCCAGTTCAGCGATCATTTGCGGGATCACCTGCTGCAGCTGTACGGACTGGTCTTTGTCTTTTTCGATGCCGCCGCTTTCCATTTGCAGACGAGCGCCACCAATGGTGTAGCCCTCTTCATACAGGAGTGCGCGGATCTGGCGGATGAGGACAACGTCCTGATGTTGGTAATAACGACGGTTTCCGCGGCGCTTTACCGGGCTGAGCTGCGGGAATTCCTGTTCCCAGTAGCGCAGTACGTGAGGTTTTACTGCACACAGTTCGCTGACTTCACCGATGGTGAAATAGCGCTTCCCCGGGATTACGGGGAGTTCACTGTTATGACTCGCTTCCAGCATCTTCTTCTACTCGTGCCTTGAGTTTTTGTCCTGGCTTGAAGGTAACAACCCTTCTTGCGGAAATAGGAATCTCTTCGCCAGTCTTGGGGTTCCGTCCCGGACGCTGGCTTTTATCACGCAGGTCGAAATTGCCAAACCCTGACAGTTTAACCTGCTCATTATTTTCAAGTGCGTTGCGGATTTCCTCGAAAAAGAATTCGACGATCTCTTTTGCTTCGCGCTTGTTAAAACCCAGCTCTTCGTACAACTTCTCGGCGAGCCCGGCCTTAGTCAGTGCCTCTGTCATTGGTTCCTGCCCAACAGATTCAGAGGCGTCGACTCCGGTTTTAAGCCTGGTACCGCATTGGCTTGGAACCCGGAAGCAGACGCTCTCGGGATACGCGCATCAGCCGCGCATATCCCGGAGCAAAACCGGTTTAACGCTGGCTGGCGTTGTATTGTTGTTCTAGTTGACTGACTACCGCATCGACTGCGGCATTGATTTCTTCGTCGTTAAGGGTGCGTGAGGGATGCTGAAACGTCAAGCCCATAGCGACACTTTTTCTATGTAAATCAATGCCTTTGCCCTGATAGACGTCAAAAATGTTGAAGTCCGTCAAAAATTCGCCGGCTGCTTCAACGGCGGTTTCTGCCAGCTGCCCCACTGGAATCTCCGCATCCACCAGTATCGCCAGGTCGCGACGCACCTCGGGGAACTTAGATAAGGGAGTAAAGGCAGGAATGACCGACTGACCCAGCCCATCGAGACTCAGCTCAAACAGGAAGGCTGCCTTGGGCAGATCGTAATCCTTTTGCAGCTCTGGATGCAGCGCACCCAGTACACCCACGGACTTGCCGTTGCGCAGCACTTCAGCGCACTGGCCCGGGTGCAGCGCCGGGTGTTTGGCCGGCGCGAAGGTGAACTCGGCATCGGCTTCGTAGTGCGCCAGCATGGCTTCCACGTCCGCCTTGATGTCGTAGAAATCTACAACGTCTTTAGAACCACTCCAGCCTTCTGGCTGGCGGCTGCCGTAGATCAGTCCCGCAATCATGCGCTCCTGCTGCAGGCCTTCTCCGGATTCGGGGTTGCCCGGCACAAAGCGCAGGCCCGTCTCGAACAGGCGCGCGCGGTCCTGTTGGCGGTTCAGGTTGTACTGCAGGGTCTTTACCAGGCCCGCCATCAAGTTAGTGCGCATCACTGCGAGCTCAGCGCTGATGGGGTTTTGCAGGGCCACAGGCTCAACCGCAGGATCAAACTTGGCGGAGGCATCGCGATCGATAAAGCTAAAGGTGATCGCTTCCTGATAGCCGCGGGACAGCAGGGTCTGCTCCAGGCGAGACTGGGCCACCTGGGCTTCTGCACGCGGTACAATATCCAGCGCCGCTTCGAAGCTGATGCTGGGGATGCGATTATAGCCATACACCCGCGCCAGCTCTTCCAGCAGATCGGATTCGATGGAGATATCGAAACGGAAGCTCGGTACCAGGAAGGTCCAACCTTCGCTGTCTTCACTGATCTTTTCCAGGCCCAGGCGAGTGATGATCTCGACGATCTCGGCATCGCTCATCTGGATACCCAAGCCGCGGCTTACGCGGGCGCGACGCAGGGTAATGCGACGCTCTGCGGGCATGGCTTCGGTAACTTCGCGAACGTGTACCGGGCCGGGCTCACCGCCGACGATATCCAGCAGCAGCTGGGTCGCGCGCTCGATAGCTTTTTCCTGCAGACGGTAGTCCACGCCGCGCTCAAAGCGGTGCGAGGAATCGGTGTGCAGGCCGTAGGAACGCGCTTTGCCGGCGATGGCCAGCGGGCTGAAGAAAGCGCTTTCCAGGAAGATATCCTTGGTGGCTTTGGTTACGGAGGAATCCAGGCCACCCATAATACCGGCGATAGCCAACGGACCTTTCTCGTCGGCGATCAGCAGGGTATCGGCTTTCAGCTCCACTTCCTGCTCGTCCAGTAGGGTGAGCTTTTCGCCCTGCTCTGCCATACGTACCTTGATGCCGCCGCTCAGCTTGGCGAGGTCGAAGGCGTGCATGGGCTGCCCCAGCTCCAGCAGCACGTAGTTGGTTACGTCGACTACCGGATCGATGCTGCGCAGGCCACTGCGGCGCAGGCGTTCCTGCATCCACAGCGGTGTTTCGGCATCGATATTGATATTGCGGATCACGCGGCCCACATAACGCGGGCAGGCGTCTTCGGCCAGCAGGGACACCTGCAGGCTGTCATCGATTACTGCGGCAACCGGCTCGATGGCAGGCGGGGTGACTTCGCAGCGGTTCAGTACACCCACTTCACGGGCAATACCGGCCACACCCAGGCAGTCGGAACGGTTCGGTGTCAGGTCGACTTCGATGGTGCTGTCGTCGAGCTGCAGGTATTCGCGCAGGTCGGTGCCGGTTACTGCCTCTTCTGGCAGTTCCCAGATACCGTCGTTGTCGTCACCCAGTTCCAGTTCGGTCTGTGCGCACAACATGCCGAAGCTTTCGACACCGCGCAGCTTGGCTTTCTTGATTTTGAAGTCGCCGGGCAGCTTGGCACCAACCAGCGCAAACGGGATCTTGATGCCGGTGCGCGCATTGGGTGCGCCGCACACGACCTGCATTTCCCCTTCCGGGTGCCCTTTTACCTTGCACACGCGCAGCTTGTCGGCGTCTGGATGCTGTTCGCAGGCGACGATCTCACCCACTACGACTCCGGAAAATGCGCCGGCTACTGGCTCTACGGCGTCCACTTCCAGGCCCGCCATGGTGATCTGGTCGGCCAGCTGTTGTGCTGTCAGGTCCGGGCTTACCCACTCCCGTAACCAGGCGTTGCTGAATTTCATAGTCGCTCTCTAATTCTTAATTCGTTTACGCAATACGCGGTTGTTTGTTCGCCTGCTTGCAGGCCCCTTAGTTGGGATTCGAGTTAGAACTGCTTTAGGAAGCGCAGGTCGTTATCGAAGAACAGGCGCAAGTCGTTTACGCCGTAACGCAGCATGGCCATACGCTCGACACCGAGACCGAAGGCAAAGCCGGAGTATTTTTCGCTGTCGATATCGCAGGAGGCGAATACATTCGGGTGCACCATGCCGCAACCCAGCACTTCCAGCCAGCCGGTGCCGGAACAGATACGGCAGCCTTCGCCACCGCAGGCGGTACACTGGATGTCAGCTTCTGCAGACGGCTCGGTGAACGGGAAGTAGGACGGACGGAAACGCACCGGCACATCCGCTTCAAAGAAGGCTTTCAGGAACTGGTCGATACAGCCCTTCAGGTGCGCGAAGCTCACACCCTCATCGATAACCAGACCTTCGATCTGGTGGAACATCGGGGAGTGAGTTACATCGGAGTCACAGCGGTATACGCGGCCCGGGCAAATAATGCGCAGGGGCGGATTGGTTTTCTCCATGGTGCGGATCTGCACAGAAGACGTGTGCGTACGCAGAACCGTGGAGGGGTCGATATAGAAGGTATCGTGCATGGCCCGCGCCGGGTGGTGGGCGGGAATATTCAGCGCTTCGAAGTTGTAGTAGTCCCCTTCTACCTCGGGGCCCTGCTCTACGGTAAAGCCCAGGCGCTGGAAGATTTCTTCAATGCGACGCAAGGTGCGGGTGATCGGGTGCATATTGCCCTGCTCTTCACCACGGCCTGGCAAGGTAACGTCGATGGTTTCCTTGGCGAGCTTTTCTTCGATAGCAGCCTTTTCCATCGCGGTGCGGCGCGCATTGATCGCTTCCTGCACCTGCTGCTTGGCCTCGTTGATTTTGGCCCCCGCCGCCGGACGCTCTTCCGCAGACAGTTTTCCCAGACCTTTCAGCAATGCGGTGATCTGGCCTTTTTTACCCAGGTAATCCACCCGCACCTGATCCAGTGCCGCGAGGTCGCCGGCCTTTTCTACCAGCGCCAGCGCCTGCTCGGTGAGGGATTGCAATTCTTGCATTGAAACTTTCTCGTTCTGACTCGTTCTGATCGATGAGTGACAATTGTTATTTTGAGACGCAGCGGATAATAGCAAGCCTCTGCGTCAGAAATTCGTATGCTGCTGATAAAAAAATAGGGAAGAGCCAAACAGCCCTTCCCTATTTTTAAAGCACAAATCTGCCCTTGCGGGCCGATTTATTCTGCAGGCGCTAATTAAGCTGCCAGGGCTGCCTTGGCTTTTTCAACTACGGCAGCAAAAGCGGCTTTGTCGTATACCGCCAGATCAGCCAGAACACGGCGATCCAGTGCGATATCCGCCTTCTTCAGGCCAGCAATCAGTCGGCTGTAGCTCAGGCCTTCAGCGCGGGACTGGGCGTTGATACGCGTGATCCACAGAGCGCGGAAGTTACGCTTCTTAACGCGACGGTCGCGGTAAGCGTACTGACCAGCTTTGATGACTGCCTGCTTGGCTACACGGAAAATGCGAGAACGCGCACCGTAGTAACCTTTAGCCTGCTTCAGAATTTTCTTGTGACTGCGACGCGCCACTACACCACGTTTTACACGGGCCATATCAATATCCTCTTAAAACTTAACGTGTGCAGCCAATTACTTGGCGCGCATCATACGATCGACCAGGGTGGCATCAGACTTGTTCAAAGTGTTGGTGCCGCGCAGCTGACGCTTACGCTTGGTGGTCATTTTGGTGAGGATGTGGCTCTTGTTAGCGTGCTTGTGCTTGTAGCCCGAAGCCGTCTTCTTGAAGCGCTTGGCAGCGCCACTGTGTACTTTTGCTTTCGGCATTTTGTACTCCAAAGTGAATAGTGACCCACGAATGGGCTCTGTTAATTGGCTACAGACCGAAGCCTGCAACTGTGCGGGAGTGAGAAGGCAGCCGTCGCCCGATCACTTCCCGAAAAGAAGACTCAGATACCAGGTATCTGCGCCTTACTTTTTCTTTTTGGACGGCGCGATGACCATAATCATCTGGCGACCTTCCATTTTTGGCCGCTGCTCCACCGTACCCAGCTCCTCGAGATCTTTCTCGATGCGCTGCATCATTTCCATACCCAGCTCCTGGTGGGCCATTTCACGGCCACGGAAGCGCAGGGATACTTTCGCCTTGTCCCCAGCTTCCAGGAAGCGGGTCAGGTTGCGCAGCTTGATCTGGTAGTCGCCGATATCGGTACCGGGACGGAACTTCATTTCCTTGATCTGCTGCTGCTTTTGTTTCTTCTTAGCCGCATTTTTTGCCTTTTTGGCCTCAAATACGTGCTTACCATAGTCCATGATCTTACAGACGATGGGATCGGAGTCCGAGGCAATTTCAACGAGATCCAGGCTGGCTTTCTGCGCGTGTTCCAGCGCCTCTTCCAGAGAAACAATACCTACCTGTTCACCATCCGCACCAATCAGTCGTAGTTGCGATGCTTCGATCTGATCGTTGATACGGGCCTTCTTGGACTTTCCTTTCATATCTCGTTTAATAACACTCGTCTCCGGTAATTTATAAAAGTCTGTTGGGGCGCTTATTCAGCTGCGCCCGCAATAGACGAACGGCCGCGGCGATCCACATCCTGGCGGAGAATCTCAAGGAATGACTCATACGTCATGGTTCCGAGATCCTCACCGCTACGTGTCCGCACGGCAACCGTCTGATTTTCCACTTCCTTATCGCCGATTACCAGCAGATAAGGAACACGCTGAAGCGTGTGCTCGCGGATTTTAAAGCCGATCTTCTCGTTTCTCAAGTCAGCAGCGGCGCGGAACCCCTCACCACCCAGCTTGGACTCGATATCGCGGCAATATTCAGACTGGCGGTCGGTGATATTCAGCACCGCAACCTGCTGGGGCGCCAGCCAGGTCGGGAAAGCACCTTCGTAGTTCTCAATCAGGATACCGATGAAGCGTTCGAAGGACCCAAGGGTCGCACGGTGCAACATCACCGGATTCTGGCGCGAGCCATCTTCCGCCACAAACTGCGCATCGAGACGACCCGGCATGGAGAAGTCCACCTGGATGGTGCCGCACTGCCATACACGACCGAGACAATCCTTCAGGGAGAACTCAATCTTGGGCCCGTAGAAGGCACCCTCGCCTGGCAGCTCTTCCCAGTCCAGATTAGCCGCATTCAGTGCGTCCGCCAGCGCCTTCTCCGCCTTGTCCCAGCTCTCGTCGGAACCCACGCGCTTTTCGGGGCGGGTAGACAAACGATAGATCACTTCATCAAAGCCGAAGTCTTTGTAGACCTCGTGCAGAAGGTCCATGAACTCAGACACTTCAGACTGGATCTGATCTTCGGTACAGAAGATGTGACCATCGTCCTGAACGAAGCCGCGCACGCGCATCAGGCCATGCAGGGAACCAGACGGCTCACTGCGATGACAGGAGCCGAACTCCGCCAGTCGCAACGGCAGATCGCGGTAGCTGCGCAGTCCCTGATTGAACACCTGTACGTGACAGGGGCAGTTCATCGGCTTGATGGCAAACTGGCGCTCTTCACTTTCGAGAGTGAACATGTCATCGCCGAATTTATCTGCGTGACCGGATTTCTCCCACAAAGAGAAGTCCACCAGCTGCGGAGTCTTGATCTCTTTATAGCCACGCTCGCGCTGACGCTGGCGCATGTACTGCTCAACGGTGCTGTATACAGTCCAACCATTGGGGTGCCAGAACACCATACCGGGCGCTTCTTCCTGCATATGGAACAGGTCGAACTTCTTCGCCAGCTTGCGGTGGTCGCGCTTTTCCGCTTCCGCAATACGGTGCAGATACGCTTTGAGCTCTTTCTTGCTGCCCCAGGCGGTGCCATAAACGCGGGTCAGCATCTCGTTGTTCGAGTCACCACGCCAGTATGCACCAGCCACTTTGGTCAATTTGAAGGCCTTGAGCTTGCCAGTGGACGGCACATGCGGGCCACGGCACAGGTCTTCAAAGTCGCCCTGGCGGTACAGGGAAATATCTTCATTGGTGGGAATACTGGCAATGATCTCTGCCTTGTATTCCTCACCCATTTCGCGGAAGTACTTAACCGCATCGTCGCGCGGTAACAGGCGGCGGCTTACCGGAATATCTTCCTTGGCCAGCTCTTCCATGCGCTTTTCGATCTTTTCGAGATCTTCCGGGGTGAACTGGCGCTCGTAGGCAAAATCGTAATAGAAGCCATCGTCGATCACAGGACCGATCGTGACTTGCGCGCCCGGATACAGCTGCTTGACCGCCTGGGCCAGCAAGTGCGCGGTAGAGTGACGAATGATCTCCAGGCCTTCAGGCTGGCGATCGGTCACGATCGCCAGATCGGCATCGTGATCAATAACAAAACTGGTATCCACTTCCTTACCGTCAACGACACCTGCCAGCGCAGCTTTCGCGAGGCCGGGACCAATATCATTGGCTACGTCGAATACAGAAACAGGATTGGAAAATTCGCGACGGGAACCGTCAGGGAGGGTGACAACAGGCATTGCACTTCCTTATTTATCAGTGGCGACCCCTACGTAAGACCGCGTGATTCACTTGTGTGAGTGTGGGCTTGCGCCCGAAACGAACCAGATCGCAAGAAAGGAAAAGGTCCGCGAGAAATTGGTAGACCCGAGCAGACTCGAACTGCTGACCTCTGCCATGTCAAGGCAGCGCTCTAACCAACTGAGCTACGGGTCTAAAGCCATGCAACCGGGATATCCCCGTGCTGCAGAGGAGGCGAACTCTAGCACCGTGATTCAGGCATTTCAACACAAGCGGCCAGATTTTTCCCCTACAGAATGCAAGCGCGCACTGGCGCGACATTCAACCTCCAAAATGTAAAGTAGGCTTGACACGGCAAGCCTGCCCCCACTAACCTTTATGTCAAGCACACTTGACACCGCTAAATTGGAGGGATACAGGATGATAAGACTGATTAAGGCGCTGCGCGGACCACAGCTGCGCGAACAAGACAACCGCAATGAGCGGCAGGTACTCAAGTGGGGAATCGCCTGGATTATTTCACTTGCCGCTGCCGGATTTCCTGCCCGCCTCGAGCTTTATGACAGCGTCTGGATCACCCTGGCGGGTACCGCAGTAAACCTGTTCTTCACCATGGGCTTCCTCCGGGCCTACAAAAATTTTATTACGGGCGCGGACGAGCTTGAACGGAAGATTCAGCTGGAAGCTCTGGCCTTGGCGTGCGCTGGCGGACTACTGGTGTTTTCCAGCGGTAGTATCTTGTTTGCCGGCGGGCTAATACCTGAACCTACCGCTGCGGTGTTCCTGGGTGCACTAGGTTTCAGCTACATGGCCGGTATCGTCCAGGCAAGGCTCCGCTACGCATGAAGAACCAAATCAAGGCATTGCGGGGGGACCGCAGCTGGACACAGGCGCACCTTGCCGAACTGCTCGACGTGTCACGTCAGACCATCAACGCCATCGAAACGGGTAAATTCGACCCGAGCCTACCTCTCGCATTCAAGATTGCGCGGCTGTTTGAAAGGCCGATAGAGGAAATCTTCGAAGACTAGCGGATGCCGGTTAGGCGATGCCCAGCTGATAGGCGAAAGGAACACGGCAGCCAGAGTGACCTCTGGCTGCCGCAAAACGCGGGGAAAGTTAAAGTCTGCAAAGGCACAGATGGATACCCCTGCCCTCCCCCCGTTTTTCTCGGACATCCAGCTTACTGAGCACTGGCAATATCTGTAGCCATCGGCTCACCATCAACATTCAGCTCAGCGAGAGGCCCGATATTGAGAGAAGTGATGCCATCTTGGATCTTGCCTTTATCCCCCACGACCACCCAAACAAACTGCTGTGGCTTGATAATGCTGTTCGCCAACTCGTGAACTTCAGGCAGCGCGACCCCACGGACTTCATCCGCGTAGCCATCCATGTAGTTCAGCGGGCGCTCATACTTCACCATGGACGCAACCGCACCAGCAACAGAACCGATGGTCTCAAAGCGACCAGGCAATTCATTCACCAGTTTGCTTTTCACCTTCTGCAGCTCTTCATCTTCTGCCGGGCGGTTGGCTATGTACTCGCCTAACTCCCGTTGCAACTCCTGCAGGGATTCCTTGGTTTTATCCGTTTGAACTGGCGCATAGACGAGGAAAGGTTGTTGCCCTTTAGCGCCGACTAGGAAGGAATAAGCACCATAAGCCCAATGCTTATCTTCACGCAGGTTCATATTGATACGCGCTGTGAAGTCACCACCCAGAATATCATTCATCATGTGCATCGCTTCGCGATTCGGGACAGTTTCCGACGGCGCCAGCAAACCACCGATAATTATCGACTGCTCTGCTCCCGGCTTATCAATGATGTAGATCCGAGAAGCGCTTGGCAGATCAACCTGGGCCAGGTTCTTCTGTGGCAACGGCGCTTCTGGCTTGGCCCACTCGGCAAAGTACTTGTCCAGGTTAGCCTTGAGCACATCCGCGGTAATGTCCCCTACCACCACCAGGGTCGCATTGTCCGGACGCAGCCAGGTTTGGTGGTAATCCAGCAGATCTTCACGCACCAGAGAATTGATGGATTCCTCGGTGCCGCTACCGGTCAGCGGAATACTGTACGCATGACCCTCTCCGTACAGCAGAGGCGGCAGTACGCGAATAGCCATCTGTACCGGGCGGGTTTTTTCCTGCTGAATATTTGCCAGCCAACGCCCCCGCTTGCGATCGATTTCCTCCTCGGAAAACTGCGGGTTCATCAGAATATCTGCGTATAACTGCATGGACTCATCCAGGTTGTTACGCAAGGTATTCAGAGAGACGGTGGACGCATCCAAATCGGACCATGCTCCGATCTGCGCACCCAGCAGTTCCTGCTGTTCGGCGATCTCAAGCGCGGAGCGGCTCGTGGTGCCCTCACTCAGCATGGACATAGCATAGCTGGAGGTACCCAACTTCTTGCCCTGGTCAGCAGCATAACCTGCGTCGAACACCAGACGCATATCAACCACCGGCACCGAGTTACGCTCAGCTAATACCACCTTAAGTCCGTTATCCATTTCGAAGGTTTGCAGCTCCGGGAATGGGACCGACGGAAAGTCACCGAGATCTGGCAGGCCGGAACGGTCGGCGCCCGTGGCAGCAGTCTCAAACTCCGGGAAAGGGAGTACTTCCAAGTTGTAGTCACCGCTTGCGAGCCAGCGCACGGCGGCTTCATGTACAGCTTCCGGAGCCAATGCCTGCTGGGCGGCAATACTGTCTAGCTCTGCATTGGGGTTATCCCGATAAAGTTCGCCGCGCGCCAGCATCACACCCTTGCCGCTCCAGCCACCAATCTGCTCCAGATTTCGCGCCGCACTCGCATAGGTACTCATGTTAACGCGCTTCAGTTCGGCGGCAGTCGGGCCGCTCTCGAGGAAGCTCGCCAGTTCCTCATTCACCGCACTCTCAACCTTGGCCAGATCCACACCGGGCTTCGCATCCACGATCACCTGAAAAATAGAGGCCAACTCAAATTGGTAATGGCTCACGTAGGCATTGGTGGCAATCTGATCCTTGTAGACCAGGCGCTTGTACAGACGGGAATTTTTACCACTACCCAGCACTTGGGCCGCTACTTCCATGGCATCGGCATCCGCATGACCCAGGTGAGCGGTATTCCAGACTTTATACAGACGTGCCTGCGCTACCCGATCGTACATTTGATCGCGGGAAGACTGGTCCCGCTTTGCGACCCACGCCTTTTTCTTCACCAGCGGCGGTCCTGCGGGAATATCACCGAAGTAATGCGCAGCCTTTTCTTTGGCCGTTTCGACATCGATGTCACCAGCGAGAACCAGAACGGTATTCGCAGCACCGTAGTACTGCTTGAACCATTCATGCACATCTTCCAGCGTGGCCGCATTCAGGTCTTCCATGGACCCAATGGTGGTCCAGGAGTACGGGTGCCCTTCCGGGAAAATAGCCTCCTGCATCTTTTCCCAGACTTTGCCGTAGGGCTGGTTTTGCCCCTGGCGCTTTTCGTTCTGCACAACACCACGCTGCTCGTCGAGACGCTCCTGAGTAACAACACCCAGCAAGTGCCCCATACGGTCCGACTCCATCCACAGCGCCATATCAAGGGCATTGCTCGGGACGGTTTCAAAGTAATTGGTGCGGTCCAGCCAGGTAGTACCATTCATACCAGTGGCACCGGCCTTCTCAAACGGCTTGAAATACTCATCGTTGTAGTTTTCTGAGCCGTTGAACATGAGATGCTCAAACAGGTGTGCAAAACCCGTACGGCCGGGCTTCTCATCTTTGGATCCGACGTGGTACCAGACACCCACAGCAACGATCGGTGCCTTGCGGTCTTCATGTACGATCACCCGCAGGCCATTTGGCAAGGTGAACTTTTCGTAGTCGATAGCAAGCGGAGCAACATCTGCCGCAGCCTCCGTCGGCGACGAGCTGCTGGCTGGCGCCGCTGCCACGGATTGGTCAGGCTCACCACAGGCGGTAAGCGCCAGACCCAGTGCTGCAGGCATCCATAGTGTGCGCAGTTTCTGCATTACAATTTCCTTATTTATTGTTTTCTCGAAGCCGTTTATACCTACACCCGATGGGCGAGGCAATTTATCCATTTGAATTCATTCACGAATCGATATTCGGATCTAACCCAGCGACGAAGCGAGTGGGAAATTGCGCCTCTCACTCCCCAGTGATAAGCGCGAAATTACCAAGTGGAGTGTCAATCACTTTGCAGGGCATCAATCGGGTTGAGCTGGGATGCCTTGATTGCCGGATACACGCCAAACACGAGCCCCACCAGGGCACACACGGTGAATGACAGCACGATTGCACCTATAGACCAGGACACCGGCCAGCCGGCATACAGCGCAATCACCTCCGACAGCAATACGCCAAACACAATGCCGAGCAAGCCACCAAGAATCGCGATGGTAAAGCTCTCAACCATGTACTGGATACGAATGTCCCGCTCGGTGGCACCAATCGCCCGCAACAATCCGATTTCCTTGGTGCGCTCCAGTACCGTCGCCAGCATGATGTTCATGATACCGATACCACCTACCAGCAATGAAATACCGGCAACACAAGACATGACAATATTGAAGATGACCTGAGTCTCCATTTTTTGGGCCATCAATGCAGCCGGCACAACCACAGAGTAATCCTCCACGCCGTTGTGGCGACGCTCCATCAGGTGCGTTAGCGCTCGAGCGGCCTCCCGCGCATCCGTGCCAGACACGAGGCGAAACTTCAGTTCACTGAGCTCGGGGGCGAGAGTCTCGCGGGCAAACCGCTGGTCAGCCGTAGAAAGGGGAATAAAGATCTGATTTTGCTCGGTACCGAGTTTTACGCCTTCAAATTCTGCACCATCGACAAAAGGTGAATCCAGTACACCCACCACTCGAAACCAGAGATGATTTACCTTGACCATTTCACCCAGTGCAGAGTGATCGGGAAACAGCTGCCCAGCGACGGACTCCCCTAGCACCGCAACTTGCGCAAGCGTCGATTCATCCTCGGGCCCAAGTAGCCGGCCGGCATTCAACTTAAAGGGGGACAGCGCAAAATTGTCGGCGCTAACGCCGCTGGCGGACGCATCACTCTTGCCATACGCACTAAACACACTATAGGTCGATAGGCTTTTCTGCGCAGCAAATGCCGATACAAAACCGAAGGTACCCAAGGCCGCCTCGCCATCACGCAGGCTCAAACCCGAGGACTGCTTGCGCTGCTCATACAGCTCATCATCTGGCACATCTTCGGCCTGCACGATGAGGTTGTTGAGCCCCATGGTTTCGATCATACGTAGGGCTTCGCGCTCGGCCCCCTTACCAATATTCAACATCGCTATCACGGCGCCCACACCAAAAATCATCCCGAGCAATGTCAGCAGAGTACGTAACTTGTGCTGGCTCAATTCCGACAACGCGTCGGCAAATGTCAGCAAAACCGGTCGCCAACCATCGGGCACCATTCCGTGCAACCTCTCAAGTAGCGCCATCAACCATACCCTCCCGGAACATCCACACTCCCCAGCGGGCCGGAGACCTCATAAAGGGAAATTGCCTCACCGGCCTCCAGCCCCTCGACCACTTCGATATGGGTGGGCGTGGCATCTCCAAGCGACACTTCACGCTCGACAAACCGATCGCCCTGCCACACAAACACATAGGCTCCTTCGGGACGATGAAAGACGCTCTGTAGCGGGATAATTACACGTAGTTCTTCCTCACGAATACGCACCTCCGCACGCACTCCGCGCCCGAGTTTGAAGATGTCCGGATATTGCTGATCGAATTCTGCTACCAATTCATAATATTTTTGTGGGTTGCCCCGCTCGATGGAACGCGGTGCCGGGCTGACACTGGTTACCCGGGCCGGCAAACGATGCTCCGGCATGGTTTCTACCCATACCTCAACAAACTGCCCCTCCGCGAGACCCGCGGCTTCACGGTCCAACACATATAACCGGGCCTGCATCACACTCACATCCGGCAAGTCTCCGACCTTTCTTCCGGGCCAGATTTGAGAGCCAACCCGGGGTTTTTCACCCCGCCAATTTGCCTCATACACCAGCAACCCATCATGAGGAGCAACCACCTCGAGCTTGGCCAAATCCTGATCCAATCGCTGTATTTTTTTGCTGTGCTTGCTTTCCTGCACCGACAGCACATCCAGTTCACCGCCGGCGCGTGTCGTAAAACGTGCGTTTTTCCAACCGAGGTAGCCGAGCTTCGAATCCAGGTACTGGGCATCGAGCGCATCATCGAGTATTTCCAGCCGGGATTTCAGCAGGTCATCCTGAACCGCAAATTTCTCCGCGAACTCCTTCTCCGTACCGACCTGAGAAATATCCAGGAAAATCTCCATTTCTTCACTATCCAGTGCGCCGCGCTTTTCACGCAGGTCTTCCTGGGCAACATTTAGATCTCCCGCACTGCGACTGCGCTCCCGCTCCATGCTGGCGCCGTCAAAGCGCAAGATAGTGTCCCCCTTAGATACACGGGTGTACTCGGGCAGCATCCATGCGATGAACTTCGGGCGACGCCCCTGGGGTGCCTGGATGGAGGCTGCCGACTTCGCTTCCAGTTCACCGTGTGCAGGGACAACAGCAGCGCTGGCCGTCATTTGAACGGTATGCAACAACGGCTGTCTGCCCCCCTCCGAACATCCTGACAAGACGCCAAGACCAAGTAGAGCAAGCGAAATGGAAAATATCGACCGATGCTTATGAAGCATAATCATTCGCTGCCTCCGGGTTCTACAGCCAACTCCTGGGTAACATCGGTCAAGTTAAGCGTTGCTGTCATACCGGGCTTTAGACTGACCTCGTCACCACCATCAATCGCAACAAGCAGGTCAATAACACGCCTGCGGTCGTTGTTGGACCTATCTCGAACAACCCGCCCAAGCTCGGCAATTCTGCCCGTCAATGTTTTGCCTTGCGCACTATCTACAACCACATCCACAGGTGCGCCCAATGCGAGGCTACTGCGGTCCACCTCGTCAGCTTGGGCCCGCAATTGCATCCGGCTTAAGTCTGATAAGAGCACTACCGGCTGGCCGAAACGAACAGACTCACCTTGGGACGGCTTCTCACCCTGCCAATTCGGGATGTACTGCACTAGCCCCCCTATCGGCGCATGTACTTTCAGGCGATCCACCTGTTTTTGCAGCAAATCCACTTCTGCGGATAAGGTATCCACCTTACGCTCTGCGAGCGAAACTTCCAGCTTGCCAGACTTTTTGTGTAAGTCAGCCAGCGCCCGAGCCAATGCCAGGTCATTGGTGGCGATTTCAAAGTCGATTGCCGACTTCAACCGCTCATTTTTGGAAAGAGACTGGTCGATAATCGCTGCGCGCCGCTCTGCCTTGTCAAATTCTGCCCGTTTTTCCTCTACAGAGAGCACATCATCTTTTGCGGTTTGCTCTACTTTTCTTACTGTATTTTTTAACTCGCTACGAGCCTGGGCTAACTCCGATTTTTTCTCGACCAAGCGATCGCGCACTGGCTTATCATCGAATGCAACGATCAAATCCCCTTTTTCCACGTGGGTGTTTTCAGAAACCAACTGTTTGATGCTGTAGTTCCACATGCGAGAAATACTCGGTGGTGCGATCTTCACGTGGTTTTCTGCTTCGAGTTCTCCAGTAATAGAAAGTGCCGGCCTGCTGGCATCCTGAGTTACCGCCCTCTTGGGGTCGGAGCACGCAGTAAAGATAAGCGAAATCATTAGGATCAAAATCGCGCCAAGGCGGAAAGAAAAGTAATTTTTCATTTACCAGAGTCCTCCAGTAACTCAACGCGCGCACCCATCCCGGGAAGCAGCTCCAACTCTGGCTGTTCCAGTAGCGAAAACTTGATTCGATAGTAAAGTCCAACGCCCCACTCACTTCGCTTCTGAGGTTGCGTCGCAATATGATCAAGCTTGGCCGGTAACCGTAGATCGAGCCGCGAATCAAACGTGAGGATTGCCTCCTGCCCCAACCGAACTCGATCGATGTCGACTTCGTGGAGCCAGGCTTCTATATATAAATCGTTTAGTGAAGGGATCTCGGCGATTAGCCAGGTGGGTTGCGCGCTCATGCCCACAAACACCCGCTCCCCCGTCCACGGATGCTTGCCGTACAAAACTGGGCCCGCGCGCTCTGCACGCACACTCATAGACGCCAATCGCTCTTCTTCAAATGCAAGGTTTTCCAATGAGCGGTCGATGGCAATCGTTTGCTTGCGCAATGTCACGTCGCGGGTAAGACGTGCCTGTTTCAGGGCATCCTTCGCCTTGGCAACCTTGGATTCGGCCTCTTTCTTGGCGACCTGAAAGGACTCATACTCATAGCTACTGAGGAATTGTGATGGGATTGCAGCGTCGATGGCAGCCTTCTTGAGCAAAAGCACCTCGCGCTTCAGGGCATACTCACTTTCCAAAACCAATTCTGCTTGCTGGGTTTCCTGCTGCTGCAAGGTCTCCCGTGCCCGCTTGAGAGCCACCTCCTCTGCGTCGATCTTCCCCTGAATAGCAGCGCCATCAAACACCGCCACAATCTCACCCGGCTCCGCGATCTGCCCCTCCGGCATCAACCACTGTAGCTCCACCCGCCAGTCATCCGTCATCGGTGCAACGAAATGCTGCTTATCTTCCGCCCTAACCTCCCCACTAAGTAAAAGTGGCTCTGCTACTACTTTTGGGATAAGCGCAGCGACTAGCGCCAAACCAAGTAATAAACTTACTGCGCGCATAGTGAGTCCTCGATGACCAACCCATCACTCATACGAATGGTTCGCTGTGCATGTTCGGCAATCTCGGGCTCATGCGTAACCATGACAATAGTTTGCCCCTCACGGTGTAGCTCCTTGAGCAGGACTAGAATTTCCTCCGAGGTACGCGTATCCAAGTTACCGGTGGGCTCATCGGCAAAGATAACTTTTGGGCGATTCACCAGCGCCCGGGCAATCGCCACTCGCTGGCGTTGGC
This sequence comes from Microbulbifer agarilyticus, assembly GCF_001999945.1. NCBI lineage: Bacteria > Pseudomonadati > Pseudomonadota > Gammaproteobacteria > Cellvibrionales > Microbulbiferaceae > Microbulbifer > Microbulbifer agarilyticus. The sequence goes on from NZ_CP019650.1 coordinate 2,445,307, forward strand.
CGCCAGACATTTCGAAAGGCTTGTGATCCAGCCGATGGCCCAATCCCACACGATCCAGCATCGTGCGCGCCCGAGATTCAGCCTCCTGCTCGGAAATATCGCTATAGCGCAAAGGCAGCATCACATTTCGCAATGCTGACAGGCGAGGCAAGAGATGAAATGTCTGGAAGATAAAACCGATATTGCGATTGCGTATATGGGAAAGTGCCGCATCGTCATAGCTGCCTACGGCTTGCCCATCCAGCCAATATCCCCCGGACGTCTGCTGATCCAGACAACCGAGGATATTCATCAAGGTAGACTTACCCGAGCCCGAAGCCCCCATGATGGCTACAAACTCGTTTTCCGCAATTTCAAGGGATACCGATTGCAGCGCCACCACCTGAGCGTCACCACTACCATATTCCCGACGCAACTCTGAGACTTTTATCATTATTAAAGCGCCGCAACTCAACCTAACGATTGAGCCAAAACAAAAAATTTATTTGATTATTCGCAGACACCCGCCTTTCGCGGTATAGCAATCAAACAGTAACATTAAGACACTCTTTTATATAATTATTTTGTATTTTGCGCACAATTAAATCTATCGATGAAACCGATACTACCTCTATACAGATATTGCCAGACTAATATCACAGGTAATCAACATACTCGGTGTAATACGCGGTAATATCGCTATCCGGGCCTTCCCAGTGGAATCGCAACACCAATAATCAGTTCATTAGTATGGGATAAGTGGTGATCCAATCAGATCAACAGCCAACGCAAGGGGTATCTGCAGGACTGATGATGGCGCTGGGGGCTGCGGCCCTTTTTGCCCTAAAAGCTATTTTTGTAAAGCTTGCCTATCGCTACGGTGTCGATGTAGAGACTCTTATATTGCTGCGCATGGTGTTTGCCTTACCTTTCTATTTGGCCATCGCAATCTATATCTCTGCCAATAAAAACTGGACACCTATGCCCAGCAATGACTGGGCAAAGGTTATCGCACTGGGAGTATGTAGCTACTATCTCGCCAGCTACCTCGACCTGCAGAGCCTGCGCTATATCAGTGCAAACTTTGCACGCTTGATCCTCTATTTGTACCCTACGTTGGTTCTGCTGCTTGGATTTCTTTTCCTTGGCAGGCAACCCAGCCGAAGGGAACTTCTCTGCGTAGCCGGGGCTTACTGTGGGATCCTTATGATCTACTGGCAGGATCAGGGCTTTAGTACGGGCGCGCCGGTGCCTGCCTGGGCTCCAGTTTCTGCGCTCAGCTGGGGAGCCCTACTCGCATTTGGCAGCGCATTATGCTTCGCTACCTATGTAACATTCAGCGAAGGCATCATTCGCCGGCTCGGAAGCCAGCAATTTACTGCGCTAGCCATGTTGGCGGCCAGTGCCGCAATCATGATGCACTTTTCAATTCAGGGGGATTTCAGGCGCTTGGTCCAACCCTGGCCGGTATATGCCTATGCGCTTACCGTGGCATTTGTATGCACCGTACTACCCACCTTGCTACTGAATGCAGCAATTGAACATATAGGTTCAACCAAGACTGGTGCGATTAGCAGTATCGGCCCAGTATTTACCCTATTCGCCGCCGCATGGATTCTAGGGGAACCATTTGGGGCCTATCACCTTGTCGGTATGGGCATTATTATTGGTAGCCTGAGCCTGCTCAGAAAAAACTCCAAATAACCGGAAAGCGCTTCAACCGGATCTGCAACTCTCCGCAATATAGATATCCGATTTCATTTACAGCGAAGCTGTTACCAAGAAAATCAAACAAAAACAGGGGGCTTTCTGCCCCCTTTCCATTTTCCCCATCACGCTGCCCGGAAGCTCAATCAAGCACCATCTTTCAACTTGGTGATTTCGTCACGCAGCTTGGCGGCCGCTTCAAATTCCAGGTTTTTAGCGTGGTTATACATTTGCTCTTCCAGCTCTTCAATACGCGTCCAGCGCTGCTGGTCCGTAAGGGGCTTCTGGTCCGCCTTGTAATCCGCACCCTTCTCAGCCACTTTACGGCGTCCGCGCGCCGGCACACCCGGAGCCACTGCGCCCTCGAGAATATCCGCGACACTTTTGCGAATGCCTTTGGGGGTAATTCCGTGCTCAGCGTTGTGCGCCAACTGCTTTTCACGTCTACGCTGGGTTTCATCCAATGCGCGACGCATGGAGTCGGTCACTTTATCCGCATACAGGATGGCCCGTCCTTCCAAATTACGGGCCGCACGGCCGATCGTCTGGATAAGTGAACGATCGGAACGCAAGAACCCTTCCTTATCAGCATCAAAAATGGACACCAGAGCAACCTCTGGCATATCCAGCCCCTCGCGCAGGAGGTTAATCCCTACCAGCACATCGAATTCACCAATACGCAGGTCGCGAATAATTTCCACCCGCTCCACAGTGTCGATATCGGAGTGCAAATAACGTACACGTACTCCGCTATCTTGCAGATACTCGGTAAGATCTTCAGCCATGCGCTTGGTAAGTACAGTAATCAACACACGCTGATCTTTATCGACACATTTGTGAATCTCCGAGAGTGTATCGTCCACCTGGGTCGCCGCAGGACGCACCTCCACTTCCGGGTCGACCAAACCTGTAGGCCGTACCACCTGCTCTACTACCGCACCCGCATGCTCCGCTTCGTATTTGCCCGGCGTCGCCGACACAAAAATCGTTTGCGGTGAAAGATTCTCCCACTCCTCAAACTTAAGTGGACGATTATCCAGCGCCGAAGGTAAACGAAAACCGTATTCCACTAGCGTTTCCTTGCGCGAGCGGTCGCCGCGATACATACCGCCAATTTGCGGCACCGTCACATGACTCTCATCGATAAACAACAACGAGTCGTGTGGCAGATAATCAAATAGTGTGGGTGGCGGCTGCCCGGTGTCGCGACCCGAAAGGTAGCGCGAGTAGTTCTCGACGCCATTGCAGTAGCCGAGTTCCTGCATCATCTCCAGATCATACTTGGTGCGCTGCTCCAGACGCTGCGCTTCGAGCAATTTACTGTTATCGCGGAGCTGCTCCAGCCGCCCCTTGAGCTCATCCTTGATCTGGTCGATTGCGCTGACAATGGTTTCCCGCGGTGTCACATAGTGGGACTTGGGGAATATCGTGATGCGCGGCACCTTGCTCAGCACCTCACCGGTAAGCGGGTCAAACAGCGTAATCTCTTCAATTTCCTCGTCGAACAAGGAGAGCCGCACTGCTTCCAAATCCGAGTCAGCGGGATAGATATCGATGATATCTCCGCGCACCCGATAGGTGGCGCGCCGAAAATCGGCGTCATTGCGGGTGTACTGGAGTTCCGCCAACCTGCGCAAAATGGTTCGCTGGTCAACAATATCACCGCGATCAATATGCAATACCATTTTGAGGTATTTGTCCGGATCGCCGAGACCGTAAATGGCAGATACCGTAGCCACGACGATGACATCTTTGCGCTCGATCAGCGCCTTGGTCGCCGACAGGCGCATCTGCTCGATATGCTCGTTGACCGAAGCGTCTTTCTCGATAAAGGTATCTGAAGACGGTACATAGGCCTCTGGCTGGTAGTAGTCGTAGTAGGAGACGAAATACTCCACTGCGTTGCGCGGAAAGAACTCCTTCAATTCACCGTACAACTGTGCGGCTAGTGTCTTGTTGTGCGCCATGACAATTGCGGGACGCTGCAAGCGCGCAATCACATTGGCCATCGTGAAGGTTTTACCCGAACCGGTCACCCCCAAAAGGGTCTGATGAGCGAGGCCGTCCCCTACCCCCTCGACCAGAGACTCAATTGCGGCTGGCTGGTCACCGGCCGGCTCGTACTTACTGGCCACTTCAAACGGACGAGGTTCCATAGACTTCTCACCAATCAATTCTGACGACATCTTCCCGCATCATAAACGCCGCGGGAAGTGGGAAATTGTAGGCGCGTACGCCACCAAGGGACAAATGCCGTCTTACCACTCCCGTGACGGCGAGAAAATAAACACTGAAAAATCAAAGAGTTATTTTTGGATAAAGGGGTTGACCTGTTCTGGGGTGCTCTATAAGATACGCGCCATCTGACCGAGACGGACACCAAACCGCCGATCAGGTACAGTTCCGCCTTAGCTCAGTTGGTAGAGCAAATGACTGTTAATCATTGGGTCGCTGGTTCGAGCCCAGCAGGCGGAGCCAAATTCAAAAACCCCGGAGCCCGGAATGGCTACGGGGTTTTTATTTAGAGCGCTGCTCTATTCGAGCTACTTCCAAGAGAAGCAACTCAACCAAAAATTCCGCCTTAGCTCAGTTGGTAGAGCAAATGACTGTTAATCATTGGGTCGCTGGTTCGAGCCCAGCAGGCGGAGCCAAATAAAAACCCCGCGCCTTTTCAGGTAGCGGGGTTTTTTATTGCCTGCCCTACTCCAACCTTACTACCCTATAGATTGCATTCTGACTGCCGACAACCTTATAGCGCACCAATCTCATAAACCGAGCCCCATACAGTTGACAGGCGCACCTCGTCCGCCCCCATACTAACTAGAGATGGGGCCAGCCCTTTGCCACCCAGAAAAGCTCTTGATACAACTTTTCGCCTGAAAACAAACCAGTAATAGCAACCTGAATCTCAGCACCTCTACCCGAATTAGCTTCATCGAGCACGGTATGGCCCACAATCTAGATCAGGCGCGCGAGACATCGAGAATGCGTCCTACCCCATAAACATTGAGGACAATCCTCTCCCCTAAGAACAAAAAGACAGCGCCCTCAGGCGCTGTACTTCTCGGTCACTTATAGCTGGATCCGACTCTTATTCTTCTCCAGCGTGGCAACCCCGATACCCTTGATTTCCAGCAGCTCTTCCACGCTGGAAAAACTGCCGTTCTCCTCCCGATACTGAACAATTAATTCCGCTCGGGTCACACCGACACCATCCAGAGCATCAGCCAATTCTTCCGCAGTGGCCGTATTCAGACTCACCACTTCCACCTCCTTCACCACGGCCTCTTCCGCAGCAAAAGAAGGCAACGCACTCAACGTCAAAGTAATGGCGATCAGAACGGCGACGGGGATACGAAACAACTTCATAACAAAATCCTTTTTTGCAGTCTTTAATACGCTGATCACGAGCACCCTATCCATCCGGGCATTCGACAGCGTTGCTTGGTCTTCAATCCGTGGGACCAACAAACTCCACAGGCGCAGTGACTTTACCAAACAATTTGGCTGCTTTTGATCCTGAAACGATTACACGCCATTACAGCCACATACACCTCGTCACCTACCCTGAACAACCGTGTCAATTCTGGGCTTGATGCAGGTCATCAACAATTGCACCTAACGCCTCGCCCGGATTTTCAGCAGCGGTGATGGGTCGACCAATCACCAGATAATCAGCACCTCCCTTCACGGCATCGACTGGCGTCACGATTCTACGCTGATCATCTGCCGCCGAGCCCGCTGGACGGATTCCCGGTGTCACCAGGGCAAAGCCTTTACCACATTCCGCCTTGAGTGCGCTCGCCTCGCGCGCGGAACACACCACTCCATCCAAACCACTTTCTTTGGCAAGCTTCGCTAGGGCCACCACTTGCTCATCGAGCCCGCGCGTAACCCCTACCGGTGCCAATTCTTCCTCAGCAGTGCTCGTGAGTACGGTCACCCCAATCAGCAGCGGACGCATTTCTCCAAAAGGCTCCAGCACAGCTCGGGCTGCCTGCATCATACGCTCACCGCCGGAAGCGTGGACGTTTACCATCCAAACCCCGAGATTGGCCGCGGCGCGAACTGCGGCAGCAACTGTATTGGGAATATCATGAAATTTGAGATCCAGAAAAACCTCAAAACCACTGGCCACCAATTTACGCACCAAATCAGGACCAGCAATGGTAAACAGCTCTTTACCCACTTTGACCCGGCAAACCGCCGGATCGAGTCGCCCGGCCATCGCCAGGGCATCTTCCGCATTATCGTAATCCAATGCCACGATGACAGGAGAAGAAACAGAATCAGTCAAGGAACACCTCAGTGCTTGAATATGATGATGAACGAAGGGCAGCAACGGAAGTTACTCGCCCTCAATTCCTTTTACCGAACGGACGGTATCCCAGCGCTTGCAACTAGGGCATAACCAGTGCAATTGATTGCCAGAGAAACCGCAATTATTGCAACGATAGTGGGGTCTGCTGGCGATCAATTGATCGACTAAGCTTTTCAGCAGAAACAGGTTGTCTCGCGCACGCCCCTCGGCACTATCGATATGTAGATTGAGAAAGTGACCTAGCCCCCGCAATGAAGGCCGCATAGCCAGCTGCTTACCCATATAGGCAGCTGCCTCCGTCTCACTCTGCTGCTGATGAATAAGATCGGTCAGCGCGATAAGAACACTGTTTGACGGATGCTCTTTCTGCAGCGCCTCTAAGTAGTGCTCAAGTCCTCGCTCATCCCCTATCGCTTCGTAACAGGTGATCAGCAATTCAAGAATTTCTGGGATGTAATCCGGGTTCTGCTTGGGGACACGCTCCAGTACCTTGATAGCCTCCCGAGGACGCCCCAGGATATGCTCCAGACGGCCAAGTAACAGATTTGCACGGACAGAGTGACGATCATAACCGAGTGCCGCATCAATATGCTTACGTGCGCTCAGGTAATCTTTCGCATTTATGGCCTCTTCCGCCAATTCGCAGCAAAAGTGGGCCTGAATCGGAGCCCATTCGCTGGGCAAGCGCTTGAAGCGGCGGCCATGCAACAGGTTGACCGCGTGAATTCCTTTGGCCCATTCACGCTCGTCACGGTAGACCTCAATCAGGTATTCCAGACTGGTGCTGCGCAGCTCCGATGACGTCTCGACAAGCTCTTGCAGCAGGCGCTCGGCCCTGTCCAACCAACCGGCTGCAATATAATCTCGCGCCAGTTCCAGTTGCGCCTTCTGCTGGCTAATGCGATTAAGGCTGGGACGGGCCAGCAGGTTCTGATGCACCCGGATAGCCTGGTCGTGCTCGCCACGCCGACGCAGGAGGTTTCCGAGAGCCAGGTGGGTTTCGAAGGTAGCGCTACTTACTTCAAGACCATCGATAAATTTTTCGATGGCATCATCGTGGCGCTCACTAAGCAGGTAATTCAACCCCTGAGCATAGGATTGCGCCAGGGCCTTGTGCTGCCGATTCTTGGCACCTTTCTTTTTGCCACTTTTACGCCCCAGATACCACCCAATGGCGATGGCCGAAAAAATGAAAATGAAAAAGGTCAGGTCGCTCAACTCAATCTCCAGCTACCTGGCGGCGTACGGTGTGCAATTCGCGCTCAGTGCGCAGCAGTTGGCGTTCCAGCGCCTTAACCCGGTGGCGCTCGGTCCAATACGGCAACAAGCTGGCTATAAAGCCCAATAATGCGCCAATCAGCAGAAAACCAATGAGCCAGAATCCGACGCTTCCCGCAAACAGGGGATAACCGGCAAACCGTGGGGTAATACTTTCGGGGTTATCGACGGCGAAATAGACACCCAGCGCAATGCACACCAGGGCCAATATCCCGAACAATAAACGCGATATCCAGCGCAGAAATGACAAACGAACCTCCGATTCCGGAAGAAGTGTGAAAATCTATATTCCGTTACAGTGTTAGTTCACTGTGCCCAGCTCGGCAATTACGCACTCTCTAGCGTATCGCGCTGCATTTGCTGGTTAACTCTATCCCTGAGCTCTTTTCCCGGTTTGAAGTGAGGCACATATTTCCCCGCCAGCTCGACGGAGTCACCGGTTTTGGGGTTACGCCCGGTCCGCGGCGCACGGTAGTGCAGTGAAAAACTGCCAAAACCACGAATTTCTATCCGCTCCCCTTCAGCCAGAACACACGACATCGTGTCCAGCATGACTTTGACCGCCAGCTCTACATCCTTCACCGGCAGCTGATCCAACCTCAGAGCGATCTTTTCGATCAGTTCAGATTTGGTCATGCTATCCGCAATCCTTTCTAAGTCATTGATTATTCTGGAATAGCGGCAATCATCTAATAGAAAGCCGGACTGGGCAACCCCAGTCCGGCTTTCGCATAGCTTCATCTCATGGAGAAGAAAGCTTTAATAACAAGAGACTATTAGTCCTTGTTATTCATCTGGGCCTTGATCAGGTCACCGATAGTCGCCGGCTGAACCTGTTCAGCCTGCTTCTTGCTGTGGTCCTTGATGGCCTGCTTCTCGTCGTCCTGATCCTTAGCTTTGATGGAGAGGCTGATCACGCGGTTCTTACGATCCACACTGGTGATCTTGGTCTCTACTTCTTCGCCTTCTTTCAGGGCATTGCGAGCATCTTCAACCTTGTCGCGGCTGATTTCAGAAGCGCGCAGAACGCCTTCTACTTCGTCCGCCAGGGTGATGATGGCTTGCTTGGCATCAACTTCTTTGATGGTACCCATTACGATGCTGCCGCGATCGTTGGTGGTTACGTAATCAGAGAACGGATCGGATTCCAGCTGCTTGATACCCAGGGAGATACGCTCGCGGTCGGAGTCGATACCCAGGATAACGGTTTCCAGCTCGTCGCCTTTCTTGAACTTGCGAACAGCTTCTTCGCCCGCTTCGTTCCAAGAGATGTCGGACAGGTGAACCAGACCGTCGATGCTGCCGTCCAGACCAATGAAGATACCGAAGTCAGTGATGGACTTGATCTTACCGGAGATCTTGTCGCCTTTAGCGAATTTACGCGCGAAGGCATCCCACGGATTTTCCTGACACTGCTTGATACCCAGGGAGATACGACGACGCTCTTCGTCGATATCCAGAATCATCACCTCTACCTCGTCGCCAACGTTGACAACTTTGGACGGGTGGATGTTCTTGTTGGTCCAATCCATTTCGGAAACGTGTACCAGACCTTCCACACCTTCTTCCAGCTCGGCGAAGCAGCCGTAGTCGGTCAGGTTGGTGATCACAGCCTTCACGCGGCTGTTCTCCGGGTAACGCTGCTTGATGGATACCCAAGGATCTTCGCCCAGCTGCTTCAGGCCCAAAGATACACGGCTGCGCTCGCGGTCGAACTTCAGTACTTTTACTTCGATTTCGTCGCCAACGTTCACGATCTCGCTCGGGTGCTTGATGCGCTTCCAAGCCATATCGGTGATGTGCAGCAGGCCGTCGATACCGCCCAGATCTACGAATGCACCGTAGTCGGTCAGATTCTTCACGATACCCTTGATCGCCATACCTTCTTGCAGGCTGGCCAGCAGTGCTTCACGCTCTTCGCTGTTGGCTGCTTCCATCACGGCGCGACGGGAAACAACAACGTTGTTGCGCTTGGCGTCCAGCTTGATCACTTTGAAGTCGAGCTCTTTGCCTTCCAGGTGCGCGGTATCGCGAACCGGACGAACGTCTACCAGAGAACCCGGCAGGAACGCGCGGATATTGGCAACGTCAACAGTAAAGCCACCTTTAACCTTGCCGCTGATAACACCTTTAACCACTTCGTCTGCAGCGTGTGCAGCGTCGAGGATTTTCCAGGCTTCAGCGCGCTTGGCTTTTTCGCGGGACAGACGGGTTTCACCGAAGCCATCTTCTACGGCTTCCAGGGCAACCTGTACTTCGTCGCCGATCTGCAGATCGACTTCGCCTTTTTCGTTTTTGAACTGCTCTGCAGGAATAACACCTTCAGACTTCAGGCCCGCGTGAACGGTTACCCAGTCTTTATCGATGTCGATAACCATACCGGTCACGATAGCGCCAGGCGCCATCTCAACACTCTTCAAGCTTTCTTCAAATAACTCAGCAAAGTTCTCGGTCATTACTCATACCTATTTGGGTAGGCCCGGCCGTGGATGACTGTAAAACGTAGTCAATCTTCAGCTCAGACCCCGCCGCGCTGCCAGCACGCGGGTTAGATTACAACAGCGGCCGGGCAATTCTGGCTGACCCCGGCCGCTGTTGTTAAAAATCAAAATCTAAAAAACTGTTTCCAGTCTGGCTCAACTGATGTTTTTTTGTACCAGCTCGAGCACTTTTTGCAGAACACCGTCAATATCGATGTCCGTGCTATCCAGCACCACAGCATCTTCTGCCGGGGCTAATGGGGAGGCTGCGCGGTTCATATCCCGGTCATCCCGGGCGCGGATGTCCTCCAGCAGGTCGCGGAGGCTAACAGAAACCCCCCTACCCTGCAACTGATCGAAACGGCGGCGCGCACGCTCTTCCGCGCTCGCTGTCAGAAAGACCTTGACCGGCGCGTCAGGAAATACGGTCGTACCCATATCACGCCCGTCCGCCACCAGCCCCGGCAGCGCGCGGAAGTCGCGCTGGCGCTGCAGTAGTGCCTCGCGCACCGCAGGCAAAGCCGCCACCTTGGACGCAGCCATGCTGACTCGCTCCATGCGAATATCGCGACTGACATCCTCACCTGCCAGGACTGCACTCACCTCGCCACCGGCGATGGCAAAGCGGATATCTAGGTTCGCGGCAATCTTGGCAACCGCTAACTCATCCTCCAGATGAGCACCGGCGTTCAGTGCTGCCAACGCCGTCAGGCGGTACAAGGCTCCGGAATCCAACAAGGAGAAGCCGAGCTTGTCGGCCAGTAACTTGGCGATGGTGCCCTTGCCAGAGCCACTTGGGCCATCGATGGTCACAACCGGTGCGGGTACGGTGGATGTTGAAGCGTTGGTGGTCATATCAGTCATCACTAATTCGATACTACTTTAGTTGGCTGGCATTGCAGTTGGCAGAAAAATTTGTCGAGGTGCGCTTTGCGCACCCCATATGAAGGACCGATGCGCTTAACGCACCTCCAGATTCATCCCGGCTCCCTGAGCCAACTCGGCGAAATTGGGGAAGGATGTCGCCACATTGGCGCAATGCTTGATTCGGATGTCCGCGCCGGCGCGTAAGGCGGCCACAGCAAAAGACATGGCAATACGGTGATCACCCAGGCTATCTACCTCGCCCCCGCCGAATACGGCAGGTTGGTCACTACCACCTTTACCCTGAATCACGATGCCATCACGTGTCGGCTCGGCATCCACCCCCAGGACCTTGAGGCCGTCGGCCATCGCCTGAATTCGGTCACTTTCCTTCACCCGCAGCTCTTCCGCACCAGTCAATACGGTTTCACCTTCGGCGCAGGATGCCGCCACAAAGATCGCCGGGAACTCATCAATGGCCAGGGGCACCTGATCTTCGGGGATCTTGATACCTTTTAAGGGCGCGTAGCGTACGCGAATATCCGCTACCGGCTCACCGCCAACTTCACGGGTATTTTCCAGGGTAATGTCGGCACCCATAGCACGCAGAATATTGATGGCACCATCGCGCGTTGGATTGATACCCACATGCCGTAGCAGCACATCGGACCCTGGGGCAATGGACGCCGCCACCATAAAGAAGGTCGCGGAGGAGATATCTGCCGGCACATCGATATGACAAGCCGCCAACTTGCCACCACCCTGCAGACTCGCGCGCGGGCCGTCACGGCGCACATCGTAGCCAAAGCCGGACAGCATACGCTCGGTGTGGTCGCGGGTAGGAGCCGGCTCAGTCGTACTGGTTTCACCATCGGCATAAAGGCCCGCCAGCAGCACGCAGGACTTCACCTGAGCACTTGCCATCGGCAAGGTGTAATCAATGGCTTTCAAGGCGCTGCCACCACGGATCTTGAGCGGCGGCCGCCCCTCTTCGGCAGTCTCAACAACGGCACCCATTTCACGCAACGGGTTGGCTACGCGATTCATAGGGCGCTTGGTCAGGGACTCATCCCCAGTTAACACGGTATCAAACTGCTGCCCTGCCAACAGACCCGCCAGCAATCGCATGGAGGTTCCGGAATTGCCAACGTATAGCGGGCCAGGAGGTGCCTGCAGGCCGTGCACACCTACACCGTGGATAGTGACGCGACCATTTACCGGCCCCTCAATTACAACCCCCATGTCGCGGAACGACTGGAGTGTGGCCAAGGCATCTTCCCCTTCCAGGAATCCTTCCACTTCGGTGACACCTTCCGCCAGGGAACCCAGCATAATTGAGCGGTGTGACATGGACTTGTCTCCCGGCACCCGCAGATCACCATTTACCGCACCGCCCGGCTGGGCGACAAAAGTTACTTCCTTCGCTTCCATAGTTTCCGTATACGCTTTTTTGGCCAGCATTTTTGTAAAGTGATCCCGCGCCGCCTTGGCCCGGGTAAAAACCCCCATCAGGTGTTCGCTGTCGCCGCTGGCAATGGCACTGCGCAAGGAACCCAGATTGGAGGTGTAGAGATCGATGGATTTTAAAATGGCATCGCGATTGGCGAGCATAATGTCACGCCACATCACTGGGTCACTGGAGGCAATACGGGTAAAGTCCCGGAAGCCGCCAGCGGCATAGCGAAAAATATTTTCGTTTTCCGCATCGTGCGCGAGAGTATCCACTAGACCGAATGCAATCACGTGCGGCAAGTGGCTGGTCGCAGCAAGTACTTCATCGTGCTCGACAACAGGCATACTAAGCACTTCTGCACCGACGGCCTGCCACATACGCTCTATACGCTGGACATACTCTGAAGCAGTATTTTCAAGCGGCGTGAGAATAATTCGGTGGGCAATGTATAAGTCGTCACGTGCGGCGGTGACGCCACTTTGCTCAGACCCCGCAATCGGGTGACCGGGCACCAGAAACTCCGGCACCTCACCCCAGACATTTTCCGCTGCAGCAATGACGCTGCCCTTCACACTGGCACCATCGGTGACGGTAACGCCAGCAGGTAGCTGATCTTTCAGCTGTGCAAACACCGACTCAACGGAAAGTGTGGGTACGGCGACAAAAACCACATCGCCCGCTTCCAGCTCGGGAAGCACCTGGGCGATCTCGGTAACCGCACGATCCACCACACCAAGCGCAACCGCTTGCTCACAGGTTTGCTGACGACGCGCAACGCCGATAACTTCGCGACAACCACTGGCTGCTTTCAAGCCCAGCGCCAAACTGCCACCGATCAACCCGAGACCAACGACGACCAAGCGACCGATTTGGCCCGAGGCTTTCCGTCCAGCAGCATCCATCGCCGACATTTACAGCACTCCGCGCGGATAGGAGCCGAGCACCTTCATATCGGACGCACAGGCCCCCACATCCTTCAGCGCCGCAGCGACATTTTCGCTGTCGCGATGCCCGAAAAAATCGATAAAGAACACATAGGTCCAGTTACCGCTTTGTGAGGGACGGGTTTCCACCCGCGTCAGGTCAATATTGTGGTTCTGGAACGGCACCAGCAGGTCGTGCAACGCACCCGGCTCGTTGCGCATGGACACCATCAGCGAAGTTTTATCGTCACCACTGGGCGGCACTTCCTGAGAGCCGATGATCAGGAAACGAGTCGAGTTATCCGGACGATCTTCAATTTTCTCATTGAGAATCTTGAGGCCATACATGTCGGCCGCCATATCACCGGCAATTGCCGCAGCGTTCCACTCACCCTTTACCCGCCTGGCTGCCTCTGCATTACTAGCAACCGCGACACGCTCCACGTTCGGATAGTAGGAATCCAACCACTTGCGGCACTGCGCCAGGCTCTGCGCGTGCGAGTAAATGCGGGTAATGGAGTCCTTACGAGTGATATCAGAAATCATCAGGTGCTGGTGAATTCGCAACTCCACCTCACCGCAAATCTTCAGATTGGAGGTCATAAAGTTGTCGAGGGTATGGTTCACCACGCCCTCAGTGGAGTTCTCTACCGGCACCACTCCGTAATTTACGGCACCGGCCTCTACCTCGCGAAACACCTCATCAATCGCAGCCAATGGCTTGGACACCGCGGAGTGACCAAAATGCTTGAGGGCCGCCTGCTGGGTAAAGGTGCCTTCCGGCCCCAGATACGCAGCCTTAATTGGTTCTTCCAGCGCGAGGCAGGCCGACATGATTTCGCGAAACAGACGCGCCATTTCTTCATCGGTCAGTGGGCCCGCATTGCGCTGCATCGCGCGACGCAACACCTGGGCTTCGCGCTCCGGACGGTAATACAGCGCTTCCTCGCCGTTACTCTTTTTGACTTCAGCAACTTCCAACGCGCAATTGGCACGCTCAGAAATCAGTCGCGCGATATCACTATCGAGACCGTCGATGCGATCGCGGAGTTCCAGCAGGCGCGGATCCTGCTTTGGCTTATCTTCAGACATAACTCTCGCCTAAATCCGTATATTCCATTACTAAATCGCCACAAAGGCGCTCATTAACCATGACGTTGCTCAAAGTCGGCCATAAAGGCCACCAGGGCTTCCACCGCCTCTAATGGCACGGCGTTGTACAGGGACGCACGCATACCACCCACGGAACGATGCCCTTTCAGATTGAGCAGCCCGGCCGCTTCCGACTCACTCAAGAATTGCTTGTCCAGCTTTTCGTCTGCAAGCACAAACGGCACATTCATGCGCGACCGGCTTTCCTTCGCCACCGGACTGGAGAAAAACTCACTGCGATCGAGGAACTCATACAGTAATGCGGACTTCTTCTCGCTGAGTTCCGCCATTGCGGGTACACCACCCTGGGCTTTCAGCCATTTAAACACCAGCCCCGACAGATACCAGGCAAAGGTCGGCGGCGTGTTGTCCATAGAGCCACCGTCGGCAGCAATTTTCCAATTGAGACTGCGCGGGATATCGGGCAACGCGCGATCCAGCAGGTCATCACGCACGATACCCACGGCAATACCGGATGGACCAATGTTCTTTTGTGCTCCCGCATAGATAAAACCAAACTTATCGACCGGAATGGACTGAGAAAGAATGGTCGACGACATATCCGCAACCAGCGGGCTTTTCACCTCGGGAACATAAGGGAACTCTACGCCACCAATCGTCTCGTTCGGCGTATAGTGGAAGTACGCGGCATCGGCGCTTTCCTGCCAGCTATCCGCAGCCGGCGCATAGCTAAAGTTCTGATCCTCAGAGGACGCCACTATATTCACGTTACCGTAGCGACGCGCCTCCTTGATCGCTTTGGCAGCCCACTGCCCGGTATGGATATAGTCTGCCGTCTTACTGGCACCGCCAAACAGGTTCCAGGGAATGGCGCTAAACTGGCCGGTAGCACCACCCTGCAGGAACAGCACCTTGTAGTTATCTGGGATTGCCAACAAATCCCGCAGGTCCTGCTCGGCAGTTTCCGCCACCTGGGTAAACTCCGGCGAGCGATGGCTAACTTCCATTACGGAACAGCCCAGCCCTTGCCAGTCCAGCAATTCTTCCTGTGCCTGCCGCAATACCGGCTCCGGCAACGCCGCAGGTCCCGCACAGAAATTGAACTTTCTCATTGATTCACTTCCACAGAGAAAACAGATTGAATTAAAACTTTGGCCAAGAGCCGAATCACGAGATCTACAAACCTCGTTTTCACCCCTGCCGATTACAAAGCTTTCGCCAGCAAGAAAACGCCAGCCACTAAAGTCAAAAAAGGCCGCGAAGATTCGCAGCCTTTTTGAGATAAATCGGGATCAGAGGTTACTCCTCGGCAGCGCCGTCTCCGGCACCCTCACCTTCTTCATCATCGGTCTCCTGGATCCGCGCCAGGCCAACCAGCTGCTCGCCACTCTTCAAACGAATGACACGCACGCCTTGGGTATTCCGCCCAAGCACAGAAACCTCATCGACGCGGGTACGAACCAGTGTGCCCTGATCAGAAATCAGCATGATTTCTTCACCCGGGTGCACCTGACAGGCACCAACCAAAGCGCCGTTACGCTCACTTTCCGCGATCGCGATTACACCTTGGGTACCGCGTCCCTTGGTTGGGAAGTCGGCGGTCGAAGTACGCTTACCGTAACCATTTTCGGTGACCATCATCACCGAACCACCCTCTTCCGGGATCACCATGGAAATTACGGAAACACCTTCAGCCATGCGGATACCGCGCACACCACGGGACACACGCCCCATGGAACGGACATTTTCTTCGGCAAAACGCGCGGCCTTACCAGCACTGGTTAACAGCAACACATCGCGACTACCGTCGGTAATAGCGGTTGCCACCAGGCGATCGGTTTCTTCCAGCTCGATTGCCCGCAGCCCCACGCTACGTGGGCGCGCAAATGCAGTCAGCGGGGTTTTCTTCACGGTACCGTTCGCGGTCGCAAAGAAAATAAAGTGGTCTTCATCGTATTCCGACACCGGCATCATGCTGCTGATGCGCTCATCTTCTTCCAGCGGTAGCATGTTCACCATCGGGCGGCCACGGGAGGCACGGCCAGCGGTGGGTACTTCGTACACCTTCAGCCAATACACCTTACCCTTATTGGAGAAGCACAAAATTGTGTCGTGGGAGTTGGCAATCAGCAGGTGCTCAACGAAATCTTCGTCTTTTACCTGAGTCGCCGACTTACCCATACCGCCGCGGCGCTGGGCTTGATAATCGGCCAGTGGCTGGCTCTTGGCGTAGCCACCATGCGAGATGGTAACAACCTTGTCTTCCGGGGTAATCAGGTCTTCTACAGAAAGATCCTGGCGGGAAGCCACGATGTCGGTACGGCGCTCATCGCCATACTCTTTTTCCAGCACTTCCAGCTCTTCGCGAATCACTTCCATCAAGCGCACAGGGCTGCCCAGGATTTCCAGGTATTCGGCGATCTGCTCCAGGCGCTCACTGTATTCAGCCAGCAGCTTGTCGTGCTCCATGCCGGTCAGACGGTGCAGGCGCAACTCGAGAATTGCCTGCGCCTGGGCCGGTGACAGGTAGTAAGCGTCATCGCGCATACCAAATTCTTTCGGCAGATCGTCCGGACGACAGGCATCAGCACCGGCACGCTCCAGGAACTGCTGCACCTCACCTACCGGCCAACCTTTGGCCAACAGTGCTTCGCGGGCGTCGGCCGGCGTCGCGGAGGACTTGATCAGCTCGATCACCGGGTCGATATTGGAGATGGCAATCGCCAGGCCTTCCAGGATATGCCCGCGCTCACGCGCCTTGCGCAGCAGGTATACAGTACGGCGGGTTACTACTTCCTGACGATGGCGAATGAAATATTCCAGCAGCTCTTTCAGGTTCAACAGTTTGGGCTGGCCATCGACCAGCGCCACCATATTGATACCAAAAACGCTTTCCAGCTGGGTCTGAGAATAGAGGTTGTTCAAAACAACATCGCCCAGCTCACCGCGCTTGAGTTCGATGACAATGCGCAGGCCATCTTTATCCGACTCGTCGCGCAGCTCGGATATACCTTCGATCTTCTTCTCTTTTACCAACTCAGCAATACGCTCGATCAGGCGCGCCTTGTTCAGCTGGTATGGAATTTCGTGAACAATGATGGTCTCACGACCAGACTTATCATCGCGCAGCACTTCCGCCTTTGCGCGGATATAGATACGTCCGCGGCCGGTGCGGTAGGCCAGCAGGATACCGGCGCGGCCATTGATAATGGCGCCTGTGGGGAAATCCGGGCCCGGAATATATTCCATCAACTCGTCGACAGACAGCTCACTGTTGTCGATCAGCGCCAGACAACCCTTAACCACTTCACTCAGGTTGTGCGGTGGGATATTGGTAGCCATACCGACCGCGATACCGGAAGAACCGTTTACCAGCAGGTTGGGCACTCGCGACGGCAACACTTCCGGCATCTGCTCGGAGCCATCGTAGTTGTCGACAAAATTGACGGTTTCCTTGTCCAGATCGGACAGCAGCTCATGCGCCAGCTTGTCCATGCGGATTTCGGTGTATCGCATGGCTGCCGCGCTATCGCCATCAATAGAACCGAAGTTACCCTGGCCATCTACGAGCATGTACCGCAGAGAGAACGGCTGAGCCATACGTACGATGGTGTCATACACCGCGCTATCACCATGCGGGTGGTATTTACCAATTACGTCGCCCACAACACGCGCAGATTTTTTGTACGGCTTGTTCCAGTCGTTCTTGAGTTCGTTCATTGCGTAGAGCACGCGCCGGTGCACCGGCTTGAGCCCGTCGCGCACGTCCGGCAGCGCACGGCCCACGATTACGCTCATCGCATAGTCGAGGTAGGATTGCTTCAGCTCTTCTTCGATATTAATCGGAGAAATTTCTTTGGCTAATTCGCCCATATTTTCAGGCATTCCTTATCGTTAACGCCGCCAGCGGGTTGGCCCCGGCTCCGCCAGAAACTGCCGCCCTCAAAGGGGTAAAAACAGCATCAAGCTTGAATCTGGTGGGGCCAGCAAGTCACGGACCCCGATCAAGCGGGCGATTCTACCACAATTGACGCATATAAGGACGACTTGTACAGACTTGTTCACAGTCGCTGGCGCCGCTAAAGTTTGCGCCTTTCCACCGGAACAAAAAACGCACAATGGCCAATAAGAACCCCAGCAATTCCGCGCAAAAAACAAACAACCAGCAGGTGATCGACACACTGATACACGCCCGCTGGATCATTCCGGTGGTACCCGAAAAACGCGTGTACGAAAATTGTTCACTGGCGATCAAGGACGGGGTAATCAGTGCAATACTGCCGAGCGAAGAGGCCCGTATGCGCTTTACGGCAAGCGAGGTGCACGAGCTCGACGACCAACTGGTGATTCCCGGCCTGATCAATACCCACAACCATGCGGCCATGAGCCTGTTGCGCGGCTTTGCCGATGACCAGCCGTTGATGACTTGGCTGGAAAAACATATCTGGCCTGCAGAGCAAACGTGGGTTAGCCCTGAATTTGTTGGCGATGGCACCCGCCTCAGCATTGCCGAAATGCTTAGAAGTGGCACCACGACCTTCTCCGACCAGTATTTCTTCCCGGAGGCCACCGCAGCAGCCGCACGGGAAGCCGGTATTCGCGCACAAGTCGCCTTCCCCATTATCGATTTTCCCAACGCCTGGTCCCGGGACGGCTTTGACGCGATCGAAAAGGGGCTGGCACTGCGGGATGACTACCGTTCCCACAGCCGAATTGGCCTCGCCTTCGCCCCTCATGCCCCATATACGGTGGGCGACGAAACACTGCAAAAAATTGCCATGTACGCCGACGAGCTGGGCATGGCTGTCCAAATGCATTTGCATGAAACAGCAGGGGAAGTGGAAAAAGCTGTAGCCGATAGCGGGTTGCGCCCCACAGAGCGGCTGCACAAACTGGGGCTGCTGTCTCCGCAGTTCCTGAGCGTACATATGACCGCGCTGGATGACGCCGATATTGCACTGATCAGCAAAACCGGTGCCCATGTCAGCCACTGTCCACGCTCCAACCTCAAACTCGCCTCCGGCTTCACCCCGGTGGCCAAGCTGCTCGATGCCGGCATCAATGTATCCATCGGCACCGATGGACCCGCCAGCAACAACGGCCTCGACATGCTGATGGAAACCAACACCGCCGCCCTGCTCGCCAAGGCGGTTTCCGGCGATGCCAGCGCCCTGCCCGCGCATCAGGCCCTGGCCATGGCGACCATCAATGGCGCACGCGCACTCGGTATCGACGACGTCACCGGCAGCCTCGAAGCCGGCAAAGCTGCAGACCTTTGCGCCATCGACCTCAGCGCAATCGAGCAGCAGCCGCTGCACGACCTGACCTCGCAGCTAATCTACACCGCCAACGGCCACAATGTGCGCAATGTATGGGTTGCGGGCAAGCAACTCTTGAAGGATCGTGTTCTCACCACAATGAATGAAGTAGAACTGAAGCAACGGGCACAGATATGGCGTGATAGAATCGCCGGTCTGTCCAAGTAAGCAGAGCCCAAATGACCAACGTAGATCCGGCGGAAATCGCCAAATTCGAACAGCTCGCGAGCCGCTGGTGGGACCAGCAGGGTGAATTCAAACCCCTGCATGAGATCAACCCCCTGCGCGCCAACTATATTGATCAGCGCGCCCCCGTTGCCGGCAAAAAGCTCCTCGATGTAGGTTGCGGCGGCGGCATTCTGTCAGAAGCCATGGCCCAGCGCGGCGCCGAGGTGACTGGCATCGACATGGGTGAAGCTCCTCTGAACGTAGCCAAGCTGCACGCCCTGGAAAGCGGCGTATCCATTGATTACCAGCGCATCCCGGTAGAAGAACTCGCGGACAAGGCACCCGCCAGCTTCGACATTGTTACCTGCCTGGAAATGCTGGAGCATGTACCGGACCCCGCCTCCGTAATCCGCGCCTGCGCAAAACTGGTTAAACCCGGCGGTCACGTGTTTTTCTCCACCATCAACCGCACACCAAAAGGCTGGCTGTTTGCGGTGGTGGGCGCGGAATACGTCTTGCGCCTGCTCCCCAAGGGCACCCACGAATACGCTAAATTCATCCGCCCGTCAGAGCTCGGTCGCTGGGTTCGCGAAGCAGACCTGCAAGCGCGCGATATCACCGGCATGACCTACAATCCCCTCACCAAGCAGTACAAACTGAACCCGAGGGACGTCGACGTGAATTACCTGATGCACACCACTCGCCCGGCGGAATAAACCCAGAAGTACCCCACTTATGAAAGCTGTACTCTTCGACCTCGACGGCACACTGTTCGACACTGCCCCGGACTTCGTGGTGGTGCTCAACCAGCTGCGTGAGCAGGAGCAACTGCCACCGCTGGCCGATGCCACCATTCGCGAAGTCGTATCCAATGGCGCCCGCGCCATGGTTCGCCTTGGCTTTGGGGTAGACGAAGGCGAACATGGCTTCGACAACTTGCGCCAACGCCTGCTGGACCTCTACCTGATGCACCTGGCGAGGCACACGGTCCCCTTTCCCGGTATCGAGCGCTTACTGAATGAATTAGCCGAAAACGACATTGCCTGGGGTGTAGTCACCAACAAGCCATCGGCTTATACCATTCCGCTCATGCGAGCGTTTGCGCACCTGCCCACGCCCGGAGCCATCATCTGCCCGGACGACGTCACCAATCGCAAACCGGATCCGGAGCCTATTCTGCTTGCCTGTAGCCGCATTGGCTGCCTGCCAACGGAATCCGTATACGTAGGTGACCACGAGCGCGACATCATGGCCGGCCGCGCTGCAGGCATGCCCACCATCGCCTGCAGCTATGGCTACATCGACAGCGGCGACGACCCGGAAAACTGGCAGGCGGATCATGTGATCCATCACGCCGATGAGATCTGGCCTCTGCTGCAACAGCAATACCTGAACAAATAATTACATTCTCTATTCTTGAGCCCGAATTCTGATGTCTGAAACCATCACCAACTACCAAGCACCCGCAGATCTGCTGAAAGATAAAGTTATTCTGGTGACCGGAGCCGGCGACGGTATTGGCCGCGCTGCAGCAAAAGCCTATGCCGCCCACGGCGCTACCGTTATCTTGCTGGGCCGCACCGTCCCCAAACTGGAAGCCGTTTACGACGAGATCGAAGCAGCTGGCGGCGCCAAGCCCGCCATCCTGCCTGTTGACCTGTCTGATGTGCGCTGGGAACAACTGGAATACCTGGCCCAAGGTGTAGACCAGGAATTTAGCCGCCTTGACGGCCTGGTGCACTGCGCCGGCGTACTCGGCCAGCGCACCCCGATTGCCAATTACCACTACGCTAACTGGCAGCAGGTTATGCAGATCAACGTGAATGCCGCGTTCGGTCTAACAAAGGCCATGCTGCCACTACTGGAAGAATCCAAAGCCGGTTCGATCATCTTCACCAGCTCCAGTGTGGGTCTTAAAGGACGCGCCTACTGGGGCGCTTACTCGGTTTCAAAGTTTGCCACCGAAGGCCTGATGCAAGTGCTGGCAGATGAAGTGGATGGCGTCTCCAACATTCGCGTCAACAGCGTCAATCCCGGCGGCACCCGCACCAATATGCGCGCCGCTGCCTACCCGGCAGAAGATCCGGCGACCGTCACCGCTCCGGAAGATATTATGCCGACCTACCTATACCTGATGGGCGACGATAGCCTCGGGATAAACGGCAAACAATTTAACGCGCAAGACTAAATAGCCACCCTTTTTGCTCAACCCGCCAGCGCGGGTTGAGCCCCCTCCCAGCCAACTCACCTCTTGATTGCCATAGCCAGGCGACGATAACTACCCCCTCTCAACCGCCTTAGCAGTTGAAGCTCACTTCGGTTACGAATCAAAGCCTACACTTATCGCGAAACAGCAAAAGTACCTGAAGGGTTTCAGTAATGCGCGGCGAAAAAAGCGGACCGTTTACGCTACCAACCTGCGTAAGCATCATTCTTTTTTTAAGTATGGGGATATTGGTTGTGAATGCCGAGGACGATCCTTACGCGACACCTACCGAAGACTTCTCCGTATCGGAACTGAAAAATGGCTATAGCCTGAGTGATGCACAGCGACTGCACGATGTATGGACGCTGGAGAAATTCCTGAACATTACCGAGTCCGGCGCTTACTCCTACTTCCACCTTCCAGAGTTTTTGCCCCACGCCCTGATTACGCGTGACGGCCCTGTCGCGGAGCTCTCCCGAGCCCCCTCCCAGATAGTCGGCGATACAAGCCTTAGCGTCAACAATAAGGATATTCGCTTCGAAGATATGATTACATCCCTGGATTCGCCGCTCCAAGGGGTGATGGTGGTTAAAAATGGCAAAGTTGTATTCGAAAAATACCCGGGCATGCGACGGACCGACCGCCACGTATGGATGTCAAACGCAAAAGTGTTTGCGGGCTTGCTGATCGCAATGCTGGAGGAAGAAGAAAAAATCGACGTACAAAAAACCGTTTCTGCATACTTGGACGAAACCCAAAAAACTGCGTGGGCGGACATCAAAGTCATCGACATACTGAATATGCAGACCGGCCTCGACCTCGAGGAAAACCCTGCCAGCCGCAGTGGCAATACGCCTTACAACGTCTTTGTGCGCTCAGAGGTCGGCTTGCCCGCCCCCGATGGCAAGACCTATACCCACAATCAAGCGCTCTACAAAATACCCAAGCTACGTGAACCGGGAGAACGCTTCGAGTACTCGTCTGCCAACACACAGATGTTAGGGCTGATCATAGAAGCCGTGACCCAGAAAAGGCTTGCAGAACTAATCTCAGAAAAAATCTGGATGAAATCTGGTATGGAGGGCGATGCGACTCTGGGGCTTAGCCCGCAGGGCAACGGCATCATTCACGGACTGATCAGCTCCCGCCTGGACGACATGGCAAGATTTGGCATGCTGTTTACGCCGAGCTGGAAACTCCTGAGCAAAGAGCAAATCATATCGGATGCCATCATTAAGAAAATGCAATCCTCTGGCACCTCCGACAACTTCCTGAAAGGATCACTGGGTCCAAGACTCACCGATGAATTCAGAGAACAACCACTATTCAATTCCTATCAATGGGATGCAGTGTTCGAGGATGGCGACCTATACAAAAGCGGCATGAATGGACAAGGACTGTATGTTTCACCTACTACTGACACCGTCGTAGTCTGGTTTTCTACAGGCTTTCCGGAAATCCCCATGGAAGCGTTTAGCCGAACCATTGTTCAACGCTTGGCGGACAAGACCTAACACCCCGAAAAACACCTTCACAAGGTCAAAATCAATAAATTGAGTTAAATGTAATTTGACTGTAAGTCACTGTAAGCCTTTGTAATTCATTTCTCCCCACCGCTCTTACCTGCTGATTTTCTTTCAAAATCAATCGCCTGCACTGCTTTCTCTTTTTGCATGCTAAACCGAAAAAATGTTGCATGTCGTGAGAAGCATTTTCACTGACTTACCCCACCAATACGCCTCTGATATTCTCGCCGCGCTTTCAACGTACGCGACCACTTCACGCCAACTAAAAAGCAACTCTAAAAATTGAAAATTGCAGAATACATGTAATTTCATACTGGTGAGAAAGGAACTTCATTACCAGGAAAAAATCACCCGAATGCATAAAAGGATTTATCCATGTCAGACAACATCGACCCAAAGGCCATTCAATTCAGCGAAGCCGGTCAACCGGCGAAAATTAATTACCAGGTACCCCTTCCCGGCGCCCATACCGGTCGACGTATTATCGAACTGGATTTAGGGTTGGGCTTCAAAGACTTTACCTCACTGGCCAAGTCCGCCGGCACTTCATACAAAGACTCGCTTGGGATTAAACCAAAAGTAAAAGACAAGTTATTGCCCAACGACAACAAGGTACAGAACTTCCTGAGTGACAGCATCCACCGCATCAGCACCCGAGTAACCCGCTTGCCGAACGACTCACTGGATCAACCCAAAGCCCGCGCAAGCGACAGCCAGCAGCTGAAAACCATCAACGCCCTCAACAAGGCCATCGACCCGAATGTTTTCAAGGAACATATTGATTTGGGTATGGTGATGGTGCCCTCCGTTGGCTGGGCCGGTAACCTGACCTACACGCCACACCCGGTCGAATCGTCCGAAAAGCCCAAGATCTTTCTTGTCGAGCGCTACGGCGTGAGCTCTTTCCTGGGCGATTACGGCATGGGTAAAACTGTAAAAACCTTCACCCTGCTCCCTGGAGAAACCACGAAGATCTCTATGCGCACCTGGCAGAGCACCAAGGAAAGCCGCCAGGAATCATCGAGCATCATAGACTCCCATGAACAATCCGCCCGTGAACGCTTTGCGGATAAAATCCAGAACGAGACCACCGACAAGCAAACAAAGTCGAAGACCGAAGAGTGGCATGTGGAAGCGGAGGTTTCCGCCAGTTGGGGCTTCGGCAGTGCCAGTGTCTCCGGTGGTGGTAGCGGAGAGTACTCCAGCGGGCGCGAACAGTTCGCCAAGCAGGCTGCGGAATCCGTCAAAGAACATGCCGCCGAGGCTTCCAGTAAACGTGAAATGTCGGTAACTAGCAGCTCCGAGCGCGAAGAAGAATCTGGCTCCGAGACCATCATCGAGCGCACCATCAGTAACGCCAACATGCGCCGTGTGCTCAATTTTGTATTCCGTGAACTAAATCAGGAGTACATCACTAAAATGCACCTCAAGGACGTACGCGTAGCCTTCACCAATGGCCGCCGTGATTCCTGGCGGGAAGTGCCGATTTCTGGTCTACTGGGTTTTCTTCAAGAATTTGTCGTCGAACATAAAATCCCCGACGTAGCACGCTCCATTCTCAAAGTTGCCGGTTACATTGCCGATCGAGAAGACGTAATGGTTCCCACCCTGGAACGCGTTAATCTCGTGGATCACGGCACCCGTATCGAAATCACCCCCGCCACACTGGACGATGACGGTGAATTCCCGGTACCTACACCTACCAGCTACTATCGCTTCAAGACTGGCCCACTCCATCAAGAAGATACGACCAACCCGGTCGATGGCGTGTTATTGAATGATTCGCGTATCACCATGCGCACAGACAGTGTTATCGTCGAAGCTTTACTGGGTCAGGCCGATGCCCTGGACGAGTATGCGATGACCATCCAGCGCGCCGCCGCCAATAAAGAAACCCTGGCGAATGATCGCGAGCGTATCGTCCAGACGGCGATCGCCGAAGCCAAGCTTGAGGACCGTCTGGAAACTATCGTAGATCTGAACCGCCTGTGCGCGGCAGAAAGCACAGAATAAGGAGGAAAGCTGATGCCTCCAATACATCCCGTCATTGATGTCGCACGCATGCTCAACGCACAGATGCTGACGCAGACACCGGTGACAGATACCAAGGCAGCCACCGGCGGCGGGTCTCCGGCCGCCCACGGGCCGTCGATCAAGACTCTAATGGTTTACGACGATGGCGACGCGGGGATTCGCGACTTCGCCCCTATTCTAGCCCGCGCTTACTATCCGCAAGCCAAGCTGGTGGGGGTTTCCTCGCTGGCCGCGCTGTCCGCGGTACTGAGCAAATACAGTAAGATCGATACGCTCGTCATCGATGTGCATTCGGGGCCCGGTTATCTGCTGATCGGTGGTGCCAATCCCAGCCTTACAACCGTGCGGGAAGCATTGAAGAAATCCGGCGTTACGGTGAAGTCAAAAATCGTTTTTGAAGGCTGCTCAATTATGCGTGATCCGATCGAAACCAGCCGAATGGTAGAGCCAATCTGTGGCCCGAAAACTCAGGTGACCGGTTTTACCTATTTCAGTGTGACCAATAAGTTCGAGATCGATTTTTCGGATTTTCATGATCCCAAGGAAATTGAGGAGTTCTACAAGGACTTTACGATGGACTATATGCTCCCGGGCCTGCCATCGGCCAAAGACTCGACGGGCAAGGTAGTTGCACACGGGCGACGCTGGTTTCGAGACACATACGACGAGACCTTACCGGAAGACGGTAATTTCCTGCACATCGAAAGCCTCGGAACCCTGAAAAAGCTCACCGTCAACACCGCCGATGAAGCGCTTGCCGCACAAAGCAATTTTTCGGGCCCAGTATTTACCGGAGCTCAAGTAACGGTCACGAACGTAACTGCAGTCGCAGGCGCAGCACAGAAATCTGAAGCGCTGGTCGAACCCTAAAGGTAGGAAGGTAGTACCGACAATCTTTCCACCATTAACCACAATGGCTGAGCCAGTACGAAACCTCTCGTGCTGGCTCGAGGTTATTGGCAATACCTGCAATACTGACTTTCGCGCACTACTTCCCGACCAAGACACTCCCGCAGTTCAAGTGCGATAGCGAGATGGGATAGTAAAAGGGATTTGGAAGTGGAAAATCCGCAGAATATCGTTTGCCCTTTCCAAAAATTGACGAAAGTATGATTATTTCGTTAACTTCATTATTCCAATCAAAATTAGAATAAGGAATACAAGATGATCTGGGAACCTCATGACCCCGCAAGTTACCTTATCCATGTAGTACTGGGCACGACTGCGCTTGTTGCTGGCTTCATTGCACTGGGCACCAAAAAAGGATCCGCGATCCATATCAAAGCCGGCAAAGTATTCGGTTACTTAATGATTCCAGTAGCGCTCTCTGTCTTTGTGTTTATGACACAAAGGTTGCTACCGCTAGCGATTATTGGAGCTCTTGCGGTCCTGTACTCAATCCCAAGCGCCATTAATGCGTTTCGCGATAAGCGCAGTGCTATCTGGTGGGATCGTGTCCTGTTTGTGCTGCCACTACTGATGTGTGTATTTACCGGCCTGCAGTTCATACGCTCCATTACCGGCGCCCCGGTACCAACGACCGGCCCGGCCCTGTTAACGTTCACTTTCGGTTTTCTGGCCTTCCAGGACATCGGCTTCTTGCGTAACCGAGCACGTGAGCACCTCTACAGAGTCCGTCGCCACCTTACTCGTATGATCGTAGCCTTTTCCTTCGCGGCAATGTCCATACTTCGAGATGGTATCGACCTGAACCTCACTTTCGAACAGACCGTGATCTACCCAATGCTGGCAGGGTGGCTTGGTATCGCTTTCTGCTTCTGGAAGTACTCCTCCAAAAGGCCAGTTGCCGCGCAGGCATAAAAGAGTGCCCGGGGCGACCTACAAAATCGCCCCACTATCCGGTCTCGACAAGGTTGCCCAAAGAAAGAAAAACGAGGCGAGTACGTAACCCCTGTACAAGCCCCCCTGACTAGGCTTCTGCCAGCTTCAAACCAGACACTTCCGAGTTCACCAAAAATCGTCCGTAGCCGGTGGATGAACCGAAGTCTTCCGCAAAGTTATCGACAGTCGCACCCTCTTTCTGG
The DNA here is from genome assembly GCF_001999945.1 of Microbulbifer agarilyticus. Classification (NCBI taxonomy): domain Bacteria; kingdom Pseudomonadati; phylum Pseudomonadota; class Gammaproteobacteria; order Cellvibrionales; family Microbulbiferaceae; genus Microbulbifer; species Microbulbifer agarilyticus. Next base: position 2,472,722 of record NZ_CP019650.1, read on the forward strand.
TACACCAACTTGCCGTTTACTAAAGTGGCCTCAATCGCATCATCATTGCGCTTAACTAGGCGATCCATCCCAAAGCCTTCCATCGGCGCTTCGTGGATCTGATCCACATCATCGTTTACACCCTCTGGATTCAGGATGACGACGTCGGCGCGATCGCCTTCGCGGATATAGCCGGCGCTCAGGCCGAACCAGCTGCCCAGGTCGCCGGTCAGCTTGTGCACGGCTTCGGCGTTGGTCATAAACGGTGAGCCAGCTTTTTCTGCATCAAATACATACTTCAGCATGCGCAGTGGGAAGTTATACATAGCGAGTGAACGGATATGCGCTCCGCTATCGCCAAAGCCAATTTGGGTCGAAGGACTCTTGATGAGCTTTTGCATGATATGCGGGCGCGCGTTCGAGTAATTGGTTTTCCAGCGCAGTTGCTCTTTATATTTGGTCGCCAAATCAAAGTAGGCATCGACCGGCTCTACCCCGTAGGTATCGGCGATCTCTTTGAAGTTTTTGCCCACCAGAGACTCTTCCGGGCAATGGGTGATCCAACCATCGCTAAAGTCGCGGTGCCAAAGCCCCACGGTGAAGATCTCAGAGATATGCTTTTTGAATTCCTTGCGGAACTCCGGCTCGTTAATCTTCTTGTACAGCTCGGACTCGTCTTTCATGTCCCGCAGCAAGGCGCCGGTCTCGAATTCCTCAAACGCATTCACGTTCAGCCCTTCCAGGTGCACAGTGAACGGCGCCGGCAGCGTCTGCCAGCGGTAGTTGCCGCGCAGCACTTTGTTGGCCAGCCAGCCGCTGGCACGGGTAATGAGATGCAGGAACGGGTTGGACTTCAGATCCAGCGCGGTCAGCATGGTGACCTTCATCGGCTTACGGAACAGACCGTGCGCCTGCCACAGGAAGCCAAACACATTCACTTTCTTTACCGCATCCGGGGCACCCTGCAGGATCGCACCGCGGCGGCGCAGGATCTTGAATAGGCGCTTGAACTCCCACCAGGTAGAAAAGGTTGACGGCAATGGCTGGCTCCAGGCGCGGTCACCATCCATTTTGTCCAGCTTAGTGGTCATCATGGACATGCCAACGCAGCCTGCATCCAGCGCCTCTTCCAGCATGCGCTCCATTGCCTGCATTTCTTCTTCGGTGGGCTTTACATCGCTGGTAGCGCGGTCGATACCCATTGCCGCTACACGCATGTCACTGTGACCGATAAAGCTCAGCACGTTAGGGCCCAGTGGGTGCTGGTCGTAAAACTCGCGGTATCCCTTGGCGTCGGTCCACTGCTTCTTTTCAAACAGGATTGGCAGTACCGCTTCGCGGGGCACCGCCTCAACCCGCGTAAACAGGTCGGAGCAATCTTCCGCGGCACTGTTAACCATGGAGATGGAACAGGAACCAATAGCGATTGAGGTCACGCCGTGACGCACAGACTCTTTCAGTGCTGGCGCCGCCACAACCTCGGCATCGTAGTGGCTGTGTATCTCGAGAAAGCCAGGGGTTACCCATTTACCTGCGGCATCGATAACCTTACCAACCGCAGACTCATCTAGCGGCTGCTCGCTGACTTTCGCGATCTTCCCATCTTTAATCGCAACGTGGGCCAGCTTTTCCTTAGCCTTGGAACCATCAAAGTAAGTACCATTTTTGATAATGATGTCGTACATAGGTGCGGTACCGTCAGTTCTAGTTATCGTTATTGAGCCAAATAGCGACTTGCGACCAGGATCACACCCGTCACAAACAGCAGGGTATACACCCCGATTCTGAAATGGTTTTCGTTCAAGCGATCATGCAGGTAGTTACCCAGCTTTACGGCAACCACTAACAGTGGCAAATACCAGAGCACGTTAATCAGCAGCGGCTGCATACGTCCGTCCAACAGGAACGCGGTAAACAGCAAACAGTTCATGCTGAACCAGACGGTAACCATGGTGGCGCGGAAGCGAGCCTTATCGATTTTGGTTCCGGCCACCGCGTACACCAGCAGCGGGCCGCCGCTGGCAAACAAACCATGGGTGATACCGGCGAAATAGGTAATGAGTCGTGTTAGCCAAGCGGGCTTGGCCCGGTCATCAAACTGGTGGTACAGACGGTACAGTTCTCGGCCGGAGAACCAGACAATTAACACCCCCAGCGCCTGCTTTAGGAATTCCTCATCCAGATAGGGTTTCGCAAAGTAACCGGTCAAAGTACCCAGCAGCATGCCCGGCAGAATCGTCTTAAACAGCAACGGCAAGTCTATGTTTTGGCGGTTCTTGAATGCCAGGGTGCTGGTCATGGGAATATTGAGCGCAACCAGGATCGGCAGAATCATGTCGATCGGCAGGAACAGCAGGCCCAGAGACAGTGCCACCACGATACTGCCAAAACCGGTAATCGCCTCCAGCGTAAAGGCCATCAAAATAATAAGGCCAAAGAGAACCCAAAGGATTTCCACTACTACAACTCCTGAAATCGCTTACGCTTTATTTTGAATCTGATCGGTTTGAACGGAGGCTTCTAACGGTCGACGAGACCAATAGGTAGACAAGGTGATACCGCTGACCAAATGCCAGACGCCCCAGAAACCAGCGATCAGCAGCATGCCGGATGCATTGGGGAAAAAGGTGAAGATGATCACCAGTGCTAGGGCGCCGTTTTGAATACCCACTTCCAAGGAAATTGCTCGGCAGTCCGCCGGCGGTAAACCGGATAACTTGGCCCCCCAATAGCCCAGGAACAAAGCCAGTGCATTGTGGGCAACCACCAGGAAGAAGAACAAATTGAAGTGCTGCAAGAACTGATCGGTATTCTTGAAGAAAGCGATGGCAGCAAGCAGCAGCATAAGTCCCATGGCAAACAGGCGCAGGGGCTTCTCTACTTTCCGAGACAACCCAGGAAAGCGCCCGCCTACCAGCATCCCCAGCACCAGAGGTACGCCAAGTACCATAATCACCACCAGCAACAAGCCGATTGGGTCCATGGCAATTTCGGTGAGCAGTGGCCGAGTGTAGGGGTTCACCCAGGAATACAGTGCAAAGTTCAGTGGCGTCAGCACACTGGCTGCGACGCTGGATACGGCGGTCATACTAACGGACACCGCTACATTCCCGCGCGCCACCCAGGTCATGATGTTCGAGAAGGTTCCTCCGGGGCAGGAAGCCACCAGCATCATACCCATTGCCAGCATGGGGTCGATTTTGAGGAACCAGGCGGCCGCACAGGTGGCCGCGGGCAATATCAGAAACTGCAGTACCAGCCCAATAATCGGCGCTTTTGGGTTCCTGGCGATGCGTTTGAAATCGTCGGGTTTGAGCTCCAGCGAGACACCAAACATCATGATGGCAATCATGACGTTAAGCGCAACGAGAGTCTCGTGATTGAAGTCGAGGGAGACTGGGTCCATACCACCGCCGCTATCGTTATTATTTAATCTCCCAGAGGAGCTGACCGCCCAGACGCATTGAGATTCAGTGACATCTCGGCATACCTAGCCAGAATCCTGACGGGACTAAAGCATATTCCAACCGCCGAGCTCTATTGCAGGTCAAATAAGGACATGCAAATGTCCGTTAAAGACCAGACTTTAGGCAAAGGGGGCCCAGCTATCAGGATTTGGCAGCGCCCACACTAGGCAAGTCAAACCAGATTTGCAATGTGCTTCGCCACTGAGATGTCCGCATTTAACCGTAATTCATGAACCCCCACGGCAACACGATAAAAATTGTCACGCAGATAACACGAATCGGCTATTCCCTCTTCCCGCTCTGCTGCCGGACAATGCCTGAACTCTCTCTTTGCACTTTCCTCCCTTTTCGTTCACTCAAAGTAGGTAACGCGTGTCTGTAATTGAGTCTTTCCGCCGCCACGATCTAGACGCCGTGCGCGTCGGCCGCCTGAATATGGGCGTGAATTCATCGTTCGTTGTGTACCGACTCAATGGAACATTGATTGATTGTGGGCCGAGCAACCAGTGGAAATACGTGAAGCCATTTGTCCAGTCCGGGCCAATGCGCCAGCTCCTGTTGACGCACCACCACGAGGACCACAGCGGTAATGCCGGCGCTATCCAGCAGCTCACTGAAGTACAGCCACTTGCACCGCCCGCTACCGTTGAAATCTTACGACAGCGATTTTCGGTACCCAGTGTACGGCGTTTCGTTTGGGGTGAACCCTATTGGGCCGACGCCGCTCCCTTACCCGAGGAGCTGTACATCGGTAAAGAGCCTCTGAAAGCGCTCTTCTCTCCTGGCCACTCGGTGGATATGACCTGCTACCTGCTGCCAGATCGTGGCTGGCTGTTTAGTGCGGATCTATACATTGCCAATTATTTGAAGATGCTTCATAACGGTGAACACCTACCCACGCTGCTATACAGTATTCGAGATATCCTCGAGCAGGATTTCGATACTATTCTCTGCCCCCATCGTGGAATCGTGGAAAACGGGCATCTGCGGCTGCGGGAAAAATACGAATTTCTGCTAAATCTCGCGAGCGATGCTCAGGACCTGCGCAGACAGGGCTATTCCCCCAAGGAGATCACGCGCAAACTGCTGGGTAAAGAACCGATGCTGGCGATCATCACCGGTTTTGAATTCAGCAAGCAGCGATTAATTCGCGCCAGCCTGAAAGTCAATTTGGGCGACCATTAACCACCATTCGGGGGCGCCCAGACGCCGTCCCCCTAGCCCTGAGAATACGCACTACAATCACCTACCCCGCTGCCACCTAACCCCCGTGCTTTCTCACGGTGGTCCACCAACGTTCTACGGATTACACTTTTCCGGTCTGGGATCACATTTAATGTGACCACGAAGTCCCACGCAAACACTCGCCGCGAGAGGGATATGACCAGTTCCAATCAAAACACCAGCCCAGAGTCTATTAGCGAGGAGATGGGTGTACTCACCAGTGAGTCGCGCAATCCGAGCACACAGGACATCGACCTCCTGCCGACTCTGGGAATCCTGAAAAAAATCAACGATGCCGACAGCACTGTCCCCGCAGCTGTGCGTGAGGTGCTACCCGAGATTGCCCAGGCGGTCGATAAAGCCGTGGAGGCATTCAAGGCTGGCGGACGTCTGATTTACATGGGCGCCGGTACCAGCGGCCGCATAGGCCTACTCGATGCCGTGGAGTGCCCTCCAACTTATGGTGTACCCGAGGGCATGGTTGTGCCACTGATTGCCGGCGGCGAGGAAGCGGTGCACCGTGCGCAGGAGGGCGCAGAAGACAGCCCGGAACTGGGTGAGGAAGACCTCAGGAAAATCCAACTCACAAGCAAAGATATGGTGGTGGGTATCGCCGCAAGTGGACGAACCCCCTACGTTACCGGCGGGCTGCGCTATGCACGCAAACTGGGTTGTACTACCGTGGCGCTGGCCTGCAACAAGTCAGCCGCGATCGCCCAGGAAGCCGATATTGCGATTCTGCCGGAAGTGGGACCGGAAGTTCTCACAGGCTCCACCCGAATGAAGGCGGGTACCGCGCAAAAGCTGGTACTCAACATGCTCACAACCGCCAGCATGATTCGTATCGGTAAAAGTTTTTACAATTTAATGGTCGATGTTAAGGCGACGAACCTCAAGCTGGTCGATCGCACTCGGCGCATCGTGGTTGAGGCCACCGGGGTGAGTTACGAGGAAGCCGACCGCGTATTGGACCGCTGCGATCACAATGCCAAGCTCGCGATTATGATGATACTCAGTGGGCTGGAACAGGAAGAGGCGCAAGCAGCGCTAGACAATGCGGATGGGTTTTTGCGCCTGGCACTGCAAAATATAGGAAAAAACTGAACCTGCTATTGCCTGAAATTTCATGCAAAAAAATACCCGGACATTGGACCGCCCGGGCATTTTTTAGGGGAAGAGCCAGCCCCCCACTCCGACACTCGGCAAAGATTACTCTTCGCTATGATCGATCTCATCGGCAGCTTCTTGGACAGCTTCCGCCGCCTCTTCAGCTACGTCCGCCATCGCCTCTGTGGTTTCATCCAGCGCATGACCCATGGCCTCTGGGACATCGGCAAACACGTCTTCTTCCGCTGACGCCATGATATCGCCCGCCGCCTGCTCGGTCTCCTCGACCATCTCTTCCGCTTCTGCTACGGCTGCCTCAACTTCTTCAACGATCTGCTCTTCCTCGACAACAGCCTCAGCCTGAGGTGCAGCAGTATCTAGATTGGTGTAGTAGAAATAACCACCGATGGCGGCAATAGCAATTGCGGGAATCAACAGTTTCTTCATAGTCGGCTACCCCTGTGTGTTGTTTACAATGATGCTTTATGATTTTTTTTACATTCACGCACGACTATTCTTCCACGGTGTGCCCAAAGGAAGTGTGACAGGTAACTCAAAATACATGGCGGGACGAGCAGTAGTGATACAATGCGCCATAGACTTAACGTACGGAACTGACTTTATGTGCAAATCCAACAACACACTCCCCTCGCCTTCCAAGTTGTGGTTAGTATCCCCACTGTTGGCAGTCCTGCTTAGTTTCCCCGCAGGGGCAACCACGCTTCCGGAAGAATTAAAGCGCTGTACTGAATTCAGTGACGACACGAAGCGCCTGGCCTGCTATGACAAACTCGCAAACAACTTGCAGACACATGTAGAACAGATCTTCGGACAGGAAGAAAAAAGGGCGATTCAAGAAGCCCCAGAATCAATTACTGCCACAATCGAAATCGCCAAGAAAGGTGCCTACGGTAAATTCACCTTTACTCTAGATAATGGCCAAGTGTGGCGCCAGACCGACAGTGGTCGCGCCATCTGGCGCGGCGGTGAACAGGTTACACTGGAACGCGGAGCACTCGGCTCGTTCTTTATGCGGAAAACCGAAGGAGGGGGACGTGGCCTCCGAGTAAAACGAGTTAAGTAATCCGATCATTACCAGTCAGTCCGCACCAAAAGGTGCGGATAGACAACAATTGTCTAACTAGAGGCTTCCAAATAACCGCACTCGAAATTTGTTAACTTCGCCCAGCTTACGTGACTTTGGCACGAAAGTAGTAAAACAGCAGCCTATATGCTGACCCAAGCCTCACCCCTCGCATGACCAAACTTGCCGGTCGCGTATTCTCGGCATTTTTCCCCACGGAATTCTTCCCTTCACCTATAGTCAAATGGTCCGCATGGCAATTTTTGCGCCATGCCGCGATCCTGCGAAAGGATGACGCCGGTAATCTAACGGCAGCAGCGTGGTCCACAAGGCAAAACTGCGCTGCCACAGCATAAGGTTCAGACTTTTGTCCCGAGTAAATATCGAAACAAGGGATGACCAGTGGCTGAAGGAAAATAGCAACAATGTATCCGGGAGCAACTTCCAGCAAGAAGACCCGGACCAATCCATGCAACCCCGCGGGGAAGCCATCGAGGAAGACACAAGTACCGAGGACTCCCTTGGTGATAATGTCGGCACCCCGATGCAGAACTATCTCAAACACCTGTATCGGCTAGACCTCCTCACACCGGAGGATGAACACACCACTACCTGTCTGCTGAGGGACCTGGAAGAAAAAATCATCGCGTTGTTACAGAAGCGCGGTGTCACGCTGGTGGACTTGCGCAGCGAGGGCGTTGAGCAACGCGGTAGCACCGGTGCGTACGATCACGGGCTGATCATCGCAAAAACGGATGAACTACTCGAGAAAGGCAAAATTTCTCAACGCGACCGCAGTGCGCTGCAAAACTTGATGAAGAAATTCAAGGCGCAACGCAAAAAGCTGATTCAATGCAACTTGCGTCTCGTCATCGCCATCGCGAAGCGCTTCCGCAACCCTTCGGTACCCTTTATCGACCTGATCCAGGAAGGAAATGTGGGTTTAATGAAAGCGATTGAGCGTTTCAAGCCGCAGATGGGTTATCGCTTTTCCACCTATGCGTACTGGTGGATCCAGCAGGAAATTCAATTGACCCTGCGGCGCAATGACGACATGGTGCGCCAACCTGCGAACGTTCAGGATGACCTACGCAACATATATCGTGCGATCAACCAGATTCGCTCGGAGGGCCTGCCCGCCTCTGACGAAAACATCGCCAAGCAGACCGGGTTAGACATTGAGCGGGTACAGAGCCTGCTGAAATTGCCCGGCCCGACCAGTTCTCTGGACGACCCTATTTCCGACGATCAGAGCAGCACTCGCCTGGACTATGCGCCGGCTGGTGAAATGTTCAATACCGACGAACTGGTATCCAACCAGGAACTGGCGCAACGACTGCGAGATGCGGTCAACAAGCTGCCTCCCAGGCAACGCACGGTGCTGAGTCTGCGCTATGGCTTGATATCGGACCGCGACTGCTCTTTCCGAGTAATAGGCGAGCAGTTGGGCCTCAGTCAAGAACGCGCAAGACAGCTCCACTCCGATGCATTACGACAACTGAAGCGCCAATGGCGCTGAGGTAGCCAAGAAACTGACCCTTGTACCCACGCCCCGGAACTCGGGGCGTGGACCTTGTCTTCGCAGATAATCCGGCTAACCTTGTAATACTGCCTCTAACAGCAATAAACGGCGATTGCATTATGCCCTGCTCCCCTCGTTTCCATGACTGCGACTCAGCCTGTCTGTCCGACACACAGGCCCAATACCTACGCCCTTTTTTGACAAATCGGCAATATCTCGCCGCCCTGTTTTGCGCCGCAATTCTCGGACTGCTTTCTAGCAAAGCCAACGCCGGGTTTACCGGGACAGACGGTGACCAGGAATGGATATTTAGCGGTGGCAAGGGAATCGGCAGTGCTCTGATCCAACAACGTTCCAACGCCGGTGCCGACATGTTGGGGGCTAACTGGTCCTACCAGTTTTATGACTACCCCAGCAGTCACCGACTACAGTGGTGGGCTCAGGTCAGCTATAGCCATATGCGGATCAATCATCGAGGCGAGAAACAGAAGCAACAGATCTGGGAACTCAAACCTGTTCTGCGGTGGTACCCGCAACGGGAAGCAAAGGGAATATTTGGTGAGGTCGGAGTCGGCGCTGCCTATTTGACCGAGCGCAGCTTTGGGAATATCGATTTATCGACCAACCTAAATTTTTCCCTGCATTTTGGCTCAGGTTACACGCTGGATAACGGGCATACCCTGTCACTGCGCTACAGCCATTTCTCTAACGGCTACACCAATACCCCCAATCCGGGCTTTGACTTCGCATCCCTGAACTGGCACGCCAAATTTTGAGTTTCCAGGGGGCGGAACCTGTTATCCGGTGCCCGGGGGGCGATGTAAACTGGTCCTTGGAAAGCGAAACGTCATAATTTGATAAAAAATTTGTCACACAGGACAGAGACAATAACTGCACTCTAGCACCGAGCAACACGCACGCCTGCTAAAGCGCCGTCCCGATATCGCACACATCTGCATATCTCGCTCAAACACTAAGAATCTGCGCGGCGCAAATACACCGGATGTATAGCCGTATGATACAAACCATCTGTCACCTAATTGCCAGCCGTGAACACGGTGGGCTGGAGAAGCATGTCGCCGATCTGTCGGGTTGGCAAGCGCGCAATACCGCTGCCCGGGTTACAGTGATCGCGCACCCCCGTTATTTGCCGACTCTGGATGAGAGTGTTCAGTTTATTCCGCTCAATACTGACCGCAGCCGCCAACACCCGAATCTGGTTTGGCGACTGGCTAACGTAATTCGTAAGGGCAAATACCAGATCGTCCATGGACATGGATCAAAATCGGCACAACTACTGGCGGCAGTACAGCCTTACACCGACAACCAACAGGTAATCACTCGCCACAATGTTCGGCACCCGCGGGACAAATTAGCCAGCGCGTTTGACGCTCGTATTGCGATTAGTGAAAACACCGTCGCCAATTCCAGACTGACCTGGAACATCATTCCAAATGGTGTTGATATGCAGCCGCCCCGGCAAAAATATGCTTCAATCCCAAATCCTCCAGGTGATAAACCAACGGTGCTAGTGGCCAGCCGCCTGATCAAGGCGCGCTGTCTGGATGCGTTGATCGACGCCATTGGGATGCTGCCAGATGTTCATTTAATGGTGCTCGGCGACGGACCCGAGAAAGAGAACTTACAACAACACGTGATGCGGCTGGGTGAAACAGTCGAAGGAATAGAGACCAGGGTAGAATTTTTCTCTGGCAACGGCGCTATCGGGCACTTTATGCAGGCCGCCAACCTAGTGGTGATTCCCGCGGAAGTGGAAGGTACGCCCTATACGCTTATCGAAGCGCTACTGCATCGCCGACCAGTGCTCGCAAACCGCGCCGGGAATGCTATCGATTATCTTCCAGCGGAATACCTGCTAGACAATACACAAGCAGAGCATATCGCCGAAAAAATCAGCCACGCCCTGAACAACACACGATTACTCGACGCATTTGAGCCACTTTTTCAGAACGCTGCCGATAATTTCACGCTGGACTCAATGGCCAAGGCGACCTGGGATGTGTACGCTAAACTCATCTCGCAAGCAGCAGTCCATCAGTAAGAACCTGAGCAAGCTACTTTGAGATACCCCGTCTAGGAAGCCCCATTCACCTGCTGGAACCAATCCACCGCACGGGCACCGGTTTCCTCAAGGCTGAATCCACTGAAGTCGATCACCTCAGGCTCGCGTAAGATCGTCAAACAGGTTGCAACTAGGTACTTATTTAAATCGCCGCTCTCGGTAACGCTCTCGATGACGTTTTCGCTGCCAACTGCAATGCGCTCATTCAGACCTTGAGGAAAGCACTGTTGCAATACCTCGGCCCCTGGCCCACCAAGCGCTATCGCGGGACACCCCATGGCGAGCGCTTCAGAAACCACACGGCCATCGGCATACAACGGGTCCGCGAGTTCAAAGGTAATACGTGCGCTGGCATAGAGTTCGCGCATGTCCCTGCGCGCGCCCAAAAACACGACATACTCGGCAAGCCCCATGGATTCCGCACGCCGCTCCAGTTCGCGAGCAAACTTTTCCTGCCCTGGTACGACCTCACCCACTACAAGGCCAAACAGATCTTCCCGCTCCTGCTTTAGCTCGGCGAGCAGCTCCAGAAATTTGTCCTGGCCTCTGCCTGGGCCGATTTCACCAGGCAACAGCAACCAGCTTCGCCCTTCGAGCTGCGGATAGTTATTGAGCAGGCGCTGCTGCCAATGTCCCGATACGGGAGCGCGCCGATCCAATTCCCGCACATTTACTCCGCGATGCAGGTGGCGCACAGTAAACAGCTTGGGCAAATCTTCAGGGGCGGCAAGCGGTATTTCGAAGCGCCTTGACAAACGTCGAGCAAGATCCTGTGAAGCGGTAAAAACCAATTCACCGCGGGCAACGGCGCCCTTCATCCAGCCCTTTCCAAAGATCCCGCCTTGTGGCCAACTATGAAGGAAAGTAATCAGTCGCGGTCGCGCAGCCTCGGGGAGAGACTGCCAAATCTTCCACCCATGCCAACTGCACAGGCTGTCCCGGCAAAACAACACATCGGCCTGCAAGGCCTCCAGTTGCTTTCGGAGCTTGCGATGTAGCCGTCTATCGACCAAACCCTTGCGGTGGACAGGCAACTCAAAATGCTGGCAATTATGTAAAGTCAGGCGAGACACTAAAGCACCGCCGGAAGAAATCACCGAAGACTCATGACCCTGCCGGGCCATTTCCTGGGCAAATTCGAGGGCTTCCTGCGCTAACTTGCCGCCTTCCATCGACGGCACCACCTGAACAATTCGCATGTTTCTCCATTCCCGCACATCGTTCTTTTATGTGTGATTCATTGTACCGCTGAATTATGCGCCATAACGCACAAATTTCATTTTCCCGGCGCGGTTCACAAAACGCGCGCCAACTAATCGCACATAGCGGTACAATATCGCGAACTTAAATCACGAAGCTGGCTGGTTAAACAAAAACCAAAAAGTGGATCGGCACACAGAATAAGCAAATGGAAATAGCTTATGAATAACAACTCCCCTTCCATCCGCACTCGAATTTACGCGCAACCAGTTACTCGCGTACTCTGGCGAAAAACTCTTTGGACCCTCGCAGCCCTGTTCTTGCTGCAGGCATACGCTACCCAGGCGGCTAGCGATCGTGGACTATTGCTGGAGGCCCAGAAGGATGGGCATACCGTCTATCTGTTGGGCTCCATCCATTTGGCCGACAAGAGTTTCTATCCTTTGCGGGATGAAATTGAACGCGCCTACAAAAGCAGCGATGCCCTGGTTGTTGAAGCGGATATCCTTGCGATGGAATCCAATGCAGCTCTGCAAATGCAGGTTATGCAAGAATCGGTTTACCCTCCTGGCCAACAACTAAAAGACAATATTTCGCCGAAAGTCTACGACCAGCTTCTGGGCTGGTTAAATCAACGACAAATCCCTGAGGCAAGTTTTAGCCGACTGCGGCCAGCCATTGCCATGATTACCCTGAGCCTGATTGAAATGCAGGCACGTGGACTCGACCCCAAAGCAGGTATCGATCGACACTTTTTGAGTCAGGCGCACCGCAACAATACTGAAATTCTGGAGCTAGAGAGTGTGCTGGGGCAGATTCAAATGCTAAACAGCCTGGACAACCCCGAGCTCTATCTACAGCAAACCCTTGAGCAACTCTCGGACATGGACGCTTTTGTACCGCGGATAACCAGTGCTTGGAAGAGTGGTGATCAGGAGAAGATCTACGACCTGGTAATCCGAGAGGGGCTGGATAAGCACCCGGAGTACGCCCCCTTATACGAGCTGTTGTTTTACAAACGTAACCGGGATATGGCAAAAAAAATACAGGATTTGAGCGGCCAGCATAACACCCTGTTTGTGGTGGTAGGTGCGGGGCATCTGGTGGGAGAAAAATCCATCACCGAATTACTGGAAAAAGACGGATTCACTGTAAAACAAATTTAACCTCCTTTTAAACCTCTGGCGCACCGCTGCTTTCCTGGCCGACTAAACTGCATCCAATTGGTTGCAAAGGAATGGCGCGGTGCCTAATTTCCCCACTCTCTACCCTACCAATCGTATCTCAACGGTCGCACCCTTCCTCCTAGTGGCGGGAGCATTGCTATCTGGTACAACCGCGAGCATGGCAGACGAAGCGGAAACCAAAGGTGGGCTGAAAATTACGTCTGACGATGGCAATTTTTCTGCGTCCCTCGGCGGGCGTATCCATTTTGATACCTATCTGTTTGATACCGACATCGAAGATCCAGTTAGCACCACGGATTTTCGCCGGGCTCGGATTACCCTGAAAGGCAATATCTACGACTGGAAATATGTTCTCGAACAGGATTTTGCTGGCGGCTCCACGGGGCGGGGATTTCGCGACGTCTTTATTGCGCACAAGTTTCTCAACGGCGAGGTGCGTATTGGGCAGTTCAAGCCGTTCCGCTCTATGGCGGAAATGACCAGCTCCAACGAAATCACCATGCTCGAGCGCCCCTTCTCGAGTGCCGCAGGGCTATACGAAGGCTTCCAGTTTCAGCAAGGAATCGGCTGGACCGGAGTACTGGACTGTTTCACCCTAGGATTCATGGCATTTAACTTGCGAGACGCCGGCACTGTGCGTAACGAAGGGGTTGGCGCCGCCGGTCGTCTCGCCTGGCACCCCATCAATACGGATTACGCAACGCTCCACCTGGGCACCGCGCTGAATTTTGAAAACCCGAATTTGGACTCCAAAGATATTACCGCCGAGGCTGACTACGCTGGGCGTCGCGGCCCAACCCAGCTAATTGCCCTCAGTCCGGGCGATCTGGGGGATGACGTTTCAACCGTATCGTTGGAGCTGGCAGGTAGCTACGGTCCACTGTATTTTCAGTCGGAATTTGTGGTTGGCGATTACGAAGCTGACTATTACCTTTCTGAGCTCGATTTCGAGGACGAGTTTGGGGCACCTCCTCCGTTTTTCTGCGATCCAGACCTGGGCTGCTATATCGGTGACCAGCATGTGCGTACCTGGTATATCCAGGGCAGCTGGATGATCACCGGTGAGCACAAAACCTACAGTGAAAAGCGCGGCGCATTTAATTCGGCTAGACCATCTGGCAATGGTCTCTGGGGGGGGGCCTGGGAACTCACTGCACGGTACGACACCATGCAAAATAGGGATATCTACAAGCTCGAAGCCAACAGCGCGCAAATAGGCTTGAATTATTACGCCAATCGCAACGTGCGCGTGATGCTCAACCTTATTTTCGGTGATGACGAGTTTACTGGTGACAACACCAATCAACTGGGGCTTCGAGTACAGATGGCGTGGTAAAAAATTTCCGGCAATCGCAAATAAAAAAGCGAGCCAATGGGCTCGCTTTTTTATCACAAAGGCAACAGAGTTAACCGACCTGCTGCGCCTTGGCGGGATCAAACACCTCCACCGGTGAACCGCCCGGCACACTCGCCTGCGGATCATAGAAGCGCTGCAGCGCAATGTTACGGGCTTCGTGGGCGAGCTTTACATTTTCCTCTTTGATCAGCCCGTAACCGCGAATCTGATCGGGATAGCACAGCAGTTCGAGCGCAGCGGCGTGGTTATCGGCACTCAGGCGCCCTACTACTTCATCGACGATCTTTTCGTACTCGGTAATTAAGCCACGCTCCATCTTGCGCTCTTCCGTGTAACCGAAGATATCGAGCACACTGCCTCGTAGGAAACGGAGCTTGGCCAAAATGGAAAATGCCTTGTGCATCCAGCCGCCAAATTTCATTTTACGCGGACGCCCCAGGTTCTTGTCAAAGCGACTGAGTAGCGGCGGCGCCAAATTAAATTCGAGTTCGAAATCGCCGGCAAAGTTTTCCTGCAAAGACTGCGTAAAACGACCATCGCTGTACAGGCGCGCCACTTCATACTCGTCTTTGTATGCCAGCAACTTGGCGTAGTTGCGAGCAACCACCTCAGCCAGGGCTTCACTGCCCGGTACCTTGAGGATTTCCGCGGCTTTTACCTTGTCCACCAGATCGCGATAACGACGCGCCAGGGGCGCCCCCTGATAGCCCGTAAGGTGTTCCATAAGGTGCGCGACAATTTCTTCCAGCCCCTGAGGCAAAACTGTCTCTTCCTGCTGGAACAACAGGGCATCCAATGCATCACGACCTGCTGCCGCCAATCGGCCAGCCGCCAACCCCTGCAAGTTGCCTTCAACCGCAACCCCGTTAAGTCGAATGGTCTCCTCAATCGCGGCCAGCCCCAATGGAATCAGACCTTTCTGCCAGGCAAAGCCGAGCATGAAAATATTTGCCGCGAGGGTATCGCCAAGAGCCGCCTTGGTGAGCTTGTGCCCCTCAACCACGTTCAGCTCTTTTACCGCGTCTTTGATGGTATCCAGCACCGCTTGCGGTGAATGGATATCTTCACGTCCCAGAACCGAAGCTGCGGTTGGGCTCAGGTGCGTATTCACCACCGCGCGACTGAGCGTCTCGTCCAGCTTCGCCAAGCTTGCAGACAGGTTACCCGCCGCAATCAGGTCACACGCCATCAGCGCGTCCGCCCGGCCATCAGAAATCCGCACAGCCTTGAGCGACTCGGGACGGTTGGCAAAGCGTACGTGGGAATATACCGCACCGCCTTTTTGCGCCAGTCCGGTTTGATCGAGTGTGCTGCACGCCTTGCCTTCAATATGCGCCGCCATCGCCAACAAAGCGCCAATGGTCACAACACCGGTACCACCAACACCGGTAACCAGCAGGTTATACGGTTCGTCCAGATCAGGCAGGTCTGGCGCAGGCAATTTTTCTGCCGCGTCAAACAGGGTATCACCCACCCCGGCGCGCTTGTTCAACTTGCCACCTTTCACGGTGACAAATGATGGACAGAAGCCATTTACACAGGACATATCCTGGTTACAGGATGTCTGATTAATACGACGCTTGTCGCCCAGGGGCGTAGAAACTTTTTCTACCGCAATACAGCTCGACTGAGTAACGCAATCACCGCAGCCCTCACACACCAGTTCATTGATAAACGGACGCCCTTCGGCCTTGGGTAACAGGCCACGCTTGCGCTTGCGGCGCAGCTCAGTGGCACAAGTCTGGTCGTAAATGATCACGGTACAGCCGGGCTCTTCGCGCAGCTCCTTCATGACCGCCGGCATATGGTCGCGGTGGCGAATTTCCACTTCCGCAGGGAAGCTCAGCGCGCCTTTGTACTTGTCGGTGTCGTCCATCACCAGCACAACGCGCTTGACCCCTTCTGCCAACACTTGGCGGCAGATCATATCCGGGTGCAGTTCCCCATCGTGGGGCTGGCCACCGGTCATGGCCACGGCGTCGTTAAACAGGATCTTGTAGGTAATATTAACCTTGGCTGCGACGGAAGCGCGGATCGCCAGAATACCGGAGTGGAAGTAGGTTCCGTCTCCTAGATTTACAAATACGTGCGGTTCACTGGTAAAGGCCGCCTGGCCAATCCAGTTCACCCCCTCCGCGCCCATCTGGGTAAAGGTGAAGGTCTCACGGTCCAACCACTGGGCCATATAGTGACAGCCAATACCGGCAAGTGCTCGGCTGCCTTCCGGTACACGGGTAGAACGGTTGTGCGGGCAACCGGCACAGAACATCGGCAGGCGGGCCACACTGGAGCCGGCCTGTGCGGAAATACGCTCGGCCAGCGCATCCAACCGCATCAGACGGTGCTTGGCGCGTTCATTGAGTTTGTCTTCACCCAGCAGATAACCGAGCACTTGTGCCACAACCGCCGGTGACAGCTCACCATACATCGGCAGCAGCGGCTTATCGTGTGCGTCGACCTTGCCGAGGATACGCGGGAAATGCGGATCACGCAGGTGCACGTTGTACAGCTCTTCTTTCAGCTGCACTTCCATCAGGCTGCGCTTTTCTTCCAATACCAGAAGTGAGTCGAGGCCGCGGGCAAATTCCTGAATACCGGGAACATCCAGCGGATAGGTCATACCGACCTTGAGGATACGAATACCCAGCGCGCGGGCACGGGCTTCATCGATGCCCATGTCTTCAAATGCCTGCATCAAGTCCAGATGCGCTTTACCGGCAGTTACAATACCCAGCGTCGCGTCTGGATTATCCAGCACCAGCTTGTTGAGCTGGTTGGCGCGGGCAAATGCCAGTGCTGCTGGGCGTTTGTAGCGCCACAGACGCTCTTCCTGCTCCAGCGGGTTGTCCTGCTTGCGGATATTCAGACCGCCTTGCGGGCGCTCGATTTCCGGATATTCGAAGGATACCCCCGCCGGATCCACCTCTACGGTGGAGGCGCTGTCCATGTTCTCGGCCAGGGTAATCATTGCCACCCAACAGCCACTGAAGCGCGACAACTCCAGCCCGTACAGGCCGTAGTCCAACACTTCCTGCACGGTAGAGGGGTTCAGCACCGGGATATGCATGTCGACAAAGGCGAATTCGGACTGCCCGGGATAAGACGATGACTTACAGCCGTGGTCGTCACCGGCAATGATCAATGCCCCCCCTTTCGGTGAGGAACCTGCCGCATTGGCGTGACGGAACGCATCGCAGGAGCGGTCAACACCGGGAGTTTTGCCGTACCAAATACCGCAGACGCCATCGACCTCGGCGCCTTCAAACAGACCAACCTGCTGGGAGCCCCAGACGGAAGTGGCCGCCAGCTCTTCGTTTACACCGGGGGTAAAGCGAATGTTGTACTCATCCAGCATCTTCTTGGCGCGCGCCAGCTGCTGGTCGTAGCCACCGAGAGGGGACCCGCGGTAGCCAGAAATAAACGTGGCAGTGTTGAGGCCGCGCGCGGAATCTACCCGCATCTGGTCGATGGGCAGGCGCACCAGCGCCTGAATACCGGACAACAGCACTCGCCCCTTCAGGGTGGTATACCGATCGTCGAGAGACACCGAAGACTCAGTAACCTTGTGATCGGTGATCGCCTGATCCTGAACCGTTTCGGCCTGAGATTCTGTTTTCGATCCCAGCTCCACTTTCTGTTCGCTCATACGCCTACTTCTTCCCGCTGATCTATGAAGCGCCGCCAAGTCCGCGGGCTTCCGGTAATTATTGTGATTCGGGGCGCTCGTCGCCGGTATTGGCGCCAATTCATACAGGTTGTTTTCAAACAACCAGCGCTAACGACGGCTTGGTCAGGTCATACTAGTGCTTAAAGCACATGGAAACATTGCTTTATTTACGGGTTTACACGTAAAATTATGACAGCCATCTCGGCCAATAGATAAAATGTAGGACAGGAGTTTATATGAAGCGCTCAACCGACCTGGATGATTTCGACCGCAAGATCCTGCGGGCGCTGCAGGAGAACGCCGATTATTCCATGGCTGAGCTGGGAGACAAAGTGGGTCTTTCCCATACCCCTTGCTGGCGTCGCATCAAGCGCCTGGAGGCCGAAGGTATCATCCGTGGGCGCGTCACCCTCCTGGACCCGCGCAAACTTGACCTAGGGGTCACAGTATACTGCTATGTCACCATACACAACCACGATGAAGATTCGTTGAACAATTTCGAATCGGCGGTACAGGATGTCCAGGAAGTTGTGGAATGTTACTCCACCAGTGGCGATAAAGACTATGTACTGCGCGTAGTAGTAGATAGTGTTGAGCATTACGAGCAGTTGCTCAAGCGTTCCTTGGTGCATCTGCCGAACGTGGCCTCGGTGAATTCGACTTTCGCACTCAAGCAAGTCAAATACACCACGCAACTGCCGCTCTAATCGGGTTGTAGTCAGGGCCGGACCGGGACACGCGTTCCCGGTCCTGGCACTTGTGGCCGCCATCTCACGGGCATCGGGCCGCTACCCCAAAGCCTTGCCGACCAGACCTGACAGGAACCGAGTTAACGGGACTCGACCCTGGCAACCACCTGCCCCAGAACCTGCTCGAGATCCTGCCCGTCACAGTCCACAACAATATCTGCGTACCGGCGATACAGCGCCTGCCGCTCTTCAAACAGCTCTTCAAAGCTCTGCCCGGGCGCCTTGGCAATTCCGCGACTTTCATAATTGTGAATGCGGCGACGCAGCTCATCAGCGGAACAGTTCAGGAACACCGCAGGGCCAAACTTCAGCAGATTGCGCATCCCGTCTTCGCTGTACACCGCACTGCCACCGGTGGCAATCACATGATTGGGCAGTTCCGCCTCGGCAATCACTTCACCTTCGATACGACGCAGATTCAGGTAATCCGACTCATTCATGATTTCCTGCAGCGTCTTGTCTTCCCGCAGCTGAATCAGTACATCCGTATCTACAAAGTCTTTAGCCAGCTCTTTCGCCAGCAATACCCCAAGGGTACTTTTACCGGCGCCCGGCATCCCAATCAGTACCACACTGCCCTGTTTATGCATTGTTATTAGACATCCAAACTGCGTTAATCCCCTCGCCTCGGCCATATTACTGACCTCAGCCACCCCAACAGGCTGTTGCCTGTGAGCAGCATTTTATCTAATTCGTCGAGATTGTGCGCCTGCCGGAAGCTATCGGCGAATAGAGCTTCCCGGGTAATCATTCGACGCCGGGGGTTTATTTGCTTGATTTCACGGGCGGGGTTGCCAGCGACAACCGTGTTTGCGGGAACGTCCCGGGTAACCACACTGCCCGCCCCCACTACCGAATTATCACCGATCGACACCCCCTTGCAGACAATTGCGCTGTCACCAATCCAGACGTTATTGCCAATGGATATCGGGGAAGTGCAGCGAAACGGACGCGTGCGATTGTAAAGGCCGTGCCAATCAGAATCGGAAATGTACACATTCGCCGCAAGCATGCAGGCATCGCCGAGGGTGATAGATTCGCCGGCAGAGATACGCACCCCAGGAGAAATCAGTACATAATCACCGATGGCAATGTGGGCATCGCCACCACGGTGCCCCATGGCGGTAAAACGAATGCAGTTATCCGGTGTAGAAATTAAATGGGGGAAGTCACCCAGACGAATATTATTGCCGAACACTTTCACCGAGGGCGGGTGCATAACCTCCGGTTCGCGCCCGATCGCATCGAACTGGGGCAACAAGAAGTGCCGACAGCGCCAGTTGCGAAAATTCAGCAAGGCGCGCTTTAGCCAGTATGGTCTATGATCTTTTCGCATTGGAAAGCCAATATTCCCTGATACTTATTTTTACAATCTGTTGCAAAACAACCGTTGTGACCAGCCGTATTTCCAGCCGTATCAAGGGCTATTCTCTGACCGCAACTTAGACAGATCTGGTCAGCAAGGCTGTCGAGCCAGCACATTGCAAAACAGCGGTGTAACACGTACCGTCACGCTCAACTCAACAGTTAACTCTATAAAAATTGTCGCGAGATACTCTGAAAATGGATGCTGCCCTGCCGTTAGAACTTCCCCTGGATATCAACTCCGTAAAAGGCTTTCTCGCTGACAGTGAGGGCGCTGCGCTGTACCGGCTCGCCGCCGAAGCCAGCGACCGAGGCCCTTGCCTGGAAATTGGCAGCTACTGCGGGAAATCCACGGTTTACCTGGGTAGTGCCTGCAAACTGATGAACAACACCCTGTTTGCGGTAGATCATCACCGCGGGTCCGAGGAACATCAGCCGGGCGAGGAGTACCACGATCGCGAACTGTTCGACAATCGTAGCCAGCTAATGGATAGCTTCCACGCGTTCCGCACCAATATGCGCGCAGCTCAGCTGGAGGAACATGTGGTTCCCGTGGTCGCCCCGACCACCGTGGCCGCGCGCCACTGGAACACACCTTTGGGCCTCGTATTTATCGACGGCGGCCACTCCCTAGAGGCCGCCCTTAACGACTATCGCTGCTGGTCGCGCCATATCGTGCCCGGTGGATTCCTGGCTATTCACGATATCTTCCCAAATCCGGAAGACGGTGGGCAGGCGCCCTATGACATCTACAAACTAGCGCTGGCCTCCGGCCAGTTCGAGTTGGTGGAGATGGTCGAGACTCTCGGCATCCTGCGCCGACTTTGAGGCGCGATTAACCAGATTCACACTGGTAAACAATTTGCTGGCAGGGGTAAGCCCTGCCAGGGCATCTGCCGCCAACAACATGGCACCCACCGTCCAGGTGGTTTTCTCCTCTGGCCACACCGCACTATCCCGGTACACATAACCTGTCCAGTAGCCGCCATCAGTATCTTGCCAGCGGTGTAAACCGCGATACAGAGTACGCGCTTTACTCATTTCACCGGCCGCCAACAGGGCCATCGTCAACTCACAGGATTCGGCCACCGTCACCCAGGGCTCGTCATTGACACAACGACAACCCAGTCCAGGCACCACGAATTCGTCCCATTTTTGCTGCAAGCGCGCCTTGGCAGCGTCGCCGGAGAATGCGCCAGTCAACACTGGATAGAACCAATCCATGGAAAAGCGCGCTTTGCTTTCCCAAGTGCGGTCAAATCGATGGGGCTTTTCCCGCAGTGCCAAACCCAGACGTTCGCGCGCATCGGACCACTCAGGCTTGGGCACCTGTAACACAGCGGCGATATTGATACCGCACTCGAGGCTCTTGAAAATGGAGGCACACCCGGTGATCAGGGCGTCTTCCATAGGCGCACCGTCACCGTCTACCGCCCACTGGATTTCTCCGTGAAACGACTGCAGCTTTAGCACAAACTCCAGCGCGGCCTCCGCCATGCCCCAGTGACCCGCAAGAAATGCGCGATCACCCGAAATGAGATAGTGATGCCAGATCCCTGTGGCAACATAAGCGACGAAGTTTGATTCGCGCCGCTCACCGTTATCGACCTTGTTGTCGCGGTAGGCCGCCCACCAGCTGCCATCTTCCAGCTGCTGGCTTGCCAACCAGGCGTATGCTCGCTCAGCAGCCGCAAACTCTCCGGCAATGCTCAGCCCCATCGCCGCTTCCACGTGGTCCCAGGGGTCCGCATAGTGCCCTTCAAACCAAGGGATACAGCCATTTGG
This sequence comes from Microbulbifer agarilyticus, assembly GCF_001999945.1. Taxonomy (NCBI): domain Bacteria; kingdom Pseudomonadati; phylum Pseudomonadota; class Gammaproteobacteria; order Cellvibrionales; family Microbulbiferaceae; genus Microbulbifer; species Microbulbifer agarilyticus. Next base: position 2,494,498 of record NZ_CP019650.1, read on the forward strand.
CAGCTGCTGCGACAAAATATAATCCGCACTGGCACGCACAAAGTTGTTTGGCAGCAGCGGAAGTTCGTGTTCGTCGGGTGTGGCACCTGCCAGCGATTCGTCAGCAACGACTGCGGGCGACGCCGTGAGTGCATCGATTACACCACTCATACCGTCGACTCCTCTCGGATAGCAGTCTGTTCGACAGGCGTATTTTGCGCTGGGAGTATTGATGCACCCTTCTCTGAAGTTCCTTTCTGTGCACCAGCGGGCTTAACAAAATACAGCGCAATACTCTTGCCCAGCACTGGGTTTAACGCGGCTTCAAGCCCGCGTGTCAGCATTGGGCGCTCCATCATGTCCCACACCAGGAAACGGTGGTACTGGCGCAGGATGGGCTTTTCATCCTGCCCCCAGAACAAGCACTTCAGCCACCAAAATGGTGCGTGCAGTGCGTGTGCCTTGTGACGGGCGAAATACTTGAACCCCAAAGATTCGATCGCTTTGCGCAGGCCTTTTTCACGGAAGATGCGAATGTGCCCACCCTCTACCTGGTGATAAGCATCAGATAATTTCCAGCACACCCACTCGGGGAAGAATGCCGGCACGGTTGCAGCAAATACGCCACAAGGCTTTAACACTCGCAGAATCTCGCCAAGCACACCCTGATAGTCCTCGATGTGCTCGAGCACTTCTGAGCAAATAACCACATCAAAATGATCTGCGGGAAACGGCAACGCCAGGGCATTACCGACACAAAACTGTAAACTGCCCGCTTGCTGACCAGTCTCTGCAAAGGGCTGTGCGCGTTCGGCTGCCGTGGCCAGATCCTGCGCACTTAAGTCGACGCCAAAAATTTCGACCTGGTCAGTAATAGAGAAATGAATCGCATGGCGCCCTTCACCACAACCAAGGTCCAGCACACGCTGCCCTGGCCGCAAATTCAGTAACTTGGGGTCAACCGTAATCATCAGGCCGCGGCTCCCCGGCTATTGGCATTGGTACAGGTATTGGAATCAACCTCAACGCTGGCATTGGCATACTCGGTCTGCTCAGCAGAGATTACCGGGGCTGCACTTTGCAAAGTCTGCGATTGAGTACGCAACGATGTGGCGTTCGTCGCTGTTTTCTTGGCGGACTGGCGAATCATGCTGCGGTAATACGCCACCAAACTCTTGGCGGCCACTTCCCAGGAGAATTGTTCTTCGATACGGCGGCGCCCGGCTTTACCCAAAGACGCGTGTAGAGCTGGATCTTGCAACAGCTGCTCGATTGCGCCAGCCAAGGCAGCGCTATCGCCAGCGGGAACCACAATCCCAGCATCACCGACGACTTCGGGCAATGCACCGCCATCGCTGGAAATTACCGGCACCCCGCAAGCCATGGCTTCTCCAGCAGGAAGTCCAAAGCCCTCATACAGAGACGGGCAAACAACCATACCTGCGGAGGCGTAATATCGCGCCATTTCCTCGTTGGAAATTCCCGATACAAAGCGCACACAGGGTTCAAGATCAAGTTCGCGCAGGAGCTGTTCGGTCGCCCCGCCTTCCTGCAGCTTACCTACCACCAGTAATTCCAGCTGCGGATATCGAGCACGTAGTGAAGCCACTGCTTGCAGCAAAAAGCGCAGCCCCTTCAGCGGTTGATCTGCCGATGCCGTCGTCATGATACGCATGGAATGCTGGCGAACATCCGTTTGCGGCCTGAACAGCTGTGTATCGATACCGTTGTAAATCAATTTCAGCTGCTCAGGTACCACGCCAAACTGCGACACGATGTCATCGAACGACTGTGAAGAAACCGTGACAATATGCTTTAACTTGCGCGACACCCGTATCTGCATGCCGAGAAAACTGTGCCAGCGACGCACCAACAGCCGATAAAACCAATCCTGTGCAGCATCCAGAGCCAGCTGACGATCTCGGGTAATCGGGTGATGAATGGTTGCCACTACCGGCAAGCCGGATTTTTCGATATCCAGCAAGCCATAACACAGCGATTGATTATCGTGCACCACATCGTATTGCTGGCCGTGCCTGCGCAAGTAACGGGCAACGCGGCGACCAAAGGTATAGGGTTCAACAAAGCCTCCGGTGAGCTTGCCAAACCATTCGTAAAAGTCGGCCCAGCTCGACAGGTGCTTGAATTTCAGTGCGCGAGTGGGTCTGGGGTGCTCGTATAAATTGAGGCCGGGCATTTTGATCAGGCGCACACGCGGGTCGAGTTCCGGGTAGGGTTGCCCAGAAATCACGTCCACTTTGTGTCCTGCATCCGTGAGCGCCTTGCTCAGGTAGTGAAGGTAAACGCCCTGTCCACCGCAGTGGGGATGGCTTCGATATCCGAGCAAGCAAATATTCAGGGGCCTGGATTCGGCCGATGGACCGTCGGTTTGATTTCCCAAGGCGGTCATAAATTCCCCGTAGTTATTGTTTTGGCCAGCAATTGATCCGTTGCTGCCGATAATAACCGGTACTTGCCGGTTTTGAATGGGGCGAAGAATACACCGGCGCGGATATGACTGCTAGGCAGAATCCATCCACATCCGAGGCCAGACTACTCAGTCCGTCGCCACCAAATCAGGGCAAAATGAAATGGGTCCGCTGCAAAATTCGCCCCTATAGGGACGACAAAGCCCCGGCCCACCATAACAGGCGTGCCGGGGCAAAGGAGTCTGGAGCATTTGTTCGATCAGAAGCTGAACTTGTAGCCCACGCCTAGATTGAAGATCCAGGAATCGTAGTCCATGTCCTCTCTGATACGGATGGTGTCGAAGACAATGTCATTTCGCAGCGCGATATTATCAACACCCAGTTCTAGTTCAGGGTCCGCATCTACCCACATGGCCGAAGCATTAAACAGCCAGTTGGCGTCGCGGCCAAACTCAATATCGATACCGACCTGAGCGGTCCAGCCCCAGGAGCTACCGAAAGTCATCAGACCACGATCAGCCCGGCCAACAAACTGACCGTTATCGTTGATCACATCTTCGATAAACACTGGGCGCAGATAATCCTGCTTGATATCGGTGTAATTTACGCCCAAACCAAAATATGGTTGAACCCAACTTTCTACACACACCGGATACCAATTGGCAAACAAGCTGGTCACGCTGGTATCAAAGCCGCGCAGACGGTCGCGGCGCCGAATATCGATATCTTCACCAGTGGCAGTAATGGTGTAGTCCGCATCCATGTCGGCCTGATTCATGTGGTACAACTCAACCGCCCAGTGGTCGGCGACAAAGAAAGTACCATTAATAAACCATGAGGAATCGCTATCGACAGTAATGCGCTCACGAATCTCTACCGGAATCGTCGAATCTGGATCATCCGGATCCACGATGTCGATGACGTTGCGGTTAGAAAAAACAGAAGTGCTGTCCGCGTCGACATAAGAGCCCCCGACGCGCAAAATGAAATCGCCACCAGTAAAATCGGCAATGGCCGGTGAGGTCGCACTGGCGGCGGCAATCGCCAGCGGTAGAAGAAGAGACTTGGTTCGCATGGTAACTCCTTTTAACACTAAATGCTCCATAGCCGCCGGGGACACCGAACAAAAAATGACCCGTGCGTGCGGTTAGTTTCAGTATAGGTGGAGTTTTCTAAAAAACAGCAAGTACTGCCTAAGGTTTAACCCGCAAATGGGAAGAAATTTCTGCAAAAAGTTTTCGCCCAAAAAAAATGCCCGCCATAGGGCGGGCCAGATTTCTCGAACACACTTTCAGGAGGAGAGTTTGCGACGCACTGAGTAAACAAATGCTCAGCTGTCTGTGTTTAGGTATAGCAGAGCAACACCCTCTATCTCCTTAACTGTCATCAAACCCTTTGCATTGCGGCAGTAAACTGCGCCGACCAAAGCCATGGCGGAATATATAGCCGAAGCTTTGTCTTTAAAGTATTTACCGATGGCAAATTACGCGCGATGCAAATAACTCTGGTATTCAACGTCAGTAACACGTGCGGAAATTTCCGCCTGTTCCTGTCGTTTCAATAATACAAACAAATCTACAAATTCGGGATCAAGGTATTCACGCCACAACGCACTTTTCTCGAAGCGTTTCAGCGCACCACTCCAGGTATTGATGAGCTGCTCACTCTCTACCTGATACGCATCCCCTTCCACCGGCGCACCCGGCTGGAGTTTATTTTCCAGACCGTGACAAACCCCGGCGAGTATTGCCGCCAGCACCAGGTAGGCGTTTACATCGGCACCGGCGATACGGTGCTCAATGCGGCGCGCCGCAGGTTCACTCGCGGGGATACGGAATGTCACCGTGCGGTTGTCGTAACCCCAACACAGATTCAAGGGCGCATGACTGCTTTCCTGAAAACGACGGTATGAGTTTGCGTGGGGGGCAAAAATCGCCATGGCGTCATTGGCCGTCGCCATCATACCCGCCACTGCTTGTTGCAATAGCTCGGAGCCTTCATCAGTGCCGTCGTTAAAGACGTTATTGCCGTCTTTATCAACCAGGCTCATATGCACGTGCATACCATTGCCCGCTTGCTCACCAAACGGTTTGGCCATTGTGCTAACCCGCAGTCCATGGCTGCGTGCAACACCTTTTAACAGGCGCTTGAACAACAAGGTCTGATCGGCAACTTTTACCGGGTCATCGCTATGCAATAAATTGATTTCAAACTGGCCGGGCGCGCACTCAGAAAGAATGGAGTCTGCAGGAATCCCCTGCTCCTCACAAGCTGCGCGCACGTCGGCAAAGAAGTGCCGCTGGGCATCCAGCTCTGCCAAGTCGTATACGTCGGTAGAGGGTACCAGGTCGCTATCGTTATCACTGACCGGGCGCGGACGCCCTAATTCATCGGTGTCCTCACGCAACAGGTAAAACTCCACCTCGGTTGCGCACACGGCCTTCAGACCAAGACACGCCAGGCGCTCAACCACCTTCTGCAATTGCGCGCGCGGATCTGCGTAAAGCACTGAACCATCGGCCTCATGCAATTGCATGTGCAGCTGCGCGGTCTGCTCGCGATGCCACGGGGCCAGACAAATTGGCGAAACAGGCTGGCAAACCCCATCGCTGTCACCACTGGCAAATACCAACGGACTGTTTTCAACATCGCGACCCCAGATATCCAAGCTCACGGCACTGCGGGGCATCTGCAAGCCACCCTTCAAGAGCTTTTTAGCGGAATCTGCCGGCAGCCACTTCCCCCTTGGCACACCGTTAATGTCAAAGGCGAAGCCTTCGATCCATTTAAGGTCCGGGTGATCTGCAAGGAAAGCATTCGAGGTTTCGAGGATTTCCGCGGGCGGCTGGTATTTTTCTTTTGCTGCCATAAAAGGGATTCACGCTGTTGAAGGATGCTATTGAAAGGAAATGGCCCCCACTACAAATCCAGTGGGGGCCCGCTATGGATTTTACGCCATGGCCTTGGCGGTTTCATCCAGCGCACGGTGTGCCTTGTCCACCAGCTCGTCAATATGTGCGGTATCCAGAATCAGCGGCGGAGCAATAATCATGGTGTCGCCGGTTGCGCGCATCACCAGACCATTTTTGATGCTCATGTCGCGACAAACCGCACCAGCAGTGCAATCATCGTCAAAGCGCGCGCGGCTACCTTTATCTTTCACCAATTCCAGTGCGCCTACCAAACCGAGGGTACGCGCCTCGCCCACGATGGGGTGATCGGACAGTTCCGCCCAACGTTTGGCGAGGTATGGGCCGGTGACATCCCGCACGTTTTCAATGATTTTTTCATTGCGCAGGATGTTGAGGGTCACGATGCCCGCCATACAGGCTGCCGGGTGTGCGGAGTAAGTATAACCGTGGGTAAACTCACCGCCCTTCGCCTTGATCACTTCCGCTACGCGGTCGCTCACCATAGTACCACCCAGCGGGAAGTAACCATTGGTTACTGCCTTGGCAAAGGTCATCAGATCCGGCTTCATGCCATAGTAGTCGGCACCGAACCATTCACCGGTACGTCCGAAGCCAAAGATTACTTCGTCCATTACCAGCAGAATGTCGTACTGATCCAGAACCTTCTTCACCTCAGGCCAGTAGGTTTCCGGCGGGATAATCACACCGCCCGCACCCTGAATTGGCTCGGCAATAAAGGCGGCTACTTTCTCTGGGCCCAATTCCTGAATCTTTTCATCCAGACAACGCGCGGCGTAAACACCAAACTCCTCCGGTGACATATCGCCACCTTCGCCGAACCAGTATGGCTGCTGGATGTGCTCAATGTAGTCCAGTGCCTGGAACTGCTTGTGCATACCGCTCATGCCACCCAGGCTGGCACCACCAATAGTGGAGCCGTGGTAGGCGTTTTGGCGGGAGATCACAATACGCTTCTGAGGCTGGTCTTTCAGGTCCCAGTAGCGACGAATAATTCGCAGGTTGGTGTCATTGGCCTCACTACCGGAACCGGTGAAGAACACATTGTTCATACCGGCCGGGGTCACTTCGGAAAGCAGGTCGGCGAGTTCAATGGAGGGCACGGTGGTGCACTGGAAAAAGCTGTTGTAGAACGGCAGTTTATTGAGCTGCTCGTAAATTGCTTCACTAATTTCCCGGCGGCTGTAGCCGAGGTTACAACACCACAGGCCGGACATGCCGTCGAGCATGGTGTGGCCATCGATATCGGTGATGTACGGACCTTCCGCACTGGTGATTACACGGGTGCCCTGTTTGCCAAGGTCGTGGAAATCGGTAAACGGATGCAACAGGTGATCGCGGTCATGCTGTTGTAGCTGATTTTTGTTCATGAACTCACTCCTGAATCGAAAGACGCCTGCGCCATCTATACATTGCAGACGGCGCCGTAAAATGTGATCACATTCTAGAGGCAAGACCGGAAGTGGTGCAACCGCTATTCGCAACTCAGTCGCAGCTCAATCGAAACACGGCCACCGCCGCACGAATAGCACTAGCCTAGTGCCACTCGGCCACGAGTAGTTGTGCGGTTTGAGACCAACAATGGCGAGAAAGTAAGGAAGGGGGTGGCCAGTGCCCTGCAGCAGCTCTGAACCCAAAAATTGATGCAGACCGACCGGTCAATGCGGTATGTCGCGTGACTCGGTCGGCGATAAAGAGAGGATTTAACTAGAAGCCGGCGTAACAGTCACCGCTACAGGCACCACATCCAGGGTGACATCAACCACCGAATACTGGTCTTTGGTACCCGAGCCATAGCGCCAGAAACCCCGAGACTGCTCGGTCTGCTGGAACTGGAACAATACCCCCTGCCCCGTTTCGTCGCTAAAAGCGTAGCGCCGCAACTCACGAACTTCTCGATTGTCCAGCAAGGAAAAGCCCAGCAAATGATCCAGGCGCTGGTTTGCCAGCGCGATACCGGCGCCTTGGGTCGCGCGATAACCAAAGGCTTCCTGGCCGGGGGTTTCACTGCCAGCAATCGTGACCTCGCCAGTTTCCCAGGCCAGAGTATCCTCAGTACTCAAAACACTGAGACGCAAACCTTTGGCCGCGAATGGCTCCTCTACAGGCCCAAACCGTGCAGTGCGGCCATCTACCACTACCAGATTGCCAGCACCGAGAACTTTCAGGGTCTTGTTGCCGAGGTTTACCAGCAGTGCGGTGTCTTCATCCACACCGTAGCCAACCCTGAAAGCTTCCTCAGAGGCGAAACCCAACGCCCGGATCAAGCGCCCCAAGCGCGCTTTGCGATCAAAGTGCTGATCCACCACACCAAAGGGCAGAAAGCCGAGACCGCGCGCCAGTAACAGCTGCCCAGACTCCTGACTTTCCATACCCGCGTACACTTCAACGCTGGGCAGAGTCAGCGCACTCAAGGAGTCTCCCGCTGCAATCATGGTTTTACTCATAATTGCGGCACCGGCGCTGGTACCGCCAACGATCGCGCCCTGCGACAGCTGCGAGCGAATCGCGGTGAGGACCGGGCCATCTTGCCCGTCAGCACTTAACAACGTAGCGGTGATTTTGGTCTGATCGCCACCGACAAACCAAATACCACCAACGTCCGCCAACTCTTCGGCAAGCGCTACGTCGCGGCCACCATCGCGCCACAGGCTTTCATCCACCGATTCTGTGGAGGCATCGTCTTTTACGGCGATGGGCAGCACGCGAATGTCACCAGCAAAACCAAAATGCCGCAAATCATCGGCAAACTGTTGCGCATAGTGCGCGGGTCGACCGGAGGCCGCCGGCACAATCGCCACACTAGGCAGCTCTGGGGGAATAGATTCGATAAACGCCCGGTAGACATCTTTGTTATCGCTTCTAAGCGCTCCACCCACAATCAGCAATCGGCCAGATTCACTGGCAACGTGGGTTGCACCCGGCTCTGCCGATGCATCTTTTTCCGGAGTCCCGTCACTTTTACTGGAGCAAGCGGCTCCAGCAAACGCAAACACTAACAGCGAAAGACTCGCAATACGCCACAGGCTCATAAACTTACCCCTACCCGAAAATTCTCCAACTTCGGCGAATCCACACAGAACTGAAGTGCGGCATCGGAAGGTTCGCCGAACATCCGTTCTCCCCGTGGGCTCCGCCCAAAATGTTCTTTAAAGCAGCGACTAAAATGGGAAGCAGAGCGAAAGCCACATTGCTGCCCGATAGCATCGATACTCTGCTCACTTTCCAGCAACAGCACGCGTGCATGCTGCAACCGCAACTCGCGATAAAAACGTGCCGGTAATATGCCCTTGAAACGGCTGAATATACGCTCAAGCTTTTTCACCGAAATATCCAGATAAGTGGCCAACTCCCCAGTGCGCAATGGCTCCGCGAGGTTATTGCTCATCAACGCAAGCGCTTCATCCAGTAACTGTCGATCTTGCAATACCACCACAACAGAACCTCGCTATTCAGAGTGTTGAGACGTCTGCAACGACTGGTCAAACAACTGCCAGCGGCCACGTGCCATTACATGCGTAATTTGGAATCGTTCAGGATCTACCAGCAGTAGGTCGGCATCGCGACCAGGAGCTACTTGCCCCTTGCGCTTCAGGCCGAGGGCCCGCGCCGGGTTGCTGGTGACTGTCTGCAACGCGCGTGACAATTCTACTTTCTCATCCTGCACCGTCCGTCGGAACTCGTCGAATAAGCTGGTGATAGCGCCCACTTCCATATTCTGCAGCTGACCCAAGTCGCAGAAATTTGTCAGTGAGCCCTGCGCGTCCGAAGAAAACGTAAGCTGGTCTATTGGCGCACCGAGCTCGAGCGCCAGCGACAACGCCTGGCTCGCGCGCATCTCGCCACTCGCCAGAATTTCATCGGTGGTGGATGTAGTGAAGTCGATAAAACCACCGGCACAGGCAAATTCCACACCCTGCTCCAATAGCGAACGGTTGCGATTCATATGGGTCGGATAAAACTGGGCAATGGGAATTTCAGAATTTTCAACCACATCAAACAATGGCTGCAGACGGTCAGCGCCGTCACCCACATGCACACTGATGACACCACCCTTTCCGCTCAACATTCCCGCAACCCGAGCATCGGACGCAATGCGCGTTAACTCATCACGAGTGGGATGAGAAGAACGGTGGTCGGAAATCGCCAATTCACCCACACCGATAATGTTGTCGATAAGGATGATGTCGCCACGCACACTACCGGTCAGGGTATTCACCGGTACTTGATAGGAGCCCGTCTGGATAAAGCATGAGATACCCTGCTCTTCCAGGGACTTGGCCTTACCGAACAACTCATTCAGGGTGCGGGTAATCGCATCGGTACCCAGGGCACCAACAATAGAAGTAACACCTCCGGCAATCGCATCGCGTACGTTCAACTCCGGCGTACGCGAGCCGAAGCCACCCTCACCACCGCCGCCAGTGATATGTACCAGCGAGTCAACCAGACCTGGCATCAACCAGGCGCCATCGGCATCCACCACTTGGCCGACGTTGTCGGGCAAGGCCAGCTGCTGATCGATTTTTGCCACCCGATCGCCCGCCACCAACACATCACAGCGGCCGAGACTGCGGGGGGAAAATACCTCCGCATTTTTTATCAGAGTAATTTGAGACATAAAAAACTGCTTAGAAGTTAAAAGCCGGAAACGGCCGCAACCAATACCGCCAACGACGCGAATAAAAACAGCGCCCCTTGCAGCGGTAAAATAAACCGAATCCATACCCCCCAATCCAGACGCGCCGCACCCAGGCAGCCCATCAATGCTGCGGACGTGGGCACCACAATATTGGTGAGACCATCGCCAAGCTGGAACGCGAGCACAGCGGTCTGGCGAGTAACACCCACCACATCCGCAAGCGGTGCCATGATTGGCATGGTCAGTGCCGCCTGACCAGAGCCGGAGGTAATAAAGAAATTAAATACGGTTTGGAACACCAACATAAACCAGGCTGAAACCGCGCCCGATACATCGGCCAGGCTATTACCTGCCACATGCAAGATCGTATTCAGGATACTTGCGCCCTGCGGGTCATCACCGCCGAGCAACAATACTATGCCCTTGGCAAACGCCACCACCATCGCTGCAGGCAGCAACTGCTGAGCGCCTTCTTTAAACGCCGCCGCAGCCTTGTTGGCGGTAAGCCCATTCAGGCCAAACGCGATGGAAACCGCGGCGATCACGATACCCATGGTGAAAAACTGGCTGGCAATCTCGGGCAGGAAGTAGCTGCGCTCCACCACCCCCCAGATCATCCACGCGATGCCCGCACAGAACAGCAGTAACACCCAGCCATCCCCGCGGACCATCGTTTGCAATGCATTAGTCGACACAGACTTGTCGCGAAACACCTGGTCAGAAGCATAAGCCAGCGAGCGCGAAGGCTTATGCTGTATGCGACGGGCATACAAAATGGTGTATGCCGCCAGGCCGCAGGTTGCCACCAACCAAAGAGCCATGCGCAAACCACTGCCGGACATCAAAGGAACTCCGGCAATACCCTGGGCAATGCTTACCCCAAAAGGATTCATCCAGGAGGTGGCGAAACCTACCTGAGTCGCCACATAGGTAACCAGCAGTGCGGTGATGCTGTCATACCCCATGGAAACCAGCAGGGGCACAACGATCAACGTAAAAGGAATGACCTCTTCGCCCATACCGAACACCGCGCCACCGAGGGAAAATAGAAAGCACAGTATTACCAGGTACAGGTGCCCGGCTTCGCGATTGCGCGCAATCACTTGAAACAAACCCCGCTCCACGGAGCCGCTGGCAAATATCAAGCCGAAGGCACCACCGGTCAGCAGGATAAATGCGAACACACCAATCGATGCGCCCCATTTGCTGCCGGACACCATGCCCTCAAAGGCAAAATTCAGAAAACCAATACCCCCGCCCTCTGCAAACAGTGCCAAACCTGCCGGTTCGTCGGATGCCTGCTTGTAGCTGGTCGGGTCAATCACACTGCGTTCCACCCCATCCACCACGTTGGTGACGGTATCAAAGGTGCCCGCAGGGATTAAAAAATTCAGCGCAAACGCGACGACGGCTACCCCGAGCAATATCAGGTAGGTATCCGGCATGGCCCAGGTCTTAGGCGCCTGCGATTCCACTGACTCGGAAAGGCTGGTGACAGCAGAGTTGGTTTCGCTCGTTTGCATAGAAATAAACCGCATTAAAAAGAAAAATTACCAGCGGGCGCGCAACGCACGCCCGCTGGGATCAGGTCCTGTGAGACGCCGATCAGAACGCGTAGCCGTAGCTCAAGGTGTAGAAACGACCAAGAGAGTTATGATTAAAGTGGTCAACGTTGGCGCCTGTGCCCAGTACCAGCGGCGGCTCCTTGTCGAACAGGTTGTTAACGCGCAGGCTCAACCAGCTGCCGTTGTCGAAATCGCGGGCGACGCGCAGGTCGAAGGTCACCCAGCTATCCACCTCAACATTACCTTCGTCATCGATATCGACACGAGATGCGAAGTACTCGTTGCCTTCCTCAAGCACCGAATCCAATACACGCGGGCTGGGATCATCCATGTAGCTGTGGGTGTAACGGCCAGTCAAAGTGGAGGACCAGTCCTCGTAACGCCAACGCAGGGAGCTATTGGCCAACCAACGTGGGTAGGTATAGTTACCCGCTTCCTTCACGATTCCCAGCGCATCAGATGGCAACTTGTCGAACTCATTCAGGTAGGTACCATCCAGGGTGAAGCGGAAGTTGCCCCAGTTCTCAGTATCGAAGTACTGGGTAAACGCGACATCAACACCATTGGTCTTCTGCCAGCCAAGATTGGACAGCTGGAAGTGTGCATCCACTACAAAGCCACCGGCCACTTCAAGGCCAGGCTGGCCAGTAGACAGTTCACCTTCGCCAACTACTGCGAAGTCACCATTGAATGCGCGCAGAATGAAGTCATCTTCTTCCACACCGATCAGGTTCTCGTGTTCGATATTCCAGTAATCGACAGAGATCTCGGTATCTTCGCTCGGTTTCAAGAGAAAGCCCGCACCCCAGGTAGTAGCAGTTTCCGGCTTCAGGCCATCGTTGCTCACATCCTCGGACAGCAGAGACTCACCGGACTCATCCGCAAGGCCGTCACAGGCAACAGGGGTTGCGCTACAGTCAACGGAATAGCTGGACAACAGCGTGCCCGCACCAACCTGCGCCAGAGACGGTGCGCGGAAGGAAGTAGACCAGTTGGAACGGAAGGTAATTGCATCGTTAAACTGATGACGCAGCGCAACCTTCGGGTTGGTGTCGCCACCGAAGTTATCGTAGTGATCGTAACGCAAGGCGAACTGCAACTCGGTGTTAGCTGCCAGCGGAATCATCTGCTCCATGTAGACTGCCCACTGGTTACGTGCGGCGTCGGCAGACGTGGAACTGAAGCCCAGAATCGGCTCAGGATTTAGAGTGGTAGAAACAGCATCACCAGACGGGGTATCCACCACGGACTCGCGGCGGAACTCACCGCCAAAGGCCACTTGCACGGTACCTGCCGGCAACTCGATCCAGCTACCAGAGATGTTACCGTCAATGGCGTACAGATTTGACTTACCACCGCGTTTCGCGTCGGTGCGAATCAGGTCGTCCATCTCCGCAATCTGATCAACCTGGCCACCGAAGGGGTTGTACCAGGCAGTGGTTTTGCCGAGGTCTTCACAGGTTTCACCCGCGCCGAAACTTGCACTGGGACGTGCCAGGTCTACTTCCCAGCGGTCGACAACGGAACCGTCGGTACACAGATTACCTACGCTGGCATTGTAGAAAGCATCCGCTTTGTACAACCCGGAAATACCACGCTGCTCGGATTCACTGCGGCCCAGGTTAGCGGCAACTTCCCAGTTCCATTCGTTGACTTCACCGCGCAGGCCAGACACCAGGCGCATGGCCTCACTTTCAACTTCTACCGCACGCGCATCTGGGAATTTTCCCCAGGCGAAAATCGGATACCCGTAAAACTCGCTGAAATCGCTGGTTGGATAATCTGGATGGAAGGAACCTTCCTCAACCAGATCAGCCTTCAGAGCTTCTGGCCACAGCGGGCTTTCCGGATCGAAGGGCGCGCGGGAGAAGTTTGCCGGAGCAGAAGTGCCGCGGGACTCACTGGTTTGCAACATCAGAGTGTTAAACCACTCCAGATTGTCGGAGATATCGTAATTAAACGTTGCTACAACACTCGCGCTCTCGTATTCATCCTGAGTCGCGGCAACCGCATTGGTATTGAATTCACAGTAATCGCCGAAGCTGCCAAAACCAAACTGATCCTCCGGACAGCCGCCGGATACAGGGCCTTCGGTCTGATCGTAATACGCCAGGAACAAGTCATTGAAGCTCGGGTAAACACCCTGCTGACTCGGGCGCACGGAGTTCGCGGTCAAGTTACGGTCGCGGTCATACATCGCATTGCGAGAAAAAAGGTCAACCACCACCATGGTGTGGCTGGTATCGCCTTCGCGACCCCACACCCAACTCAGGTTGTATTTACCTTCATCGCTACCGGCGGTGGAGTTGCCGTGGGTCAAGGAAATTTCAGAACCATCAAAATCATCACGCAGCACAAAGTTCACAACGCCGGCAACCGCGTCGGCACCGTAGGTGGCCGCGGCGCCGCTGGGCAATACTTCTACACGCTCAATGGCAGACAGCGGGATCGAGTTGACGTCGACGAAAGACTCCTGCCCCTTGGCAAAAGAGCTCACGGATACGCGACGGCCATTCACCAACACCAGGGTGGAACTGGCGCCCAAGCCACGCAGGGACACACCGGCAGCGCCTACCGGAGTGCTGCTGGAAAGTGCGCCGGAAGTAGCAGTAGAAAAAGTGCCACTGCCGCCACCAGTCTGGGAAAGCTGCTGCAGAATTTCGATGGGAGAAGTTGCACCGGAAGCTTCGATGTCATCGCGATCAATTTGCACGACCTGTACCGCGCCTTCGGTATCCAGCCCCTTGATGTGGGTACCGGTAACCACGATTTCTTCAACGGACGCATCTGCACCTTTTGGTGTTTCCTGTGCCATTGCGAACGCACTGCTGCCAATCAATGAGCAGCCCAGCGCCAGTCGCACTGCCTTACTCAATGGCGTTTTATTTAGTTGGGTTCTGTTATCCATTTTATTGCCCTCCAGGAAAAATTCCTGTCTCCGATGGTTGTTTAGTTTTTCTGTGAGATTCGAAAATGCGCGAACTACAAGCATCAACAATCGACACTTCAGGCTCGCAAAAGATTTCCCTGGAAAAACCGGCGGCAATGCAGTGCAATAACCCATGCAATCGACACCAAAGCAACGCATAAGCATTGCCAACAGAGCTCGACAAAATGAGTTGGAAATAAGAACGGATGAAACCGACTTATAGCTTCCTTGCACCCGCGCATAAATAAGCGGGGCCCCCGGTTAAACCGAGGTGGGGAAGCTACTCGTCAAACCACTCGCTGAGGTAGTAGTTGGAGGAGCAGCGCTTGACAGTAGCAACCTTGTTCATTTTGCTCTTGATGCCTTGCACTGTTTATCAAGTACGTTTAACCAAATAACGACACTTGAACTTGGGAGTCAGATCGATCGCTCTCCTGATTCGGGTTTATCGCGTCAGAAGCATAACCAAATCTGATTACTATCGATCACACACCAATTTTTATCACGATGAAAAAAACCTGTAAAGGTTTTCTGCTACAGAATTAAATTCAGAAGCAGATATCGCCGGCAGCCGAATAATCTGCGATATCGGCAATTGAATTGTGGCGTATCTGCGATGACGTGGGAAGGAAACTGCTCGACGGTGAACCGGAGGGGAACAAATTCCCCTTCCGGTTCACCAATTCAATCACAACGTTTTGTTTTGCCGCAGCGGAACTTACTGATACGGCTGATTGATATAGAAGTTATTGGAGCGACCATCGATGCCTATGCGCTTCGGGGTCACATTGCTGGCACCGTTGGATATATTGAATTGATCAAACTCGCCCAGCTTATAGCGCAGGACATCTTCATAAATAACCGGCTGGCCACACTGAGCTTGCGTGCGACTGGTCTGACCATCCTCTTGCAGCACATACACGCTGCCCGCGCCATCAACTACACCACTGCCGTCAGGAGTAAAGAAGATCGAAGTGGCTTCGTCGACGCCGATGCCCTGAATGCCCGCAGGTAGTCCCGCCATAAAAGCCATTAAACGGCCCATACGATCGCGCTCGGCAAAATGCGTATCTACGATCACGCCCTGCATGATTGCAGTCGTCAGGAAGCCATCGGAAATATTGGTATTTTCGTGGCACAGGTCACTCACGGCTTCGGAGGAGTAGGCACCCAGCACGCCGTCAGGGTCGTAGATGTGCTCGGACTGCACAGCCGCACCGGCAGAGGTACCGCCCAGGACACCACCACGTGCAATCACCTCATCCAGTGCCTGCTGGAGCGGAGTGCCCTGCCACTGATTCAGGTAGTCGGACTGGTCGCCACCGGCAATCCACACAAACTCGGCAGAGCGTACGGCCCAGGCAACGTATTCGTCATTGGCGTGCTGTTGACGATCAACAATCAGGGTTTCGACGGAATCTGCATTGAGCAGCCCCTGCAGATAATCGTTGTAGCCATCGCTGCCACTGGTACGTAGCACCACGACATCACCACCACCGATCAACGGCTCTACACGACGGGTAAACGCGGCATCGACATCGCTGCCGCCGCCCATCACCAGCAAGCCGCCGGAAGTCTGGTTTACACAGATATCGGCTTCACTCCCCGTGATGTATCGGGTCAAGCCACCCGGCTTCGCCGGACGCGCGCCAACATTACAGTCGCCGCCACCGCTACTTCCGCCGCTGCTACCACCACTACTGCTACCGCCACTACTACTTCCACCCCCACTGCTGGACGGGATGCCGTCCACATTCAGGGTGTAATCACCACGGCCCTTATAACGGGTTACCTTGAGCGTATACAGGCCACTGCCGTTGACACTGACACTGGCTGACTCAGGACGGTTGCTCGTCTCGGCGCTATACAGTTGCTGCGACGCGTCATACAGGTGCCAATCAAAGTCGTCGCCACTATCGTGCGCCAGAGAGATATCTAAATCGGACGGAGTATCAATATTGAAGTAATACCAGTCCTGATCCCTGCGGTTGGCAATATTGCCAGCGACCGCCTGACCAGAACATACAGGACCATCGGCATCAGCCTCGGCATCATTCGATTCGGTCTCCGCGGAGACACAGGCCAGCGCGCCGTGACTCATCGTGGAAAGCAAAAAAAGCGGGATAAGTTTTTTCTTCACCTTAGGTTCCTCTATGCGTCGTTATTGTTATCGCCAATCTATGGCACGGCACATGATTACCCAAGTAGTCGGCCGCGGAAGCGTCATCCGCGGCCAAAGGGAGAAAACAGGCAAGTTAGGGATAAAACAGAACAGTTTATGTTAGAAACTGCAGTCAAGAGCGTCCAACAACATGTGCGTAATGAGGCCAATACCCAACCAGCGTAATGGCTTCCAAGGTAAAAACATCATCGCACCGTAGACGGAAATCGGCAGTAATTTATGCAGCGGATGGAAGTTGATACTGCAACGACCGGGATCGTAGATCGGCGTCGCCAGCAAATGATCAAGATCTACCAGATTCGCAGCCAACATAAACAAGGCGGCCTTCTTCCATTCGTCGCGAAAGAAAAACCACGCAATAGCGAGAGGGACAAGAAAATGGAGAACAATATGAATGTAACTGAACATCAGTGCGGCATTAACTCTTCAGCAGAAATGGAGCCCAGTCCCTCTTCAATATCCTGACGAATGGCGGTGCGCACACGCTGCTCATCTTTTGCCGCGATAGCCTCAATCAAGTCCTGATGGCGATCGGGTAACTCCTGCACACCAAAGCGCTGGAATACCAAATGCTGCAACGGTGCGGTCTGCAGCCAGAGGCTCTCGATCAATGACAAAATGATATGCGGATGACCAAGACGATACAGGGTGAAGTGGAACTCGAGGTTGGCGGCAACATACTCCTGTATGTCATTTTTTGCCAGCGACTCGGTTACCCGATCGTCGAGACCTCTTAACGTTTCGAGCTCGGCATCTCCTACCTGCGGTAGCGCCTGGGCCGCGGCCTGGCACTCGAGCGCCACCCGGGCAGCACAAATTTCGTCCAACTTTTCCCGCGTCATGCTCGGCACGGTCACGCGGCGGGTATCGGAAAGTTCCAACGCCCGCTCCGAGGTAAGCCGGCGCAGGGCCTCGCGCACGGGCATTGGGCTGCAGTCGAGCTCGGCAGCCAAGCCGCGAATCGTGATGGGATTACCGGGTAAAAACTGGCCCCGGAGAATCGCATCGCGCACCTGGTAGTACACCCGCTCCTGGGTGGTCCGGAACTCTTCCTGCGGCTGAGTAAATTCGGCGTCTTTCACTGGTCTTCCACTGCTCTTCCACTTACTTAGTGGCGCGGTTGCGAGGTTGCTCCCTCAGCTATACCTCACGCGGACATTGCCAGACGGTGAGGCTCTTCATCACTGCCAACCTCGATAAGCTCGTTGGCAATGGCGCCAGTTTGCCACATTTCGAAGAAATCCTCCGCAACCCGTTTGCCGGCCTCGGTCACCGCATTCCAGTACTTGAGGCGCTCTTCCGTGGAGAGTTTGACGAAGTCATCGCGATCCGGGATTTTCCCATAAGGTAATTTGGCTACCCACGACGGCGATGGTGCCACCAAAATTACATTATCCATGGCACCGCCACGCACCCAGCGCCACCGCAGGCTCTTGTCGAACCAGCCCGGGACCATATACGGGAAGAAATGGGGGTACAGCACCAACCCTTCCGGATGCTCAAACCCAAGATCAAAGTGATAATCGGTAATACCGCCGTCGCGGTAGTTACCCGCAGGCGCCCCGGAGGGAGTCGGCACGCCGGCCATCACAAGAGGGATGGAGCCGCTGGCCAGCACCGCCGGGCAGACGTTCTCCGGGTTCAGCGGCGTGTTGACCGTACTCAGGTTGCGGAAGCCCACTGCCGGCGCATCACCGGCATGGAACACCACCCGATCCCAAAAAGCCTGCAAACTGCGGCGACTGACCGCATTGGCCAAAGCAGATGCGAGTAACGCTGGCGCCAACAGCGCCTTTTTCTCACTGGCCAGCGGCCCGCGCCCACGCACGGTCACAAAATGACTGCGCCACACCGAATTGCTGGCAACCTGCGCGGCCCCCTGCTCTCCCAAAACCCGAAGCAGGATATCTTCCCCTTTTGAGGTGATCTCCGCAGGCGTCGGACGCTCGCTGGCATAGGTCTGGTTGATGTAGCCATGCTCCAGAACCTCCAGCGCCTCCATTGGATTGGCGGTGGCATAGCACATGTTGCGGAAGCTACCGATCGAGGAGCCCAGCGTGGCAATCGGCGCACTCCGGTCGCGGAAAAACTCGCCGATCAATACCCGGTCAAGCTGACTGATGGAAAGCCACTTGGGGCCGCCGGAAGCGCCCACCAGAGTGGATACCATGCTCTGGTTCAAACCTTCATCGCGCACTCGACGAGCAGCATTGGCGCCGGCAAGTACGACACAGCTGCGGGATTTGTTCGGGTTGGCCATCTTTAGCTCTCTTCTATTACTGCGAAGACCGGAAGTGGTTACCACTCTCCGATGTTTTCCATGGAAGCCCAGGGCTCCTGCGGCGGCAGGGAGTCACCTTTCTGCAACAGCTCAATGGAAATATTGTCTGGGGAACGTACAAACGCCATGTGGCCGTCACGCGGCGGGCGATTGATCGTCACCCCCATATCCATCAGGCGCTGACACGTCTCATAGATGTTGTCCACGCGGTAAGCCAGATGACCAAAGTTGCGGCCGCCGGTGTAGGTCTCCGGGTCCCAGTTGTAGGTCAACTCGAGGCACGGGCGTTTTTCCGCTTCCGCGCTGTCTTTGTCCCCGGGCGCCGCGAGAAAAATCAGGGAGAAACGCCCTCTCTCATAATCGGTACGCCGGACCAGATACAGACCAAGCTTGTCGCAATAAAACTCCAGCGACTTGTCCAGATCGGTGACACGCACCATTGTGTGCAAATATTCCACTGCAACGCCTCCTTTGCGGGATTACAATCCCGATACGTCCATTGGATGACAATCTAATCATCCCCAATAAAGTTTCCAGAACGAAATGTACCAAAAATACTATCGACATTTTTTAAAGGGGGCTCAAAAAGCCGCCTCCCCAGGCTGCGACCTACCGGTTCTGCATATGGCCTGCCACTCCCATCACTACTGGGCCGACGTGACCCTGGATGCGGTCAACGAATACTGGTACGACGCCGCAGCAATGGCAGACCAGAAGTGGGAAAAGATCTTCGGCGAGAAGATACCCGCCTTCCAGCGGGGTATAGCAAGCGCCCTGAACCTGCCGGCCCCGGAGCAGGTTGCCCTGGCCCCGAACACCCACGAGCTGGTCTACCGCCTGCTGAGCGGTTTCGACCTGAGCCAGCCATTGCACATCCTGACCACCGATGGCGAATTCTACAGCTTTGCCCGCCAGTTGTTGCGGCTTGAAGAATTGCCCAATGTGCAGGTCACCCGCGTCCCCACCCAGCCTTACGCAACGCTGGCGACCAGGTTTGAGCAGGCGCTGCAATCCGGCCGCTACCAGCTGGCCTACGCCAGCCAGGTGTTTTTCGATTCCGGGGTCGCGTTTCCGGAACTGCTGGCACTGGCGGAGCGCAAGCCAGAAGCCGCGCAAATGGTGATCGATGGCTACCACGGGTTCTATGCCCGCCCCACCGATCTCGGCAAGGTGGCCGACAAGGTGTTCTATACCGCTGGCTCATACAAGTATCTGGGCGCCGGGGAAGGCATGTGTTTTATGACCATCCCGCGCGGCTGCCAATTGCGGCCACTGTATACCGGCTGGTTTGCGGAGATGGCGGAGCTGGAGAATCGCAGCGAAGGCGTCGGCTTTGGCAACGACTGGCTGCGCTTTGCCGGCTCTACCATCGATTTCTCGCCACTGTACAAGGCCCTGGCGGTACTGGAGCTTCATCAGCAGGAAGGCATTTCCGTGGATAGCATCCACCGCTATGTACTGAACAATCAGCGGCGCTTCCTCGCTACGATGGACGCTGCAGATCACCCGATCCTGAACCGCGAGAACCTGATCGCACACGATTTGGAAAGCGGTCACGGCCACTTCTTCACATTCCGCTGCGGTAGCGCCCAAGGCGCCGAGCAGTTGCAGGCAACGCTGCGCGAGAAAAATGTGCTCTGCGATCGACGCCAGCAACTGCTGCGCCTGGGCTTTGCGCTCTACCACCCGGAAGAAGAAAGCTTCGCGCGCCTATTCACCTGATGTTCAGTTAGCTGACGCGATAATAGCCATCATTACGATGTAACTTTAGCCACAGCAACTCTTTCCGTAATCACTCGGTCAGCAGTCACTCCGGCAAGA
This sequence comes from Microbulbifer agarilyticus, assembly GCF_001999945.1. Classification (NCBI taxonomy): domain Bacteria; kingdom Pseudomonadati; phylum Pseudomonadota; class Gammaproteobacteria; order Cellvibrionales; family Microbulbiferaceae; genus Microbulbifer; species Microbulbifer agarilyticus. Next base: position 2,515,256 of record NZ_CP019650.1, read on the forward strand.
AAAAGGATTCGCTATGCACAACACTCTTTCCAACACACTCGCCAACACCCGACGCAATTCGATAAAACTGTTATCCGCTGGCCTCATCGCGGGAATCGCCATTTTTGCCAGCGGTTGCGGCAGCGATTCCGGCAACCGCCCCACCGGTACTCTGGTTTCCATTTCAGCGCAGGGGGAAGCCAGCCGGGTTCCAGATATCGCCTCAATTTCTGCCGGTGTGGTCACCGAGGCTGACGACAGCAAAGCGGCCATGCAGGCCAATGCAAAACAAATGGAACAGGTGATGCAGGCGATCAAAGATGCGGGCATCGACAACAAGGATGTGCAAACCAGCGGCATCAGCCTGATGCCCCGCTACGATTACCAGCCCAACCGCGAACGCAAAATCGTCGCCTATCAGGCGCGCAACAGTGTCAGCATCACTGTGCGTGAGCTGGATGACCTGAGTGGAGTGATCGATGCGCTAACTGCGGAGGGAGCAAATCAGATCCACGGCCCGAGCTTCTCCATTGATGACCCGGAGCCACTGCGAGCAGAAGCGCGAGAGAAAGCCTTAAAAATGGCACAGACTCGTGCAGAAGCCTATGCGGAATCTCTGGGGACCAAGGTGCGTCGGATTGTCAGTATTGCGGAAGGCAGCCACGGCGGCATGCCGCGACCGATGATGCGCGCCGAGGCAGCAATGGCGGATAGTGCCAGCACTCCCGTGGCCCCGGGCGAGACTTCGGTTTCTGTGCACCTCGAATTGGTATTTGAGCTGGCCAAGTAAATTTCCAACGTCCAGTGGCGGTGGTGCTACCGGGAATCGCTTTGCAAGACACGCCGTGAACCCATCCCTGGGGGCTCTGCACCGCCATCCCTGGCGGTGAAGGTCTTGCAAAGCGATTCCCGGCATCACCACCTTCGCCCCAACCCGTGAGCGAGAGATCAGGACAACCGGGCGTTACTCAGGCTGCTTGTAGACCTCGCCACCTTTCATCACAAACTGCACCCGCTCCAGCGTGGTAATGTCTTCCAGCGGGTTACCGACGACCGCAATCATGTCCGCCCACTTACCAGGCGCAATGCTGCCCAGCTCATCTTCGGCCTGCAGCAACTGCGCTGCGTTCCAGGTCGCAGAGCGGATCGCGTCCGCCGGGCTCATGCCGCCCTCCACCATCAGGGCAAACTCTTTCGCGTTATCGCCGTGACGGCTCACCCCGGTGTCGGTACCGTAGGCAATCTTCACACCCTTCTTGTGTGCGCGACTAAACGTATCTTGAATCAGAGGACCAATTTTTGCCGCCTTGGTGCGCACCATTTCCGGGAAGAAGCCTTCGATCGCAGCCTTCTGGGTTACCCAGTCACCGGCTAGCAATGTCGGCACATACCAGGTGCCGTTTTTCACCATGAGTTTCATGGTTTCGTCGTCCATGTAGGTACCGTGCTCGATGGAGTCCACCCCGGCGCGAATGGCGCGCTCCATGCCCTCCTTGCCGTGGGCGTGTACCGCCACGGTAAACCCGTAGTCTTTAGCGGTTTGCACCACAGCTTCCAGCTCATCCTGCATAAATTGCGGGTTCTGGCCACTCTTGGCCACGCTCAATACACCGCCCGTGGCGGTAATCTTGATCAGGTCGGCGCCGTCTTTGTAGCGCTGGCGCACAGCTTCGCGGGCGCTGGCAACACCATTCACTACGCCCTCGGCAGGCCCCGGACTGCCCATCAGGCGATGGTTGTGACCATTGGTTGGGTCGGCGTGCCCACCGGTAGTGGCAATGGACTTGCCGGCGGTGTAAACCCGCGGGCCAATGATGTCGCCGCGATTGATGGCGTTGCGCAGGCTCACTGTGACGTTACCGCTATCTCCGAGATCCCGCACGGTGGTAAAGCCGGCCTTCAGGGTGCGCTCCGCGGTGTTTACCGAGCGCAGCGTGTAGTCTGCCGGGTTCCAGGTAAAGGCTTCGGTGTAGGTGCGGGGGCCGAATTCGTAGGAAAGATGGGTATGCATATCCATCAAGCCGGGCAACACCGAGTAGGCACTCAGGTCGATCACCCGCTCCCCTTCGCGCTGATGAAAACCGCGTTCGACGGACTCTACTTTGCCACCATCAATATGAATGGTGCGTTTTTCCATTAGGCGGCCCGTTTCACTGTCGAACAACCAGCCCGCATGTACGGCGATTTTTTCCGCCTGAACAAAGGTCGAAAGGGTGAGCAGGGTCAAACCAAGCAAACCGCCAAGTAGACGCTTTGCCGAGAGAGTTATGTGCTTCAGAGTGATCATGTTAGCCCCGGAAACTTCGGGGTCGATGCTGCCATGCCCCGGATTTATTGGTTTTTAATGGGGTAGTTACCTACCCAATCCTGCAATTTAACGTATTTTGACGCCATAAAAAAAGCCCGGCGTGGCAAACACCGGGCTTTTTGCGAGCGAAGCACGCTGGGGACCAGCCGGCGCGCCGGCCACCAGTCATTGCTCTGTCGGCAGTACCTGCACCGGCCCCAGGTCCAGCGCTTCGATATCTTGCTTGATCTTGTCGAGGTCGCCGACGATTACCCAGGTAAATTGATCTGGCGCCAGATTGTCCTTGGCCGCCTGCACCACCTGCTCCTTGCTCAAGGAGCTGACACGCTGCGGGTAGTCCGCGATGTATTCTGGCGGCAAGCCTTTCTCGATCTGCCAGGCAATACTGGAAAGCAGCTGCCCCTTGGTCTGAAAACGCGCACTCTGCTTCAGGACCTCATCATCTTTGTAGTCACTCAGCTCATTGTCTTCAATTGGGCGATCATTCAGATACGCGTTGTATTCCTTCAAAATCTCTTGCATTGCCGCGGCGGTTTTATCTGTCTGCACCGGCGCAATGACGATATACGGCCGCTGCCCTTCTGCGTCCATGGATACCGCCCGCGCACCGTAGGACCAGTTTTTGTCTTCGCGCAGGTTCATATTGATCCGCGAGGTAAATTTACCGGCAACCGCGGACGCCATTGCATCGAACGCTTCCGCCCCATCTGGCTGCCAGGGCGGCATCAGCAGGCCTGCCATCACATAGCTTTGCTCCGCACCCGGGCGATCCAGAAGGAAAATGCGGGCGCCCTCCGGGCGCTCGACCTTCGCAATGTTGAGGTCTGGTAGCGGCTCTTTTGGTGCGCGCCACTTGCCCAGCGTGTCGTTGAGCAGCTTTTCGATTTCGTCCCTGTTCACGTCACCCACCACGGTCAGCTGCGCATTATCGGGACGCAGCCAGGTATCGTGATAATTCACCAAATCATCGCGGGTAATGGAAGAGACGGCTTCCGGGGTGCCAGAGCCCGTAAGTGGCGCACTGTAGGGGTGGTTTTCACCATAGAGAAGTGGCGGCAACTTGCGCATGGCGAGCCCTTGGGGCTGCGCCTCTTCCTGACGAATGGAATCGAGCCAGTTGGATTTGACCCGGGTTAAGTCTTCCTCTGGAAACTGGGGCGCAGTGATGACATCGCGGAACAATTCCAGAGACGGCTTGAGCTGCGACTTCAGAGCACTGAAACTGATGGAGTTGTAATCCAGCCCACTACCGGTACCGATGCTCGCCCCCAGCTCTTCCTGGCGGGCACTGAAACCGAGGCTATCGTAATCCCCGGCCCCCTCACTCAACATACGCGCCACCACAGATGCAAGGCCCGGCTTGTCACCGTCTGCGGAAGCACCGCCGCGGTACTGCAGTTTCATAAATACCGCCGGCGTATCGTGGCGCTCCGCCAGTACAACCTTAAGCCCATTTTTCAGGGTAAATTCTTGCTGCTTGGGCAGTTCCAGTTCGACATTTTTGTCAATTGCCGGCAGTTGTGAGCGATCGACATCGTGTTCCGACGCCTGGTATTTATCCTCCGGGAAAATAACCAGTGTGAAGTGCTCTGGCTTAAGCCACTTCTGTGCAGCGTCCTGCACGTCGCTCACCGACACTTTGGCATAATCATCCAATCCATCGATAAGTGCGACGGGGTCGCCGTAATAAAATTCTGAACGTGCCAGGATATCGGTTTTGCCTCCGAAGCCACCGATTTTTTCCAGCCCTTTGACGACCGAGGCAAACTGGCTCTGTTTAATGCGACGTAACTCATCCGCACTGACACCATTGTCGGCAAACTGCTGCAGTTCCTCGTTCAGCAGTTTCTCAACCTTCTCAACCGATTGGCCCGGTTTCACGTCGACGGTAATAATGAGCTGCCCGGCAAGCTGGCGTCCGTAGTAATAGGCACTCACACTGGTGGCTACCTGCTCATCCCGCACCAAGCGGCGGTACAGTAATGAGTTCTTGCGATTGGCCAGCAATGAGGTCATCAGGTCGAGCGCATCTTCGTCGGTACTGCCAATTGCCGGCACATTCCAGACCTTGTAAATCCGGGTCTGTGGCACCCGGTCGGTCATTTCTTTGCGCTTATTGACCTGTGTGGGAAGCTCCCAGTGTTTTATTTCGGGCGGCACCGAAGTACTGGCAATATTGCCAAAGTACTTGCGCGCCATATCCATGGCTTGCGGGACGGTGATATCACCGGCAATCACCAGAATGGCATTGGCTGGCTGGTAGTACTCCGAGAACCACTGTTTCACATCTTCTAGGCTGGCATTGTCCAGATCCTCCATGGAACCAATGGTGCTCCACGAATAGGGGTGATCGGACGGAAACGTGCTGGCAGCGATGACGTCGAACGCTTTCCCGTAGGGTACGTTCTCCCCCTGGCGTTTCTCGTTCTTGACCACGCCCCGCTGCTCGTCGAGCTTTTCCTGGCTAATCGCACCTTTGAAGTGCCCCATGCGATCGGACTCCATCCACATCGCCATATCCAGAGCGCCGGTGGGAACCGTTTCAAAGTAGTTGGTGCGATCGTTATTTGTGGTGCCATTCATATCCGTGGCACCGGAGCGCTGGAAGGGCTCGAAGTATTCGCCCGGATAGTTTTCTGAGCCGTTGAACATCAAATGCTCAAACAAATGCGCAAAGCCGGTTTTACCCGGGCTTTCGTCTTTTGACCCAACCTTGTACCAGATATTGAGGGCCACCACCGGCGCCTTGTGATCCTCGTGCACAATCACGGTCAGACCGTTATCCAGGACTTCTTTGTGGAAAGACAGATCAATGTCGGGGGCCTCCACATAGGCTTCGTTGCCGGTTGCAGCCGCTTTACTACTGGCGGCCGCTTTTTTATCGACCTGAAACGCCTTGTGCACATTCTCCTCGCCATCTTCCCCGGACCTTTGCCTGTCGCAACCGGCCACACCCAGAAGGAATACAGTGGTGAGTAGCGGCAAAATCACACGGGAAAATCGCATATCCATTGTCAATTATCCTGGTTCTGTCACTTGCCTGTTCACGCGATGAACGGACACAGATTTTTGTGAAAAGGTGTAAAGGGCGGGAGAGAGGGTAGAGATTCGCAATACTCATCACACAGCGTGCATGACAGCCGCAAGGCCCGCGCGAGTATTAGTGTAGGCAAAAAAGCGGGCGCCGTAGCGCCCGAAGAATACCTCACAGAGAGACGATAGGTTCGCCAGAGGAATGAGGGTGTACCGGACGCATGCGCCCGGAAAGAGAATTACGCAGCAGCGGAGTCTGAATTGTTCAACGCGTCTTCGTGACCGAAGCGCTCCTCGGCAACACGGTCTGCAATGTGCGCAGTGGTTTCACCAGACTCTTCGGCACGCTCAAAAACTTCGTGCATGGTGGTGGCAATGGTTTCGATATGCGATTTCACCTGGCCAGCGTCATACTCGCCCTTCGCCTGTCCCACTTGCTGGTAATACACATCGATGATGCCACCGGCATTAATCACGTAATCCGGGGTGTAGAGAATGCCGCGCTCTTTCAACACCTGTGCATGGCGCTCTTCCGCCAGCTGGTTGTTGGCCGCGCCGGCAATGGCGCCAACCTTGAGCCGCTCAATCGTCTTGTCATTCAGAATTGCACCCAGGGCACAGGGCGCAAACATGTCCACATCCAGATCGAAAATCTCATCCGCGCCGACCGCAGTCGCGCCAAGCTCATTCACCGCGCGATCAATGTTCTCCTGGAAGATATCGGTCACGAACAGCTCGGCACCAGCCTCTTTCAACAGCTTGGCCAGGCGGAAGCCCACATTGCCCACGCCCTGAATAGATACCTTCATGCCATTCAGGTCTTCGCGACCCCAGCGGTGCTGTGCTGCAGCCTTCAGACCGACAAACACACCGTATGCGGTAGAGGGAGATGGATCGCCACCGTGTTCCTGGCCGGCAATCACTCCGGAAACAAATTCGCTGCGCTCACCAATGATCTTCATATCGGCGACGCTGGTACCACTGTCTTCCGCGGTAATGTAGCGGCCACCGAGGGTGTTCAGAAAATCGCCCATTGCGTGCAGTAGCTCCGGAGTCTTCTGCTTGCGCGGGTCGCCAATAATCACGGACTTGCCACCGCCGAGCTTGAGCCCGGACATGGCAGATTTGTATGTCATACCGCGGGAAAGGCGCAGAACATCGTTCAGGGCTTCTGCATCGTCCGCATAGGGCCACATGCGGCAACCGCCCAGAGCTGGGCCAAGGTTGGTGTTATGTACCGCAATAATTGCCTTCAGGCCGCTTTTGGCGTCGTGGTAGAAAGCAACTTCTTCGTGGTTATCGTAGGCAGGGTGGGAAAAAACACTCATTTTCTTGCCTCTCCGGAGGTCGGATGTTCCACGGCGCCAGACACGGCCGATTTTGTCAGCTCAGTCCGCAACCGCGATTTATTGTAAGTCCCTTAGGATATATCCAGCAGGTGCAGATTTTCATTGCAATCTTTGCCAATCAAGACCATTCAGTATCACGACCATCACCAAATGCATCGTTTTTTAGGATAGATCATTCTCCAGAAACTCAAAGCCGCTGATGGTCATAAATCCATCTACTTTCATGAGCAAATTAGACGTTGTTCGCCGTAGCGCAACTGGCCTGTAAAGCCTCGTCTGGTAGAATCCGCGCCCTACACTCCTTGCAGTCGATTTACCGAGATTTAACAGAGACCTGGTTATGCTCAACGCCGATGCCCTCAAACAGCTGTCCCAGCTGAAGTCCGATATCCGCTCCACCAAAGAATTTGCCGAAGGACGCGTACGCGGCGCCAACGGTAAATTTGGCTTTGTGGTACTGGATGACGGGCGCGAGGCTTTCCTGCCCCCAGCCGAAATGGATCGAGTTTTCCCGGGCGACCGCGTTAAGGTGAGCCTGACCGAAGAAGATAAGGGCAAACTGTCCGCGGAGCTGGATAGCCTGATCTCCACCGAACTGAAGTACCTGGTGGGCCAGTATGTACAACGTGGTCAGGGTCACTTTATCCAGCCCAGCGAGCACGGCTTTTCGCGCTGGATCTTTTTGCCGCCCAAAGCCCGCGGCAAGGCGCAACCGGGGGAGTTCATCGCCTGTAGCATTTCCCGCCACCCGTTCAAAGACGGTAAGTCCCAGGCAAAAGTAGAAAGCGTAATCGGCAAGCCCGATATGGCCGGAATCGAGCACGCCTTTGTGGTCGCGCAACACCGCCTGCCCAACACGTTTAGCAAAGGTGCCCTCGAGCAGGCAGAAGCCATTCCCGCGCAGCTGGAGAGCATCTGCACAGACCGCAAGGATCTTTCGGAGCTTGGTTTTGTCACCATCGATTCTGAAAGCACCCGCGATATGGACGATGCCATCGCGATTACGAAAACCGACGCAGGCTGGACTCTGCACATCGCCGTAGCCGACCCTTCCAGTCTGATCGAAGCCGGCAGCCCGCTGGACAAAGACGCGCTTGCGCGGGCCAACAGTGTGTATCTCGCCGGCGAAACCCTGCCAATGTTGCCTGCAGGTTTGTGCGAGAACAGTTTCTCCCTGCTGGAAGGCCAGCTGCGCCCTGCTCTGGTGATGCATATTGTGGTATCCGAAGACGGCGCGCTGAACGGTTTCGAATACGAGTTTGCCGCGATCCGCTCCCAGCACAAGCTGAGCTATAGCCAGGTTGCCCAGTACATCGATGGCGATGCCGCTGCAGTGCCAGAAACCCAGCATCAGGCCCTTAGTGAACTGAACGCCCTCAGTAAAGCGCGTGCACAGTACCGCTCTGGCCACTCTCTGGTAATGGAAGACCGCCCGGACTACGACCTGATTCTGAATGAAAAGCGCAAGATCGAGCGCATCGAAAAGCAGGAGCGTACTTCTGCCCAACGCATGGTTGAAGAAGCCATGCTGGCCGCGAATATTTCGGCGGGCGGCAAGCTCGCCGAACTCGGTGCCGGCTGTTTCTCCATCCATCTGGGCTTCCGCGACGAACGCATGACCGAGATCCGCGCCCTGCTGAAAGACGTGATGCCGGAGTACGCAGAGCAGGACCTGCACCAGCTCGACGTCTACCTCAAGTTGGTAAAAACCCTTGAAGCCGATGAGGATGCAGAGAAGAAGAATACGCTGGCGGTGCTCAAACGCATGCTGCGCCCAGGCGAACTGTCCGGCAATGCCGCCGCCCACCTCGGCCTGGGCATTGCCCACTACGCCACCGTGACCTCGCCGATCCGCAAGTTCAACGACCTGCACAACCACCGGGTACTGCGTGCCGCTGCTGATCAGCAAACCCTACCAACCCTGGCCGACGAACACGGTGAAGCCCTGCAGCAAAGTGTCACCACTGGCCGCCAGGCAGACCGCGCCCTGCAACAGTGGCTGTACTGCCAGTATCTGGAAAACAAAATCGACCAGACCTTTACTGGCAAAATCACCCTGGTCAACGGTGCGGGTATCGGCGTACGCCTGGACGACAACGGCATCAATGGATTTGTGCGCTTTAACAGCAAAAAGAATCCATTCGATTTCGACGGCAAGCGCCTGCGCATTACCCGCGGAGAAGAGCAGTTCCAGCTGGATCAAGAAGTGCGCGTAAAAGTAAGCGCCGTAGATACTGATAAGCGACGCATTGCGTTTGAACTGGTTACGGAAACCGCGGCTAGCGAGTAATTCCGAACCCGGCGTTTACGCGCAGGGTTGCAATACAAAAAAGACTAAACCTCCAACCGCGGGCCACAAGCTCGCGGGTGCTTTCGGCCCCACCCACCGGCCGTATCCTCTGGCCGCTTGTTCGCTTTGTATCAGTCGGCCTCACCACCAGGAAAACACATGTCGAGCATCGCTGAACTGAACCCAACGCCGCTGTGGAAACACTTCGCAAAGTTGTGCGAGATCCCGCGCCCATCCAAGCATGAAGACCAGGTAGTGGCGTATATTGTCGATTTCGCAAAAAATCGCGGGCTCGACGTCAAGCTGGATCAGGTCGGCAACGTCATCCTGAAGAAGCCCGCTACTCCGGGCATGGAAAATCGCAAAATTCTGGCGATGCAGAGCCACGTAGACATGGTGCCGCAGAAAAATGCCGACACCGAGCACGATTTCCTGACCGACTCCATCAAACCCTATGTGGATGGTGAATGGGTAACCGCAGAAGGCACTACCCTCGGCGCTGATAACGGCATCGGCGTGGCCGCGATTCTGGCATTAATGGAATCCACCGATATTCCGCACCCGCCGCTGGAAGCCCTGCTGACCATCGACGAGGAAGCGGGCATGACCGGTGCGAAACACCTGCAGCCAGGCCACTTTGAAGCGGACCTGTTGCTGAACCTCGACACTGAAGACGAAGGCGAGCTGTACGTGGGTTGTGCCGGCGGTGTCGATATCAATGTAACCCTGCCCTACACCGCAGAACCCCTGCCGGCCGGCCATCAGGCGTTCAAACTGAGCGTACGCGGCCTGCGCGGCGGTCACTCCGGGCTGGATATCGACAAAGGGCGCGGCAACGCCAACAAGATAGCCAACCGCATCATCGATGCCGCCCTGCAGCAAATTCCAGCACTGCGAATCGCCAGCCTCGATGGCGGCAGCCTGCGCAATGCGATTCCGCGCGAATCGTTTTCTGTGATTACCGTACCTGCGGAACAGGCGGCGCAGCTGCAAGAAATTTTCCAGCAGGCCACAGCAATCATCAAAGCGGAACTGGATAACGAAGCGAAGTTGGATATCGCACTGGAGGGCACCGATGCACCGGCAAGTGTGTTGGATACCGAAGCGCAGCTGAAGCTGATTCGCGCTATCCGCTGCTGCCCCAACGACGTAGAGCGTATGAGCACCGCGCTGGAAGGCATTGCCGATACCTCCAACAACCTGGCGCGCGTCGTCACCGAAACCGAAAACGGTAACGCACAAGTGCGCATCCAGTGCCTGGTACGCAGCCTGTCAGACAGCGCACGTGATGCGCACGGCCTGAATGTGGCCGCAGCCTTCCAGCTGGCCGGCGCCAATGCCCTACTGGAAAATGACTACCCCGGCTGGACACCAAACATGCAGTCGCCGCTGCTGGCACTAATGAAGGATGTCTACAAGGATATGGAAGGTAGCGAGCCGGAGGTGAAAGTGATCCATGCCGGCCTCGAGTGCGGCCTACTGGCCAAGCCGTACCCCAACTGGGATATGGTTTCTTTCGGCCCCACCATTCGTCGCGCGCACTCGCCGGAAGAGCGCGTGCACATCCAGAGTGTGGCAAATTTCTGGGATTACTTTGTGAAGGTTGTTGGGGCAATTCCCAGCAACTAAACAGATCATATTGTGCAAAAAAGCCCGGCTTCAAACCCGGGCTTTTTTGTATTCCCTACCCAGACAAGGGAAAATAGCGCAGCACGCTTCCCGCAACATCAAAAATAATCAGGAGCTTTCTATGGCACAGTACGAGTGGTTGCTTTTTGACCTGGACGGCACACTGAGTGATCCGGCAGAAGGCTTTGTAAACTGCATGAATCACGCATTGGTATTCCACGACCAGGCACCGAGAGCGGCAGACGAGTTGACGCCCTACATTGGTCCTCCGCTGGAACACACGATCGGTAACCTCACGGGTAATACCAGCGATGCATTTGTCAGCTCCATGGTGGGCAAGTACCGGGAGCGCTATGGAGACACCGGCTACGCCGAAAACACCCTCTACCCTGGGGTGAACCAAATGCTGGAGACCCTGCGCGAAAGCAAGAACGTTCGTCTCGGCGTTTGCACGTCAAAACGCGCCGACTTTGCCACTCGTATTCTCGAGCAGTTCAATCTGTTGCCCTTTTTTGAATTCGTCAGCGGCGGTGATGTAGGTATCGGGAAATGGCAGCAACTGGAAAAGCTGCTGGCGGAAAACACCATTAGCCGCAACACACTGATGATCGGCGACCGCCACTTTGATCTGAACGCCGCGCACAAAAATCAGCTGAAGTCCGCGGGCGTACTTTGGGGATATGGCTCCCGCGAAGAGCTGCAAGAGCATCAACCGGCCTACCTGTTTGCGCACCCACAGGAAATTGGCAGGCAGTTTTGCCGAGCCTAGTCATCTGAGGCTGGTGACCAGCAATCCTGCTTTGGCCAGTGCATCTGCTGGCCCCTTTTTGGCGACTGACGCATAATGCGCGGCCGCTTTAAGCATACTGATTAAAATACAGCGAACGGCCTGATCTATGTGGTTTAAGAACCTGCGCGTCTACCGCCTCACCCGAGAATTCACCCTGTCAGCGGAACAGCTCAACGAGATGCTGGAACCGGATACCTTTACTCCCTGCGGCAGCCAGGATATGGCGCGCTACGGCTGGGTGCCCCCGCTGGGGCGTCACGGCACCGAGCTGGTACACGCTGCCAATGGCTACCTGATGGTATGCGCCAAGAAGCAGGAAAAAGTGATCCCTGCGGCGGTGGTCAACGAGAAGGTCGAAGAAATGGCGCTGGCTATTTCTGAAAAAGAGGCCCGCAGTGTGGGCCGCAAGGAGCGGCAGAACCTGAAGGATGAAGTGCTGCTGGAAATGCGACCAAAAGCCTTCGCCCGTTCGCGCCTGCAGTTTGCCTACATTGACCCCAAAGATAACTGGATCGTGGTCAACGCATCTTCCGCGAAAGCGGCGGAAGAGCTGCTGGAAAATCTGCGTGAAGCCATCAGCAGCCTGTCGGTGGTGCCGGTCGCCGCAAAGAATATCCCTCAGCAGTCCATGACCCACTGGCTGACCGCACCTGAAGCACCCACCAATTTCGAGTTTGGTCACGAGTGCGAGCTGCGCGACCCGCAGGAATCCGGCAGTGTCATTCGCTGTAAAAACCAGGACCTGTGCGCGGAGGAGATCCATAACCATCTCGTCGCCGGCATGCAGGTGCACAAGCTGGGGCTGATCTGGCGCGACGGTGTCGAGCTGATGGTGGACGATCAGCTGGCGATCAAACGCTTGAAATTCAGTGACGAGGTTACCGAAAAAGCGGACAACGTAGATGCGGATAATGCTGCTCAGCGTTTCGACATTGAGTTCTCGGTTATGACCCTCGAAATTTCTGCACTGCTGAAAGATTTGCTGGCTGCCTTTGGCGGGCTCAATACCGATACCGCCAGCGTGGACGAAATCGTTGCCCGTGCCAGCCGCGAGGAACGCGACCGGCAGGTGAGCAGCGAAGTCGAAGAGGTCATTTGATGACTGTTTAGTTTCGCGTGTGAAAATGCGCCAATCCCGGTCTAGGCTGAACAGGAAACCCTGTTTAACACCACCGGGATTGGCCTATGACCTTCCGTAAATTCTCCCTATTTTCCCTGCTTCCTCTCGCAATTACCGCGCTGCTAACACTTTGCGGCTGCGCCAACAACACCTCCTCTCAACAGTCCGCCAGTATGGCCCAGTACCGAACCTTCGGGTTTGTTCCGCAAAACGGCACACCGAGCCGTGCCACCAGCCTCGCCCACAACGCCGTGTCGCAAGAGCTGATGTCTCGCGGCATGATGCCGAGCGATAACCCGGATGTACTGGTCAACGTACATGTGTTCGCCAATCGTCAGGTGAAAATGCCGAGAAATTCGAACCTCGGTTTTGCCGCCGCGCGCTATCCATATCTCGAGGAGTACTACAACAACCTGCCTCCCGGCTATCACGCTAACGTTAGCCAATACACCGAGGGCCACCTGACGGTAGACATACTGGATACCCGACAGAAGCGTGTGGTCTGGCGTGGCCAGGCCAACAAGCCAGTAACGCGCAGAGTACTCAACAACCCGACCCGCGCGATGGATCAGGCTGTGGGGGAAGCTTTCCGCAGTTTCCCGTCGCAACGGCGCTAAGCGCACCGCGACTCAAATCGTACACACAAAAAAATGGCCGCTAGTAGCGGCCATTTTCATTTACTAAAGCTAGCAATCACAATTTTTGCATCGGTCGGCCAGGCTCACTCCACAATACGTGGTACTTCTCCTGCTCAGGCTTGTCCACGCGTGAGAACGTGTGCGCACCAAAGAAATCGCGCTGCGCCTGCAGTAGGTTTGCCGGCAGGGATTCGCGGCGGAAGGCATCGTAGTAGCTAAGCGCCGAGGACAGTGCCGGAACCGGGATACCACCGATGGTGGCGTCGGCCACTGCACGGCGCCAGTTACCCTGGTGCTCGGCAATCTGCTGGATAAAGAAATCGTCCAGCAACAAGTTAGACAGTTTCACATCGCGCTCGTAAGCATCGCTAATGGACTGCAGGAACACCGCGCGAATGATACAGCCAGCACGCCAGATTCTGGCAATTTCGGCAAAGTTTAATTGCCAGCCCTGCTCACGCGCCGCCAGCTTCATCAGGTCGAAACCCTGAGCGTATACGCAAATCTTCGCGCAGTAGAGAGCATCGTGGAGCTGTGCAATCACTTCCTTGCGTCGCTCTTCCGCAACCGGGGCGATCTCTGGGCCGATCAGCTTTTTCGCCGCGCGTCCGCGCAATACCTTGCGGGTGGAAAGCGAACGGGCAAATACCGCTTCCGCAATACTTGGCGCGGGGCAGCCAACTTCCAGTGCACTAACCGCCGTCCACAGACCTGTACCTTTCTGGCCCGCGCGATCGAGAATCACATCGACCAATGGCTCGCCGGTTTCTGTATCGCGGGTATCCAAAACTTCAGCACTGATATCAATCAGATAGCTGTTCAGCACACCCTTGTTCCACTCGCGGAACACAGCGGCAATTTCGCTGGGGGTCATTTCCAGCGCACTGCGCATCACGTCATAGACTTCGCAGATCATCTGCATATCGGCGTACTCAATACCGTTATGCACCATTTTGACGAAGTGTCCCGAGCCGATAGGACCTATATAGGCGGCACAGGGCTCACCCTCTTTGACTGGGTTACCAGGCTCGAAACGCTCAATTGGTTGGCCACTCGCAGGGTCAACCTTTGCGGCGATCGCATGCCAAACAGGCTCGATGCGCGCCCAAGCATAGCGGTCACCACTTGGCATCAGTGACGGTCCGAAACGCGCCCCTACTTCACCGCCAGAAACTGCCGTGGTGAAGAAGATAAGCTTGCCCTCGTAACGCTTGCAGCGCTGTACCGAGTCGGTCCACAGGCTGTTGCCAGTGTCGATCACGATATCGTCGGCCTGCAGACCGGCATCCAGCAGCTTGTTGCAGACATCATCGACCGGGGCACCGGCCGGCACGGACAGAATCACCAGGTGGGGCGCCTTGGTGCGGGACAGCAGCTCGGTATATGAGTTACACACTTCGACCCGCGGAGGCTGATCACCACGTTCTTTGGCATCCTGCTCTAACAGATCTTCCAGACGGCTGTGGTCTAGATCGAAGGCACACACGCGGTATCCGTTGTCCACCAGGTTGAGGATTAGGTTCTTCCCCATCACGCCGGCGCCAATAAAGCCGATATCGCATAGTGTTTCTGACATGTAGTTCTCCAGTGCGCAGGAATCTTGTATTGCCGCGGGGTTCGCCCGAACGCCGCCGCTCGCTCAAAGGGCGCGGAGTATAGCAATCGAACTAGCGCTGCGGGAGCGCATTTTGACACTGGGGCCATTGTAGTAGCCCCGCAGGGCATTCACCGGTTTCTCACACCGGGGCTGCGAGGGTACACTTCAGCCCTGACCGACGAGCCGAGAACTATTCTTGAGCCGTTTCATGCGTTTAAGAGACCTATGACGATGCCCGAGCAGTCCCCCAAGTTGAAAACGGCACGCTTTAATGCCCCCTGGAGCAGAGAGCTGAAGCTACTAACGCTTCTGGCCAGTGTCATTCTGATCGGGATCAGCACGCTTCTGCTGGTAAAGGAACCCGAGCAGTCACCGCCCCTATACCATCTGGGTATCTGGCTACCACTGGTGCTGCTGGTACTATGCGCATTGTTTACCGTCCGGGGATATCAACTGGAGGGCGACCAACTGCTGGTACTACGCCCTGGTTGGCACAGCCGGGTTTCATTACGCGAATTGCAATCGGTAACCCTGGACGCGAAGGCAATGGATGGCTCCATCAAGCTATTCGGTAACGGCGGATTGTTCAGCTATCTGGGCCTGTTTCGCAACAAGAAGCTCGGGCGCTATCGCGCCTACGCCACAGACGCGGCAAAGGCCGTAGTGATCAAATTCCCAACATCAACAGTAGTGGTTACCCCGGACAAACCGCAGCTATTCGTGCAGGTCGCACAGAAACTGGCAGGTACCACAGGAGCCTCTTGAGACCCGTCTCTAGCCCTTTCCGGCCGAGACTATGCCACCAGATGTTGGCGCTGAACTACACTCAGTAAATGCAGAATTACAGCGACGATCCGAATAGACAGCACGCCATCCCTCGCCTGCAGATTGCAGCTCTCGTTTGCCTGCTGGTGGCGAGTTGGCTGAGCTTGGCCGGAGAATCGCGTACCGAACCCCTGCAGTTTGCCAAGGGCGCCACCAGCGCTTCCGTTTCCGGCAAAATCCAGGGCTACCATGGCGTCAACTACACCCTCGCGGCAAAGGCCGGGCAGCAGATAAGCATAACGCTCACCTCTCCTCATACCGCCACCTACTTCAACGTTTACGGCCCTGGTACCGGCCCCGGCGATGCGGCGATCTACGTTGGGTCAATCAAAGGCGAGCGTTTTTCTGAAAAACTCCCTTCCAGTGGCACTTACACGATTCAGGTCTACATGATGCGCAGTGCCGCACGTCGCAACGAAACAGCACCGTTTACGCTGCAGGTGGAAATAGATAGCAAACGCAGTAGCCGTTCGCGCAAGGAGAAAAACCCAAGTCGTCTGGCGGCGTCATTTGACCCAGAGTCTGACGGGAGTTAACGTCTGGGGACTTGAGTATCTACCCCGAGAAATGGAATTCTTGAATACCATGAAACCCCTGCTGCCCACGCTCGCTATCGCCGCACTTATACTTTTGCTGCCTTCCTCCGCGCTCGCCGGAGACTGCGTGATACTGCTACACGGCCTCGCGAAGTCCGACCATTCCATGCAGAAGCTGGATTCAGCACTTACCGATGCCGGGTTTGCCACCGTCAACGTGGATTACCCCTCCACCGATCACCCCATCGAAAAACTGGCAGGCCCTGCGATTGCACCCGCTCTGGACCGCTGTACAGAACTGACCGGCAAAGAAACCAGCCAAAGCAAGGTACATTTTGTTACCCATTCCATGGGCGGCATTCTGGTGCGCCAGTACCTTGGTAATGTGAAAGTCGAAAACCTTGGACGGGTGGTGATGCTCGGACCACCCAATGGCGGTAGCGAAGTGGTGGACAACCTGGGAAGCTTTCCGGGGTTTCAGTTTATGTTTGGCGAGGCGGGGCTGCAGCTAGGTACAGGAAAAATGAGCGTGCCCAACAAGTTGGGTGCGGCGAACTTTGAACTTGGCATTATCGCCGGTAACCGCAGTATCAACCCGATTCTGTCCACCATGCTCCCGGAAAAGGATGACGGAAAAGTCACCGTTGCTAGGACCCGTCTGAAGGGAATGAAAGACCACATTGAAATGCCTGTCACCCACGTATTCATGATGAAAAACCGCAAAGTAATTGCGCAGGTGATTCACTTTCTAAAGCGCGGCACCTTCATGCGCGAAGTATCATCTATCCAAAGCGGCATTAACCCGAAATCGCGCGACTGATTTTGAGTTCGGCAGCCTACACTTTTGGATCTTTCCTTTAGCGGCAGGATTTTCAGTAGTGCAGCGTCCGTCATCGCTCTCCAGCGCTATCAATACGCCCAGAACCCGTGATGCCGTCCTAAGCGCTGCATACCCATTAGCAACCTCTCGTGCTGCGCGGCAACTTCGTCACAGCCTGCTCATATTGCTCGTGTATCTGTCCAGCCATACCGTATACGCCGATGGGAGCCAAGCTTCACCAATAGTCGGGAGCACAGGGTCACAGTCAGCGCAGCCCCGCGGTGCACACATCAAACCGGCAAAAATCCAGTTAAGCCAGAACAGTGAGAATGAGCTTTTCGCGAATGGCATAAAGGGCTCTCTCCAGGGTGAGCACACCCGAGAATATCTTTTCGCTGCAAATACCGGACAACAGCTGCAACTGGATATCTTGAGCGATCATGCGCTAGTAGGATTTCGTATCACCGCGCCTGCATCAACACGTGCTCTCCACGAAAGTCGTGTCAGGAAAAGCAGTTATTCCGTGACCTTACCGCGCGATGGTACCTATCGGATAGTGGTCTTTCTCATGGAAGCTGCTGCCAAGAAAGACGAGCGCGCTGATTTCACCCTGAACATTCGAATCAGCAACCCGGGATGACATTTCCACGAATGAAATAACGCTCGGAGTAGTATTCAACACTGTGCAAGAACAATCGCAAGACACAGCTACGCAAATTGACGCAGATCTAAGCCAGGCTATCGGTCAGGTAGATAATTGGGTCGACAGTGCCGTCAAATTACTGCCAAATTTTGCCGTAGCGCTCGTTGTACTAGTGGTCTTCTATTGCGTCGGCGCCTTCCTGCGCTTTCTGGTCCATCGCTATCTAAACCGGCGCAATCGCTCCAATTTAGGTGAGGTGCTTGGCAGCCTCGTAAAGTGGGGAGTTATCCTCGCCGGGCTGTTAATCGCCGCCACAGTCGTCATGCCGAGCTTGAAGCCGGGAGACCTGATTGCCGGTCTCGGAGTCGGGTCTGTAGCAATCGGCTTTGCCTTCAAGGATATTCTGCAGAATTGGCTGGCTGGACTGTTGATCTTGATCCGACAGCCATTTGAGGTTGGAGACCAAATCCAGATCGCAGACTTCGAAGGCACGGTAAAACGCATCGAAACTCGGGCCACCATGATCAATACCTACGATGGGCAGAGAGTGGTCATCCCAAATAGCGATATCTACACCAGCGCTATTCTCGTGAAAACAGCGCGCTCAATGCGAAGAAGCGATTTCGACATCGGTATTGGCTACAGTGACCGAATCGACGAAGCCTGTGGCGTGATTTTGGAAACATTGCAAGGAATTGAAGGGGTGGCTCAGAAACCGGCCCCAGAGGCACTCCCCTGGGGCCTGGAAGCAAGCTGGGTCACAATTCGCGCCCGCTGGTGGACCAACAGCTTGCAAACGGACGTCACCCATGTGCGGGCTCAGTTTATCGAAAGAGTTAAAACCGCGCTCGACGAGGCTGGTATCGATATGCCCTTCGAAACTCAAGTCCACCTCTTCCATGACCAGACCGATGAAACCGATGGAGAACGCGGCGTACAGCGCGAAGGCTGGCCAAAGGGCAAGCAAGCTTCCCCGCGGGCGCGGTGGAAGGCCATGGTGGAAACCGAGGACGACTGCCAAGGGAACAGCCAGGCGACAAAAGCACAGCCACGAAATCGCGGCTAACTCCCTTGATCAGCGTTGCTTTAACGTTGAAAACCGCCCCCTACTTTGAGGGAGCAGCAATCGGTGTCGGGTTTAGCCGATTTTGCGGATGCCCACCGCTTCACGTAGCTTCGTGAGGAAAGGCGCGGAGTAAGCACGGGCTTTTTCTGCGCCCTTCTCCAGCTCAACCTCAATTTGGGCAGGATTGGCCAGCAGAGCCTCGTAACGTTCACGGGCTTCGCCTACCTGGCCATTGATCAGTTCAAACAGCTGCTTTTTGGCCTCACCCCAGGCAATACCATCGGCAAATGCCTGACGCATTTCGGCGGTCTGCTCCTTGGTAGCAAATGCCTGCCAGACCTGGAAGACCGTGGAGGTGTCCGCATCCTTCGGCTCACCGGGCTCCAGCAGGTTGGTCTTAATCTTGTTAATGTGCTTTTTCAGCTTCTTCTCGGGCAGGAACAGCGGAATTGTATTGCCATAGCTCTTGCTCATTTTTCGACCATCGAGCCCCTGCAAGACGGATACGTGCTCATCCACCACTGCTTCCGGCAGCGCGAAGTGTTCGCCGTAGTGGTGATTAAACCGCGCAGCAATGTCACGTGCCATTTCGATGTGCTGAATCTGGTCCTTGCCCACCGGAACCTTGTTTGCGTTGAACATAAGAATGTCCGCCGCCATCAGGATCGGGTAGCTGTACAGGCCCATATTGATGCCGAAGTCGGAGTCTTGGCCGTCATCGCGGTTAGCGTCGACCGCAGCCTTGTACGCGTGCGCGCGATTCATCAGGCCTTTGGCGGTCTGGCAGGTTAGCAGCCAGGTAAGTTCTGGAATCTCCACGATGTCCGACTGGCGGTAAAACACCACGTTATCGGTATTCAGCCCCAGTGCCAGCCAGGTCGCGGCAATTTCCAGGGTGGACTGGTGCACCTGCTCCGGATCCTGACACTTGATCAGCGCATGGTAATCCGCCAGGAAGTAGAACGACTGGTTGTCAGCGTCCTGGCTGGCCTCAATTGCCGGGCGTATCGCGCCCACATAATTACCCAGGTGAGGTGTGCCTGTCGTCGTAATCCCGGTAAGAACCCGCTGTTTCTTCATAGCTCGTGAACATTCCAACTGAAAACTGGTATCCCGCACACGTGTTGCGCGGAGCGCTATGATACCGGCTTCCCGACCCAGACTAAACCGGCAAGGGGAGAGGAAAATGTGGAAACGGCAGATAAGCCATGCCAGAGAGCCCGCATGACCCTCTGGCATTTAACGAATGCCTGCGCCACTCACCGCGTGAAGGCCAGCGGACTAAAATTGAACTTCGATGCCAATAGACGGGAACAGGATATCATCGGAGTTTTCGGTTACCGGAACGTCTGGCCCGAAGCCCGGAGGCTGCTTATCCAGTACCTCTTCATCAATGGGCGTGTATTCATAGGCCTCAACATTAGCCTGCCCGTAAGCATTCAGGATATCTGCATAAAACTTATAGTAACCCCAGCTTTTTTGCTTGGTGTACTCCGCGCGAAAGTCCAGGCGATGGTAGGCCGGCAAACGTTCAGAGTTCAGTGTGCCGTATACCGGCTCCAATACGTCCGGAGAACGTTCGCTTGGCGTCAATGACAATACTGGCGTGTATTTTTCACCGCTCTGGTAGTTCCACTTGATCCCGAACATCCAGTTTTCAGACGGTCGGTAATTCAGCACCAGATTGAACAGCACCGGCTTGTCGTACTGAAAATCGATCGTCTCTCCCGTACGTGTGTGCTCGCGCTCAGTTTTTGCCAGGCTCAAAGACGCCCAGCCATACCATTTTTCGGTAATTTCCTTGTTTACCAGGAACTCAAGTCCGTATGCACGGCCAGAGGCATCGTTGGTGTAATTATTCACTACATCAGAGATCACCACATCCTGCATGTTCTTGTAATACACGTCCGCCCCCCAACTCCAGCCGTCTGTGAGTTGTTGCTTAATGCCCCAGACGTAGTGATCGGCTTTGACGGTCGTCAGGTTCGGATTGCCCAGAACATCCACCATTTGCTCGAGCTCTGGCAGTTGCGAGTACTGCCCCAGGGCCACGTAGGTATCCCAGTTTTCCGCAAATTGGTAATCCCAGCGCATTCGAGGTTCCACCCGGCTTTCCCCCAGATAGTTATCATTGCTGATATGGAGTCCAAGAGAGAGCTGCTGGCGGGCGTTGAGTGTGATGAGGTCCTCAATAAACATGGCTGCGCTGCCGATGCGAAATTGATCCCGATAGGCAAGGTAATCCGCATCCACGGTCGGACACTCAGGCTCCAGGTCAGCACAGGGAACGTACTTCGCATTGAAGTCCACATCAAAGCTGGATGATTCGTAGCTAATACCGGCCGTCAACAGGTGTGCTTTGTTAAGTGGCTGGGTGTAACTACTGCGCAGAATAAAGCGGTCGGAATCGGTATTCTGGAACTGATTGGCGCCATAGTAGATATCATCGTAACCGCTAATATGACTCAAAATGGTACGTAATGAGCGCTGATCCCGACTCCAGTTCCAGATCACGCCCTGGCTATCAAAGCCTGTTTGAATTTCCGCGGGGCCAGCAAAATCTGGGTCGCGGGCTACCTCTTCACTTCCATCCGTAAATGTAGCCGCCAGAACATCCCCCGCTCCTGCGGCGACAATGGCCAGGCTGTTTTCCGGGTTGATATTCCATTGATACTTCAGCTGATAGTCGTCACTGATTGGCAGCTGATCAATACTAAAGCCCGGGTCGTCATCTGCAAGATCGTCCTCATCAAACATCACGTCCATCAGGCTACGGCGATACGAGGCGTAAAATGCCTGATTTTCCCCAATGCCGCTCTCAATCATGGCGCCCCCCTGCAGAAAGCTCCAGTTGAGGGTGGTGGTAAACTCCTGATTTCTCGGTTCTCGTAGGGAGACGTCGATTACGCCACCGGTTGCATTGCCATATTGACTGGAAAACGCCGCCGGATGCAGGTGGAATGAATGGATTAGATCCTTGTCGAAGATACTGTTACCAAAGATGTGAAAAATGTAGTTCGCAGGAATGAGATCGACGTAATACGCGTTATCTTGCGGAGCCGAGCCACGAATTACAGGTTCCGGAGAAAAACCGTTGCTGGAAAAAGTAACCCCCGGTAACGAATAGATCGCCTGCAAAGGATCCAGAGCGGCTCCAGCGACACTCAACAAGCGCTGCGTTTCAGCAGTCTGCTCCGTCGGCACAATTTTTTGATTTGTTTCGGTAACCACCACCTCCTCAAGCTCACTTGTATCTGCGGTCTTTTCCGTCGACCCAAGCACTGGACTGGAAACTGTGAAAACCCCTGCCAGAGGGAGCGCATACTTTTTTAGGAAGGTGTTCATTCGCTGTTACTATTGCCGTTTATTGAGTACCCCAAATTTATCAGAACCCGGAGCAGACAACGTAAGCGGGAGTAAGAAGGGCGCAGTTTTTTCGTAAGCAATTGTAATTGGGCCGACGTACTTCACGGAGCTGCCGTAAAATACATCGCAAAAACAGGGCAATAACCATGCACAACATCCTACTGGTCGAGGATGACGATGAAATAGCGCGCCTCACGTGTATGTATCTGGAAGCGGAAGGCTATCAGGTTTCGACTATCCAGGATGGCGATCAGGCTATTGATGCCATTCGCCGTCGGAACCCCGACTTAATCATCCTCGACTTGATGTTACCGGGCCTTAGCGGCGCAGAAATCTGCCAGCAAGCACGCAACTTCCATCAAAAACCGATACTGGTATTAACCGCCTGCGACGATGACGCTAATGAAATTGGCCTACTCAAACTGGGCGCGGACGACTATCTGGCAAAGCCTCTGCGCCCACACGTTCTGACCGCACGTATTGAAGCGCTGCTACGCAGAAGCTCACAGACTCATTCCGCCCAGGAAGTTGACACTGTCACTTACCAACGGGAAATCGATGCATTCATGTACAACGGGAAGCGACTGGAGCTCACCGATGCGGAGTACGATTTACTCAAGCTGCTCTATGACCACCGGGGCAAAGCGGTTTCGCGGGAAACCTGTTGCCAGGGCCTACGCGGTATTCATTATGACCTCAGTGATCGTTCCATCGACATGCGCATTTCTGGACTGCGCCGCAAACTTGGCGATGACAGCAAGCCCTACCGAATGATTCGGACGGTGCGCAATAAAGGGTATTTGCTCAATGGCTAAACGTTTCTTTCAGTCATTTTTTCGCCGTATTTACCTGTTTGCATTTGCGGCACTGCTGTGCGGAGTCTGGCTGACAAACCTGATGTTGCAGTCACACTTTGAGAGTGACGACCTGAATTACTTTACGAGGATTGCCAGCAACGTCGCCAAAATGCGGGAAGACCCCACTCATGCACCCGTTAACCTTGAAGAGTTTTCTCGTATTTTCGCGCCCAATAATCCGGCTCGTTTTGTCCAAGCGGATCAAATGCCGGCGGTTTGCGCCAATTGCGAACTGATAGACATTGTCGACGACATACGCTACTACCGGGCCAGCAATGAATTATTTATTGCCGTATTACCCGAAGATTCAGAGGGCCAAAATCTGGTTCTGTCATTCAATGGTTGGGAAGATGAAGACAATGGCCTGGTTATATCGACACTGATTGTCACGGTAACCATTTTGTTCTCAATCGCCATTCACTGGCCTCTTCAATACCTGCGTAACACCATTAACAGTTTGATTCGGGTATATCGAGAATTTGGCAATGGGAATCTAAGCGCACGCGCCAATGAAAGCATCGATGCACCACTGGATAATCTGGCAAGAAACTTCAATCTCATGGCGACCGATATTGAGGAAGGCGTACGCGAACGAGAGGTTTTTGCCCAGGCAATCCCACATGAAGTGCGTACCCCCCTGAGCCGGATTCGCCTTGCCAATGGACTTCTGCGCAAGTCCCAACCCGCAGAATCACAGCAGGAACTGCTCAACGATATCGACGGATATATCGACGACATTGATGAATTGATTACGCAAATCGTGGAGCTGAGCCGCCTCAACACTAACCGGGAAGAGCAAACGAATTCCAGCGAGCAGATTCATCTCGAGGGCTTTATTCAGCAGCGCGTAAACGCATTAACACCGCCCCCTCACATTCAAGTGCGTGTGGCGGTTCCCTCATTCACTGCGGTTAACGCGCAACCCAGCTACCTGCGACTGATACTGGATAACCTGCTGAGTAATGCCCTAAAGCACGCGGAATCAATGGTTTGCATTGCGGTATCCGCGATCTCTACGGGCGTAGAAATTACGGTAGAAGACGACGGCCCCGGTATCCCTTCGACACAACGAGATACGGTGTTTGTGCCCTTCGCACGACTCGACGCCAGCCGCAGCCGCAAAACCGGTGGCCTGGGGTTGGGGCTCACCATTGCCAGGGCCGCTGCGCGCAGGATTCAGGGAAGTATTCAAATAGATACCAGCCATCAATTTGGCGGTGCGGCAGTCACGATTGACCTGCCCCAGACGGCGGCGTGATGGCCACTAAACTGAGCTGACAATGGACTGAATCAGGTCGCTGTAGGCGGCTCGGCAGTGTTCCCAGCTGTATTGGGCCATGGTTACTGCTGAGCGGGCGCCCTCAGTCCCCTTGCGACCTGCGACCGACCGCAAGCGCTGCATTGCTGCCGCTTCAGAATCATACAGGCAGGAATCTGGATAAAGTTCTGGGTAGGCCATGGCATTAGGCACCAGCGGTGACGCGCCGAGCGCTGCCGCTTCCATCGCGGCCAAACCCTGGAATTCGTGGTAAGCGGTCGACAAAAAGACGTCGCTGGCCGCCAACAGTGCACGGTATTCGTTCAGGTCTTCAATATACCCTACCCGCTGTAAACGGTGCGCGAATCGGCTCTGAATCTCACCGATCTCTGCCGGCACCGTGCGAAACGACTGGCCGAGTAAATTAAGCTGGTAATCAACCCCTGACGATTCAAGTCCATCGAGTATACGTACAAGGCGGTCGAGCCCTTTATCGTACTCCCAGCGTGCAGCCCAGCTGATTGTTAGCCCCGCAAACGCCTCGCGGGGTGCTTGTGGAGGAGTAAACAAATCATTTTCGAGGGGAACCGGCAGCACCAGACTCCGCTCGGCAATTTGCTCGACAACCCGCGGCGGCACCTGATCTGGCAGCTTGTTGAGTAAGGCCGCGGCCCCGTCGAGAAAGGTGCGACGGTTAAACGCAGAATTGAAAGCAATTTTGTCGCCACAGAGCGCGGTATAGATATTGAGGATCTGTGGCTCCACCGACTGATGCGCCTGGCCACTTTTCGGGTAAGCGAACTGGTTTTCGTGAAAATAGATCAGGGTGGGGAGAGCTGCGAGCGACGGCACCAGGCCGCGGAGTGCGGAAAGGTCGGTCATGGACGTGGCGATGAGCAAGTCGTAGGGCTGCTCCAGTACAGGCCTCTCGGCACCCATCCCCCAACTCAGACTGTTTCCCCGTATGCGCCAACTGAAGTAGCGCGGCGGCAAAGTCAGTACCGTCCAGTGCCAATCGGGAAACGCAGCCACGAGCCCGCGGCGCCATCGCCTGTGGCTCTCCGCATCATAGGCTGACAGCAACAGTATGCGCATTAGTCAAACTTGCGCACATTCTCCAGGCGCGCAAACAGGCTGGAGGTATCCCAACGGTTGCCACCAAGAGCCTGCACTTCGCTGTAAAACTGGTCGACAAGCGCAGTTACTGGCAACAAAGCCCCATTGCGGCGCGCCTCATCCTGAACGATTGCCAGATCTTTACGCATCCAGTCCACTGCAAAGCCGTGCTCGTAATCGCCCGCAAGCATAGTCTTGTAGCGGTTTTCCATTTGCCAGCTTTGTGCGGCGCCTTTGGAAATCACCTCCACTACCTGCTCCGGATCGAGGCCTGCGGCGCGGGCGAAGTGCAGCCCTTCCGACAAACCCTGCACCAACCCGGCAATGCATATCTGGTTCACCATCTTGCACAGTTGACCACTGCCCACCGGCCCGAGCAGGTTTACTGCGCGCGCATAGCAGTCCAGTAAAGGTTTGGCTCTCAGAAAATCCGCTTCACTACCACCGACCATGATTGTGAGCGCCCCGTTTTCGGCCCCTGCCTGACCACCGGATACCGGCGCATCCAGAAAGCCAAGTTGGTGTTCCGCGGCCATGTCTGCCAGTTCGCGCGCCACATTGGCGGACGCGGTGGTGTGATCCACAAACAGACTCCCCGGCGCCATGCCAGCAAACGCGCCGTCTGGGCCCACCGTTACCTGACGCAGATCATCATCGTTACCCACACAGGCAAAGACGATCTCAGCCCCTTCTGCAGCCTTGGCAGGCGTTGCAAACGCTTCCCCCTGATACGCTTCAAGCCACTGGCTGGCCCGACTTCCGGTACGGTTGTAAACCCGAACCTGGTACCCGGCCCGGGAAAGGTAGCCCGCCATGGGGTAACCCATGACACCAAGGCCGATAAACGCGACAGTTGCCTTCATAGTTGCTCCAGGGTCAAAGTTGTGCGGGTCAGAGTTGTGCAAGTCAGAGTTTCCCGGTCGACGCTGTGCAGTCCTTTGCTGTGACCGGGCCAACTACTAGCGGATTCAGGCTGAAACAATCAGCCAGATCAGTACCGCACCCAACAGCAAGCGATAAATGGCGAAAGGTGCCATACCAATGCGACTAATAAACTGCAGGAAAAAGTGAATACACAGATAAGCGCTAATTCCAGACAGGATCACGCCAAGGAAAATACTGCCCCAAGGCACTGCTTGCGTATCGAGGAGCTCAAGGGTCAGCAGGAGCGCACTCAGGGCGATAACGGGAATCGACATCAGGAAAGAGAAGCGCGCTGCCGCCTCCCGTTTCATACCTAACATTAACCCGGCCGTCATGGTAATACCGGAGCGCGAAGTCCCGGGGATAAGCGCAAGGGCCTGTGCAGCACCGATCATCAGTGCCTTCTTCCAGTTCAGCTTGGACAAACCATCGAGTCGTTTACCGTAGACGTCTGCCCACCACAGCAACAGGCCAAAGATAATCGTGGTAGCCGCAATGACGGCCGATGACCGCAGGTGGGTTTCGATAAAATCTTTAAACGCGAGGCCCACCAACCCGGCGGGAATGGTAGCCAGAACAATAAGCCAGGCGAGCCGCCCCTCATCGCTGAACTGCCCGGTTTTAAAGCCACCCAGGCCATCGCAGATCAAATGCCAAACATCCTTGCGGAAGTAAATAAGTACCGCCATCAAAGAACCGAAATGCACGGCCACATCAAACGCCAAGCCCTGATCCGGCCAACCCAGCACCTGATTCGGCAAGATCAAATGCGCGGAGCTGGAAATGGGCAAAAATTCGGTAATCCCCTGAATAAGCGCGAGGATAACGATCTGAAAAGTTTCCATACTATTTCAACTGCATAAAACGATTATTTGGATGGTCGAATCCGCTCGCGCTTTTTCCAGGTAACTTCGTTACGCAAGTATGCGGGTTGCAGTGTGTCGGCGGAGACCTGCTTTCCTTGCTGCCACAAATCCGCAGCGAGCACAGCAATATCCTGCGCGTGAATCCCGGCATCCAACAGCAGCTCCCGAGGATTCAATTCAGCGAGTTCTGGATATCCCCAACCGGGACCTGCCGCGAGCAGCGCGGCCTTACCCTGATCCACACCGGATTCACCCGCAGTCACATATCCGGCAGACTCTAGTGAAGCAATCACCTGCTCCGGGGATGATACCTGATCCGGCAACAGCGCGTGTCCCGGCTTGGTCACATCATACAAGCCCCAATACACCTCTTGCATCCGCGCATCCAGCGCAGCCAAAACAGGCATTTGTCGTGTCGCCCAATCCGGATTCTCTCGCACCGCCCCCAGAGCCAGTGCAGCAAGGCTCGAAACAGGGACAACCGGAAGGTCCGCAGAGAACGCCAGCCCCTGTACGCAGCTAATCGCGATACGCAGGCCAGTAAACGAACCGGGGCCCTGGCTCACCGCCAGACTGTCCAGCTGACCCAGACTGTATCCACTCTCCCCCAGTACCTGCTCCACCATGGGCAGCAGCCGGCGAGTATGGTCACGCTCGGCCCGGACAAACCTCTCTTTTACTTGCCCCTGGTCATACAGGGCCACAGAACAGGCACCAGAGGTAGTATCGACAGCCAGGATTTTCAACGGATAAGGCCCTATTTCGGTGAGATCAAAGTAAACGGCTACAAACGCCGCCGGCCATGGGCATCCATCGCTCTGCTGGCTGCAGAGGCGTGGAGACGCGGCCTAAGGGATTGGGGGCGAATTGTGGCATGGCCAGCGGCAAACGCAACCGGCGAGATAGGGAAATAAAAAAGCCCCGGGGGCTTGGACCCCGGGGCTCTCATCACAGTCTAGCCCCCGTGCGCCTGCGCAAGGGGTTACCAATCAAGCCTTCTTCGGTGGGCGACCGCGGCGCGCACCCGCTTTTTTGGCCGCTGCCTTTGGCGGGCGTCCACGACGGGCTGCTTTCTTAGGTGCCGGCTTGGCCGCTTTCTTGGTTACCTTCTTAGCCTTAGCGGCCTTCTTGGCGGTTTTCTTAGCCGGCTTCTTGGCTGCTGCCTTTTTCGCTGCGGCTTTCTTGGGACGTCCGACCGCTTTCTTTATCGCAGCTTTGGCGGCAGATTTCTTGGCTGCGATTTTCTTTTTCGCCTTCTTCGCGACCTTTTTCGCTTCCGCTTTGGCTTTGGCCAGGGCTTTTTTCTCTAGCGCCTTGGCCTTAGCTGCTGCCTTCTTGGCCGCAGCTTTCACCTTTGCCGTCGCCTTCTTCTCGGCGGCTTTTACTTTTTTGGCATCAGCCTTGGCTCGCGTTTTTTTCCAACGCGCTTCAAATGCCTTTAATGCCTTATCCAAATCCTTGTCGGCATTAGTGGACAACTTCTCAGCCAAATCTGAAACGGTTTTCTTCGCCGACTCTTCCGCCTGACGAACGGAATCCATCGCGCTTGCCTTGGCAAGACCAAATTTCGCCACCGCCAGTTTGGCGCGTAGCTCACGTAGTTTGCTGTTAGCCGATGCGAGTGAATTCTTTGCTGCTGCAGTATTGGATTTTTGTACCCGGGCGCGCGCTTTGCCTACACGATCCAACTGCGCATCCAGAGCTTTCGCCGCAGAATCAACCGCTTTCTGCGCTTTGGTTACCACCGGTGAGGCGGTAGCTGCGGCTTTGGCGGCCGGTTTTGCTACCCGTTTTGCCTTGGCCTTTTTCTTTGCGACTCGTGCCATCCCTTGTCTCCTTTCTCTATATGAGAAGTCACTGTGAACACTGAAGTGTATATCGACCAACTTTGAACAATTGAGAGCAGCCCAGCCATTAAAAATGACGCGGCTGTATCAAAGTTAATAAAAAAAGGAGGGTTTGCAAGAAAAAAGATTAAAAACAACCAAAAAACACAAAATATTTGGATTTTTTTTGGGTTTCAACGGATTTCACACAAATTTTCCGTTGAAACCTCACTCGAAATACTCAGGCGGACGCCGTATCAGGAAAAGAAAATTTTAAAACTTATGCATTTGTTTGATGAAAAACGGCCGCAGGCAATCGATCACGCACAATAGCCTCCAGAGCCTGCATATGATCCGCACGGGCGTTGAGTGCGGGAATGTATCGGTACTCCGCACCACCCGCATCAATAAAGTTAGCGCGATTCTCCACCGCGATTTCTTCCAGGGTCTCCAAACAGTCGGCCGAAAACGCCGGGCAAATGACATCAACACTGGCAACGCCATTTTGCCCCCACTCAATCAGAGTTTTATCGGTATAGGGCTGCAACCATTCCGCTTTACCAAAGCGGGATTGAAAAGTGATTTCCCATTTATCCCTCGGAAGCTGCAAGGATTCCGCCAGGAGTTCCGCGGTACCACAGCAGTGCTGGTAATACGGGTCGCCCTTGCGGACGTTCGCCTTGGGAATCCCGTGAAACGACATCAGGAGCTTTTCTGCGGCACCGTGTTTTTCCCAGTGCTCACGCACGGAATTCGCCAACGCCGCAATGTACCCAGGGTGTTGCCAGTATTCGTGTACCACCGAGATATCGGGAACATTGCGGGATCTGCGCATGATGTCCGCCACCTGATCGTAGATAGCGCCCGTAGTCGTCGCGGAATATTGCGGGTAAAGCGGCAGGAGGGTGAACCCAGATGCGCCCTCTTCCTGCAACCGCATCACCGTTTCTTTGAGGGACGGAGCCCCGTAGGTCATCGCATAGGTCACAGTAAATTGCCCCGGCGTAGCAGCATCGAATCGCTGCTGCAAAAGGGCCACCTGCCGCTGTGTGTAATAGGTGATTGGCGATCCGGTAACGGCTTCTCCATCTAGCCCCTGGCTCCAGATCTCGCGATACGCCGGGGCGATCTTGGCGGGCCGAAACGGCAGAATGAACAAATTCAGAATCATCGCCCAAATGGGACGAGGAATTTCTACAACCCGCGGGTCGGACAGGAAGTCCCGGAGAAACTGTCGAACCCCACTTGGGGTCGGTTCCGCTGGAGTGCCCAGGTTCATCAGGATAATCGCGTGCGCCATGTTGCAATGGGCTCCTTTTGGTCTTGCAGGCCCCACTTCAGGTGTTTTAAGGCTAACCAATGTAGCGCAGCCACCGAGCAGGGTTCAGCGAAATTTTACAAGCTTATGGTTCGCGGTAAACCCGTTGTTCGGAGGGTCAATTACCTTGAGATGGATCGAACCAGAACCCTATACACCGAGATCATCCGTTTGGATTAACGCCGACAGGTAAAATATCGCTGCATAAAAAAAGCTCCCGAAGGAGCTTTATGTTACTGCACACCGTTGCCGCAAGAGGTACGAACGCAGCGTGGAATAGACTGTGCAGTTACCGGGAAGAGCACAGAGCTTAGCTCAGCGCCTCAATCACTTTTTCACGGATATCATCCATGGAGCCTACGCCTTCTACCTTGCTGTACTTGGGCGCAGTTTCCGGCGCGCGCTGCGCCAGCTCACGGTAGAATCCAACCAGCGGCTCAGTCTGCTCGTGGTAAACCGACAGACGGTTGCGCACAGTTTCTTCGGTGTCATCGGCACGCTGTACCAGCGCCTCACCGGTTACATCGTCCACGCCTTCGTTCTTGGGCGGGTTGTAAACCAGGTGGTATACACGGCCAGAACCTTCGTGCACGCGGCGGCCCGACAGGCGCTGAACGATTTCTTCGTCATCAACGGCAATTTCGAGCACGTTGTCGATGGATACATCGGCATCCAGCAGCGCCTGGGCCTGAGGGATGGTGCGAGGGAAACCGTCGAACAGGAAGCCATTCGCGCAGTCATCCTGAGCGATACGCTCCTTAACCAGGGCGATAATCAGATCGTCGGATACCAGCTTACCCGCGGCCATTACGTCTTTGGCTTCCAACCCCAGCGGAGTGCCGGCCTTGACGGCAGCGCGCAGCATGTCGCCAGTAGAAATCTGAGGAATTCCAAACTTCTCGGTGATGAACTGGGCTTGAGTCCCTTTACCGGCGCCAGGCGCGCCCAGAAGAATGATTCGCATAAACAGATAGTCTCCAGATCATGCCGAGGCCATTATTGATTGTTCCGGACAGGTGATTCCGGCGGCGCCCCGAGAAAAGAGCGCTACCTTACACTTTGCCCCAACACAGAACAAGCCCGCATGTGGTCAGGCCGAATTTGGTAATTTTTTTACAATTTGGCCAACAATTAAAGCAGATTGCCGCCGCAATGGCGAAAAAACAAACAGAACAATTTAAGGTCCTGAGCGCGGCACAAACCAGCTAATCGGCGAAACGTTACGCTTCTGCTGAGTCACTTCCGGCACTTTTCGCCGCGTCCCACAGCCTGTCCAACTCCTCCAGAGAAACGTCGGTAGGCTGCAGGTCCCGAGCACGCAACGCGGCCTCTACGGCGCCGAAGCGCTGCTCAAATTTTCGATTGCTCATGCGCAAGGCACTTTCGGGGTCCTGCTTCAGGTGACGCGCCACATTGACACAGGAAAACAGTAGGTCTCCGAGCTCTTCACTGGCATGCTCGCGATCACCACTGGCGATTGCCTCGCGCAGCTCGCGCAATTCCTCTTCGACCTTGCCGAGCACACCGTCAATTTCCGGCCAATCGAAGCCGACTTGTGAAGCGCGTTTCTGGAGCTTCGCCGCTCGGGTGAGCGCCGGCAATCCCGCGGCCACACCATCCAGAGTGCCGCCCTCGCCCTTCTCCTGCCTTTCCGCAGCCTTAATCGCTTCCCAGTTCGCCTTTACCTGCTGTTCGTCAATCTCCGCGGTGGCATTGTCACCGTAAAGTTCACCCGACGGAAATACATGCGGGTGCCGGCGCACTAGCTTACGTACCAGAGTGTCAACCACACGGGCAAAGTCAAAGTGCCCCTCTTCACGCCCGAGTTGCGCATAGAAGATAACCTGAAAAAGCAAATCCCCAAGCTCTTCGTGCAGGTGTTCAAAATCTTCCTGCTCAATCGCCTCGGCCACTTCGTAGGCCTCCTCAATCGTCGAGGGGACGATGGTGGCGAAGCTCTGCTTGAGGTCCCAGGGGCAACCACCATCGGGGTTCCGCAGCTGGGCCATCAGGTACTGAAGATCTTCAACGCTGTAGTTTTGCTTCATTTTCCGCGCCTTCCAGTCCGCGGCTATATCAGGATGAGCAGAAATTATCAGTGCAATATGCGCCGTTTCGCTGAAGCGATATTCGGCAACTGGTTAATACGGTGCAATACCTGGCTCAATTCTTCAAAGTTATGAATTTCGGCGGTAATGACCATATCCACTGTGTGCTTGTTTTTGTTGGAGTGGGTCTGCATTGCCGTAATATTGATCCGCTGACTATCCAGCATGGTGGTGACATCCCGCAACAGGCCGTGTCGATCGTAGGCCTCCACCATAATTTCTACGGCATAAACTTCCGTGGGCTTCTCTGACCATTCCACCTGCAGAATCCGCTCTGGCTCATCTGCCTGCATACGCAGCATATTCGCGCAGTCTTTACGGTGAATGGAAACGCCGCGACCAAGCGTGATATACCCCATGATCTCGTCGCCCGGTAACGGGTTACAGCAACCGGCAATGTGGGTCATCAGGTTGCCCACACCATCAATATAGACATCCGCCTGCCCTTCGCGGGCAACCGGCGCCGTCAGTGAAAGGACTGGTTCGTCCTGTTGCACTTTGACCATGCGTTGCGCCGCATTCAAAACCTGGCCCACACCAATATCCCCCGCCCCAACGGCCGCATAGAGGTCGTCCAGCGAGTGCATATTGAGTTTCTGCGCCAACTTTTCGTAATCAAAGTCCGGGAGTGCCAGCTGCTTGAATTCACCATCGAGGATCGAGCGGCCCTCCGCGATATTCTGATCCCGCGCTTGCTGCTTGAACCAGTGAATCACCTTGGCGCGGGCACGGGAAGTGGTGATATAGCCCATGCTACGCGAGATCCAGTCACGACTGGGGGACTCCCGCTTGCCGGTCAGAATTTCTACCTGATTGGCCGTCTGCAGCTCGTGGTTGAGTGGCACAATGCGCCCGTCCACCTTGGCTCCGCGGCAACGGTGGCCGATCTCGGTGTGAATGCGGTAGGCGAAGTCGAGGGGGGTCGCGCCCTTGGGCAGGTCCACCACGTGTCCATCTGGTGTGAAAACGTAGATACGTGTGTCGACATCGCTGGCTTGCAGGTCGTCCTGCAGCGGATTGCCGCCCACCTCTTCGTGCCAGTCCAATACCTGACGTAACCAGGAAATTTTTTGCTCGTAGCCGTCTTGGCCTTCCAGCTGGCCCGATTTTTTATCGGTCCCCTTATAGCGCCAGTGGGCACACACCCCGTACTCCGCCTCTTCGTGCATGGCGAAAGTACGGATCTGGACTTCGAGCACTTTGCGATCCGGGCCGATTACCGCGGTGTGCAGAGAGCGGTAGCCATTTTCCTTGGGTGAGGCAATGTAATCATCGAATTCATTGGGGATGTTTCGCCACAGATTGTGAACGATACCCAAAACCGCATAACAGTCGCGCACAGTAGGGACAAGAATGCGCACCGCGCGGATATCGTAGACCTGTGAGAACCCGATATTTTTCCGGCGCATTTTCCGCCAGATACTGTAGATGTGCTTTGCGCGCCCAAATACTTCGCCGTCGATATCCGCCTTGTGCAGCTCGTTGCGCAACAGGCTCAGTACATCGTCGATATACTCCTGTCTCGCCAAGCGCTTTTCGTCCAGCAGACGCGCAATCTGCATATAGTCATCGGGTTCGAGATAGCGAAATGCCAGGTCCTCAAGCTCCCACTTGATATGCCCAATACCCAGTCGGTGCGCCAGAGGCGCGTAGACATCGGCCACCTCGCGAGCAACCCGGCGCCGTTTGGCTTCATCCGCATTTTTTGCCGCGCGAATGGCACAGGTGCGTTCGGCAAGCTTGATTAGCGCAACCCGCACATCATCAACCAGCGCCACCAGCATCCTGCGGATATTTTCCGAATGCTCTTCAACCGCACCGCTCTGATTTTCTTCACCGGTATCGGCGCTGCGGCTGCGAATCACCGCCATGCGCAATACGCCGCGAATAAGTTTGGCGATGGTCTCGCCCATTTCCGCTTCAACGGTTTTCAGCGGTAAACGCTTCTCTCGCACTGCGCGATACAGCATGGCCGCACACAGCGCCTCGCCGTCAATTTGCAGATCCGCGAGAATTTCCACCATTTCCAGGCCGGTAAGGAAACTGCTCGCGCCTTCCGCCCAGATATTTTCCGCTTCGATGGCCCGCTGTTCCGCGTCCTCACTCATCTCCACGGCTTTGCGCAGAGTGACGACGGTACCGCCGTCGAGCTGGGCCATGGACTGGATGTGGCGAAGCCATGCCTCCCGGTCCAGGGTGCCATCAGCTAAGCGCGGATAATTTTTTCTAACCTGTACCAATGGTCTAACTCGCGATCAAAATCATGTTTGCTGGCCGGCGTTAAACAGACCCGAGGAGAGGTAGCGATCGCCGCGATCACAAATAATCGCCACGATAGTAGCGTTTTCCACTTCAGCAGAAAGTCGCAATGCCCCGGCAACGGCACCGCCGGAGGATACTCCGCAAAAAATGCCCTCTTCACGAGCCAGTCGGCGGGTCATGGTTTCCGCCTCCGCCTGACCAATATCCATCACCCGGTCAACTTCCTGCGGGACAAATATTTTAGGTAAATAAGCCTGGGGCCAGCGGCGAATGCCTGGAATCGCAGAACCTTCGGTCGGCTGCAGGCCAACGATTTGGACATCCGGATTCTGCTGTTTGAGATAGCGGCCACAGCCCATAATGGTGCCGGTGGTGCCCATGGAGGAAACAAAGTGTGTTATCCGCCCGCCGGTCTGACGCCAAATCTCGGGCCCGGTGCTATCGATATGCGCCTGCGGATTGTCCAGGTTGGAGAATTGATCCAGTACCAACCCCTGGCCTTCGGCTTGCATTTGTAATGCCAGATCGCGCGCGCCTTCCATCCCCTGCTCAGAAGTAACAAGAATCAACTCTGCTCCGTAGGCCGCCATTGCGGCCTTGCGCTCATCGGTAGCACTTTCGGGCATAATGAGGATGAGTCGATAGCCTTTAATTGCGGCTGCCATCGCCAATGCGATACCCGTGTTGCCACTGGTAGCCTCGATCAGGGTATCGCCGGGACGAATCTGTCCCCGAGCCTCTGCGCGGGTGATCATGGAAAGCGCCGGGCGGTCTTTTACCGACCCAGCTGGATTATTGCCTTCCAGTTTCAGTAGTAGAGTATTGCTGGTCTGCCCCGGAATACGCTGTAAGCGCACCAGAGGGGTGTTACCAACACAATCGGCAATCGTCGGGTAATCCGTCGGAAAATCCATCGTTACTACAGGTCCATCGGCCTAGGCGGGCGCACATTCTACCTCCGAGCCGGCGACACTGCGAATCGAGCACGGGCGTGCCACAGATTTCCGACCCCTGAAACCGCGAAATGGGGCTAGCTTCTACCGTCAGCAAGGGTAGAATCGGACAAAAATAACACAATACGCATTAGCGCAGTCAGCCAACATGGTTCAATCCCGCTCCTCTGACCCTTCATTCAGCCCTAAGATGACGCCGACAGGCGCCGCATCCCGGCAACGCCGCCTATCGCTGCGCGCCCTGCTATTCCGCTACGCGATGACCCCCGCGCTGCTTCTGAGCATTCTGCTGTGCCTGCTGTTTACTTTGCAGCAAGCGGGAGACCGCCGGGACCTGCTACTGAGTCACGGCCGCGCCAGCGCAGAAACTCTGGTGGAGCTGATCCATCTCAGCGGGGAGCACTCCTTTGAAGAACGTATCGAGTGGCTCGATAAAAGCTTGATGGCCCTGATGCTCGAGCGAGGCATGATTCGCTCGGTGCAGTTGTACCGTGCTGACCTCAACGCGCAGGGAGTGGAAGAGTTCAAGCTCATCTCCAGCGTCGGCCCGCGCCCGCGAACGGTGTTTTCAGCCAGCGAACTGCGTGGCAAACATGCACATATATACGAAGATCTGAATAGCCTGCACGTGATGCAACCCCTGATTGGAGAAAATGCCAACTGCTGGTTGAGCATCGAATTGCACCGCCCTTATTTCCTGGTGGGGACCTATCAAGTCGCTCTGGTCGGCCTTGTCGGGCTGATCTTGTGCAGCCTGGTAGCACTGGTCTGGGCAGCGGCCATCGCCGAGCGCGCATCCCACAGCCTGGAGCGCTTCAAGCGCACTCTGCAATCCATCGGCAGTGGCAACTTCTTAACCCAAATTCCCAACTCCAGAAACCTCGAGCTGCATCAACTGGGTGAAGAAATTGGGCACATGGCCCGAAACCTCTCGGAATACCACAGGGACTATCAGGAGGGACTGCACCAGACCATGGAGGACCTGCGTCAGTCACTGGACTCGATGGAAGAGCAAAATATCGGGCTGGAAATGGCCCGTAAAAAAGCCGAGGAAAACAGCCGGGTGAAGTCCACCTTCCTCGCCAATACCAGTCATGAAATTCGCACCCCGCTCAACGGCATCATCGGGTTTACCAACCTGCTGCTGAAAACTGAGGTCGATCAACTGCAACAGGATTACCTGCAAACCATCTTGCGTTCATCGGAAAACCTGCTGACATCCATCAATGACATTCTGGACTTCTCGCGGATCGAATCCGGTAACCTGGTGCTCGATCACAGCCCCATGAATTTGGGACAGGTTCTCGAAGAGACACTACAAATCCTCGCGCCGTATGGTTATGAACACAACCTAGAACTGGTACCGTTCGTCGACCCGCAGCTGCCACCATCGCAAATTGGCGACCCACTGCGCATCAAGCAAATCCTGACCAATCTGGTAAGCCTCGCTATCCGCAGCTCGGAAAATGGCAGTATTCCGGTGCGTATCGCGGTGCTCAGTGGTAAAGAATCCGAGCTGATGGTGCGTATCACCATCACTGACAACGGCGCGCGCGGTGACGAGCAGCGCCGCCGAGAAATGCGCCTCCTGCTCACCAGTGCAGCGCAGCAACAACAGCTTTCGAATAGTGGGATGGGACTCGGTATTGCGCGCAACCTGGTGCAATCCATGGGCGGCGAGATCGGTCTCGAAGACAACGATCAGGACAGCTGCAGCTACTGGATTCAATTACCGCTCACCATCGACCGCAACCGAGTCGCGGTTACCCGAGAGCAGTTCCCCGGGTGCCGCCTGTTGATCGTGGACCCCAACCCCATCACCCGCACACAAATCTTCCAGCAGCTCAGCCATTGGCGGGCAGCCCCCCTGGAGCACAATGACGGTGAAAGCCTGGTACCCGCGGTGGAGCAAATGTGGCGTCACGACGCCCTTCCCGATGGATTAATTATTGATACCGCCCTTGCTGGCGACGACTTTGAAGGCTTTATCAGCACCGTGCAGCAACTGGTGGACACCTACCAGTGTCGAGTGATCGTACAAGGCTCTCCAGTGGACTTGCGACGCTGTTACGACGCACTGCGCACCCGAGTGCTGGCATTCCTCGCCAAACCGGTAAGCCGCGATGGCCTGCTCCGCGCGCTGAAGCGCACGGTTCCACAACAGGCGCAGTCCCGCCCACAAACCGGTAATTACCCTGCCCTGCCTTGGCCCACGCAACCCAGGGTGCTCGTGGTCGACGACTACGAGCCCAACCGAAAGCTGATGAGCGAATTGCTGCGTGCGCAGCATATTGAGGCCCTGATCGCCGGCTCCGGCGAAGAAGCGCTCCAGCAGTGGCAAAACCAGCATTTCGATATGATCTTTATGGACATCCAGATGCCAGGTCTTGACGGTATCGCCACCACTCAGCTGATCCGCGAGCGAGAATCCGGTCGTCGCACTCCCATCATCGCACTCACCGCCCACGTCGGTACCGAGGAAAAGTCGCGCCTGCTCAGCGCCGGGCTTGACGATTACCTGAGCAAGCCGGTCAGCGAGTCACAACTGACTCACACCGTAAAGCGCTGGATGGAAGTGAGCAGTACACCTGCTACAGATACCCCAACCACCGCAGTTGAACCGCGCCTGGTCGATATCGGCGAAGGCCTGAATCTGGCCAATCAGGATGCAGGTCTCGCTCGCGACTTGCTGCGCATGCTGCTGAAAGGTTTGCACGAAGACGAGCAGGAACTCGCTCGACTAGCACAGAGTGAGGACTATAAAGGCTTATTTGAGCGCACTCACCGCCTGCATGGCGGTTGCTGCTATTGCGGCGTGCCACGCCTGCGCAACGCCACCGGACAACTGCAAGAGTTGCTGCGCCCGGTTCAGGAGGTTGAGCCTGCAGAGGCGGCAAAGGCGCTGGAGGGCAGTACCTTCGAAGCAGCCTATGAGCTGGTAAGAAAAGAGATTCGCGGCCTGCGAGACTGGGGTGCGGACCAGGACCTGAACGCGCTATTTGGCATTGAATGCGAAGAAGCCGAAATCAATTGACGGGTCGCCGACTCTACTCCACGGAATAGACTTGGCGAAACAGCTCACGACTTTTCATCGGCCGATTACCGAGTAAGGGACCGAGCAACATGCGCGTAAGGCGCTTGGCTTCCAGCATCACTTCCGCCGATAACGCTTCTGGGTTCGCACCATCGTCAGACACAGCTTCGCCGCCTAGCAACTGTGCAATCGCCAGCAGATGACCGCCATAAAAGTCCGCCCCGCGCGGCAACTGCCCGGGCGCTATTACCACAGGCACAAAGCCGTCTTCCTGCGTCAACCGGTACACGCTTTCCGGGCTTACCGGCGCTCCTTCGATAGAGCTATAGCCCAACTCTGGGCAACTTCCCAGCGCATGCAGCAACTGCAATTCAAATAGTCGCAGTGGCACCTCAAGCTCACTGCTACTGTCTCCCGATAACTGCGCAAGCCACTCCAGCAGACGCTGATAAGCCGCAAACACCGCAACCAGACTTTCCCCTTCCGGCAACAAACGCAACAACAGCTCATTGGCATAAAGTCCGCCATAAACGGCGCGCCCCTTTAGCCACAATGGCTGACCGGCACTTTCCACTGGTCCAAGGGTTTTCAGGTCTCGGCGCCCGAGTAAAGTAACCAGAAGGGGGGCAAACGGCTGTAAGGCCCGTTGGCGCCGCTGCTTGTCGCGGCGTGCGCCCTTGGCGATACAGGAAATCCGCCCATATTCGGGCGTGAGTAAATCCAGAATTAAACTGGAATCCCGAAACGGACGGGAATGCAAAATATAGGCGGGTTGCGGGGGGAGCTGCTGCACGCCGATGGGCCAGACGTTTACTGCTTGTCCACGTAGCCCAGACTGCGCAGCGCGCGCTCGTCGTCGGACCAACCGGACTTAACCTTGACCCAAAGATTCAGCATCACCTTGCTGTCGAACAGACGTTCCATATCCACGCGCGCCTGCTGGCCGATCTGCTTAATGCGCTCACCTTTGGTTCCGATCAGAATACGCTTCTGACCATTCCGCTCGACCAGAATTGCAGCACTGATATGCAGCACCTTACCCTCCTGGCTGAACTCTTCTACCTCAACGGTAACCGCATACGGGATTTCCGCGCCCAGCTGACGCATAACTTTCTCGCGCACGATTTCTGCCGCGAGAAAACGGGAACTGCGGTCGGTGATTTGATCCTCTTCAAAAAAGTGCATGCCCTCAGGTA
This sequence comes from Microbulbifer agarilyticus, assembly GCF_001999945.1. Taxonomy (NCBI): domain Bacteria; kingdom Pseudomonadati; phylum Pseudomonadota; class Gammaproteobacteria; order Cellvibrionales; family Microbulbiferaceae; genus Microbulbifer; species Microbulbifer agarilyticus. Next base: position 2,554,963 of record NZ_CP019650.1, read on the forward strand.
AGCGCTCAACAATCACATCTTCCAGAGACTGGAGGTTAGAGGTGCGCAGGGCGGAAATGGGCACGATCTCGGCCTCGGGGAAGCGCTCGGCCAGCGCCTGCAGCTGAGGCAACACTGCGTTCTTATCCTGCAGCTGGTCGACCTTATTCACCGCAACAATCAATGGGCACTTGAGTCCGCGCAGTTTTTGCGCCACCAGCTCGTCGCCCTCGGTCCATTTCGCCGGTTCTACCACAAACACCACAACATCCACATCGCGGGTCGAACTGATCGCCGCGCGGTTCATATAGCGGTTAATTGCCTTTTCTTCCCCTGCGTGCAACCCCGGGGTATCCACGAAAATAATCTGATTGGGCCCCTCGGTTTTGATGCCCAGCATGTTGTGGCGGGTCGTCTGCGGTTTGCGCGAAGTGATACAAATCTTTTGCCCCAGCAAATGATTCAGCAAGGTGGATTTGCCCACATTCGGGCGGCCGACAATGGCTACATAGCCGCAGCGGGAAGTTTGTGTATTGGGTTCGCTCAAGGGGGTCTCCGAGCCGGTCGAGCCCACCTGCATCCGCAGGTCGGGCAAAATGTCAGATGGGGATTATAGGGTCAGCCCTGCCCGGTCAGTTGGGCATAGGCTTCTGCGGCGGCGGATTTCTCCGCGGCGCGGCGATTGCTGGCAACACCTTTTACCGGTGCAGCCAGGCCAGATACTCGACACTCCACGATAAACTGCTGGGAGTGCTCCTCACCAGCTACTTCCACGACTTGGTATTCGGGTAGCGGTTTATGACGTGCCTGCAGCCACTCTTGCAGCCGGGTTTTAGGGTCTTTGGCGGTTTCCAGAGAAAGACCCTGCAAGCGCGCGGCAAACCAGGCCAGCACCCGTTCACGGGCCGCTTCCAGCCCGGAATCCAGATAGATCGCACCGATAATGGCCTCTACCGCATCGGCAAGAATGGAGGCGCGGCGATGGCCACCACTCTTCATCTCTCCCTCGCCCAGTCGCAGGCACTCACCAAGCTGCAGCTCGCGCGCGACCTTTGCCAGGGTCTCGCCGCTCACCAACTGAGCGCGTAACCGGCTCATCTGGCCTTCGCGGCCTTCGGGGAATTTTTCGTACAGGGCCGCACTGATGGTAAACCCGAGAATCGAGTCACCCAGAAACTCCAGGCGCTCATTGTTGCGGCTGCCAAGGGAGCGGTGCGTAAGCGCCAGATCCAATAGCTCTTGGTTAGTAAATTGGTAGCCCAGGCGGCCACTCAGTCGTTGCAGATGGAGGTCTGTCACCGGTTAGTAGTCATCTCGCTTGCGAAACTGCTCGAGGTCCACGAGAGGCTCACAGCACAGCTCGGGCTTGGCAGTATTCAATTGTTTGTTAAATTTCATTACCACGTCCACATTCTGGAACAGTGGCTGGCGCAGTTCGTAATTGATACTCACCAGGGTGCTATCGGCACCGCGGATGATCTTTACCGAGTCGGTCGGTTCACCACGCACATTATTGATCGTGAAAAAGCGGTCCAGCTCGCGCTTAATCTGGGTGTTGCTCATCTCGCGAACGCCACTGTTTTGGGCCAGAGAGTGCAGTCCCTCTTCCACAAAATGCGCATCCACATAGGCCGGGCCCATTTTGGATACCACGGTCAGTCCAAAGCCAAATACGGCGATGATGGCCAACCAACCCCAGTAACTCATGCCCCGCTGTTTCGCCAAAGCACGTGAAAAATGTGTGTTTAATGCCATGCTGACCTACCTGTTGTTATCGTTGTTGTCGCTGAACCGAGAGCACCCATTGAACCGAGGACGACCAGTCAGTCGATCCCACCAACCCGGCTAAAGCTGGGCACGCTGAGTAGTTTGTCCCAATGCATCCAGATTGCAAAGGCCTTGCCGACAATGTCTTTCTCGGGCACAAAGCCCCACTTGCGGCTATCCAGACTATTGTCCCGGTTGTCACCCATCATGAAGTAGTAACCCTCGGGGACGGTAACGGTGCGAATATTGCCGTATGGGCCCGGGCGCTGTTGTTTGGCAGCCAGGTGGCGGTGACCATCGAGGGTCTCCCACATCAGCTCACGGCCGGGGTTTTGCGTATCGAAACGGATAAATTCCTGCGGCATCGCTTCGCCGTTCACATACAGCTGGTTATTTTCCACACGGATTTCATCCCCCGGTAAACCAACCACACGCTTGATGTAGTAAGTCTCATTCATGTGCGGAGGGAAGAACACCATCACGTCACCACGCTTGGGCTCACCGATATCCACCACTTTGGTGCGGCTCACTGGCAGGCGCAAACCATAGGCGTACTTGTTGACCAGGATAAAGTCCCCAACTTCCAGCGTGGGATCCATGGATGCAGAGGGAATCTGGAAGGGCTCTACCACGAAGGAGCGGAGCACAAAGACGATCGCCAGTACTGGGAAAAATGACTTGGCGTATTCAACAACCACCGGCTCCTGCACCGGTTGCCCCTTGGCCGTGGCCGCTTTGCGTCCCCGCGCCAGAAACAGTGCATCAAACAGCCAGATCACCCCTGTCACCACAACAAGCAACAGCAAAATAAGGGGGAAATTGATATCCATTCAGTTGTCTCTTTCCGACTATTTCTTATCAGATACGGCCGGGGAAGATACCGCTTCCCCTAGCCGCTTTATTTCAGATTTATCCGTAACGCGCTCGATCAGTTGTCGACTTTGAGCACCGCAAGGAAGGCGTCCTGCGGCACTTCGACCTTACCCAGCTGCTTCATTCGGCGTTTACCCGCTTTCTGCTTCTCAAGCAGCTTCTTCTTACGGGTTACGTCACCACCATAACACTTTGCGGTTACGTTCTTGCGCAGTGCTTTTACTGTGGTACGCGCGACTACCTGACCACCAATTGCCGCCTGAATTGCCACGTCGAACATCTGGCGCGGGATCAATTCTTTCATTTTCTCTGCCAGGGCACGACCGCGCTGCTGGGCATTGTCACGGTGCAGAATCACCGCCAGGGCATCCACCCGCTCGCCGTTGATCAGGATATCAAGGCGCACTAGTTTTGCCGGGTCAAAGCGCACAAAGTTGTAATCGAGGGAGGCAAAGCCGCGGCTCACGGACTTGAGGCGATCGAAGAAGTCCATCACCACTTCGCTCATCGGCAACTCATAGCGCAGCGAGACCTGCCCGCCCACGTACTGCATATCTTTCTGGATACCACGTTTTTCCACGCACAAGGTAATCACGTTGCCCAGGTAATCCTGCGGAACCAGGATGTTGGCTTCAACGATAGGCTCACGCATTTCCTCGATCATGCCCAGATCCGGCATGCGCGAGGGGTTATCCATGGTCATGGTTTCGCCGCTGGTGAGTTCCACTTCGTACACCACCGTGGGTGCGGTGGTAATCAGGTCGAGGTTGTACTCTCGCTCAAGGCGCTCCTGGATGATCTCCATGTGCAGCATGCCGAGGAAGCCACAGCGGAAACCAAAGCCCAGTGCGTCCGAGGTTTCAGGCTCGTAAAACAGCGAAGCATCGTTCAGGGAGAGCTTGTCCAGTGCGTCGCGGAAGGCTTCATAATCGTCGGAGCTTACCGGGAATAGACCGGCGTAAACCTGCGGTTTCACCTTCTGGAAGCCCGGCAGCATTTCAACCGTATCGGCTTCTTTGGCGTGCGTCAGGGTGTCACCAACGGGCGCCCCGTGGATGTCCTTGATGCCGGCTACCACAAAACCCACTTCACCGGCCTTGAGCTCGCCGGTTTCCTTGCGTTTGGGGGTAAATACACCAACGCTATCCACCACGTGGGCGCGGCCGATCGACTTGGTAACAATCTTGTCTTTGTTCTTCAGGGTGCCCTGAACCACGCGCACCAGAGACACAACGCCCAGGTAGCTGTCGAACCAGGAGTCGATAATCAGCGCCTGCAACGGCGCATTCACGTCACCTTCCGGTGGCGGCACCAGACGCACCAGGTCTTCCAGCACGTCTTCAATACCGAGGCCCGACTTGGCGCTGCAGCGCGTCGCTTCGGTGGCATCGATACCGATAATGTCTTCGATCTCTTCCGCGACCTTTTCCGGCTCTGCCTGGGGCAGGTCCATCTTGTTCAGAACAGGGATCACTTCCAGGCCCTGCTCAATCGCGGTGTAACAGTTGGCGACAGACTGCGCCTCTACACCCTGGGCGGCATCCACCACCAACAGCGCGCCTTCACAGGCGGCCAGCGAGCGGGAAACCTCGTAGGAGAAGTCCACGTGCCCCGGGGTATCAATAAAGTTCAACTGGTAGGTTTTGCCGTCGCGGGCCGTGTAGTCGAGGGTAACGCTCTGGGCCTTGATGGTAATGCCCCGCTCCCGCTCGATATCCATGCTATCGAGTACCTGTGCCGCCATCTCACGGTCGCTCAGGCCACCGCAGACCTGGATAAAGCGGTCTGCCAGAGTGGATTTGCCGTGGTCGATATGGGCAATAATGGAAAAGTTGCGGATATGGGAGAGATCAGTGGCCACTGCGAGGATAAAACCTTTTAAAAATCAGTGAGTTAATGAGCGGACCGGGCCGCGCTGTGGGCGCAAGTCTAACAGGTTGCGCAAAAAGTGCATCCAATCTGTCTGCAACCCTCGAAACAACTAGGCTCGGCGCCGAATCACGACGCCAAGCCCATACACTCACTGGATTTGCTGGCTTCAGCTCTCCTCGATCTGGATGGTACGGAAAGTCGGCTGGCCACCGCGGAAGAAGCGGATTGGCAGCAACTCGCCCTTCGGCAGTTTCTTCACCACCTTGTCGTAGTCGGTGAGAGACTCCACCTGTTCGAATCCCAGCTGGGCGATAATATCGCCGCTGCGCAAACCGGCGTTGGCACCAGCCTTGCCCGGCACTACCTGCTTCACCAGCACACCATTCTCTACGCCCAGTCGCTGCTTCAGGTTGTCGGGAATGTCTTCTACTACCAACCCGAGCACCCCGCCAACATCGCTCGAGGTGGTCACACTGGACTGCGCGAAACCTTCGTCGTCACTGGGCAGCGCGCCAACCCGTACCGACAGTTTGCGTTCCTTACCCTCGCGCATCAGAAGTACCGGTACTTCGGCGCCCGGACGGGTGCGACCGACAACATGCGGAAGATCGCCCTGAGTTACGATTTGCTCGCCATCGAAGCGGGTGATGATATCGCCCACCTGAATACCGGCCTTTTCGGCTGGAGAACCGGCTTCCAATTGGCCAACCAGGGCTCCCGCCGGCTTACCCAGACCCATGGCCTTGGCAAGTTTACGATCCACGTCCTGGATGCCCACACCCAGCCAACCGCGATCCACGCGACCTTTTTCTTTCAGCTGGGCGACCACATCTTGCGCGAGGCTCGCAGGGATCGCGAAGGACAGGCCAATGGAACCGCCACTACGGGTGTAAATCTGCGAGTTGATACCCACTACTTCACCCTCCAGATTGAACAGCGGGCCGCCGGAGTTACCCGGGTTAATGGCTACGTCTGTTTGAATAAAAGGCACATAGTTTTCGCGGCTTTCATTGGGAATACTGCGACCCATGGCACTCACAATGCCCGCGCTGGCGGAGTAATCCAGACCGAATGGCGAGCCGATGGCAACCACCCACTCCCCAACTTTGATGCCTTCCGAGTCACCCCAGCGCACTACGGGCAGGTCATCGCCTTCCACTTTGAGCAGCGCCAAGTCTGAGCGCGGATCGGTACCCACTACCTTGGCCTCGAATTCGCGGCGGTCGGTCAAGGTAATGCGCACCTCGTCGGCTCCATCTACCACGTGATTATTGGTGACCACATAGCCATCTTTAGAAATGATAAACCCGGACCCCATGCTTGCCACTGGCCGCTGCTGGCGCTGACGTGGCTCCAGGAGGTGACGAAAGATATCCGGAATGTCTTGTTGATAGCGCGGTGGAATCGAATTGCGGGATGTGCGATTGCGCTCCACGGTGTTGATTTTCACCACCGCCGGGGAGTTCTGTTCAATCAGATCTGTCAGCTCCGGCAGGCCGCGTGCAAACGCCGAAGTAGAAAATAGCAAGCAAAGCACGAGAAGGAATTGCGAACAGCGTGCAACCATATATGTCACCCCTGATAAGCCCTTTTACTAATATGTCAAAACACGATTTAGATTTGGCAGCCGTTTGGTTATCACTTGGTGTTATCCAGATGGCTTCCAAAAGTGGCGAGTATTCGCTGATGAAACCCGCCATAACACCCTATTAGTTCGGTATTGCGTTAAAAAGTTCGCATTCTTTAGTGTAAATCAGTGTTAAGGATTGCATGAGCACCCAGAAACTACCGGTTCACAAACACCCAGCCCCCACGCAACTGCGCCCGCGCCCGCAGCGCGGCCAATTCCACGCAGAGCGGCAGCGGTATGGGGAGTCAGTGCTGGGCGCCCCGCTCTACTACTTTCCGGCAGAAGTACGCGATGAACACTCGGGTATCGTGATGGCCGGCACACACGGAGACGAAGTGACCGCGGTGGTCACACTTTCCTGTGCGCTGCGCGCGCTACAAGCGGGACTGCGGCGCCACCATGTGATATTGGCGGTCAATCCGGACGGCTGTCAGCTTGGCACCCGCTGCAATGCCCACGGCGTCGACCTGAATCGCAACTTCGCAACCATTAACTGGCAGCCAAACGGCACCGTTTATCGCTGGAACAACGCGGCGGAAGAGCGCGATGTCATCCTCTCCACCGGCGAGCGGCCGGGATCAGAACCCGAAACCCAGGCACTTTGCCGCTTAGTCAGGGAATTAGACCCGGCCTGGATCGTATCTATTCACGAGCCACTGGCCTGTGTCGAAGACCCCTTGCAAAGCCCCCTCGGGCACTGGCTAGCGGAACGTATTGAGCTGCCACTGGTGTGTGAACTCGGCTACCAGACCCCAGGATCCTTCGGCACCTGGTGTGCCGAACACCAGCACCCCTGCATCACCCTGGAGTTCCCGCCCATATCTACTGATGCCGCCACCGAGGACTACCTGCAGGTGATGACAGACTTGCTCTGTTACCAGCCTTAAGATCTCTCCTGCAGCGCGACACGCGCTTCAGGTCCAGTACACCCTCCCGTGAAAGAACTGCAGCGGGTCGACATCCTGCGCCAGCCAGGTCGGGCCATCCAGGTCCACAAACCGCGCACCCTGCCCCAGTGACCAGGCTGCGCGAATTGCCCGTGAGGTACACAGCATGCATCCCAGCATGACTTCAAACTCATGGTCACGCGCAGCCTCTGCGAGAAGCTGCGCCTCCCAGGGCCCACCGGTTTTATCCAGCTTGATATTGACCATCTCGTACAGCCCCGCGAGCCGCGGTAAGTCCGCTCGAGTGTGGCAGCTTTCATCGGCACAGATAGGTATGGGGTGGGTAAAGCTTGCGAGAAAACGGTCATCCGCGGCGGGCAGCGGCTGCTCCAACATGGACACCCCCTGCTCCGCAAGCGCATCACACAGAGCGGGCAAACCATCGACAGACCAGGCTTCATTGGCATCGATTACCAGCTCGCAAGCGGGCGCAGCAGCGCGCACCGCCGCCACCCGTTCCAGCACCTGCTTATGGTCAAGCTTGAGCTTGAGCACAGTGACACCAGACTGTTCTGCGGCACTCGCTGCCTCTGCCATCTCGTCCGGGGCTGCAATCACGAGGGTTTGTACGGTTGGTAAAGACGCCGGGCCGGCAAAATTCTGACGGTGCTTTTTCTCTGCCCAATTGGCCATCGCACAATCTACCGCATTGCGCGCCGCGCCCGCAGGCATGACTTCCTGCAACTGGCTGCGTGAAATCCCCTGGCGCAATGCCGGCAACACCGAAGTGATTTCTGCCAACACAGACTCCAAGCTTTCTCCATAGCGGGGATATGGGGTGCACTCGCCAACACCAGAAACCCCCTCTGCTTCAACTTCCACTACAACCACACGGGCCTCACTGCGAGTTCCACGCGAAATCACAAAGGTGGTTTTTAGCGGCCAACTCTCCGCAAAGCAGCGGCCTTCGAAGGCTTGAACCCAGTCAGATTCCCTCTGCCCTGCCATCCCTGTCTCCTCTTATAGATATCCGTCATGCCCGGAACGGACCGGACAATGGGTCACCTTCAGTGTAGAAACAGTTAGTGAGATAGCAGTGAAAAGCCCACTGAAGTGGCGAGAAAGCGGCGAGAAAGCGGCGAGAAAGCGGCAAGAGATCGGCAAGAGATCGGCAAGAGATCGGCAAGAGATTAAGGAATGCTCAGAGAACAGTGAGAAACGGTAAAACAGACACTCAGACAGAGCGAGCCACGTGCACGAGCTCAGCTGACTGGGACAACAGGAATTGCGCAGGGATTGCTTTGTTCCCGGCGCAGATACACGGGCTCAAGCGAGGCATTGCCGCGGCGCAGGTAACTGTATGCGCGAATCGCCAGGGCGCCGCCAATCAAACCAAGCAGTGCACCAGCTATCGCCAGCGGCTCAGAGCCCAACGCCTGCCCGGCCAGCGCGCCGGCAACCAAAAGTACCAGCGGCACCAGATAAACCACCAGCGCGCTACTTGCCAGCACTCGCTCACCAATCCCTATCACCACGGTGTCGTGCAGCTGGACCGCCTGAGATTCTGCAGGGGGAAGTTGTACACGCACACGGGATGCGCTTGCCCAGAAGTCTCCAAGCAAGCCGGTGCCACATCCGGACTTGGCCGCACACCCATGGCAACCGCTGCGCTGAACGGTTTCCACCCAAATCGCGTCGCCGTCAACGGCGACCACTTTTCCGCGCTCTTCGATCATGCCGTACCTTACCGTACTATCCGCTCAATACGCGCCGTCAGTTTGCCTCGGTGACTGCTTTAGCCACCAGTTGCGCGGTATTGTCGGGGATTTCGCCCACCACTGTCACGGTGTAACGTGCGCCATTGACATCGATATGATCCATGTAAGCCACGGTGGCGCCGCGTACGGCGCGCCCCTTGTAGTTCATTTCTGGTAGCTGCTGCACAAACACGGTGAATGCACTCAGGCCGTCACTAAACACCAGCATTTGCCCATCGCTTAGCGCCTGTACGGCAACCGGTTTAAAACCGCTGGGGGCCCAACCGAGACGCCAGCGACTTTCCACATTCGCACATTTCGCCGCTTCGTCACCGGTAATTGGCTCTGTCGAGGGGGACTGCGGCTTCAACTCATCATCGGTTACTGGCGCCAGATCCAGTTCGACAAACTGAAAACGCTCGAGAACCCGTCCCGCCGGGGCAATCAGCATGGACTTGAGCGGCAGTCCGGTTTCCTTGTCGACACTGATCACCATCCCGAAGCGGTGCAGATCCCGGGGTCGAGCCTCAAGTACGATCGCCTCGCGGTCTGCGACACGCTCTTCTCCGCGAATCAAAAACGCATAATTGGATTGAACATTTTGCAGCCCGGCAGCGCTCAGCAGCCCGGAACGGGGAAATACACTGCCACCGTGACGACACTCATCGTCTCCAATGCGGGTCACTTTTTCGCGAGGACTGCCGGTCAGGTAGCGAATACGCTCCACCTGCTCGCCATCGCGAATACCGTGCACTACCTCAAGGGTTTCCATCGAGCCCACATGCTCAAAGGTTACCAACCCTCGATACTCCAGGTTGGCAACCGCCTGCGCGAGCCGTGCCAGCAACACACGGGTAGCTTCACTCGCCGTGGCGTCCCGAGCATCTTGAGGAATCTCTTGAGGGGCTTGCTGAGGAGCCTGATTAGGGACCTCTCGCGGTGCCGCTTGATCATCCGCGGGCGCATTGCCCTGGGCGAAGGCCAGTGGCGAGGCTAATAGTAAAAAAGCCAACAGCGAACTGTTGGCTTTGCGAGGGGTACGAAAAATCAGTTTTTCCATGGTCATGCTTTGTGTCGCTCAACAACGAGACAACCGGAGGCACCTCCGGCAGCCGCCATTACTCCGATGGGCGCTCCCCGTAGGTTGCCCGAGCATGAGGAACCATGCCCTGACTACCAATGCGGGCGGCCTGCTCCGAGTGCTCAACCATTACCCGATTCAAATGTCGCATCAGTTCCGGCGTGGGCACAACCTGCACCTGAGGGGCCGGGCCAACCCGCTGCTCGGGTACCAGCTGTGGTGCAGTACTTACTGCCCGCGTATTCAATGTCGGGGTCAAAAATCTACTGGGTTGCGGATTGGTAGTCATTGGCTGGGGCTGGGGGGCCTCAACTTCCGCTACCAGATCACCTTGCACTTGTGGGGCCTGCATCTGTTGCACCCCCAAAATGGCAGCAAATGCCACTGTTGCAGCCACGGCGCCACGAGAGAGCGGACGCCACCAGCGGCTTCTCGCCTGGCCATTACCCGCATCATTCGCCGAAGCCTGCTGTGCAGATTCCAGCGACGGTTCGTCGGCAATCGCTGCAGAAATACTCGCTGCGAGCCCCATATCCACCGGCGCCACTTTTTCACTACGCATCACGCTGGCGGCCAACTGGTAGCGAGACCAGCGGTGACCCAACTCACCGTCTGATGCACCGCTGGCGTCAGACTCTTTGAGCAGGCGCTGAATTTCCAACTCGTTGGCCTCGCCATCCATTAATGCGGATAGCGATTCATTCAGGCGCTGTTGATGACTCCCGTGGGACATACGGGTAAACCCTCTTCTCAGTGCAATTCTTTGGGCGCTAGTTCACACCCTGTTTGTTAATACGTCAGACCCGGGCTTCGCAAAAAAGTTTTACCTAGCAGACAAATTTTGTGTGAATTCGTCGATATTTTTACCTGTCGTCCCGGTCAGGCTCTGGATTTAGGCCAGAAACCTCTCGACAAGCTATCCCGATAAAACAAAATAGATTAAAAAATAACCACCTGCCGAACTCGGCCAAACTAGCTGCGCCCGTCAACCGACTCGGGTTCACCGGCCATGGTCGCTTGAACCGCGCGATCGATGGCCTCCCGCGCGCGGAAAATACGCGAGCGCACGGTGCCCACTGGACACCCCATGACTTCGGCGATTTCCTCGTAGCTCAGCCCCTCCATCTCGCGCAGGGTAACTGCTGAGCGCAGATCTTCCGGCAGCTCACGGATGGCCTGGTGTACCGCCGCTTCCAGTTGATCCCGGAACAGCTGGTTCTCTGGCGTTTCGTTATCGCGTAACAAATCGGCGCCGGAATAGAATTCGGCGTCCTCCAGATCCACATCCGATGAGGGGGGACGGCGACTACGAGAAACGAGGTGGTTTTTGGCGGTATTAATCGCGATGCGGTACATCCAGGTATAAAAGGCGCTCTCCCCACGGAAATTGCCCAGCGCCCGGTAAGCCTTGATAAATGCTTCCTGAACCACGTCATGCACTTCGGCGTGATCGTTGATATAGCGGCTAACCACCGCCATGATTTTGTGTTGGTACTTCAACACCAACAGGTCGAAGGCTCGCTTGTCGCCTTTCTGTACCCGTTCTACCAGCTGGCGATCACTTGGTGACGCCTGTTGCCCTGTCATCCCCTACTCCAAACCGCGGCCCAGACGCCTCGCAGCGCCTTAGCCATGCTTTTTCTATTGTGTCCAAGACACCAAATTTTGGTCATAAGTTCCTGACAAATCGGTAATTTTTCAAGATGGCGTATACTACGCGCCCCCTGAGACGAATAAAACTCCACGAGAGAGAAGGCAAACGGACCCGTGAATCCTAACGAGAACAGCTACAACGAGAACAATTACGATGTGTTAGTTGTAGGCAGTGGTGCCGCCGGCTTAACCCTGGCGCTTCACCTCGCTGCACGCCACCGCGTGGCGCTGCTTTCCAAACAGCGCCTGCAAGATGGCTCCACCTGGTTCGCCCAGGGCGGCATCGCTGGCGTACTGGACGAAACCGACTCCGTGGACGCGCATATAGCGGATACATTAGATGCAGGAGCAGGACTCTGCCACCCCGACGCGGCTCGCTTCACCGTGGAAAACAGCCGCGACGCCGTTCACTGGCTGATTAATCAGGGCGTAAATTTCACCCGCGAAGAAGATGGCGAATACCACCTTACCAAAGAGGGTGGCCACAGCCACCGGCGTATTATTCACAGCGCCGACGCCACCGGCCAGGCGGTACACAGCACCCTGCTTGAGCGCGTGCGCAACACGCCGAATATAGACTGCTTTGAACACCATATTGCCCTGGACCTGATCCGCCAGCCGGATCCCAAGACCGGTCGCTTCCGCTGCGGCGGATGTTACGTGCACAACATAGAAACTGAAGAGGTTGAGGTATTTCAGGGACGCGCGGTGGTGCTCGCCACTGGCGGTGCGTCCAAAGCCTACCTTTATACCAGCAACCCCGATGGCGCCAGCGGCGATGGTATCGCCATGGCCTGGCGCGCAGGATGCCGGGTTGCGAATATGGAATTCAACCAGTTCCACCCCACCTGTCTATACCACCCCAAAGCCAAGTCCATGCTCATCACCGAGGCCCTGCGCGGTGAGGGCGCCCTGTTAAAGCTGCCCAATGGCGAGCGCTTTATGGATCGCTTCGACAAGCGCGGTGAGCTGGCCCCGCGGGATATCGTGGCCCGCGCCATCGACCACGAGATGAAACGACTGGGTGCTGATTGCTTGTATCTGGATATTTCGCACAAGGACTCGGACTTTGTGCGCGAGCACTTTCCCACCGTATACAAGAGCTGCCTCGAATACGGCATCGACATCACCCGCGAGGCCATTCCGGTGGTTCCCGCGGCGCACTATACCTGCGGCGGTGTGATGGTCGACGAAAACGGCCGCACGGATTTGGATCAGCTTTACGCGATTGGTGAAACCACCTTTACCGGCCTGCACGGCGCCAACCGCCTGGCCAGCAATTCACTGCTCGAGTGTGTGGTTTACGCGCGCTCAGCGGCCATGCATATCGACAGTTCCATTGACGAGGTCGCCCCACCGCGTGAGGCACTGGCCTGGGATGCTTCGCGGGTAACCGACTCCGATGAGGATGTAGTGATCTCGCACAACTGGGACGAGTTGCGCCGCTTTATGTGGGACTTTGTCGGTATCGTGCGGACCCGCAAGCGCCTGTTACGGGCGGAGCACCGAGTGAAACTGTTGCAGCAGGAAATCAGGGAGTTCTACGCAAATTACCGGATTACCAGCGACCTGATTGAGCTGCGCAACTTGGCGGTAGTATCCGAGCTGATTATCCGCTCTGCGCTGGATCGCCGTGAAAGCCGTGGGCTGCACTACTCACTGGACTACCCGGGACTGCGGGAACTGGCCATGGATACCATTCTGGTACCGGAAAATTTTGCCGACCAGCGGCATTTTATTGGCCCGTGAGTGGCCCTTGAACGGCCCGTGAGCCCCGCTCATAAACTCGCGCGGAATGGCGCAATCGCAAAATCAACGCGAGTAACGCAAGGCGACTAATAGCCGCCGCCACTCATCTTCAGTGGCGGCATCTCGCGCCAGCACCAAGCGCAAACGGCGCCCATCAACATCTTTGCCGTTAATTACGATCAACCAGCGCCACAAGGTCAGCTCGCCGACAAAGCGAAACTCCCGTCGCGCACCGCCCTTCACCTGCCAGTACCAGCGCCGCTCTGCGGTAGATAAGCGCCCAACCGAAGTGCAAAGTCGACGCCATTCAAATACGCCGTAGAGCAAAACCACAGGTACAAGTGCATACACCGCTACCCACGGCAGGCGGGACACAAACAACAGGAGAGTGGACTGGGCAAGAGCCAGCAGAAGGCATAGACGGAGTAGACGTGACGGTACAAGGTCACAGGTGAGGCGCGCCGCGCGCGCCTCACCTTTGCCACCGCGGGAGTGGGTGCTTCCGGGAGGTTTCCCGGAACTGGCAGCGCGCGTATCCCCAGAGTTAAACCTAGAGTTACTCTTGGAGACCGGTATTGTCGCGGATGATCTGGACAATCTTCTTCAGCTCGGGGTCTTGCGGATCTTCTCGGCGCAGGAACCAGGCAAACAAGTCCTGGTCTTGTTCATCCAGCAACTTGATATATCGCTGCTTATCGTCCTCAGAAAGGGTGTCATACACATTCTCCAGAAACGGCAGCAACACCAAATCCAGCTCTAACATGCCGCGACGGCTAGCCCAAAACAGGCGGTTGCGATCCATACTTCGTTCTCAAGCCACAATTCAAAGTGCGCGCAGTATAGCGGTAGTTGAAATCCAACCGCAAAACCCCCAATTATGAGATTCTCACATTGCGCCGCGAAGGCGCCCATATGTACATTTCTCAGGCAGCGAGTTCAGCATGGATCAACAGCAGTGGCAGGATTTTCTCAGTACCCAGGGCGCCCTCTGGCGGGACGGATATGCCGAATTCGCCAACGATAAGCCCGAGAGCAAGGGCGCGCTGCGGCTCATCGACTTGAGCCCGCTGGGCGCCATTGCCATCAGCGGCCCCGATAGCCAGAAATTCCTGCAAGGCCAGCTCACCTGCGATCTGGTCAACTTGCCAGACGGACAGCTGACACTAGGCAGCCACTGCAACCCCAAGGGTCGCATGATCAGCGCCTTCTTCGCGCTGAAGCTCAGCCAGAGCGAATTTGTATTACTGATGCCGCGCGATCTGGTAACCACCGCCCTTGCCGCGCTGAAGAAATATGCGGTTTTCTTCAAGACCGAACTGAGTGATATCAGTGAAGAGCAGCGCTGGCTGGCCCTCTGTGGCCGCGACGCCTGCCAGGCCGCCAATACACTACTGGCGCTGTCGAATACGCCCGACGCCGACCTGATCCCTCACCAGTTGCGCCCCTTTGATCACAATGGGCATCCGGCGCTCGCAGCCGGTCTGAGTGAGCGCAATGTGGTTTTGCAGGTACCCGCGGAACAAGCGGCAGACATCTGGCAAAAACTTGCGAGCAACGGTGTCGAACCGGGAAGCTACCAGCAATGGCTACTCCAGCTGATCGACAGCGGTGTGCCGCTGGTCTATCAAAGCACCAGCGAAGTATTTATTCCGCAGATGCTAAATCTGCACCTGCTGGACGCAGTCAGTTTCAAGAAAGGCTGCTACACCGGGCAGGAAGTGGTCGCGCGGATGCAGTATCTGGGGGCAACCAAGCGACGCATGTACCGCGCGCAAATTGACAGTGGCGAGCTGCCGGCACCCGGCGAAGAAATCTTTACCGCGGCGGGCGGATCCAGCACCGGCAATATTGTGCAGGCCAGCCCTCAGGGAGAAGATACGGCTCTGCTGGCGGTACTGACCAAGAGCAAAGTGGCCGATGGGGAAAGCCTGCAGTTGAAAGACGGACGAGTACTGGAGCTGCTTGAGCTACCGTACGATGCGGATGCCGACCCGTTAGCGTGATCCGGCGCAAGCGGCTGTTTCAAGTGCCTAGTCGATGAGCGGTAGCCCACCGCTCATCGAGTGTAATACTCAAATTTCCACCGCGACACGCTGCAGTGTTTCCGCCGGTGGCAAGGACCAATCGATGGGCGCATCTCCCCGCTGCTGTAAATAAGCATTGGCCTGGGAAAACGGGCGCGTCCCAAAAAAGCCCCGGTGTGCCGACAGAGGCGATGGGTGTGGGCCGCGCAGTACCAGATGCCGGCGGTCATCGATGAACCCACCTTTTTTCTGCGCGTAGCTACCCCACAAAATAAATACCAGGCCATCACGCTGCTCGGCAAGCGCGTGTACTGCCGCGTCGGTAAACTGCTCCCAACCGCGCCCCTGGTGCGCACCCGCCTTGCTCTCCTCCACGGTCAGTGTGGCATTTAGCAACAAAACACCCTGCTCTGCCCAGGGTTGCAGGCAACCGTGATTGGGCGGTGCAATGCCGAGGTCCGACTCCATTTCTTTGTAAATATTTTTCAGCGATGGCGGAACACGCACCCCCGGCATTACGGAAAAGCACAGGCCGTGCGCCTGACCAGCGCCGTGATATGGGTCCTGCCCGAGAATCACGACCTTCACCTGATCGAACGGCGTGGAATTGAAGGCGTTAAAAACCTGTGCGCTTGGCGGAAAGATCGATTTTCCGGCTTGCTTTTCCTGCTGCAAAAATGTCTGCAGCTCACTCATATACTGCTGGCCAAATTGGGATTCCAATACGGCGTACCAAGATGAATGTATTTTGAACTCTTCAGGAACCTGCATTATCGACCTTTAAAACCTGATGAACCCGCGCGCGTAACGCAGGCACCACCTCCTGATCAAACCAGGGGCGACGTTTCAACCACAGGGTATTCCTTGGGCTGGGATGGGGAAGCGGAAAAAAGCCATGGGGCAGTGCATCGGCGTAATGCCGCACATTTTCGGTAATGCTGCCATACCAGTGGGGCAGATAGAAGCGCTGGGCATACTGTCCGATCAGCAAGGTCAGTTGGATATTCGGCATCAATGCCAGCAGGCGACTGTGCCAGGTGGCAGCACACTCCGGCCTGGGAGGAAGATCCCCGCCCTTTCCGCGCCCCGGGTAGCAAAAACCCATGGGCACAATGGCGATACGCGAACCATCGTAAAAAGTTTCCCGGTCCAGCTGCAGCCAGTCTCGCAGGCGATCCCCGGAGGGATCGTTCCAGGGAATACCGGTCTCGTGCACGCGGGTACCGGGCGCTTGCCCGACAATCAGCAGCTGAGCCGACCTTGCCGCGCTCAGAACCGGGCGCGGCCCACGCGGCAAGTACTCCTCGCACAGCCGGCAAGCCCGCACATCGCTGAGTAGTCGGTCTAGTTTGGAAGTGGCCAATGGGAATTAAGATACTTGGGCATTAAGGTATTCGCGCTTACCGCATGTCATTGCGTGGAGAATCGCTGGCAAACTTGGGCATGGCCAGATGTAACAACAGGCCGCGGCGGTCTTCGTTGTCAGCAACACGCGCCACCCCATTGTTATCCAGCACCACAAAGATGCCCTGCTGGTTGATCGCCAACCCCTCACCTTTACCGAAACGGGTATCGCGATAAACGTACTTTGGCGCTTCCTCAATATCCCGGTAGTGCACGCACCATTCAGCACGCAAGCTGGTGAGTTCCCGCCGACATACGGCAAACGCGTTGCGCTCCAACGTGAACAGGCCGCCATCGTAGTAGGACAGTGCGGTAACATCTTCGGCCCGACCGCGGAAATCGAGATCCGCGACTTCGGGAAGCGAACGGAAATCCTCCCCCACAACCTCACCGCGCCTCAGGCGCAGCAGGCCGCGAGGTTCACGCTCAAGGGCGACCCAGAAATCGTCCTCGGCCTTAACAAGCCCTTCACTCTCCGCGTTAAAAATCTGCAGGTAACCACGCGCACGCGCAGACTCAGACCAGCGCGGAGCCAGCCATCGCGCACGCTTTTCCGCAGAATCGAGCTGCGCGATACGATTGTGTCGCTCACTGAGAAGGTATACGCCCGAGGTATCACAGGTGATGCCCTCAAAATCCATGCTGAGCGGGGTGCTGGCGTAATGCAGTGCGCGTACTTTTAACGGAACCGGCTGATCGTCCGGTAAATCCGGGCGGGCAAAACGCGCCTTCGGCTCCAGGGTAACGCGCTCTGTATCCGCCTGGACTGACAAGCGATAAATTTGCTCGGAGGATTTATCCGCAACCGCGAGCAACTCGCCGTCGCAAAAACTGAGGCCTGAGATATCCAGATCTTCACTGCCGTCAATCCACCAAGTGTCCAGCAGCTTCGCCGGCTGTACCGGTGCGCCGTTGGCGTAAGCACTGCTGCCAGCCAGACATAGGAAAATGCCCTTAGCCAGCCAGGCAAGGTTGTGACGCATGCAGTTAAAAATCTTCAAAGGCTCACCCTCCGTCGTTTGTCAGGAATCGCCTTAATCCCGGAAGTTATTGAACTGCAGCGGCTGCTCCAGCTCCTTCCCCCGCAACATGGCGATCACCTGCTGCAGATCATCGCGCTTCTTGCCGGTGACACGTACCGAATCACCCTGAATCGCGGCCTGCACTTTCAGTTTTTCGTCCTTGATGATCTTAACAATCTTTTTTGACAGATCTTTGTCGAGACCATTCTTCAATGTGACCCCGATCTTAACCAGTTTGCCGGTTTGCTCCTCTTCGCCCACATCCATCGCCAGCGGGTCGATATCGCACTTGATCAGCGCCGCACGCAACATATCCACCATCTGGTTCACCTGCATGTCGGATTCCGCATGCAATGTCAGGGCAAACTCCTTCATCTCCACCTGCGCATCCACACCCTTGAAGTCAAAACGATTGGTAATGGTGCGGTTTACCTGATCCACAGCATTGGTCAGTTGGTGTTTATCGACTTCAGAAACAATATCGAAAGACGGCATTTTATTCTCCATTAACATGGCCAGATCACCTGGCCCGTTCAAATGCCCCGCCCAATCGGCGGGATTAAAAATTCTATTTCCAGCGCTGCGGCTGAATCTCCACAGTCTGTGTGTCACTGGCCAGCCATAGCTGCCCATCCTGAATTGTGGCGGTCAACTCCATAGAGCGCTCCGCCAGACACGCGAGCGCCGTACACTGCTCTGGAGGCAGGAAAAACACCTGCAGGTTATCAAAGCGCATGGTGGCTGCCTCCATCTTCTGCCACCAAACTGGTGCCGTGCGCTGGCCATAGGCATAGATCATGACCTTACCTGCACGTCCACATGCTTTTCTCACCCGCTCTTCCGCCGGCACGCCCACTTCAATCCAGGTTTCGATTTCCCCGCTCAGATTGTGTTGCCAGACATCGGCCTCATCGTCGCTGGAAAGGCCGCGGGTAAACTCCAGGGTTTCGCTGGCGTTCAGGGCAAATGCCAGCAAGCGAATCATCATGCGCTCGTCGGTCTCTGAGGGGTGCCGCGCCAGCGTCAGGCTGTGCTCCGCGTAGTAATCCCTATCCATATCCGCGACCTGCAGTCGCGCTTTGAAAATGGTCGCTTTAAGTGCCATTGCTTACTCTCTAACAGCTCTCTAACAGCTATCTAAGGTGTCTTTACCGCTTCAACCGGAAAACTCTTGCCCGAAAAAACCGGATTGAAGACTATTATTGTCTGGTTCGTAACCTACAAAACTGGGAACCAGAGGTCGGGGACCAGGGATCAGGGAAAAAGGACCGACAGCATGAACGCTACTCTCAAACATTCACGCCAGGGACACCACCAGCTCAGCAAGGGACGCGGATGGCATCTTGCCCTGATCGCAGTCATCGCCTTTGGGCTCAGTGGTTGCGGCATCAACAACATTCCCAGCTTTGATGAAAATGTGAAAGCCACCTGGGCACAGGTACAAAATCAGTACCAGCGCCGCGCCGATCTGATTCCCAACCTGGTCAAAACCGTCCAGGCCTATGCGGCGCATGAAAAAGAGACGCTGGAAGCGGTCACCGAGGCGCGCGCCAAGGTCAATTCCATGCAGGTTAACTCTGACATTATCAACGACCCGGCGAAACTCCAGCAATTCGAAGCCGCCCAGTCTCAACTGAGCAGCGCCCTGTCTCGCCTGATGGTAGTCGTTGAACGCTACCCGGATCTCAAGGCCAACCAAAATTTCCTCGCGCTGCAATCCCAACTGGAAGGCACCGAGAATCGCATCAGTGTCGCCCGTCGCGATTATATCGCCGCGGTAGAACGCTACAACCGTGAGATTCGCACCTTCCCCGGCAGAATCTGGCACACCGTACTCTATAGCGATATGCCGCTGCGCGATACCTTCCACGCCACCACTGAAGACGCTGAAAAGGCTCCGGAAGTCGACTTCCAGTAACGCAACTCCACTAACCTCGTGGCGGAATCAAACGCTATGACGATCCGGCGGATCGCCCTGTTTCTCCTGCTGTTGCCCGGTGTCTTTTGGGCAACAGCGGCATTGGCGGACATCCAGTTTCCCACACTGTCCGGCCGTGTCGTCGACAATGCCAACCTGCTCAGCCAGAGTACGCGCTATCAGTTGACGGAGCTGCTCCAGCAACAGGAGAAGATCAGTAGCAATCAAATTGTGGTGGTTACCCTGCCCGATCTACAGGGCCAGACCATCGAGGAGTATGGTTACCAGCTTGGCCGACACTGGAAGATCGGACAGAAAGGCAAAGACAACGGCGTACTGCTGATTGTTGCCCCGCAAGACCGACAGGTACGCATTGAGGTTGGGTATGGTCTGGAGGGTGCGTTAACTGATGCAATTTCCTCCAACATCATCCACACCAAGATATTGCCAGAGTTTCGTACCGGCAATTTTGATGGTGGTGTTACCGCCGGCGTCGAGTCGATTATTGCCGCCACCCAAAACGAGTATGTACCGGAAACCACCGACAGCGACGATAACCGCCAGCTGGCGTTGCTGGTGGGTGTCTTCCTGCTGTTCGTGATGCTGCAAATTTTTGGCGCCTCGGTTCTGGGGGCGCCTGCCGGCAGCAGCGGTTATCGCCGCGGCCGTTACGGGGGCTATTACGGTGGTGGTGGCTTTGGTGGCGGTTATGGTGGCGGCGGCTTTGGCGGTGGCTTCGGTGGCGGGGGCGGCGGTTTTGGCGGCGGTGGCGCCTCCGGTGGCTGGTAGCTCTACCGGCTCATAACTCAGCTGGCTGGTAAACCTGGTAGCTGATATCAACGGTCCTTGCGGTTGCAAATAATTATGTTAAACGCAAACGAAAAACGCGTCCTCTCGGAAACTATCAAAGAGGTAGAGTCAAAAACCGACGCCGAAGTGGTTACGGTATTGGCCGGTCAGTCCGACAATTACTTGTATATATCCACCCTTTGGGCCGCATTTATTGCCTTATTGATTGCACCACTCATGCAATTTCTACCTTGGTGGATCGAATACCAGCAAGCATTCACCCTGCAGTGGATCCTGTTTATTGTACTCGCTGTGCTGTTCCGCTGGCGGCCACTGACCATGTGGCTGGTTCCGAAGAAAATCAAATACTGGCGCGCTGCCAATCTTGCTCGCAGGCAGTTTCTGGAACATGAACTGCACAGCACCAAGGATCGTCTTGGCTTACTGATCTTTGTATCTCAGGCCGAACACTATGTCGAAATACTCGCCGACCGCGGTCTTGCAGAGCAAATCACCAACGAAGCCTGGCAGGAAATCGTCGAAAATTTTATTCGCGAGGTGCGGAAGGGAAAAACCGGCGAGGCGTTTGTGCACTGTGTTGAGAAGTGTGGCGAGCTACTCAAAGAGGCGGCACCCGCCACTGTCATCAAGAACGAGCTACCCAATCACCTGATCGTTCTATAATTTACAGCAGATTTCCGTTTTCCGACCGCGATAAAAGCTTATAGGTGGTCCAATGCTGCGCTCCCTGCCCAATCTCCTTCCTCAGTTTCGAAGATACCGAATCCCCGTAGGTATTGGATTGCTCGTGGTAATTGGCACCGCAATGGCTTTTTTTCGGGAATCTGATGTACAAACGAATGGGTTGAAAGAATCATCCTCACTGTTCGCCGCAGAAAATCCCAGTCAATCCAGCCTTGAGGCGCGCCTTGCTTCGGTGGAGAACACCCTCGATCAGACCTTGAAAATCCAGGGACAACTTCTAGAGCTGGTGAGTGAACTCAGTGCGAAAGTAGCGCCAGAATCCGAAGCCCCGCAAACACGCCGCGCCAATATGTCCATGGCTCAGTCACCGGCGGCAACCCCACAAGCGTATGGAAACCGTCAGCGGACCGAAAATCGCTTTAGTCGCCAGCGGGGAAATCAAGTAAAGCGCTTGATCGACGCCGGCTTCACACCCGAACGTGCTGCACTAATCATTGATAGGCAGGAGCGCCTTCAGTACGAACAGATGCAGTACAGTTACGAGTATCACCATATGAAGGACAAGCGCTCGGAACGCGCGGCGGCACTACAGCAAAAAATTCAGGCCTACAGCAATCCGCGTCGTGTATTTGAGCAGGAGCTGAATCCCGCGGAGTTCGAGCAATATCTCAATGCATTTGGCGGTCGTACCGAGATGGAAATCGGCAGCATCATAGAGTCTGCACCTGCCTTTGATGCCGGGCTAAGAGCCGGCGATAAAATCATTCGCTATAACAATCAGCGCGTATTCCATATGGGAGACCTGCGCACCCAGGTTTATCAGGCAAAGCCCGGTTCATCCGTTGAAGTGGAAATTCAGCGGCAGGGAAGCTCCTCCACAGAAACCATCTACCTCCCTGCCGGGCCGCTCGGTATCCGTGGCTGACAGTCAGCAGGATGCGCCAACCTCAGGCTTTGATAAAAAATCTGGTATTGGCCACACCCGGCTAAAGTAACTTCACCTACATCCGAGTAATGATCACATGGAATGTCTAACTCGAATTTTTTGCGGCGCACTAACGGTCGTCACCGCACTCGCATTGCTTGTTACCGGAGCCGCACAGGCGGAAGAAAGTAAGAATTCGACATCGGCCTCCCACGAAGCCTACTTTCCGGGAACAGAAGAGCTGAAAGCCGATGAAATGCGGGTCACCGCCTGTGGTACAGGGATGCCCTCGGCACGTCCCAAGCAGGCGGCTGCATGCTTCCTGGTAGAGCTGGGCAACGGCGATAAATTTATCTTTGATATTGGCACAGGCGCGATGGAACGCCTTTCCGGGTTAAGCATTCCATTCGACAAACTCGACAAGGTATTTATCGGCCACCTGCACAGCGACCACTTTGGTGACCTGGACGCGCTGTGGGTGGGCGGTGTGATCAGTAACCGCCAGGTCCCATTGCGTGTTTGGGGCCCCAGCAGCACCAAACCCGAGTGGGGCACCGCCTATGCGGTTGAACATATGAAGAAATATTTGTCCTGGGACTGGGCCTCCCGCCAGGGCAATATCAATACCAAGGGCTTCCAGATCGAAGTCAACGAGTTTGACTATAAAGGCGTCAACCAGGTGATCTATCAGGAAAATGGCGTCACCATCCGCTCTATTCCCGCGGTACACGCACTGGATGGTCCGGTAAGCTTTATCCTCGACTGGAATGGCCTGAGATTCGCTTTTTCCAGTGATACCTATCCCAACAAATGGTGGCTGGAATACACCAAGAATGCGGACCTCGCAATTCACGAGTGCTTTATTTCCCCGATCCAGCTGGTCACCAAAATGCATTTTCCACCGGCCGATGCGGTGAATGTCGGAACCCAAGTACACACAGCACCAACCATGTTCGGGAAGGTTATGAGCACCATCCGCCCGCGCATGGCCGTGGCTTACCACTTTTACAATGACTTCGACACCAGTCCCTCGGTGCTAAAACAAATCCGCTCCACCTATGATGGCCCCCTATCACTTGCCACAGACTACATGGTGTGGAATGTCACCAAGGATGACATCGTCACCAGAATGGCCGTCATTAACGAAGACGCCTGGCCGCTACCCTCGCTTACCGAGAAACTCCCTGCGGACCCGGCAGACAAAGTTGGCTTTACGAAATTTATCACTGACGGAAGAGTGGTTTACCAGGATCTCATCAACGAGATTTATGAAAAGGTCAATGAGGCCTTCGGCACTGACCTGGAGCCACCCAAATAACCACGAACAGACATTTCCGGGGAGCCTTCCAGCAGTGAGATTCTTGGCTTGTATTAGGCTGCCCCGCCCAACATAACAATAACGTATTCAAATTGGCTGGGAGCATGAACAACCGCAACGCCCTATTTCAGCAACTGTTTTGCGGCCTACTCTGCGTAGCCGTCTTCTGTTCACTTGCCCGTCATGCTCATGCGGATTATGTGAGCCTCACGGGGGCAGAAACCTCAAAAAACCTGTTAGAAGTCGAACTTGGCCGTGAAGAACTAAAGCTGACACTCGAAATCTCAAGTTCTGATGCGTCCTTCTTCTGGCCAGAGATTTCGCCAAGCAATGACATCGCCAGCTTGGCCTATAGCGCCGAGAAACTGGCAGACTACAATTTGGAAATACGCGCTGGTGATACAAAACTAAATCCTGCGTACTACCGTGTCTCCGTCGCCGAACGAAAAAAGCGGGTTTCACCATTTGCCGGTAAAACAGACCTGCGTACCGGCCAGAAGCTCCCCGACTTCCCCACCGATAAGACGATCCTAAAAGTAGAGGCGAGATACGCCCTACAGGGTATTCAGGAAATCACTTTCCACCCCCCGGTGGACAAAAGTGGTCTTGCCGTGACCAATATTGGGTTTACCAGCCGTCATGGCACAACCGTGGTCAATAACTTTGCCTACCTGTCACAAGTAGAAACACTGCAGATCGATTGGGACGACCCTTGGAATACCGCCTTCAAGAATCTCAACATCCGCCGTCACAACCGCGCCCCGGTGATGTCTTTTCTCTATATCGAACCGCGCCAGGTCCGCCATGACGTACTGTTACGCCCGAGTAAGCTGGCAGAATGGAACGGGCAACCTTTCGATGCCTGGACGCCATTGGATCACACTACGCGTGACGCGCTTACAAAAGCCACAAAGCAGTATCTGAATGCAAAAAATCCCACATTAATCGACGAAAAGAGCGCAGAGCCGGATTCCACCAGCATCGTGTTTTTGCAAGCAACAGTTTCAGGCTTTGCACTGATTCCAGAATCACAACCTATCGAGCAGGGTTCAACCTTGATCGGCTACCGGGAAAACTACGCGGTTGCGAGTTTGCCTTCTCAGGTAGATGTGCAGTGGAACCTCTTTGACCCGACGATGCGCAAAGTACCCACCCTAATTCAGGACCCGGCGGGCCCCTTCCCCACGCACACAACCACCGATTTTCCGGTTATCGAATGGGCCAACTTCCTCAAAAACTATTCCGAACCTGAAGGCAGTGCGGTATTGGTGCAAAGTCCAAGGGTGCAAATTCCCACCCTGTACCCGATTCTTATTGTGGCTATTTTTCTGGTGATACTTCTGACTAGGGGCTTACCGCAACGCTGGCACTTACTGGCACGCTCACTTACCAGTGGCACTGTGGGCCTTATCTTCGTTATTGCGAGCTTTCTTATCCTGCCAGCCCGACTCGTTACACCGCTACCAGCACAGATCAATGAGCCGCAGTTAACTCAGGCAAGCCAGGACCTGCTAATACAGGTAGCGGTAGCCTATCAGGAAAGAGAAGAACAGAAACTGAAGCAGGCACTGTCCAGGCTCATTTCAACAACCGATTACGAAAGCATCACCAACAACCTTTCCCGGGTATACCAGCCGCTGACCTCTGTAGGAGGCCTGGGACAGACTCGTGATCTCCGCAACTTCTCATTGCAGCATATCGAACGGGTTGAGGGTGAAGGAGACCTCGCGTTCAGAACCATTGCCCAGTGGCAAGCGACCGTTGAGGGGCATTACTGGGGTCACAGTGATCGCCGCCAGTACCAAGTCCGGGCGGACCTGGAAATCCGACAGCAGGGGAATAGCTGGAAGATTGCCGCCTTTACGCCACTCAAGTTGAACTGACCTACGGTAAACCTGCTATGCATGGAAGCGACAGAGAAACGAATGGCGAAGGATACGTGCGCGAAGATTGCTCCAGCCATGGACTGCGGATAAACCCAATGGCAACAACCAAACGCAGTGCTTCTACGGTCATGTTGCTATTTTTGTTAGCCATAACCCCAA
Source organism: Microbulbifer agarilyticus (assembly GCF_001999945.1). Taxonomy (NCBI): domain Bacteria; kingdom Pseudomonadati; phylum Pseudomonadota; class Gammaproteobacteria; order Cellvibrionales; family Microbulbiferaceae; genus Microbulbifer; species Microbulbifer agarilyticus. Next base: position 2,580,361 of record NZ_CP019650.1, read on the forward strand.
CGGTCTCAGCCGACTACCTAAGCCTTAACGGCGCAGAAACTGCACCCAATATTGCCGAGTTTGCATTTGAAGGCGAACATCTACTATTGACGCTGGAGATCTCCATTGATGACGCACATCATTTTTGGCCAGCGCTGAAGGGGTATAAAAACCTTAGTCGCTTGGTAGCTGAAGCCGATAAACATTCAAATATCAACGTTCGGGTGGAGACCGAGAATGGCGTGCACGACCCCGTTGACCTGCGAGTAACTGCAGCAACCAGATCTCCCAGATATTCCCCTTTTGCTGGAAAAATTGATCCCCGCACCGGAAGAAAATTACCGTCGATGCCGCAGGACAAGCAAGTACTCCAGGTATACAGCCGCTATGACCTGGCGGGCGCTGACAAAATCACGGTCGCCCCACCTCTGGATCACACAGGCTTTAGCGCAGCTACCATCGGCTTTATCTCCAGCCACGGTGCCATGCCGGTGAACAACTACGCCTACTTATCACGCTCCGTGACGTGGCGACTAAACCGGCAGGATCCATGGCAAACACAAGTCATCAACCCCGGGATTCAGCGCCAGTTGCGTTTCCCCCTCCATTCCTACCTTTATATTCAATCGCGCGAAATTCGCCACGAAATTATTTTTCGGCCTCGCGATATGGCCACTTGGTCCGGTAACAGCTTCGACGCCTGGTTAACACTCGATGACCCGCTCAAATCAAAGTTGCGCAATCAGGCACAGGCATTCTTACAGAGCCGCAATCCTCTAGCTGTTGATCAAAAAGTAATAGAACCACAGGCGACCGAAGTCACCTTCCTGAAGCTCACCAGTACCGGATTCCTTCCCCTGGAAGACAATGAAAGTATCCCAATGGGAGCCCTGCTGATTGGCTACCGTGCGCGCTTTCCGGTGAACGGCTTGCCACAAAATGTGGAAGTAGACTGGGACCTGTTCAGTGCGTTCGAGGAGCGGGTACCCTCTCTAATACAGGACCCCGCCGGCCCCTTCCCGACCCAACTGACCCCTACCATTCCAACCCTCGAGTGGCAGAACTTCCTGACATCCTATGACGAGCCCACGGTTAGACCCGTCACTCTTGATAGACAACGGCTCACGCTATCCGGCAAAGGGCTGGGTGCCCTAGTCGCATTCGCCGTGCTCGGCGTTTGCATATTCCGCTTTCGCAACACCCAGGATCATGTGATGGCTCTGGCCACACCCGCACTGGGCATTGTTCTCAGTGTTGCACTGGCGATGCAGAGCTCGCTCGCTATCCCTTTGCCTGCCCCGGCGTCACCCGATAACGAGCGATTTTCTGAGATCATTTATTCACTGCTGAGTGAAATACCGGATGCCTACCTTGAACAGGAATCGAAAGAGTTCGAACACTCCTTGTCGCAACTGGTTTCAGAGCAAGCATTAAAGACAACCCAGGACGCGCTAGAACCCATTTTTCGCCCACTGACCATCACCGGAGATCGCGGTTACGTCTCCGAGATTTCCCACCTGCGGATAGAGGCGCTCGAACAGACTTCATCCGGCCCGCGGCAAACATACCGCGCACTGTGTACCTGGCAGGCGAGAAATGAGGGCCCGTTCTGGGGACATAGCGATCGCAAACTGCTGGATATCCGCGCCATGCTGGATCTCGAGGAGCATGAAGGAACATGGAAGATTGCCGGTTTCACCCCCATCACCATGCGCGAATCGCTTGAACCGCAAAAAGCTTGGCGACAGGACACACAGCCGTCCAATCGTCCTACGGAAACAGGGAGCACTGCCAATGCCACACCAAGCCAATAAATCGGGCAGTAGCGCGGTAGCACAATTGCGCCAATGGATGTTGATACTACTGGGTTTCGCGCTGATAACGTCGTCGACGCCGGCCAGTGCACATTTCCTGCTGAATTTAAATGTGCGCATCTTTCATGTAGAGCATAGCGCTGATGGCACCACCATCTATCTGCGCCTGCCACTGCCCTATTTACTTGCAGACAAGGTCGGCACAAACGAGGCTTCCGGCGTATTGCCCGCACCAGCCCCCTATTCCCACAATGCACTGGAAGAAGGCCGACTGGTACATTTTGTGGACTTCAGGCAATTCTATGCCGACCCACAGGGACTGGGCGCCATTGCCGAGTCTGCGTTGCAGTTGGAGAGTGGCGATCAGAGACTAAATGGCCTGGTAACCGATGTACGACTCTATGCAGTGGGAAGTGAACCGGACTTTGCCACACTGCAAGAAGCTCAAGTTGCCTTTTCACTTGACGAGCAACAGCTCCGCGGGGGGTATGTGCAAACCGTGTCCCAGACAAGCAATCCACAACAGTATGTGGGCGATACGGTAATCGATATCCGCTTGCACTATCTGCGTATCGCGCGTGGGGAGAGTTATCGCCTTGCCAGCTTCCTGAACCCAAACCTTCCGGATCAAGAAAAAACAGCGAATCTGATACTGGATTACCGGGATGGCAAAACACAGGTTTTCCGTTCCAGTGGCTTACTGAATGAGCCCATTCAAATCAGTCATTCCACTTCCAGTGCCATGGCCACCTTTATACACGAGGGCGTGGTTCACATTCTGGCTGGTCTCGACCATGTCCTATTCGTTCTGTGCCTGATTATCGGTGCCGCCTCGCTGTCTGCGCTGATGTGGCGAGTGACGGGATTTACTGTGGGCCACAGTGTCACCTTGTCGGCGGGCTTCTTTGGCTTGGTTCCCTCCGGTGCCTGGTTTGTACCGCTGGTAGAAACCGGCATTGCGCTTTCCATTATTTATGCGGCATGGATGGCTATATCCACGCGGCGCAAACGCAACAGCAGTGCATCTGGCTCACTGCAGCGTAGCGAGCGCTGGATTGTCGTCGGCACTTGCGGGCTGGGGCTGCTCCATGGCTTGGGGTTTTCTTTCGTGTTACACGAAATCCTAAAAGTAGACGCGCCAAACATCTGGCAAAGCCTGCTGGCGTTTAACGTCGGCGTGGAGTTGGGGCAGGCACTAATTATTCTGGCGATTTGGCCGTTGTTATTACTGATCAGGAATCGGCGGGAAAGCCTGGAGCACTCCCTCTGTACCGGCATCGCATTCAGCTGCAGTGCCATTGCACTGTTCTGGACACTGGACCGCAGCTACCAGTTTGTTACTGCGCTGACGACATAACAGGGAAAAAGGGAGAGGCCGGCTACTACCATCGCCAGCTGTAGGCCAAATAGGGACCGTGCTGGTCAATATCGTAGGCAAAGCGGCCATCTGCACGATACGTTGCGTAATCGATGCCATAGAACAGATAGCCAAATCGCAGCGCGTGACGTTCATTGAACGCGCGCTCCGCGCCTACGAGAACCCCCCACTGCAAATCATCACCGCCGGCACCAAAACCACCGACATCCGCGCGCAACGCCAGCGTCAGGCAGCTGGATACCTCTATGCCAGTACGAAAGCCCACCACCGGTTCCCACCAGGTTTCCGTACCGCCCAGAGATTGCTGGATCCCCGGCCCCGGGAAAATATCGATTCCCAGGTTTGTATCGATTTCCTGCTTCAGGTAATTCCAGCGCGCGCCCGCCGACAAATCCACCGCCCATGGATACTTCGCCCCTACCGGTGATTCGAAAGCGCGGTACATGCCCTGCAGGGACAACCAACCCTGGCGCACATCGACGTCGACATTCAACGTGGCAGTTAAGTCCAGCTCCGGGTTCACTGCGGGTTTGAGCGTTGCCCCCTGATCCAAACTTAGAGACACGTAATACAGGTCTGCGAGAATGCCAAAGCGATCGCGACGCGCCTCAAAACGCGTGGCAAACGCGATATCCAGGATTTCCAGCACATCTGATAGGTCCAGATCCAGATCCGCCTCGGTACCGGCCACCGTTGAGGTTCCTTCGGTTGCAACCGGCAAAAAAAGATAGGGGGTCAACGAGTACTCCCATTCCTTTTCCGACTCCTGTTCCGCATTCTGTGCCAACGACGTAATCGGCATAAGAAAGATGGTGACTAATAACACAAGGGAAAGTGCCAGCCCACGCTCAAGCGGTCGGCATTCACCGGAAATTTCTTGCTGAGCAGGTAGTCGGATTTCCATTACCGAGTCCATGAAAATATTTCCCTGTTGATGCATGCTTGTGACGGGCGCCCGTTAAATCATTACTCGGGCATCGGCGGCGGTGTGTAGCCCTGCCATTTACCCGCCTCTACCTTTTCAGAAGGACTTTTTTCCTCGGTACGCGGCGCATTTTTGTAGGCTTCACTCACCGCTGGCGGCAGCACATAATCATCCACCGTGGCCATGCGCACGATGATGTCATCCTTGGTGACGTTGATAACCATCAAGTCACGCGCCAGAGCCAATGGTCCGCTGTAGGTGGCACGTACTCCATCCATAATGGCCGCGTTGTTCTCTGGTGATTGAACCGAGTGATACCCCACCGCAAGACGGGGTTTAATGGCAGACATAACTTTGCCAAACGCATCCGGTGATGTGTGAATTCTCGTGGCAACGTAGGTAGCCTGCTTTAAATCCCAACCAAAATATTTAGCCAGCTCATCCGGTGGCAGGAAACACTCATGGGATGCGACATCGGCGTCTTTGGCATACTTGATGTACCAGTTGTTGGGGTAAGTATCGCCGCCAAAAACATACTTCAACCCGTTCCACTCAAGGCTGTAGCTTACCGAGCCATCGAGACTGTGTATCGCGGGCCAGGAACGCACCGTCACACCGTTTTTTTCGTAGACAACGGCATTTTCCTGCATGTAATCAAACTCATGCACCACGATCTTTGCGCCCTTGTCGGGAAGCGCGCCTGTGCGTGTCGCCAAATCCCACGCATAACCTTTTTGCATGGCCTCTACAAACGCTTTTGAACCAAGCTCTGGCGTGGACCCGCTGGGGCCATAGAAATGAATGGGCGTATAGCGCCCTGACAGCCAACCGCCAATGTGCAACCCCATGAAGTCACCGACATGGTCAATATGCAAATGACTGGTAAATACCTTGTCTAGCCGTGAAAAATCTGGCCGTAACGAAAACAGGTTGGCCATGGAACCGGAGCCAATATCAAACAGGAAGCTATCCCCATTTCCCAGCTCCACGAGATAAGAGATGGAAACCGCGGCCCGTGTTTGGTTGGGCATACCGGTACCCAGCGCGGTAATGCGCATCTCATCCGCATTTAATAACTCGGTATTGGGGAAGTAGCTCGCGGGATACGTAGTACCACGAACAGGTGAAGCGATACGTCCCGGTGGCGTCGCCGGAGGGCCACCATTCTTCAGTTGCAGCCGCGCCTCTTGCGCGTGCGCACTGCTCACAAGCTCGGCGGTAATAGTCGCCCAAAACGCGACGACTGATAGAGACAGCAGGCATACCAAGCAAACCTGCCGCCAAGGTAATCGCTCGTCGGCCATAAACCCCTCAACACATTCGTCCGTTGATCAACGTATCGCGCGCCGTTACCGGAAACAGCCATACGAAAGTCGCTCTGGGAACCCAAAAATTATCGGACACACTTTGCCCGACTATACCCCTAGGTCTAGTTGTGAAGATTTAGTTACGCAACCGCTGGCAAAGATGAAGAGACAGAAATGAAATGCCGAGAGATGATAAAGACGGCGACAAAAGAGAGAAAGAAAGGAATCGAAAGAAAAGAAGAAAAAGGTAGTTCCAGCTAATGGCACCGCCAGCAAATATTACCGGCGGTACCAAGCCATCACTGGAGGTGATCAGGCGCCTTCAGGACGCATATGCGGGAACAGCAATACGTCGCGAATAGACGGTGAATCGGTCAACAACATCACCAGCCGGTCGATACCGATGCCCTCACCGGCGGTGGGCGGCAGGCCATATTCCAGCGCGCGGATGTAGTCAGCGTCGAAATGCATGGCTTCGTCATCACCAGCTTCCTTCTCGGCCACCTGTGCCTTGAAACGCTCCGCCTGATCTTCCGCGTCGTTCAGCTCGGAGAAGCCATTGGCGATCTCGCGGCCACCGACGAAAAATTCGAAGCGATCGGTTACGAAGGGGTTCTCGTCATTGCGACGGGCCAGCGGGGAAACTTCCGTCGGGTACTCGGTGATAAAGGTCGGCTGGTCGAGGCGGTGCTCGACGGTTTTCTCGAAGATCTCGATCTGAATTTTGCCGAGGCCCCAGATGTCCTTCAGCGGAATTTCCAAACCTTCTGCAACCTTTTTCGCGCTGTCGATATTATCGATATCGGCCGCCTTCAGCTTCGGGTTGTACTTCAGGATGGAGTCGAACACGCTGATGCGGTCAAACGGCTTGGCGAAGTCGTAACTGCTGCCCTGGTAGTTCACGGTAGTGCTGCCCAGTACGTCGGTGCAGATACCGCGAATCATGGCCTCAGTCAGATCCATCAGGTCGTTGTAGTCCGCATACGCCTGGTAGAACTCGAGCATGGTGAATTCGGGGTTGTGGCGCGTGGACAGGCCTTCGTTACGGAAGTTACGGTTGATTTCGTAAACCCGCTCGAAGCCACCGACGACTAAGCGCTTGAGGTACAGTTCCGGCGCAATACGCAGGTACATGTCGATATCCAGCGCGTTGTGGTGGGTGACAAATGGGCGTGCAGTAGCGCCGCCGGGAATCACCTGCAGCATCGGCGTTTCCACTTCCATAAACTGGTTGTTGTTCAGGAAGCTGCGAATGTAGCTGATGACCTCGGAGCGAATACGGAACACGTCGCGGGATTCCGGGGTGGCAATCAGGTCAACATAGCGCTGGCGGTAGCGCATTTCCTGGTCGGCGATACCGTGGAATTTTTCCGGCAGTGGGCGCAGTGCTTTGGTCAGCAGGCTGTAGTCTTCGCAGTTTACGTAGAGGTCGCCTTTGCCGGATTTGTGCAGGGTGCCTTTTACGCCGACAATGTCGCCGATGTCCCAGGTGCCCCAGCGCTGTTTGATATCTTTTTGCGCGGTTTTGTCTGCGTACAGCTGGATACGGTCAGAAACGTCCTGAATCACCATGAAAGGGCCGCGCTTGGCGAGGATACGACCCGCGACGCAGGCGGTATTGCCTTCGGCTTCTAGCTCTTCCTTGGATTTTTCACCAAACTCTTTCTGCAGGTCGGCGGCGAGGTCTTCGCGGCGAAAGCTGTTCGGGAAGGCATTGCCCTTCTCACGCATGGCACTCAGTTTGGCGCGGCGCTCGGCGATCAGTTTGTTTTCGTCTTGCGGAGTTGGTGTGTTGCTCATGATCTATCACATGTCTTTTGGGTGTAGTGCGTGCTTCGTAGCTTGTACTGAGCTCTGTTTGGATACCCTGGCGGCTGAGCACCAGGTATCCCTTTTCGAAACCGCTGTGAATACATCCCTGTACGCTGCGTCGGCGACGTCCTGTCGCCGACGCTTTCGAAAAGGGATACCCGGTGCTCCGCCTTCGCTTTGAAGTTTTTTACTTCGTAAGCCAGTGGAGCCCGATACTAGGGTTACAAACTTGGGTTACAAGCCTGCTTTTAAGCTCGCTTCAATAAACTGGTCCAGGTCGCCGTCAAGCACTGCCTGGCAGTTACTGGTCTGAACACTGGTGCGCAAATCCTTGATGCGCTGGTCGTCCAGAACGTAGGAGCGGATCTGGCTGCCCCAGCCGATGTCGGACTTGCTCTCTTCCATCGCCTGTTTTTCGGCGTTGCGCTTCTGCATCTCCTGCTCATAGAGCTTGGCACGCAGCATCTTCCACGCTTTATCGCGGTTCTGGTGCTGGGAGCGCTCACTCTGACAGGCCACGACAATACCGGACTCGATATGGGTCAAACGCACGGCGGAGTCGGTTTTGTTCACGTGCTGACCACCGGCACCAGAAGCGCGGTAGGTATCTTCGCGCACCTGTGACTTGTCCACTTCGATCTCAATGTTGTCGTCGATCTCGGGAGAGACGAAAACAGAGGTAAACGAGGTGTGACGGCGGTTGCCGGAATCGAACGGAGACTTGCGCACCAAGCGGTGTACACCGGTTTCGGTGCGCAGCCAGCCGAACGCGTATTCGCCCTGGAAGTGGATGGTGGCACTCTTGATGCCCGCAACTTCGCCAGCGGAGGCTTCTTCCAGGATGGTTTTGAAGCCGTGGGCTTCGCCCCAGCGCAGGTACATGCGCAGCAGCATCTCGGCCCAGTCCTGGGCTTCGGTACCACCGGAGCCGGCCTGGATATCCAGATAGGCGTTGTTGGGGTCGGTCTCACCGGAGAACATGCGACGGAACTCGAGGGTTTCCAACTGCTGCTGGAGGTTGCCAAGTTCGCTGGAGACTTCCTCTACGGAGTCTTCGTCGTCTTCTTCCACGGCCATTTCGAGGAGTTCGCGGCAGTCACTGATGCCGCTATCGAGGTCGTCGATGGTTTTCACCACGGCTTCCAGGGAGGAGCGTTCACGCCCCAGTTCCTGGGCGCGGTCGGGTTCGTCCCAGACACTGGGCTCGGCCAGTTCCAGTTCGACCTCGGTCAGGCGTTCTTTCTTGCCAGCGTAGTCAAAGATACCCCCTAAGAACGTCGGTGCGCTCTTCGAGGTCTTTCATCTGGTTTAGAAGCGGATTGATTTCCATAGATGCGTCGGCTTCTGTCGGTTAAATTCGGGCGCGCATTCTACCTCAGGACGGCCGCAGACATAAGGGGCAGCAGAGCGCCAGCCCCGGAAACACTCACTTTCCGCCGGCAAGCTGGTCGAGAATTCGGCAATTGGGGGAGTCATCGCCGGGGCAGGAGTCTGCCAGCTCCGCGAGGGTCTCGCGCATGGCGCGCAAGCTTTGCAGCTGCCGCTCCACTTGGGCGAGCTTTTCCGCAACCAACGCCTTGGCATCATGGCTGCGGCGGGAGGGGTTACGATACAGATTCAGGAGCTCACGCACCTCTTCGATGGCAAAGCCACAGGCGCGCGAGCGCTGGATGAACTGCAGCGTGGCCACGTCGGCAGCGCCATAGTCACGATAGCCATTCTCGCCACGAGCTGGGACAAGCAGCCCGATAGACTCGTAGTAACGCAGTGCCTTTGGCGTCAGTCCCGCTTCCCGGGCAGCCTGTGAAATATTCATCTCGCCTTCCACTTATTCGCAACAGGCCACCAGCTTGCGCCCTCCCCCTGGGGAAAGGTCAAGATTCCTGCTGCTGGGGAGGCGGCGATCTCCGCGTCAGCGGGAGGCGGCGCCTCCCGTAGTCTCCTGCGGACAGTCACCCAGCTGATACTGGCCCGGCTTTGCCGGATCGAACCCGAGTTCAAGAGCGGCATCGAGAAACCCTGCGGGGATTTTATGGATCAGCACATCACCGGTGGCGCCGCCACAGACGCTCGGATACATGCGGTCGGTACGGGTGGCGCAGCGGCTCTCCTGAACCTTGATGCCGTTTTCCACCAATTGTGCCGAACTTGCCTGCAAGCTGCGGCCGCCGCCTTCGCACTGGCGATTACCCCGCGCTTGCATCACCCACATATTGGCATCGGTCGAGGTGTGCGCGCCGACGGCAGCTTGAGGATCCGCCGCGGCAGGCGCTTGCTTCTCTTCCTTTGGTGGCGCCGCGTCATTTGGTTTGTCGGTCGCAGCCTTATCACGGGAGGTGTCACAACCCGCCACAGCGACGGCAATCGAGGCGATAGCCACCGTTCGAATCAGTGCTTGAAACATGTTTGCTCTCCTTTGCTCAGCCCACTCACGCCAACTCCGATGCGATTGAGTCGGGGATTTCCTTACTGGTTTACGTTCAGCTTAGCGCGAGCCACACCCCTACGCCCATCATCAGGGTGCCCGCGATACGATTCATCAATTTGACACTTTCGGCGCGCTGCAGCAAGCGGCTCAAGCTATAACCACCGCTGGCATAGATCAACATGCACGCAAACTCCATCAGCAGGATCAAACTGAGCAATACCATCATCTGCGGCACTACAGGCTGGCTCTGATTAATAAACGGTGGAAGCAGTGCAACAAAAAACGCCCAGCCTTTGGGGTTGGCAACCGCGGTAACAAAGCCCTGGGACATCAGGGTTTGCGCAGGAATAGACACCGACATTTCACAAGGTGACTCCGCCAGTGCCATCTGCCCTTGTGACCGCCACATCTGCACACCGAGATAGGCGAGGTAAGCGGCGCCACAATATTTAAATAATTGGAACGCCTGTGGGTATTGCAACATAAACGCGGCGATCCCCACTACAGTGGCAACGGCCACCAGGGCAACCCCAGCCAGCTCTCCCAGCATCATCCACAAAGTACGCCGGACACCCAGCGCCATACCCATGGTGAGCGCCAGCGTCATACACATGCCCGGTGTAATCGAGACAAAGAAAAACGTAGGGATGAATACCGCCAATACGGACAAATCAATCACTCAGCACAACCTCCAATGCCGACCTCAAATATCGAATAGCCGCTCCAAAACGCTCACCAAACTTCAATGGAGCGTTATTGGAGCTTTAATGGTGCGTTCCGTTGTGATTGCCATAGTGACTGACAAACATGCCCGCCAACATCAGGCCACAACCCACCAGTTCTTTCGCGCTCAGCAGCTCATTCAAAAACAGCCAGCCCGCGGCCACCGCAAACACCGACTCCAGGCTCATAATGACGGTGGCGTGGGACGGCGCCGCATTGCGCTGCCCCAATAACTGGAAAGTAAACGCGATGGCCGTGGAGAAGATCATCATGTAGGCGATCGGCCAGGCTGCATCCCAGGCAGCCTGCAAGGTGGGCTGCTCAGTCAGCAGCGATGCGATTGCCGACAGCACGCCACACACCAAAAACTGAATCGCCGCCAATCGCAGCGCATCGTAGCGATGCACCAGGTAGTCCGCAGACAGTACCTGAATCGCAAACACGAAGGCGCTGGCAAATACCATCAGGTCGCCAATCAACTGCGCTTCTTCGCTGAAATCTGCCAGCCAGTAAAGACCGATTAGCGCCAGGGCAACCCCTGCCCAGGTCCAGCGATTGGTTTTGTGGCCGAGAGACAAACCGATAACGGGCACCAGCAGCAGGTAAAAACCGGTAATAAATCCCGCACGCCCCGCGGTGGTATAGAGCAGGCTGACCTGCTGTAAGGCCGCCCCCAAAAACAACCAAAACCCAAGCACCGCACCACCGGGAAGGCACTTGCGCCACGAATGCAGGACATCACTGCCCTCCTCCATCGCCACCTGCTCCCTGCGAGCACCGAGCCAGTAAACGATGGGGATCAGTAACAAACCACCCAGAAAGAAGCGCCACGCATTGAACGCCAGCGGTTCAATGTGCGCCATGGCAATTTTCTGCGGGACAAAGGCAACCCCCCAGAAGAGCGCCGCCAACAGCAGTAATAATTCCGCTTTCGCCTGCTTTTGTTTCATCTAATTTCCAAAATAAAAAGCGCCTACCAGCAAACCATCAAACCGGCTGGATATGACTGACCATCAGCTGCAAGGTCTGACGGCCGCGAAATTCGTTGATATCAAGCTTGAATGCCAAATAGACGCGTTCAGCCTGAGAAGGCCACATATCGGTATCCACGTTAAAGGCGATGGCATCCAGTGCTTTTTGCGGCGCATCCGCGGGGGCGACCACCATCTTGAGGTGGCGCTCTCCGACAATGCGCTGCTGCAACAACAAAAATTCACCATCAAATTCCGGCTCTGGAAAGCCCTGCCCCCAGGGGGCGCAGCTGCGCAAGAGCCCCGCGGTCTCCATGGTGAATTCAGCCTCGTGAAGTGCACCGTCGGTTTCAATCACCGCCTGCAGCTGCGACTCCTGGATACGATTGCGCACCGCTGCTTCGAAGGCCTCCTTGAATACGGGGAGATTTTCCAGCGGAAGGCTGAGGCCCGCGGCCATGGCGTGACCACCAAACTTGCTGATCAGGTCCGGTTGCGCTGCGGCCACATCGCTCAGGGCATCGCGGATATGCAGCCCGGGTATGGAGCGTGCAGATCCCTTCACCAGATCGTTGTCGCCATCGGCAAACGCAATCACCGGGCGGTGAAACTTTTCCTTGATGCGACTGGCGAGAATACCGACCACGCCCTGATGCCAGGCGCTGTCGTAGAGGCACAAACTCCACGGCAACCCATCCTCCGCCAGCTGTAGCTGGTCGAGGGCAGCCATGGCCTCCCGCTGCATACCCGCCTCAATCGCTTTGCGATCGCGGTTCAGGCCGTCCAGCTCCACCGCCAGCTCCCGGGCTTCCTCCGGGTCCTGAGTGAGCAGGCAGCGAATGCCGGTACCGATATCGTCCAGTCGCCCGGCCGCATTAATGCGCGGACCCAGAATAAAACCGATATCGCCGGTAGAGAGCCGCTGAATATTGCGCCCGGCGACGTCCATCAATGCCTGAATACCGGGGCGACAACGGCCCGCGCGAATACGCGCGATGCCCTGATGCACGAGAATACGGTTGTTGTGATCCAACGGCACCAAATCGGCCACCGTACCCAGCGCAACCAGGTCCAGGTACTCCGCCATATTTGGCGCAGCAATGCCGGTTTCCTCAAACCAGCCAGCGGCTTGCAGGGCGCTCTTTACCCGACTTAGCAGGTAGAAAATGACCCCGACACCCGCCAGGTTTTTACTGGGAAAATCGCAATCGGGCTGGTTGGGATTGACGATGGCGTCCGCTCTGGGCAACTCTTGCCCGGGCAGATGGTGGTCGGTAACGATCACCTTGAGACCCGCTGCGCGCGCGGCTTCGACACCATCAATACTACTGATGCCGTTGTCCACGGTAATCAGAAGATCCGGGTTGTACTCCCGGGCCACTTCGACGATTTCCGGGGTCAGGCCGTAGCCGAACTCAAACCGGTTCGGCACCAGGAAATCCACCGGGCCCGCGCCAAGCGCGCCCAGCGCCAGCACCGCGAGCGTACTGCTGGTGGCACCGTCCGCGTCAAAGTCACCAATAATCAGAATCTTCTGCTGACTCCGTATGACCTCGGATAGCAACGCTACCGCGGCTTCCATACCGCGCATATTCGCCGGGCTGTGCAGGCGGGCAAGCTGATGCTCCAGCGCATCTTCACTATGGACGCCGCGGCCCAACAGGACGCGCTGGAGAATTTCGGGGGTAGAAGACGTAAAACGGCCAGAGGAAAAATCCACTGGCCGTCGTCGAATAATCGCGTTCATCGCATCCGGTCGCTCAGGTTCCTGGAGGGCCGGAATTACTCCGGCAGGCTACCCCCATTCTACCCGGACGCGGGCACCGCTCAAGCGGCGGTTAACCGAGTGCGTGAGAGATGAAATCGTGTACCGCAGAAAGTTCGTTTGGCAGGATTTGTAACCGCTCTTCCCGCTCCATCAGATCCGCCATATGGTGCGGCAATGGCACCTTGGTACCCGGCAGCGCCTTGTCGACGGCTTCGCTGAACTTGGCCGGGTGCGCGGTGGCCAGGCAAACCATGGGCTCAGCCTGGGATTTGCGCGCCTTGCGCGCCGCTTCCACGCCAATGGCGGTATGCGGATCGAGCAGGTACTCGGTGGATTCAAACACCTGGCGAATCACCTCAACCGTACGCTCATCACCCACGCGCTCGGAGGCAAACAGGGTACGCGCCTTCTCCAGAACACTTTCATCCAGCTTGAGCGGTGCACTGCGATCTGCCAGCAAACGGGCTACCGCCGCACCATCGCGACCATGCAGGTCAAACAACAGGCGCTCAAAGTTACTGGAAACCATAATGTCCATGCTTGGGGACAGGCTGTGCACCAATGGCTGCGGCGAGTGATCGTTGGCACTGATACAACGGTGCAGGATGTCATTCGCATTGGTAGCAATCACCAGCTGGTTAATCGGCAGCCCCATACCGCGCGCCAGATAACCGGCAAAAATATCGCCAAAGTTACCGGTGGGCACAGAGAAGTTGACCGCACGATGCGGTCCACCAAGGCTCAGCGCCGCGTGGAAGTAGTAGACGATCTGGGCCATGATCCGCGCCCAGTTAATCGAATTCACGGCTACCAGACGGCGACCGTCCGGCAGGAACGACTGGTCCGCGAAGCTCGCCTTCACCATGTTCTGGCAATCGTCAAAATTACCCTCTAGGGCAAGGTTGAACACATTATCTGAGAGCACCGAGGTCATCTGCTTGCGCTGTACCTCGGACACACGATTGTGCGGGTGCATGATGAAAATATCGATGTTTTCGCAGTGACGGCAACCCTCAATGGCCGCAGAACCGGTGTCACCGGAAGTCGCCCCGAGTACCACGACCTTTTCACCGCGCTTCTTCAACAGCAGATCAAACAGCTGACCAAGGAACTGCAGGGCAAAATCTTTGAACGCCAGGGTCGGCCCCTGAAACAGTTCCATCACCCATTCGTTGTGACCGGTCTGAATCAACGGGGCAATAGCGGAGTGACGGAAGCTGCTGTAGGCACGCTCAATCACGCCACGCATTTCCTCTTCACTCAGATCCTCGGAAACAAACGGCCACATAATGCGGAAGGCCAGTTCCTCATAGCTGAGACCAGCCATTTCCGCGATTTCCTCGCGGCTGAAGGTGGGCAATTTTTCCGGCACATACAGACCGCCATCACTGGCAAGACCAGTCAGAACGGTATCGGCAAAACTCAAGGACGGCGCGCGGCCGCGGGTACTGATAAATTTCACGGTAATTCGATTTGGCGTAATAGCTTAATGAATAGAGCACCGGCGAACGGAAAATCCTCTCGCCGGCGTTTGAGTTGTCGCGGCGGGGTTAGCCCAGCGGCTCTACGCGAATGCGCACCACAGGCCCCTGAATCGTATCCAGAGCCTCGATCTGGCTAACCGCTTCCTGCAGCTGGGCCTCACGTGCGCGACTGGTCAGCAACACCACCGGCACCAGCTCTTCGCCTTCTGCGGGCTCGTGCTGGATCAGCGCTTCAATACTGATGCCCTGCTCGCTACAGATGGTTGCCACTTTGGACATCACACCCGGCTTATCGAACGCGGATATGCGCATGTAGTAACTGGTTTCCGCGTCGTCCATGGACAGGACTTCATCCAGGTCACCCTGGCTTTCCTGGGTCACACCGGCGAGCGGTACACGCTGGTCGGGGCGCACATTCAGGGTACGCGCGACATCCACAATATCGGCAATCACCGCAGAGGCCGTCGCCTCGGCACCGGCACCGGCACCGTAATACAAGGTTGGGCCAACAGCGTCGCCATTGACCAGCACCGCATTCATTACCCCGTTTACATTGGCAATCAGGCGGCGCTCTGGAATAAGGGTTGGATGCACACGCAGCTCCACACCTTCACCGGTGCGACGCGCAATACCGAGATGCTTGATGCGGTAACCCAGCTCGTCGGCATACTGGATATCGTCCTTGGCGACGCCACTGATCCCCTCGGTGAATACCTTGTCGAACGCAAGCGGCATTCCAAAGGCGAGAGACGCCATAATCACCAGTTTGTGTGCCGCGTCGATACCTTCCACATCGAAGGTTGGGTCAGCCTCGGCGTAACCCAGTGCCTGCGCCTGGGATAAAGCCTCTTCAAAGCTGCGACCTTTCTCGCGCATTTCAGTCAGGATGTAGTTGCCGGTGCCGTTGATAATGCCCGCCAACCACTCAATACGGTTGCCGGCCAGACCTTCCCGCAGGGATTTGATAATGGGGATACCGCCTGCCACTGCGGCTTCGTAGGCGATGGTCACACCCTTGGCTGCGGCCGCAGCAAATAACTCGTTGCCGTGCTCGGCGATCAGTGCCTTGTTTGCGGTCACCACGTGTTTACCGTTGGCAATTGCGGTCAATACCAGCTCGCGGGCCACGGTAGTACCGCCGATCAGCTCCACCAGAACATCCACGTCCGGATTGTTGGCGACATCAAAAATTTCGCGGGAAACATTGATATTGCTGGTATCGCAATCCGGGTTATCCCGGCGTGCACCAACCTGCACGATCTCGACCGAGCGGCCACAACGTGCAGCGATTTCCGCGCTGTTGCGCGTCATAACATTGACTGTCCCGCCACCAACGGTGCCGAGACCGCAGATACCAATTTTCACTGCGGCAGGCGCAGGGGTATCTGAGGCGGATTCACGGCCCGCAAATGTAGAATTTTCTGAGACCTTGGTGGCTTCGTCGGCGAATGCGCTCACAACTTCCCTCCGCGCATGACTACTACCAACTACAAACTAGCTGGTACACAGCGCAATAACTGGCGTAAAAATCGAAAAAAGGTCGACAACCTTACTGAGATATGGGGGAAAATGTCAATTAAATTGCGCCAGGCGATCACTAAACCAGCAATCCGTTTAGACATTAGCCCACCTCGCGTCGCTAGACAGGAGAACCGGAAACTAAAAAGGGCCAGCAAAAGCTGGCCCTTCTCGCACCCTGAGGCAAACACCCCAAAGACTTCAATCGGAAACGATCCTAGCGGATCAGATACCCAGCGCTTTGGCCAGGGTTTCAGGCGGCACATAACCCGGCACTACGGTGCCGTCTTCCATCACGATGGTCGGGGTTCCGCGCACATCGATGGCTTCGTTACCAAGTTTGTACTGAGCGGCCACAGGGTTGTCGTTACACACCTTCAGCGGCACGTTTTTACGGTTTTTCAGATCGGTAAGAGTCTTGTTCGGGTCTTCCGCACACCAAGCCGTGGCCACCTTGCGGTAACCCACGGAATTGAGTCCTGCGCGCGGGAACGCCAAGTAGCGCACCTCAATGCCACGGCGATTCAGCTCGGGCACGTCGTCGTGCAGCTTGCGGCAGTATCCGCAATCTACGTCCGTAAACACATAAACATGGGCCTTGGTCTCACCCTTGGGTGAAAACACGATCATTTCACCCAGGTCCTGCGCGTCCATCACCTTAGCGCGATTCTTACCGCGACGCTGCTCGGAGATGTTAACCACACGCTGAGGAGTCACCTCAAACAGGTCGCCGGCAATAAAGTGACCGCCATCCTTGGATACAAATAAGACATTGCCGCCATTGACCTCCACCTCGTAGAGCCCCGGCATCGCACTCTCGCGCACCTCACCGAAATTGGCTCCTGGATTACCCGCAGTCAACTTGGCTTTAATCTGCTTCGCCACGGCGTCATCAACAGCAGTGGCAGACTGCGCCAGCAACAATGCGGCGGTGGCAGCCAATGCGGCGAGGGGCTTCAGTGGCTTGGCTAGAAAATTCATGATGGAGCTACTCCGGTGTTATTCGTCACGGTTAACCCGCGCCAGATCCTTTACTCTGACCATCCAGACGGGGGCAGGTTCCAGCCCAGTATGGCATTCAACCGATCAAACGTTATCGCTTTTATGGGCGTTTGACGCGTTTTACTACACAATCACCGCAAACGCCAATCCCTAGCAGAAGCCTCTACAGGAAAGTCAAAACAGCGGGCATAAAAAAACCGGAGCCAGGCTCCGGTTTTTTTTCGAACAAGAAAAACTTACTTAGCCAGTTTTTCTTTGATTCGAGCAGCTTTACCAGTCAGGTTGCGCAGGTAGTACAGCTTAGCCTGACGAACGTCACCGCGACGCTTCACAGAAATGCTGTCAACCAGCGGGCTGTGTGTCTGGAAGGTACGCTCAACGCCAACGCCGTGAGAAATTTTACGCACGGTGAAGGAAGAGTTCAGGCCGCGGTTACGCTTGCCGATCACAACACCTTCAAACGCCTGCAGACGCTCACGGTTACCTTCTTTTACTTTTACCTGAACAACGATGGTGTCGCCCGGTGCAAAAGCTGGCAGTTCGGATTTCAGCTGTTCTTGTTCCAGCTGCTGAATGATTTTGTTGGTCATTTGGAGTTCTCCAAAAGGGTTTTGTGTAGCCTCTCGGCTAGATCGCCGAATTACTCTCGCCTCACGGCGAATTCGACATTAATCCTGTGCATCCGGTGCAGATTCCTGGAGAAATTCCTCCAGCAATTGCGCCTGCTCCGGAGACAGCGCCAACGCTTCGAGCAAGTCTGGGCGGCGCTTCTGCGTCCGACCCAGCGCCTGCTTAAGGCGCCAGCGGCGAATCTTTTCATGGTTACCGGAGAGCAACACTTCCGGTACCGACCTGCCCGCAAATTCTTCCGGGCGGGTATAGTGCGGGCAATCCAACAAGCCCTGCGCGAAAGAGTCTTCCACCGCAGACAGGTTGTGCCCCAGCGCACCTGGAATCAACCGCGTAACCGCATCCACCAATACCATGGCTGCCAGTTCGCCGCCGCTCAGCACGTAATCACCGATCGACCATTCTTCATCGATCAGGGACTCGACTATGCGCTCATCAATCCCCTCGTAGCGACCGGCCAATAAAACCAGGTTGCCCGATTGGGAGAGCTGCTCCACACCCTGCTGATCCAACTGCCGCCCCTGCGGGGACAGGTAGATAGACCTGGCGGGTCCAGTCTCTTCAGCCCAACGACGCGCCTCACCCAAAGCCTGGGACAAAGGCTCGGCCAGCATCACCATGCCTGGACCACCACCGTAAGGGCGATCATCCACGGTGCGATGCCTGTCACTGGTGAAATCCCGTGGATTCCAGCAGCGAACCTCCAACAGACCGTCTTTTACTGCCCGACCGGTAATACCGTAATCAGTCAGTGCTGCGAACATCTCGGGGAAGATGCTCACCAGCGCTACGCGCTTGGCCGCCATCAGAACTCTGGGTCCCAATTGACGGTAATCACGCCGGCCTCGAGGTCGACCTCGGTGATGAACTCACCGGGAATGTACGGAATCAGGCGCTCTCGCCCGTCGTCACCCCCGCGCACCACCATCACATCATTGGCGCCTGTTTCCATCAGCCGAGCGACTTCACCGAAGCGAGTCTCCTGGCCTTCAAACGTACTTACCACCTGCAGCCCGTGTAACTGGTGCCAGTAGTACTCGCCATCATCCAGTTGTGGCATTTCACCACCGACGACCGCGATATCTCTCTGACAAAACTGCGCGGCGATATCCCGATCATCCACACCTTTGATGCGAATAATCAGCCCCTTGCCGTGACGCTTGCCAGCATCAATCTCAAGAGGCTGCCACTGAGAAACCCCCTTAGCGGGATTAGCGGCAGGATTTTGCAGCCACCAGCGCGAGTACTGCAGTATGTTTTCCATTGGCTCAGTATAGGAATGCACCTTCACCCAGCCACGGATTCCGTAAACCGAGGTAATGCGCCCTACTGTGACCAATTCTTCGCTATTTACCGAATGCTCAGCCACTGGCACACCCCGGAGTACAGATGATCAGGGATCAAAGAATCAGGCAGATTCTTTCAGCAGCTTGCTGACGCGGTCAGACAGCTGGGCGCCTTGGCCTACCCAGAACTCAACGCGATCACGGTCGATGCGCAGACGCTCTTCCTGACCACGTGCAACCGGGTTGAAGAAGCCAACACGCTCAATGAAACGACCGTCGCGAGATTTGCGGCTGTCGGTCACAGTCAGGTGATAAAACGGGCGCTTCTTCGCACCGCCACGAGCCAAACGAATGGTTACCATGTAGCTATCCTGTAGTTTCAACACTAACCGGTCAGAAAAGCTGACCGGAACATCCCGCCTCTCGGCGGTAATTCAGACACCACCGAAGCGGAAATCTGCTTTTAAATCAATGTTCAACGAGTCGGAGCCCGCTGAAAGGCGGCGTATTCTAATGTACACAACCGGGTTTGTATAGCGGCGAATCCGCTGCCAGCGCCAACTATTCTTGTGACGCCCACATCAGATCACTTTTTCTTGAAGCCCGGGGGCAGGCCACCCGGCAAACCGCCCATACCACCGGGCATTCCGCCGCCACCCATGCCGCCCATACCGGGCAAGCCACCGAGGCCGCGCATCAGCTTGCCCATGCCGCCGCCCTTGAGCTTCTTCATCATCTTGCCCATCTGCTTGTGTTGCTTGAGCAGGCGATTCAGATCCTGGATCTGAGTACCGGAACCCGCGGTGATGCGACGCTTGCGCGAGCCACTCAAAATATCCGGGTTGCGGCGCTCTTCCGGCGTCATGGAGCTGATAAGCGCATCCATACGGCCGAATTCTTTACCCATATCTGCCTGCTGTGCAGCCTGAGCGAGCCCCCCCATCCCGGGCATCTTGTCCATCAGCGCACCCAAGCCGCCCATATTCTGCATCTGCTGCAACTGGTCGCGCAGATCTTCCAGGTCGAAGCCCTTGCCCTTCTGAACCTTCTTGACCAGTTTTTCGGCTTTCGCCTTATCAATGGTCTGCTCGGCCTGCTCGATCAGGGACAGGATGTCACCCATACCGAGAATCCGGGAAGCGATACGGTCCGGGTGGAAGGTTTCCAGCGCGTCAGTTTTCTCACCAACACCAATGAATTTAATCGGCTTACCAGTCACGTGGCGTACAGACAGCGCCGCACCACCACGGGCGTCACCATCCGCTTTGGTCAGAATCACACCGGTCAGTGGCAGCGCGTCATTGAAGGCACTCGCGGTATTCACCGCATCCTGACCGATCATGGCGTCGATTACGAACAGAGTTTCCGCCGGGTCCAGGAAGTCGTGCAGTTCGCGAATCTCACCCATCAACTCTTCGTCGACGTGCAGGCGACCGGCAGTATCCACGATCAGCACATCGGCAAACTGCTTGCGCGCTGCGTCCATCGCTTGGCGGGCGATATCGACGGGCTTTTGCTCTGGCTGTGAGGGCTGGAAGATTGCGTCCACTTCGCCAGCGAGGGTTTCCAACTGCTTAATGGCCGCCGGACGGTACACGTCCGCACTCACCACCATCACCTTTTTCTTTTCCCGCTCCTGCAGGTATTTTGCGAGCTTGGCAACGCTGGTGGTTTTACCAGCCCCCTGCAGACCCGCCATCAGGATCACAGCCGGCGGTTTCACGGCGAGGTTCAGCGGGGTCGCCGCCTCACCCATTACCTTGACCAGCTCATCCTGTACGATTTTGACGAACTGCTGCCCAGGGTTCAGCGCCTTGCTGACCTTCTGACCCACAGCCGCGGCCCGCACCTGCTGTACGAATGCCTTGACCACCGGCAACGCCACATCCGCCTCCAACAGCGCCTTGCGCACCTCGCGCAGCGTGTCCCGGATATTGTCATCCGTTAGACGGGCTTTACCTGTGACTTTCTTCAGTGCCGACGATAATCGGTCGCTCAGGTTATCGAACATATCACCTTCTCAAATCGTATACGCCTCGGTACCGCGCGCGCCTTCTCATCACGCCTCACAACACATCGGAGGCGAGCAACTGGGTACCGGAACCCCAAAAACGCGGCAGTATAGCCCAGCCGGGCTTTCCAGCACAGGCGCGCTGTGACACACTGCCCGCCCAGACAAATAAAGAAACAGCAAAACGGACACACCCCAATGGCGGCATTCGCCCACTGGATGGCAATAGCACTTTATATCGCCACTACAGGTGTAGCGGCTGCCACCCTGTATCGACAACCGCAGAACGACAAACAGCCACTTTTACTGGGCCTGTTTGCAGGAGCCCTGATCGCCCACGGACTCTCTCTCAGCCATACCCTGCTGGCCAGCGATGGCTTTCGTTTCGACTTACTGGCGGTAATGTCGTTGATTACCTGGACGGTGGGACTGTTATTGCTCCTGTTGTCACTCCGTCACAAATTGACCCTACTGATTCTAGTGATCGCGCCACTCGCGGCCCTGGCACTCATCGGCGCCCAACACGCCTGGAGTGGCCCAACTCCCCGAGCGGAAATATCCCCCGGCATCGCCGCCCATGCGTTTTTCTCGATTGCCGCTTACTCGCTGCTGACCCTGGCGACACTTCAGGCCATCTACCTCTACTGGCTCAATCAGCAGCTGCACAACCACCGCCCCGGCGGTATCAGCCGTTTTTTGCCGCCACTGCAAACCATGGAGAGCCTGCTGTTTGGCCTGATCGCTTTCGGCCAGCTGCTGCTCACCGCCGCACTGATTACCGGTGCACTGTTCGTCGATGATCTATTCGGGCAGCAACTGGTACACAAAACCACCCTGTCCATCTTTGCCTGGATTCTGTATAGCATCCTGCTGTGGGGGCACTGGAAAAGAGGCTGGCGTGGCAACACCGCTGTGCGCTGGACCCTGTCGGCATTTGCCGTATTGATGCTGGCCTTTTTTGGCAGCAAGTTGGCGCTAGAAGTGTTTCTTCCCCAGCAGTAATCCACCCCGATTTACACCACCTGGGCCCGCACAGTTGCGGGCCCAGGCGTTCTGATTCAATATCGGCCTATTCCAATAGAAAGAGCTCTCCCTTGAACGACCTGCCGCCCGGCCTACTCTTTGCCCTGATAGGCCTGCTGATCATTATTTCCGCGTTTTTCTCCAGCTCCGAAACCAGCATGATGGCGCTCAATCGCTATCGCCTGCGACATCAGGCCAGAACCGGTCACCGCGGCGCCAAACGCGCCATGGAGCTTCTCGCCCGTCCGGACAAACTGATCGGGGTAATCCTGATCGGCAACAATATCGTCAACATTCTGGCGTCCGTCATTGCGGGAGCGGTATTTACCCGGCTCTACGGCGAAGCCGGAGTCTGGTACGCGACCGCCGCCCTCACCCTTGTGGTGCTCATTTTTGCTGAAGTCACCCCAAAAACCATCGCCGCACTGCACCCGGAGAAAATCGCCTTTCCCGCCAGCGTCATACTGCGCCCCCTTCTCTGGCTGCTCACCCCGCTGGTACGACTCGTCGGCAGTGTTTCCAACGGCTTGGCCCGTCTGGTCGGCGTAGAAGCGGGCAAAGAATCTGAGGCCGAGCACCTGGCACCGGAAGAGCTGCGCTCCGTCGTATTTGAATCCGGCGCACTGCTGCCCACCAAACACAAAGGTATGCTGCTCAACGTACTGGATCTGGATCAGGCGACCGTCGAGGACATCATGATCCCTCGCAACGAGGTCAAGGGAGTGGACCTTGACGACAGCGCCCAGGAAATCCTGCAGCAACTGGCCGAGAGCAGCTTTACCCGCCTGCCAGTTTACCGTGGCGACATCAACAAGATCGTCGGTATTCTGCACCTGCGCCGCGCCGCGCAGCTACTCCGCGACGGCCCGGAGAGACTGACTGCAGAAAGCCTCAAAACACACCTGATCGAACCCTACTTTGTACCGGAGGCCACCCCGCTGCCCACCCTGCTGATGAACTTTCAGAAGCGCAAGCATCGTATGGGGCTGGTGGTAGACGAGTACGGCGAGGTCATGGGTATCGTGACCCTGGAAGATCTGCTGGAAGAAATTGTCGGTGACTTTACCGCAAGCCCAGTGCCCAGCGATGATGAGGAAATCGTCGAGCAGGGTGATGGCTGGTACTTGGTAGACGGCGGTACATCCATTCGCGAGATCAACCGCACGCTGCACTGGGGACTACCGACCGACGGCCCCAAGACATTCAACGGCCTGATTATGGAGCACCTGGAAAGCATCCCGGAAGGCAATATCAGCCTTTACATCCAGGAGTATCTGATTGAGATCGTCGAAGTTTCCGACAAGATGATCACCAGCGCACGGGTCAAGAAAGAGCGCTAGATCAGCTCCAGCTGGCGTCTAACCGGCGCGAAGCTTTTTCTGTGCACAGGGGTTGCCCCCAGGCGCGCCAGCGCTTCCATATGCGCCTTGGTGGGGTAACCCTTGTGCCCTGCAAGCCCATACCCGGGATAGACGCGATCCAGCTCTACCATTTCACGGTCGCGGGTCACCTTGGCTAGAATCGACGCCGCAGCGATGGCCGCAACCCGGTCATCGCCTTTTACCACGGTATCGCACTGATAATGCCATTGCGGTTTGCGATTCCCATCCACCAGTACAAACTCTGGCTGCACTGATAACTTCTCAACCGCCCGCTTCATCGCCAGCAGGCTCGCATGTAAAATATTGAGCTGGTCAATTTCTTCGACCGTAGCGCGGGCGATAGCGAAGCTCATGGCTTTCCGCTGAATTTCTTCGAACAACCCCTCGCGCTTCTTCTCACTCAACTTCTTTGAGTCCGCAAGGCCCTCGATCGGGTTTTGCGGATCGAGAATCACCGCCGCCGCAACAACATCGCCAGCGAGCGGACCACGCCCAACTTCATCCACGCCGGCCAGCAGCGTGCCGGTGTAGGGAGAGACATAGGGAGGCAAAGGAGACTTGGGCATAACGAAAAAGAAACCGGACTTTAAAACTTATTTCTGCAGCAATGTGCACACGGCATCTGCCGCCTTTTCGGACGCATTGCGGCGCAATTCCTGATGCATCTCGCTGAACTCGCGACGCAAACGATCACCGAGCAACGGATCGTCAAAGTAATTCAGCACAGCGCCGCCCAGGGCCTCCGGCGTCGCGTCATCTTGCAGAATTTCTGGCACCAGCTCGCGCTGCGCCAGCAGGTTTGGTAGCGAAACCCAGGGCGTGTGCAACATACGGGAAAAAATGGCATAGGACAGTGTTGCCATTTTATAGGCCACGACCATGGGCTTGTTCATAAGCATGGTTTCGAGCGTCGCGGTACCCGACGCAATCAGTACCGCATCTGCAGCTGTGAGCGCTTGCTGGGAATTCCCATCGAGCACAGTCAGCGACAACTCGCTGGCCCCGGGCAACTCGGCAATCTGCTGCTCGAGCTGCTGTCGACGCTCGGGATTGGCGGCAGGCAACACAAACTTCAACGCAGGGCGCCGCTGCTGACACCAGATGGCCGCCTGCAGAAAAAGCGGCCCAAGCAAGCGCACTTCCCCACCGCGGCTTCCCGGCAACAAGGCAACCACCTGATCTTCCGGTGCAAACCCCAGAGACTGTCGAGCAGCTTCTACGTCGACTTCAAGCGGGATTTCATCGGCGAGTGGGTGCCCCACAAAACTCACCGGAACATCGTGCTCGCGGTAAAAGTCTGCCTCGAACGGCAGCAGCGTGAGCATATGATCCACAGCGCGGGCAATTTTCTTGATACGCCCGCGGCGCCATGCCCACACCGATGGGCTGACATAGTGCACCGTAGGAATACCGGCGCCGCGCAGCGCCTCTTCCAGGCCGAGATTGAAATCTGGGGAATCAATGCCGATAAAAACATCGGGAGGATTGGCGATGAAATGTTCACGCAGGGTGCGACGAATTTTGAGCAGCTCAGGCAGGCGCTTTAGCGGCTCCACCAGTCCCATCACCGACAATCGCTCCATGGGAAACAGTGATTCAGCACCCAGCGCCTGCATACGTGGCCCTGCGATACCGACAACCTCCAGGTTATCGAATCGCTTTTGCAGTGCCTGAATCAATCCAGCGCCGAGAATGTCTCCAGAAGCCTCACCGGCAAGCATGCCGACACGCAACGTTCCACCGTGCGGTTTTAAAGGCTTGTTACTCAACGGACAATCCCGCGGGTGGAATTTTGCAGGGAATCAATCCACGGCTGAATGGCCTCGGACTCCTGTCGCAGCTGCGCCAGCGACTCCAGCGCCTCGTCCGCGGTCAGCCCGCGGCGATAGACAATTTTGTAGGCTTTGTTGATCAGGGCGATGTCTTCACGACTGAATCCGCGGCGACGCAAACCTTCCGCATTAATGGTTTTCGCTTCAGCAGGATTGCCTGCAACCATCACGTAGGCCGGTACATCTTTACCGATACCAGCGCCCATCCCGGTAAATGCGTGCTCACCAATAGTGCAATGCTGGTGCACCAGGGTATAACCACTCAGGATGGCCCAATCGCGTACATACACGTGGCCCGCCAATGCAACGTTGTTTACCAGGATCGTGTTGTTACCGATCACACTGTCGTGACCAATATGCGCGTACGCCATCAGCAGGTTATCGTTGCCAATGGTAGTTTCCCCACGGTCCTGCACGGTCCCGCGATGAATGGTGACACCTTCGCGAATCACATTGTTATCGCCCATTACCAGGGTGGTTGGCTCGTCCCTGTATTTTTTATCCGGGGTATCCTGGCCGACACTGGAAAACTGGTAGATGCGGTTGTTTTTTCCCAGTTTGGTAGGGCCTGTCAGCACCACGTGGGAGGCGATCTCACAGCCATCGCCGATCTCCACATCGGGCCCAACGACGCTGTATGGGCCAATCTGCACGCCTTCTCCTATCACCGCCGAATCATCGACAATGGCAGTTGGGTGAATATTGGTCTGCATGCTGTGGCTTTCTCCTCACCGGCTCGATACTTGATCGACTGCACACCAGGTAACGAATATTTATCCGTACTCTGGCGCCAG
This sequence comes from Microbulbifer agarilyticus, assembly GCF_001999945.1. Classification (NCBI taxonomy): domain Bacteria; kingdom Pseudomonadati; phylum Pseudomonadota; class Gammaproteobacteria; order Cellvibrionales; family Microbulbiferaceae; genus Microbulbifer; species Microbulbifer agarilyticus. The sequence continues at coordinate 2,606,428 of NZ_CP019650.1, forward strand.
AAACTACGGCGATACTTTACCCGCGAATCGCGAATATAAAAATCAATTTAGTCACATTGGAGCCAGCCCAAGCTGGCCATGGTCTGCGCTACTTCAGTAGATCGACGTGGATCGATTAAATTTTCTTCACCGCGCAAAGGATATTGGCGGACGCTGCAAGCTCACCATCTACGCTGGCTTTACCTGCGAACTTCCAGATGCCACGGCGCTCGGACACAACTTCCGACTCGAGCTGCAGACGATCGCCCGGTACAACCTGACGCTTGAAACGCACATTGTCGATACCTGCAAACAGGTACAAATAGCCGTCTTCCGGTTTCTGCCCCAGGGTTTTAAAGCCGAGAATACCGGATACCTGCGCCAATGCTTCAACGATCATCACACCTGGAAATATAGGTACCTCGGGGAAGTGGCCGTTAAACACCTCTTCGTTGATCGAGATATTTTTGTAACCCTTGATCGACTTCCCTTCTTCCAGTTCGACCACACGATCTACCAGTAGGAAAGGATAGCGGTGCGGAAGGTATTGACGAATTTCCTGTACGTCCATCATGGCGAATTGTCCCCAGAAACCACTTCGGGGCGCCAAACGCCCCGAAACTTCGAATGAATCTTGTGATAATGCCCAGCAAGCAGGTTTAACCTAATCCGGCGCCTGCTCCTGTTGCTTGAATGCTGTCTCCAACGCCTTCAGGCGTCGGGCCATTTGATCGAGTTGCCCATAGCGCACCGCATTGCGACGCCAGCTACGACTATCCATAAAGGGCGCACCACTGGAATAGGAGCCTGCCTCTTCAATAGATTTCGTAACAAGAGTACGTGCCGTCACATGGCTGCGATCCGCAATGGTGACGTGACCAACAATACCGACACCACCAGCAATGGTGCAGTGTTTGCCGATAATAGCGCTGCCCGCCACCGCCGAACATGCGGCCATGGCTGAGTAGTCACCAATCTGCACATTGTGCGCGATTTGCACCATATTGTCGATCTTGACACCGCGTCCAATCACCGTATTGCCAAGTGCTCCACGATCAATACAGGTACAAGCACCAATCTCCACTTCATCGGCAATTTCGACACTACCCAACTGATGGATCTTGGTCCACTGCCCATCGGCAGGGGCAAAACCGAAACCATCGCCCCCAATAACCGTGTTGCTGTGAACGGTACAGTTGGCACCAATCGCGCAACCATGGTAGACCACTACGTTGGGGAACAATCGGGTATTTGCACCGATTTCACTGCCTTCCCCTACGACACAGCCCGATCCAATGATCACACCCGATGCGATGTGAGTATTGGCCTCAATTACGGCCCCGGGGCCGATATACACATCGCCCCCGATGTCCGCAGTACTATCAATACTGGCGGAGGGATGGATACCCGCCGCGGGCGTGGGGGTTTGATCGTAAATCGCAGTCGCTTTCGCAAAAGCGAGATAGGGGTTGGGCACGATTAATGTGCTGACCGGACAAGCCTCTGCGTCTTTGGCGGAAACCAATACTGCAGAGGCCTTGGTATCTTCGAGGAAGCGACGGTAGTTGGCACTGGCAAGAAAGCTCACCTCGCCAGCAACCGCGTCTTGCAGGGTGTTCAACCCGGCAGGCACTTGCTCACTACTGGCGCCAGGCGCCAGGCGCAATTCTGCTCCCAGCACCTCAGCCAACTGCGCCAGAGTTGGCTGCTTGTTAGTCATCACTGAACCTTATTCGAAGCCGAAGAACGCTGTTTACTTGCCAGCGTTAAGACGCTTAACCAGCTCTTCGGTCAGGTTGGCGGACTTGCCTGCATATACCGCAGCGCTCGCGTCCAGCACCAGATCCAGTTTCTGCTCTTTGATCACCTCTTCCAATGCGGTCTTGGCTTTCGGCAACAGCTCTTTCTGCAGTTCCTGAACCGCTTGACCTTCCATCGCGCGCAGCTTTTTCACGGTAGTCTCGAAATCGGAGCGCTTGAAGTTAATTTTGCGTTGCTGCTCAGCTTTCTTCTCTTCAGACCAGGTAACGCCATTTTTCTGCGCATCTTCCGCCAGCTTCTGCATTTCCGCGCGGATGCTCTCGGCACCGTTCTGCAGCTGGGAGTACTCAGAGCTGGTTTTCAGCGCATTGATTTTGGAAGTCGCTTTTTCAGTGCTCATGATAGCAGCCTGGATATTTACCACAGCTACTTTGGTCTGTGCACTGGCGGCACCCGCGAACAACAGGCCGGCCAGCAAAATCGCACTTGCTTTAACAAATTTGAACACTTTCTTATTCTCCATCTTTCTTTAGATTTTCGGTTCCTTCCACAGGAGCCGTTTACGTCAGATAAACCACTTCGGGTAGCTGGGGCTCAACCCTAAACACTCCCGAAGCCAATTTCCAGTGGTTAGAAGCTATTACCCAGCGAGAACTGGAATACTTCCACATCGTCGTCTTCGTTCTGCTCAAGCGCCTTGGACAGGCTGAAAGTAAGCGGGCCGAAACCGGTGATCCAGGTCAGGCCCACACCAGCGGACACGTTCAAGTTTTCAACCGCAATGTCATAACAGTTCAACTGGGTCACCCCACAGCTGTTGCTAAACACGTTACCCGCATCAATAAAGAACGCGGACTGCATAGAGCGCTGATCCTTAACAAACGGAATTGGGAAGATCACCTCGGCACTACCTTCGACCAGAATGTTACCGCCGAAAGGCTGCGGGTTCCGGCCGGTAGAAGTCGTAACCAGCTCGCCAGTATTTTGGTCAAGCAGGTAACAATTCTTGGTGACATTACCCTCGGCATCTACAGCACACGCAGTGGTTGAATAGAACTCCGCGGGCGTGGAACGCGGCCCAAGAGTATTGCGCTCGAAACCGCGCACGGAGCCAAATCCACCGCCGTAGAAGTTTTCGAAGAACGGCAATTGCTCCAGATCACCATAGCCATCGGCGTAGCCGAGACGGGTGCGCAGGCGCAAGGTAAGACTTTTAGTCAGCGGGCGGAAATACTGACCGGTATATATAAATTTGTAGTACTCAAGATCACCACCAGGCAATGCCACCTCAACAGATGCACGCTGGGAGGCACCGCGGGTCGCCAGAATACCCCGGTTCAGGGTGGAGCGCGCATAAGAGCCCGTCACCGACCAGGTATCGAATTCATCACCGTACAGGTCTACAAAACCATCCAAGTCGGTGTTCAGCAGACTGTCATCCAGCGGCATACTGAGATCCAGCGCCACCCCATCCGCTACCGCCTGCTCCAATTCTTCCAATACAACACCCTGATCGGAGGCAAGAATATCACTATCAATGCCGCTAATAGGGCGTGGGCTATCGATAATCTCCTGTACGGAGTTACTACTTGTGCTCAGCTCGAGGTGGTTGAAACCAATATTCAAGCCAATGCGGGAAATTTCAGAGACCGGATAACCAAAGCTCAAGCCCGCACCATAGGTCGTGGTGTTGTAGCTCGACAGGTTAATTTCCGAGTAATCCCGCTCCTGATAAAAAATATTGAAACCACGGCTCACACCGTCAGGCGTGAAGTAAGGATCTGTGTAAGAGAAATTCAGTACCGACTGATAGGTGGAGGTGTTTATCGCAAAGCCCACGGACTTGCCTGTGCCCATCCAGTTGTTTTCCTGCACGTTGGCACCCAGCACCAGACCACTGCCCTGGGCATAACCAACTGTGCCGCCAATGGTACCCGAGGGCTGCTCTTCCACCGTATATTCCACATCGATCTGATCGGAGGTACCGGGCACTTCAGTGGTTTCTACCTGCACTTCCTTAAAGAAGCCAAGGCGTTCAAGGCGTACTTTGGACTGTTCAATGCGTGCGGATGAGGCAGAGGATGCTTCCATCTGACGCATCTCACGACGCAACACATCGTCCGACGTGCGTGTATTACCGCGGAAATTGATTCGGCGCACATAGGCGCGCTTGCCCGGATCAATAAAGAAGGTGACCTTTACGGTTTTATCTTCTTCATTCGCTTCCGGCATACCGTTCACCTCGGCGAAGGTATACCCCTCGTTACCCAGGCGCTTGGTAATGTAATCGGAGGTGGTGGTCATCAGCACTTGGGAAAAGGTCTGCCCCTTGCGCACCAGCAGCAAACGGCGAATTTCTTCTTCGGAAACGACCGGGTCGCCAGCCAGCTCCACTTCGGAAACCTTGTAAACATCACCCTCGCTGATGTTGACGGTGATAAAGACACTTTGCTTGTCCGGGCTCAGGGAAACCTGCGTGGAATCAATTTTGAATTCCAGATAACCGCGGTCAAGGTAATAAGACTCAAGACGCTCCAGGTCGCCGGTGAGCTTTTCGCGAGAGTATTTGTCGTCGCTGTTCAGCCAGGACAACCAGCCAGTGGTTTGCAGTTCAAAAATTTCCGCCAGCTCATCGTCGGAAAATGCGCGGTTACCAACGATATTGATATGCTTAATCGCGGCGACGGAGCCCTCGTCCACAATAACTTTCAGCTCAACCTGGTTGCGCGGCAGCTCTTTCACTTCCGTAGTTACGCTGGCGCCATAGCGGCCCTGGGCCACATACTGACGCTCAAGTTCCTGCGCCAAACCTTCCAAAGTCGCACGTTTAAAGATCTGTCCTTCCGCAAGACCGTTGTCATTCATGCCCTTAAGCAGGTCTTCGGTCTTGATCGCTTTGTTACCGGTAATCTCAATCTTTGAAATCGCCGGACGCTCACGCACAGTGATTACCAGGACGCCATTTTCGCGGCCGATCTGGATATCCTGAAAATACCCGGTGCGGAACAACGCGCGCGTGGCACTCTGAATCTCCACGCTCTCAATCTGATCACCGACTCGGACAGGCAAGGCCGCAAACACGGTACCCGCAGAGACACGCTGCAATCCCTCAACGCGAATATCGTTGACCTCAAACGACTGGGCGTAAGCGGCAATGGGCAGAGCTAGGCCGAGCGAAGCCGCTTTCAGGAAATTTTTCATCTACTAATTCCGAGTGTTTATTCGCAATTCCATGAGGGCGTAACGCCCAATTCACTGGGATCAAGGTCCCTATCAAGTCCACTCACCGCGAGGGCTAAAGTGGTGCCTGACCGTCTAGAAAGCCCAAAAAGAGGACCTTTGCCCTCAATGAGACCCGAGATACAGGCAAAAAATTCACTACAGACGCAAAATGTCGTTATAAAGCGCCAAAGCCATAATACCGAGCACCATGGCCATCCCCACTTGCAGGCCAATCATCTGCACTCTTTCCGAAACGGGCGATCCCTTAATCGCCTCAATACCGTAGTAGAGGAGATGACCGCCGTCGAGAACAGGAATCGGCAACAGGTTCAACACACCGAGACTGATACTCAACAGGGCAAGCAGCGACAGGAAAGACTGCCAGCCTGCGTCAGCAGAAGTGCCGGCCACTTTAGCAATGGTGATCGGACCGCTCAAGTTGCGGGTAGAAAGCTCGCCAAACAGTAGCTTTTTGAGGCTGTTCAGGGTAAATACCGTCTTGCTCCAGGTCTCTTCCAGGCCCTTGCTCAAGGCCCCCAAGACACCATAGTGATAGCGCCGCACCCGCTCCTCGGGCCAGGATGCCGCAACCGGCAAGACACCAATTCGGCCTATTTTTTCACCGCTATCTAGCGTGACTTCTTCTGGCGTAATCGAAACTGCCTGCTCGGCACCATCGCGCACCACCGTAACCATTACCTGCTGCTCCGGGCGCGCCTTGATATAGGAGGTCCACTCCTCCCAACCACTGAAATCGCGCCCGTCAGTGGCGATGATTTCATCACCAGCCTTCAAGCCACCTTTCGCAGCGGGACTGCCATCGACCACCTGGGCAAGCTGCATGCTGACTTCTGGGATCCACAGCTTTACGCCAACCTCGGCCAGGGGGTCGGCAACCTCCTGCCCCGCCAACCAGCGGTCAATATCCGCATACATGTGGTACTCAAGCGGAGAATCCGGATAGCGCACGGAAAACTTAATATGGCCTGAGTCCCCCAGGCGATTCGCCAAGCGCCAGTTCAGTGCCTGCCAGGTAGGAGTTGGCTGGTCGTCGATGGCGATGATTTCCTGGCCTTCTTCCAGTCCTGCGTACGCAGCTAGGCTCCCCTGCTCTACATCATCGACAATCGGGACAGGGCCAGAAGTGCCCCCCATAAACACACCCCAGAAGAGCACAATCGCCAGCAGGAAATTGGCAAGCGGGCCGGCAGCCGCAATCGCAATACGCTGCCAAACATTCTTGCGATTGAAGGCTCGGTCCAAATCCTCCGGGGCAACCGCACTTTCGCGCTCATCGAGAAACTTGACGTAACCACCCAGGGGAATTGCGGATACCGTGAACTCGGTGCCATGACGGTCATAACGCGACACAAGTCGCTTGCCAAAGCCAATCGAGAAGCGCAGTACTTTTACACCACACCAGCGCGCAACGATAAAGTGGCCAAACTCGTGAAAGCTCACCAGCACACCGAGAGCGACCAGCGCCCAGATTGCAGTCTGTAGAAAATCTAACATGGGGTCAGCTTACTATGATCTCGTTAATGGCTTACGCCCTTTATCTTATGCCTTACAGCCGGCCTACCGTTTCGCCATATCTCAGACGCCGCAGAGTTCTCCCAAAATCTGATGAGCCTGCGTACGCGCCTCCCGATCAGCCTGTTCGACTGTCTCAAGGTCTTTCAGTTCAACCACGACCGTGATCTCCATGACCTTTTCAATCAACTGTGCGATACCGGTAAATGGGAGCTCTCCCGCCAGGAAGGCCTCCACGGCCACTTCGTTGGCCGCATTGAGGATAGTGGGTGCACTCCCCCCCGCCAATATGGCTTCGCGCGCAAGACGCAGACACGGAAAGCGCGACTCATCTGGCGCCTCAAAGTCCAGCCGCCCGGCGCTGATCAGATCCAACGCGTTTACACCGCTTTCCACCCTCTGAGGGAATGCCAGCGCATGTGCGATTGGCGTACGCATGTCCGGGTTACCCATCTGCGCCAGCAAGGAGCCATCGCGGTACTGCACCATGGAGTGCACGATACTTTGCGGGTGCACGACTACCTGAATATCACTCGGCACAGCGTGAAACAGATAACAGGCCTCGATGAACTCCAGGCCTTTGTTCATCATGGTGGCGGAATCTACCGAAATTTTCCGCCCCATGGACCAGTTCGGGTGATTACAGGCCTCGTCTGGTGTAACCCGGTGCAAGCTCTCAGGGTCTGCAGTACGGAAAGGCCCGCCCGACCCTGTCAGCAGAATATGCTCTACACCGGCCTCGCTCAGGCTATCACAGGGGTATGGCAGACATTGAAAAATGGCGTTGTGCTCGCTGTCGATCGGTAGCAGCGATGCATCACTTTCAGCCAGAGCGGCCATAAAGACCGGGCCCGCCATTACCAGCGACTCTTTGTTCGCCAGCAGGACCTTTTTGCCCGCCTGCACGGCGGCAAGTGTTGGGCGCAAACCGGCGGCGCCGACAATAGCCGCCATCACAATCGCAACCTCGGGGTCTGACGCCACCTGACACAAGCCGTCGACGCCGCTCAACACCTCGGTAGCCAACTCCTCAGCCGCCAGAGTCGCGCGCAGCTGCGCAGCCTTACTTTCTTCAAGTACAACTGCGTAGCGTGGCGCAAAGCGCCGGCACTGCTGTGCCAGCTCTTCAATACGGTCACGCGCAGTCAGCGCATATACGGAATAACTTTCAGGGTGGCGGGCAAGCACATCCAGCGTACTCACCCCGATGGAACCGGTGGACCCGAGCACACAGACAGATTGTGGGGTCATGGTTTGCATGAAATCGAACTACCTCTGCGCCCAAGAAATTCAGAGATACTTGGGCAATTCGCTGGCGAGCGCCGCCATAGTGAAAACCGGTAACGCCGCCGTGAGGCTATCCAATCGGTCAAGAATACCGCCATGCCCCGGCAAAATTCGGCTGCTGTCCTTAATGCCGCGGTGACGCTTGAACATACTCTCGACCAGGTCACCAATAACGGAGGCAAGCGCCGTCACCAGTACACCGACAGTAAACAGCACTGTATTTTTGGTCGGCAGATCGAACGCCACCGACACACCCAACGCGAGAACCAGACAGGCCGCAAGCCCACCGAAAAAGCCTTCCCAGGATTTTCCCGGGCTCACTTCTCGCGCCAACTTATGCTTGCCGAACTTACGTCCGACAAAGTAGGCACCCACGTCGGCGGCAACCACAACGGCCACCACAAACAGCACCAGCCAGGCGCCATGTTCGAGCCCCTGCAAAATCACCACCGACAACCATGCCGGTACCAGTACTACCAGGCCAATAAACCCACGCGCCCAGCGGTTACCCCACAACATGGCACTGGCCGGATAGCCCTGTACCCACAGGAACGCCAGCGCCCACCAGCCACAGGCCACCGCCAGAATCTGGCGCGCGCGGTCGGTGTCGGGTGAGGAGAAGTCAAAATCGAATACATAATGTGCTGTGAGCACCAGCGCACCGCCCAAAGCGGCGAGAAACACGAACCGCAGTGCGCGATTCAAGTTGGATAAGTTGGCCCATTCCCAGCCACCGAGCAGAATAACGCCGGCAATCACAATGGAGAACCACTGCAGTGGCACGAAGAACAGCAGCCCCAGAAAAAGAGCAACCAACACCAGCGCGGTAATTATTCTTTGTTTTAGCACCGTTAAACCCTTAAAACCTTCTAATTTGCTAACCCGAATCCCCAAAACGGTCGGCCCCTGCGACTCAGGCCTGGGCTTCCAGCCCGTCTTCGCTGCGCCCACCGTAGCGGCGGTCACGCTGACGAAACGTATCCAGCGCCAAATCAAGCGCCTCAACGTCGAAATCCGGCCACAGCGTATCCGTAAAATAGAACTCGCTGTATGCCGCCTGCCACAAGATAAAGTTACTGATGCGCTGCTCACCGCTGGAGCGAATCACCAGGTCCACTGCTGGCAGATCCGACAACAGGATATGCTCGCCGAGCGACGCCTCATCGATAGAGTCCAGAGCACGCTCGCCTCTCGCCACTTCTTCAGCCAGCGCGCGCGCAGCCTGGGCGATATCCCACTGACCACCGTAATCTGCGGCAATCACCAGAGTACCGTTTTCACCATCTCGTGTAAGGCTTTCAGCCTCCACAATGGCGCGCTGCACGCGGGGAGAGAACCGGTCGCGGCGACCAATCACGCGCAACTGAACCCCCTGCTCCTGCATGCGCCGGGCTTCCCGGCGCAAGTAGGAGTGGAACAGGGTCATCAGCAACTCCACCTCTTTTGGTGGCCGCTGCCAGTTCTCACTGGAAAAGGCGAACAGCGTGAGCACCTCAATCTGGCGCTCCTTACAAGCCTCAATCAGATCTCGAATCCGCTCGACACCTGCTTTATGACCGGCGGAAGGTGACAGGCCACGGCGCGCCGCCCAGCGGCCGTTTCCATCCATAATGATGGCGACATGTCGCGGGCCCGCCTGCATATGTGTTGCCACACCAGTACCGCCGGCAGACATCAGATTTCCATCAAGTCTTTTTCTTTTGTTGCCAGTGCCTTTTCCACCTCGGCAACGTATTTGTCGGTCAGCTTCTGGATATCATCCGCTGCACGACGCTCGTCGTCCTCGGAGATTTCCTTATCCTTAACCAACGCCTTCACCTCTGCCAGCGCATCGCGACGGTTATTGCGGATGGACACGCGCGCGCTTTCCGCTTCACCTTTCGCCTGTTTGATGAAGTTTTTACGGGTTTCTTCGGTCAACATCGGCATCGGAATACGAATCACCGCACCGGCTGTAGCCGGGTTCAGGCCCAGATCAGACTTCATAATGGCCTTTTCAATGTCTGGAACCAGGTTTTTCTCCCAAGGTGTTACAGACAAGGTACGCGCATCTTCAACGGTAACGTTGGCAACCTGAGAAAGAGGTGTGTCAGATCCGTAGTACGACACGTGGATACCGTCGAGAATGCTCGGATGGGCACGGCCAGTACGGATTTTGTTGAAGTTGCTACCAAGCGCTTCGATGGCTTTCCCCATGCGCGCTTCAGCTTGTTTTTTGATATCGTCAATCACGATTCACTTCCTCTTCGATCAGTGTGCCCTCTTCACCACCCACAACGATATTGAGCAGTGCGCCGGTTTTATCCATGCGGAAGACCCGCACTGGCATATTGTGTTCGCGGCAGAGGCAGATTGCGGTTAGATCCATTACACCGAGCTTCTTGTCGAGAACCTCGTCATACGTCAGACGGTCATAGCGGGTAGCATCAGGCACCAGCACGGGGTCGGCAGAATAAACGCCATCCACTTTCGTGGCCTTCAAAACCATTTCCGCTTCAATTTCGATTCCGCGCAAGCAGGCAGCGGAATCCGTGGTAAAGAATGGGTTACCGGTGCCGGCGGCAAAAATCAGCACCTCACCCCGTTCCAGATAACGGATGGCTGCGCGGCGATCGTAGTGATCGACGATACCGCTCATCTGAATAGCAGACATCACGCGGGAGGAGATGTTGGAGCGCTCGAGCGCATCGCGCAGCGCCAGCGCGTTCATCACTGTGGCCAGCATACCCATGTGGTCACCAGTCACCCGATCGAGTCCGGCTGCATTCAGTGCAGCACCGCGGAACAGGTTACCGCCACCGACCACCAGACCGACTTGAACACCAATACCCACCAGCTGGCCAATTTCCAGGGCCATTTTGTCGAGCACTTTGGGGCTGATACCAAACCCCTGTTCGCCCATCAGCTCTTCTCCGCTGAGCTTTAACAGGATTCGCTTGTACTTGCGGTCTTTAATACCTGGCATCCCTTGTTCCTCAACTGTTACGGGCTAAATTCTGTGTTGAGACGCAACCGGAATTCCGATTCGCGCCCGCCGAACATTACAACAAATTCGGCGCTATACCTATGGCTACACCTATCTGGCCGGGCCCAAATAGCGAGTTTGCATCGCTTTCCTGCCCAATAGCTCAGATATTGAACAGAATTTTCCCCTGAGCCAGATACTACAGCGGGGTGCCCCGGAAGTATTCTAATGAACACACCGGGAGCACCCCGCTGGTACCGGCGACCCGGAGGTCACCGGCTGAGTCGAGCATCAAGAGCTGGATTTCACCTGAGCGGCTACTTCCGCTGCGAAATCCACTTCTTCCTTCTCGATACCTTCACCAACTTCGAAACGCAGGAAGCTGGATACGTCGCCACCAGCGTCTTTCGCCAACTTGGCTACAGTAACGTCAGGATTCTTAACAAAAGGCTGCTCTACCAAGCTGTTCTCTTTCAGGAACTTCTTGATACGACCACCCATCATCTTCTCTACGATCTCGGCAGGCTTGCCTTCCATATCCGGCTGAGCCTTGATGATGTCCTTCTCTTTCTCCAGCACGTCAGACGGCATATCTTCCGGCTTAACAACCTGCGGATTAACCGCAGTTACGTGCATGGCAATATCGCGCGCAGTTTCAACGTCGCCGCCGCTCAGAGCAACGATCGCAGCAATACGGTTGTTGGAGTGAACGTAAGCACCAACCACCGGCGCTTCCACCAGCTCGATACGACGCACACCGATGTTCTCGCCGATCTTCTGTACCAGCGCTTCACGAGCATTTTCCAGCTCACCTTCCATCAGCGCAGCAACGTCCGCCTGACGATCCGCGAATGCCTTATCAACCACTTTGGCAACGAATGCCTGGAAGTTTTCGTCGCGTGCAACGAAGTCAGTCTCGGAGTTTACTTCTACCAGAACACCGTAGCTGCCGCCTTCTGCAACTTTTGCAGCAACAACGCCGTCAGCAGCGGTTCGACCTGCTTTCTTAGCGGCCTTCAGGCCAGACGCCTTGCGCAGATCTTCAATCGCTTTTTCGATGTCACCATCGGCCGCGGTCAGTGCCTTTTTGCACTCCATCATCGGCAGCCCGGTGCGCTCGCGCAGTTCTTTTACCATTGACGCAGTAATCGCCATGATTCAATCCTCGGGTTCAGATTCAAATTCTTTGTTGGATTTGAAAAAAAGGGGCCGGATAGATGGCCCCTTTTCCCTGCAGCGTAACTAAAAACTGTTACACCGCCAGTAGCCTGCAGCGACAACCCCGAATTAGGAGTCCGCAGCCTGCTGATTGTCGTTAGCTTCTACGTATTCGCTCTGAGCAGCAGCGCCACCAGCTTCCGCAGTACCAGCCAGTACAGCGTCTGCTACCGCAGTGGTGTACAGCTTGATCGCGCGGATGGCGTCGTCGTTACCAGGGATTACGTAGTCAACACCTTCCGGGCTGCTGTTGGTATCAACGATACCGATAACAGGGATACCCAGCTTGTTGGCTTCTTGAATGGCGATACGCTCGTGCTCAACGTCGATCACGAACAGTACGTCCGGCAGACCACCCATGTCTTTGATACCACCGATGGAGCGCTCAAGCTTCTCCATGGTACGGGTGCGCATCAGAGCTTCTTTCTTGGTCAGCTTCTCGAAGGTACCGTCCTGAGACTGCGCTTCAAGATCGCGGAAACGCTTGATGGAAGCGCGAATGGTTTTGTAGTTGGTGAGCATACCACCCAGCCAGCGGTTGCTGACGTAAGGCTGACCTGCACGCTCGGCCTGCTCTTTGATGGACTTCTGCGCTGCGCGCTTGGTGCCAACAAAAAGGATCTTCTTCTTCTGTGCAGCCATGCCTTTGATGACTTGCAGAGCTTCGTTGAAGGCCGGAACAGTGTGCTCCAGGTTGATGATGTGAATCTTGTTGCGAGCACCAAAGATGTATTCACCCATCTTCGGGTTCCAGTAGCGAGTCTGGTGACCAAAATGGACACCAGCCTGCAGCATATCGCGCATGCTGACTTGCGGCATAATAAACCTCAAATTCAATAGCGGAGGCAGACGACCAGATTAAAAGGATCGAATGCTTCCCGGGTTTTATCCTCCATATACCCCATTTACCAATCCTTGAGAGCACGTTAGGTCACTCAAAGACACCCAGGTGAATGTGCCGGTATATGTGCGGCGTTTGTTAAGAGCAGCGAAACTCACCACTCTTTGTTTAGTTTCACTTCAGGCACTGCCCAAAGCGGCGCGCTTTATACCATATAACTGGGACAGCGGGAAGTGTGACTGGCGCCACAAAAGTGGCTACCAAGGTGTATCAGGTCACACGCACAATTAACGGCCACTGGGTCACCTAATGCCCCACACCTGTAATTCCGCTACAATATCGCGCCGCTTCTAGGCTGAACCTAGATCAGCCCGCCCTGTTGCAGCGCAACCCGAGTGGCCTGCGACAATGGAAGCACTAGGAAATATATGGTCGACGCCGCCCTATTTTAGCGTCGAACTGGCGCCAAAATTGCCACAAACTGCTACAAACACCCTGGAAAGATTCATGACCAATCCTGTAAAGACACCCGAACAAATCGCCAAAATGCGCACCGCCGGCCGCCTGGCTGCGGAAGTATTGGAGATGATCGGTGAATACGTGGTTCCGGGTGTCACCACAGAAGAGTTGGATCGCCGTTGTCATGACTACATCGTCAATGTGCAGGACGCCATCCCCGCCTGCCTCGGCTATCGCGGTTTCCCCAAGTCTATCTGCACCTCGGTCAACGAAGTGATCTGTCACGGCATCCCCTCAGACTCCAAGGTCCTGAAAAAGGGCGACATCATTAATATTGATGTCACGGTCATCAAAGACGGCTGGTATGGCGACACCTCCAAGATGTATTTCGTCGGTAAACCCGCAGCCCACGCCGAGCGCCTGGTCAAGGTGACTCAGGAGTGCCTGTACAAGGCCATCGAGATCGTAAAACCCGGCACGACTCTCGGGGACATTGGCCACGTGATCCAGCAACACGCAGAGAAAAATTATTACTCCGTGGTGAAAGACTTCTGCGGCCACGGTATCGGCGATGTGTTCCACGAAGACCCGCAAGTTCTGCACTACGGCAAGCCCGGTACCGGCCAGGTGCTGGAAGAAGGCATGACCTTTACCATCGAACCTATGATAAACGCCGGCAAGCCAGGCAGCCGCGTTTTGCGCGATGGCTGGACCGCTGTCACCGTCGACCGCCGCCTGTCCGCACAGTGGGAACACACCATGGCTGTAACCAGCGATGGCGTGGAAGTATTCACCGCGCGTAAAGAAGAGTCTTTTTGACGCAGCGGCACAGATTTTCCCCAAGGTAAGGCATCAACAGGGTTAAACGGATTCCTCGCACATGAACTCTCCGCAGCTGGCTGAAATACCGCACTTTGAAAAACCCCTGTTCTTTTTCGACCAGTCCCGCTTCCGGCGGGATCTCGCGGAGGGCGCACGCCCACTGCTGGAAATCTTCAAAGATGCGGTCGGCGCCGCGGACACCCATATGGCACGGCGCTTCCGTGAGGGCGAGGATGTCCGCACTCTGGTGTACGAGCGCGCGCTCTTCGTCGACTGTCTGCTGCATTACGCCTGGTACCAGTACCAGTGGCCCGAGACCATTAGCCTGCTCGCCGTAGGCGGTTATGGACGCGGCGAACTGCATCCTCGGTCGGACATTGACCTGCTGATCCTGACCACGGAAAAACCCAGCGCCACCGTCGTCGACAATATTGAACGGCTCGTGGCGTTCCTGTGGGATTTGAAACTCGATATCGGTCACTCCGTGCGAAGCATCGATGACTGCATCGAAATGGCGGAGGAAGATATTACCGTCGCCACCAATCTGATGGAGTGCCGCACGGTCGTCGGCAATCCGGCGCTACACGAAGCGCTGGCCAAGCGAATGACCCCGGAATGCCTGTGGCCCGCGGATAAATTCTTCAGCGCCAAATACGCCGAACAGCAAGCCCGCCACAGCAAGCAGCAGGGAGCCGAGTACAACCTCGAGCCCAACATCAAAAATGCCCCCGGCGGACTGCGGGATATCCAGACCATCAACTGGGTAGCCAAACGCTACTTCCAGGTACGCACCCTCAAACAACTTCAAGGTAAAGGCTTCTTCACCGAAGAAGAGTTCGCCATCCTGCAATCCGGCGAAGACTTCCTGTGGCGTGTGCGCTACGGCCTCCACCTGCTGGCGGGACGCCCCGAGGAGCGCCTGCTGTTCGATTACCAGCGCGAACTCGCCCGCGAATTTGGCTACAAGGACAACGACACCCACCTTGCGGTGGAGCAGTTCATGCACACCTACTACCGCATCGTGATGGCGCTGCGGGAACTGAACGATGTATTGCTGCAATTCCTGGACGAGGTAATCCTGCAGCGCGGCAAGCACCTGCCGGTTACGCCCATCAATGAGCGCTTCCAGCTACGTGGCAATACCATCGAAGCCGCGGTCACTCGCACCTTTACCGAATATCCTTCCGCGCTGCTGGAAATATTTGTGTTGATGGCGGAAAACCCGCAGATCGACGGTGTGCGTGCATCCACTATCCGCTTAATTCGCGAACATCGACACCTGATCGACGACCGCTTCCGCGCTGACCCGGTCAATGCACAACTATTTATGCAGCTGGTGCGCAGCCCTCGCGGCCTCTCCAAACAGCTCACACGGATGACACGCTACGGCATTCTCGGCCGCTACCTGCCAGAATTTGGCCGGGTCACCGGGCAAATGCAGCACGACCTGTTCCACATCTACACGGTCGACGCACATACACTGCAGGTCGTGCGCAACATGCGCAGCTTCCGCAGCAAAGAGGCCTGGGAAAAATTCCCCCTGGCCGCAGAGATACTCTCGCGCATGCGCAAACCCGAGCTGCTGTATATCGCGGGCCTCTACCACGATATTGCCAAAGGTCGCGGCGGCGACCACTCCAAACTGGGGGTCGCCGACGCAGACGCCTTCTGCCGCCGGCACGACCTCTCAGCGCGTGACCGACGCCTGGTGTGCTGGCTGGTAGAAAAGCACCTGCTGATGAGTGCGGTGTCGCAAAAGCAGGACATTACCGACCCGGAGGTGGTGCACAGTTTCGCCGCTGAAGTCGGCGATCGCGAACATCTGGACTACCTCTACGCGCTGACAGTTGCAGACATCAACGCGACAAATCCGGACCTGTGGAACAGCTGGCGCGCGAGCCTGATGCGCCAGCTCTACCAATACACCCAGCGCGCCCTGCGCCGCGGACTGGAAAACCCCATCGACCGCGACGAGATTTACGAAGAGACTCAGGCTCAGGCACGCAACATGCTGCGTGCCATGGGTATTCCAAGTAACTCCGTGGAAGACATCTGGTGTGAAATGGGTGAGGACTACTTCGTACGCGAAAGCGCCGACAGTATCACCTGGCACACCGCGGCGATTTATCAACTGCAAAAGGACCCGGAGCGGGACGAAGACAGCGATACCCTAGTCCTTACCCGCAACTCCGGCCCCGGCGAGCACGACGGTGCCACTGAAGTGTTTGTGTACACGCCCGACCGACCCAACGTATTTGCCGCTGTGGTAACCGGTCTGGACATGCTCAACCTGAACATTCACGACGCGCGCCTGTACAGCTCCGCCGCCGGCTACACACTGGACACTTTTTACGTGCTGGATGAATCGGGCCAGCCCCTGCTGGACGAACCCCATCGCCTCGAACAGATTCGCAACACCCTGCAGGAAGAGCTCAAGCTGGTAGAGGATTACTCCAAGGTCATCAAACGGCGAACACCCCGCCGCCTGAAAATGTTCCACCTGGCCAGCCAGGCCCACATTTCCACCGAGCCCGGCGACACCTACAGTACGCTCGAGATCACCAGCGCTGACCGACCCGGACTACTCGCGCGCATCGCGCGGATCTTCATTACCCATGATCTGCGCCTGCACAATGCGAAGATTTCCACCCTTGGTGAACGGGTGGAAGATATCTTCCACATCACCGACAGCGAGGACCAACCTCTGGCCGACAACGCGCTCATCGAAACGCTGCAACAGGCCATTTGTCAGGAACTGGATGCTCATCAGGCGACATTGCCACCGCAACCCTGAGGGTGGCGATGGCAAGGAACCGATCCGACGCCGGATCAGCAAGGAATTAGCTCTGTAAACAGACCGATAATATGAATCCAAACTTGTCCCAGCTGCAGCCATACCCATTCGCCAAACTTGCGAGGCTAAAAGAGGGTATCGAAGCCCCGGCCACGCTTGGCCATATCCCGTTGTCCATTGGTGAGCCCAAGCACACGCCCCCCGCCTTTGTTCGCGACGAGCTGATTGACAACCTGGCAACGCTGGCCAACTACCCGGTCACCAAGGGCTTGCCAGCATTGCGTGAAACCATTGCCAACTGGCTGCGCAACCGTTTCAAGCTTTCTTCCCTGAACGCAGAAACCGAGGTGATACCGGTAAACGGTACACGAGAGGCCCTGTTTGCCTTCGCCCAGGCGGTGGTAACGCCGGGTTCCAAGGTGCTGATGCCGAACCCCTTCTACCAGATATACGAAGGCGCCGCGTTTCTGGCCGGAGCCTCGCCCTATTTCATAAACTGCACGGCGGAAAACGCATTCAAACCAGACTTTGCTTCCGTACCCGAAAGTGTCTGGCAGGATTGCAGCCTGCTTTACCTGTGCACGCCCGGTAATCCAACCGGCGCCCTTCTGGCACTGGAGGATTTAAAGCAGCTTATTGCGCTCGCCGACCGCTATGACTTCATCATCGCATCCGACGAATGCTACTCAGAACTCTATTTCGATGAGGCAACCCCTCCCGCCGGCCTCCTGCAAGCTTGCGCGGAACTCGGGCGAGACGATTACCAGCGCTGTGTGGTATTCCACAGTCTGTCGAAACGCTCCAACCTGCCCGGCTTGCGCTCTGGTTTTGTCGCCGGCGATGGCAAGATTCTGGAGCAGTTCCTGCTGTACCGCACCTATCACGGCTGCGCCATGCCGGTGCCAACCCAATACGCCTCAATTGCCGCATGGCAAGACGAACAGCACGTAAAAGAAAATCGCGATCTGTATCGACAAAAGTTTGATGCAGTGCTGGATATTCTCGACGGTTGTATCGATGTACAAAAACCCCACGCCAGCTTTTACCTGTGGCCGCGTGTGGGCGACGGAGAGGCCTTCGCACGGGAGCTCTTCCGCCAACAACACATCACCGTGTTGCCCGGTGCCTACTTGGCCCGCGAGAGTAACGGGATAAACCCGGGGGCGGAATATGTCCGCATGGCACTGGTCGCCACCCTGGATGAATGTATTGAAGCGGCGCAACGCATCCGCACGTTTTGCCAGTAAGAAGCACCCATGAGCGATGTCATGACAGCCAAAAACCTGCTCAAACAAGAGCGCGTAGATTTTATTCTCCAGCGGCTGGAAGAGCTGTACCCGGAAACCCCGGTCCCTCTTGATCACTTCGATGCCTACTCCCTGCTGGTGGCGGTATTGCTCTCCGCCCAGTGCACCGATGAACGCGTAAACCAAATTACCCCCGCCCTGTGGGAGCTGGCAGACAATCCCTATGACATGGCCAAGGTGCCGGTCGAGAAAATACAGGCAGTCATTCGCCCCTGCGGTCTGTCGCCGCAAAAGTCCAAAGCGATCCAGAAACTGTCAGAAATTTTGGTCAACGAATATCACGGCCAGGTCCCGGAAAATATGGCCGCACTGGAGACGCTTCCCGGTGTAGGCCACAAAACTGCCAGCGTGGTGATGGCCCAATCCTTTGGGCACCCCGCATTCCCGGTAGACACCCACATTCACCGTCTAGCCCAGCGCTGGGGCCTGACCTCCGGCAAAAATGTGACGCAGACAGAGAAAGACCTGAAGCGGGTTTTCCCACGGGAAAAATGGAACAAGCTGCACCTGCAGATCATTTTTTACGGCCGCGAGTTCTGCTCCGCGCGCGGCTGCGACGGCACTGTGTGTGAAATTTGCACCACCTGCTATCCGTCGAGAAAACACCCCAAAAAAACCAAGAAGGCCTGATCCATCGGGTTCGGCGCGACAAACACAGGATTTGAAATGATTACCCTGTACGGCATTAAAAATTGTGACACCGTAAAGAAAGCCCGCAAATGGCTCGAGCAAAATGCAGTGGAATATCGCTTCCACGACTTCCGTGAAGACGGTATGAACACAGTACCCCTGACAAGCTGGCTGGAACAATTCGGCTGGGAGCAGGTACTGAATCGCCGCTCCACCAGCTGGCGTGCCTTAGATGATGCGCAGAAAGACGCTATGGATAACACCAGCGCAGCGGCTCTGGCAAACGAGACACCGACGTTAATCAAACGTCCGGTCCTCACCAAGGGCGGCGACATCCTGTTTGGCTTCAAGGCCGACACCTACGCCAGCATCGCCAAATAAGCGCATCGCACCTCATCCACAAAAAAATCAGACTCAGTACAAGGAAACTATCATGAGCAACGTGTACAGCATTGGCTTCGGCATTGGCACCTGCAACAGCAAGGACGAGTGGCTGGAAGTCTACTTCCCGCAGCCTCTGCTAAATCCGTCCGACGATATCGCCAAGGCGGTAACCAACACCCTCGATATCGAAGGCGGCAATGTCGCGATTGCTCTGGAAGAAGCGCAACTGCAGCCACTCGCAGAATGCCTGGCAAGTGCCGGTGCCAAGGAGCAGGCAGCTATTCTGCGTCAATTCGCCAGCAGCCAGCGCCCTCTGGTTGCGGTGGTACTGCACAGTGACGACGCCCCGCAGTCCGTGCCCGAGTCCTACCTGAAGCTGCACCTGCTGTCTCACCGACTGGTAAAGCCGCACGGCACCAAGCTGGACGGTATCTTCGGCCAGCTGGCCAACGTGGCCTGGACCAATCAGGGGGCAATCGATCTCGCAGAGCTTCCCCAGCGCCAACTGGAAGCGCGCGTCAAAGGCGAACTGCTGGAAGTTTCCTGCGTAGACAAGTTCCCGAAAATGACCAACTACGTGGTGCCGACTGGTGTACGCATCGCTCACACCGCACGCGTACGTCTGGGTGCTTACCTAGGTGAAGGCACCACCATCATGCACGAAGGTTTTGTAAACTTTAATGCGGGCACCGAAGGCCCGGGCATGATCGAAGGCCGTATTTCTGCCGGCGTATTCGTTGGTGCCGGCTCTGACCTCGGCGGCGGCAGCTCCACCATGGGCACCCTGTCCGGCGGCGGCAATATCGTGATCTCCCTGGGCGAAGGCTGTCTGCTCGGCGCCAACGCCGGCACCGGTATTCCACTGGGTGACCGCTGCACGATCGAGTCTGGCCTGTACATCACTTCCGGCACAAAGGTTGCCGTGCTCGATGACAAAGGCGAGGTTGCCGAATCAGTAAAAGCACGCGACCTCGCGGGCAAGTCTGACCTGCTGTTCCGTCGCAACTCAGCGACCGGTGCGGTTGAGTGCCTGACCAACAAAAGTGCCGTTGAGCTGAACGCGGAGTTGCACAGCAACTAATTTGTCTCGCTCTGGCTGCTGCCGGACCTCCCTCGGAGTGACGGCAGCCGCCCGCCCAAATACAGGAACAACGCTCCACATATCTCGGAGCTAGAAGCACCCTATGACCCCGACAGTACAATTAACCTGCGACCTGATTAGTCGCCGTTCAGTAACTCCCGAAGATGCCGGCTGCATGCAGCTCATGCTGGAACGCCTGGAAAAAATTGGCTTCAAAACCGAACACCTGCGCTTCGGTGATACCGACAACTTCTGGTCTGTGCGCGGCGAAGAAGGCCCACTATTTGCCTTCGCCGGCCACACCGACGTAGTCCCCACCGGTCCGGAAGAAAATTGGAAGATCCCGCCATTCGAGCCACAAATCGTCGACGGTATGCTCTACGGCCGTGGCGCCGCCGATATGAAAGGTTCTCTCGCCGCCATGGTAGTGGCCTGTGAAGAGTTTGTTGCCGCACACCCTGACCACAAAGGTCGCATCGCTTTATTGATTACCAGCGACGAAGAAGGCCCCGCAAAACACGGCACCGTGAAAGTGGTGGAGTGGCTGGAACAACGCAACGAGAAAATCGACTGGTGCCTGGTGGGCGAGCCATCCAGTACCGCGCTCGCCGGTGACGTTATCAAAAACGGCCGCCGCGGTTCGCTGGGTCTGGAGCTGACTGTGTTCGGTATTCAGGGCCATGTGGCCTACCCACACCTGGCAGAAAACCCGGTACACAAGCTGGCCCCAGCACTGGCAGAGCTCGCTGGCGAAGAGTGGGATCAGGGCAATGATTTCTTCCCGGCCACCAGTTTCCAGGTTTCCAATATCAACGGCGGCACCGGCGCTACCAACGTGATTCCTGGCGAAGTGAAGGTTGTTTGCAACTGGCGCTTTTCTACCGAAAACACCGCGGAAGAACTGGAAAGCCGCGCCCGCGCTATTTTCGATAAGCACGGGCTCAAATATGACGCCAACTTCAACCTGAGTGGACAGCCCTTCCTGACCGCCGCCGGTCCGCTGGTAGAATCCGCGCAGGCTGCGATTCGCAAAGTAACCGGGCGAGAAACCCAACTGTCTACTGCCGGCGGCACATCCGATGGCCGCTTTATTGCGCCAACGGGTGCACAGGTTGTGGAGCTGGGCCCAGTGAATGCCACCATCCACAAAGTGGATGAGTGCGTAAAAGCGGAAGATTTAGATCTGGTAAAAGATATGTACCGGGAAGTCTTGCGCGGCCTACTGGCCTGATTACAGTCGGCCCGGCAGGTTTAGAGACTTCGGCAAGAAGTTAATGCAACCTGCCGTGCCGCACGGTAGGTTCCGGCTCCGCATGACCGTCGTAGCCGTGAGCCATTACAAAGTAATACATCACCTGCTCCTCGCCATCCGCTTCGGCCATCAGGTCAAAAATCACTTCATCTTTATCGCCCGGAGTCATCCGAACGGCGGAAACCAGGTCCGGCTCAATAAACACCTCGCCGATGAGACGCTTGCCACGTACCAGCTGAACCAGCAGCGTGCGCGGATTTTCCTGGGTGAAACGCCAGTGGAAGTCATCGTGATCGTACATGATGACGTCCGGTGTACCGGCACGCAGAATACAGTTGCAGTGATCAGAGAGCCACGGCCAGAAATCTTGCAGTGCGAGCGTGCCGGAGTCAGATGGCTTCGCCATTTCGGAATGATCCATTGACCTGTCAGTCCTCGAGTTGGGCGACGCTCTCGGCACCACCCTCCAGATCAAACTCGACGGCAATCTGCTGACACCATTCATTCAGGCGCCCGCCGGTCAGCTCTTCCTGCTGATCCTCGTCAATGGCCAGCCCCATAAACAGCTTTTGCCCAGGGATTTCAGCCTTGGATGCTTCGAACTCATACCCTTCCGTAGACCAGTAGCCGATCACAGTGGCTCCGTTGGCAACGATGACATCGTGCAACATACCCATGGCATCCAGGAAATAGTCGCCGTAGCCAAACTGATCGCCAAGGCCAAACAGCGCTACAGTCTTACCGGAGAAGTCGATCTCCTGGACATCTTCCCAAAAGTCTTCCCAGTCAGACTGGATCTGGCCGAAATCCCAGGTTGGGATGCCCAGGATCAGCTGCGCGTAGTGGGCGATCTCCAACTGTGTGACATCCGCGATATCGTGGATGTCTACCCGGTCCTCTCCCAGGCGCGCGGCGATTCTCTGGGCCACCCCTTCGGTATTGCCCTCGTCGCTACCGTAAAACAGGCCGATCTTACTCACAGTGTCTCCTCAACTACTCAAAACCACCCTGCCGCTTGGGCGGGCGTCTATGGGGCGGGCATTTTCCCAACAATAGCCGGGTTCAGCAAGGCGCAGAGACAATCTTGGAGGCACATTCTCAGGCAAAAAAAAGCCCCTGCAAGACAGGGGCATCAGGATGAGGACTCCGCCGGCGGTTGGGGTTGTGGCCGGCAAGTCCAATGCTGGGGGACCGATAAGTCCAACAGCGAGAGAGTATGACTGACTGAAAACTGAGGGAGGCGAAGCGCTTAGTCTGACTGCTTGCTCGCACGACGCTCTTTGCGCTGCTCCCAGCGGGCTTTGCGTTCGGCCTTCATTTGCTCCATTTTGGCCTTCTGGTCATCCGTGAGAATCGCCTCGAACTGTTTGCGCATCTCGGCTCTGTGTTGCATCTTGCGGACTTCCAGCTCACCGAGCTTGGCGCCCAGGCCGTTCAGTGTGGCTTGATCTGCACCGGATTCGATGGCTTCTTTCAGTTGCTTGCGGACGTCGTGCATTGCCTTGCGATCCGCCTCGCGCGCCGCTTTACCCGCATCACGATTCGCCTTCACCTGCGCCTTCTGGCCTTCGGTCAGCTCCAGCTTTTCCGCCAGCCGCTCAAACATGCGCTCGTGGTGGTCGCCACCCTTGTGATGGCTTGCCTTGTGGTAGCCGTATCCTTTACCACCCTCAGGGAACGCCATGACCATTCCAGAGGTCGCCAGTGCGCTGCCGACAATCACAGTACCGGCCAGAGCTTTCCATTTGTTTATAACGAGATGTTTCATATTCGATTCCTCAAATTTCGCTGTGCTGTAAGGCAAACTTGGATTTCGGCTTAATCGGTTGGCCTGTGAGTTTGCGTGTTTCCCGAGTCGGTAGGTGCATACTAGGCTCGAGCAGTGTAAATAGGGGATAAAGCAGGTAAACATTTGTTAAGAACGGTAAAACACGGGATACCATTTCCCGACGAGCCCCGGCAGTATGCATATAATTCCTCCGGTAATTCAGCGCCCGCGCGCAAGTAAAGAGACACCGCCCCATGAGCCATATCCTGCTGGTCGACGACGATATTGAACTCACCGATCTACTCGAAGAGTTTCTGGTAGGTGAAGGGTTTCAGGTGACCGTCGCCAATGACGGCGGCAGCGGCCTGGAGCTGGCTCGCAGCGAGGCCTTTGACGCTCTGGTACTGGATGTGATGCTGCCCGTGCACAACGGTTTTGAGGTACTGCGCAAGCTGCGCGAGGATGCGAATAACCCGGGGCACTCCCTGCCGGTGGTAATGCTGACAGCAAAAGGCGACACCGTTGACCGCATCGTGGGTCTGGAAATGGGCGCCGACGACTACCTACCCAAACCCTGCAATCCACGTGAACTGGCGGCACGACTGCGTGCCATATTGCGGCGCGGGCGCGGGGGAGAAAAAGAAGCCAGTGACGATGTACTCAGCAGTGGACCTCTGCGCCTGCTGCCCCGAGAGCACCAGTGCCAGTGGAACGAACAACCGGTCAACCTGACCGGTGCGGAATTCTCAGTGCTCAAGGTATTAGTGGAAAATGCCGGCCAGGTTGTCAGCAAAGAAATTATCACCGAGCAGGCACTGGGACGAAAATTAATGCCCTACGACCGCTCGATCGATGTGCACGTCAGCAATATCCGCAAGAAGCTCAGCGAACAGGGAGCCAGCCGCGATCTAATCATCAATATCCGTGGAGCGGGATACATGCTCACCCGCTCCCAGGGTTAAACCATGCGCAGCCTGTTTGGACGAATCTTTTTCGGGGCCTGGTTGACCGCAGTCATTATGGTATTGGCTGCGGTTTACATCACCCATATCCGCGAATTTGGCGACCCCGCCCAGCAGGATCGCTGGGAAGGCGTTGAGCTATTCCGGGAAGTGACCCATAACCTGCGCATGACCCGCCGACATGGCACAGAGCACTTTGATCACTGGCTGGGACAACAACCGAAAGAGATCCAACAACGCATATATGCCATCGACGAGTTCGGCCAGGAAGTACTGCAGCGTCCCATCCCACGAAACATGGCCCCTCTTTTTGCCACCCTGAATTACCGTAACCGCGAAACCCGCGGACTCGTGGATAAAAAACCCAGTATCGGTTTTTTCGTGCAGCGACGTGGAGGCGAAACTCTGCGCGTGGTATTCATGGCAGGCAAAAGCAAAGAAGAGCTCGTACTGCGATTTATCCTGCGTAGCTTCTGGCCAATCCTGGTACTTGCCACGCTGGCTTCCGGAATCGCCTGCTATCTGCTGGCACGCTATCTGAGCAAGCCTCTCGACAACCTGCGCGTGGCAACACGGCGAGTGGCGGCGGGCGACCTCAGCTACCGCGTGACACCCTCGCTACACGGCCACGGCCGCGAACTGGGTGAGCTGGCAGCTGATTTCGACTCGATGACGGCACAACTGCAGGAGTCGATGGCCGAGCAGCGTCGGCTCATCAAGGATGTTTCCCACGAGTTACGCTCGCCGCTCGCACGCCTCCAGGTAGCGCTCGCCATTGCCCGGCAAAAACATGTCCAGGCCCTGGATCCAGAATTGGACAAAATAGGCAAAGCTGCGGACTACCTGGAAGACATCATTGCCGACATACTTTCCCTCCCTGTCAGTGGCGACAACCAACGTCCATTGGACGACGTGGTGGAAATCAACAGCCTACTCTCGGCCCTGTGCGACGAGCTCAAAGATGAGGCGCATCACAAGCAGGTCTTCATCAATCTGCATCTCGATGACACGGAGCTATTAGTAGCCACACGCGGCAGTTCGCTCACTGCTGCCCTCGAAAACATTCTGCGTAACGCCATTAAATACAGCCCCCAAGGTGGTCATGCCACGGTGACCGTAACCGGCATTCCGGCGAGAACAACTGCGCAGGCTAGCGACACCGCCGCGCAGGGCCACTGTCAAATTCAGGTCACCGACTCCGGCAATGGCGTGCCCGCATCCGAGCTGGAAGCGATCTTCCGCCCCTTTTATCGCACCGACGAGGCACGCAGTCGCGAGAGTGGAGGGTTTGGCTTGGGACTCGCCATCGCGCAGCGCACCGTGGCCCAGCATCAGGGTAATATTGAGGCATTCAATGCCGAGTACGGCGGCTTGACGGTGAAAATCACCCTGCCCACCTTAGACAGCGGTTTCTAAATACAGTCTCTGCCAGGAAAATATTCGCGTCAGACCATGACTGGCGAACCGCAATTCTAACCAGTACACTTTGTCGAGCTATTGGCCACCCGCACATCATCATACTTGCCACCGCCAGTCGCCGACACAGATACCTTGTTCCTATCCTATCGGGAGTCCGCCATGCGCTGGTTACTGTATCTTCTGATTTTCCTGGCCCTGCTGGTACTGGCCGGTTTTCTCTTCCCGCGCGAGGCGACTACTGAGCGCAGCGTGTATATCGCACAACCTCCGCAAGTGGTGTTCCCCTACCTGAACAACTTCCAGAACTTCAACAAATGGTCGCCCTGGTACCAGATCGACCCGAGCACCGAATACACCTATAGCGGAAGCCCCGAAGGTAAAGGCGCGGAGATGCACTGGAAAAGCGAGGACCCCAACGTGGGCAATGGTACCCAGACCATTACCGCCAGTGAGCCTTACTCCCGTATTGCGACCGACCTCGACTTCGGCGCTCAAGGACAAGCCAAAGCAGAGTTGACCCTCAAACCGCAGGGTAGCGGTACCAACGTTACTTGGTCATTCAGTTCCGACATGGGCGGCAGCCCCATTGCGCGCTGGATGGGACTGATGGTTTCAAGAATGGTGGGCGAGTCTTATGCCGAAGGACTCGACAAGCTCAAGGCGCTGGTGGAATCCGAGGCTAATGCGGGTGCTCCACCGGTAGACACTCGCGATGCGCTGCCGTCAGAGGGCAGCAATATTGAGCCGGAGGATATCGATCCGGGTATGCAAAACGAGATTATTGAGGGCGACGATGTTGAGTCCCCAGATAGTAGCGGCGACGAACTGGGAGAGCCGAAACAAGAGATTCAACCCTGATACTGTGCAAATTGCGGACTTAAAAACCAAAAAAGGCAGCCATTGGCTGCCTTTTTGTTTCTGTGAGCCTCGAATCACCGGCTCTTACGTTTGGGCGCACGCCCTCCCGCTGGCACAGGTGACTTGCGCAGCTTGCGGCGCTGACGCTGCAGAATCTCTTTCTCCGACTGAGTCAGTGAGCGCTGGCCAAGCTTCGGCAAACCCGCTGTAACACACAGGTCGTCGATTTCCTTGGGCTCCATTTCGATCCACTGGCCCACACGTACATGCGACGGAATAAACACGCTGCCGTAACGCACCCGCTTCAGGCGACTGACGCGCACACCCTGCGATTCCCACAAACGACGAACTTCGCGGTTACGCCCCTCCATCACGACACAGTAGAACCAGCGGTTGGTGCCTTCACCACCGCTTTCCACAATATCGGTAAAGCGCGCCTCTCCGTCATCCAGTGAAACACCTTTGGTAAGGCGCTTTTTCATGTCGTCATCCACGTCACCCTGAATGCGGACCAGGTACTCACGGTCAATGACCGATGACGGGTGCATCAATTTGTTGGCCAACTCACCACTGTTCGTGAACAGCAATAGACCACTGGTATTGAAGTCCAGACGCCCAACAGAAATCCAGCGCCCACTCTTCAGGCGCGGCAAGCGGTCGTACACCGTTGGACGGCCTTCCGGGTCGTGACGGGAGCAGATTTCTCCTGTGGGCTTGTTGTACAAAATCACGCGTACGCGGTTTTCATCGCCACCGGAGATGCGCTTGCCGTCGAATTCAATCTGATCGTCTTCGCTGACCCGCTCACCCAATCCGGCGACTTCGCCGTTTACGGTGACCCGGCCTGCCTCAATGGCTCGCTCCATCTCCCGGCGCGAACCCATGCCAGCCCTGGCCAATACTTTTTGCAGTTTTTCGCCCAATGGCGCTGCTTCATTACTCATGAATGGAGGTTTTCCGGGGATTGTTGTTCATCTTCATCCTGCGCGTCGCCTTCGGCAACACTCTGCAGATTCTCTTCCACCTGCGCATCTTGCTGCAGATCGTCTTCGTCGGGCACCTCTTCTGTAACTGACACCTCTGACAGATCCTGCTCTGCACTCTCCTCTTCCGCGGAAAGCACATTTTCGTCTGCTTCCGCCTCTTCAGGGTAGACCTCGCTGCCGTCCTCTGCGATTTCTACTTGTGAGGAAGCGGCTTCGTCAGCCGCAGCGAACAGGCCTTTACTTTGCGCACCCTCGTAGAACGTTGCTACGGCTTCTTCGTCGGTTTCTTCGCCAGAGTCTTCGTTGATGTTGTGATCGATGTCTTCGTCCGCAACCTCACCCACAATCTCGTCCGAGCTCTCATCCGCGTCTTGAGCGGTAGCTTCACCAGCCTCTTCCGCCACAGTCTCGTCTGCGACTTCCGTTTCTGCGGCATCTTCTGCGCCCGCCTCGGCAGCTTGCGCGTCACCCTCGGGGGCTTGCGCGCCATCACCCAAATCCAGCGCCGCGTTCAGGCTTTCAATATCACGAATTTCCGCCAGCGTCGGCAGATCGTCGAGGCTCTTCAAATTGAAGTAGTCGAGGAACTCCCGGGTGGTGGCGTACAGCGAGGGTTTACCAGGCACATCTCTCTGGCCCACAACCTTGATCCAGCCGCGCTCGGAGAGGCTTTTAACAATGTGCGAGCTTACCGCAACACCGCGGATTTCCTCGATGTCACCACGGGTAATTGGCTGCCGGTAGGCAATAATGGCGAGGGTCTCCAGAGTCGCACGAGAGTACTTCTGTGGCTTTTCCTCCCACAATTTGTTCACCCAGGGCGCGAGTTCCTCGGGCACCTGAAAGCGCCAACCACTAGCCACCTGCTTGAGCTCAAAACCGCGCTCGGCGCAGGTTTCGGCAATTTCTTCCAGCACCTGTTTAAGTTCCGACTTTTCAGGGCGCTCCCCTTCGTCAATCAGGGAGAGCAGTCGATCTTCCGACAGTGGCTGGCCCGCTGCCATCAGCGCGCCTTCCACGATCCGGCGCAATAATTCCGGGGCGATACTCATGTTATTCGCTTCACTCACTCTTCGCTGAACAGCGATATAGGACGTACTCGAGCTGTGCTGCTCGATTCTTGTTCCGGTTCGACATCACCACTGGCACCCGGGGTGTCTACAGGTTCCGATACCTGTGACGCGAACTCTTGTGCGTCGGCTTCGGAGGCAAACGAAAACTCATAGCTGTAGCGGCCGTCTTTGGTTTCCGCGCGGTTGTCCGCGGGGATTTCGGTTTCCAGTGCATCTTCAGTGTCTGCGCCAGCGCCAAACTCGGCTTCCGCCTCATCCACTTCTGGCTCAGTTCCATCGGCAGCCTCACCGCGGGCACGCACGTGGATAGGGCCGAAGGATTCATTCTGAACCAGCTCTACCAGGGATTCCTTCACCAGCTCCATAACGGCCAGGAAGGTAACTACCACCCCCAGTCGCCCCTCTTCCACCCGGAACAGGTTTACAAATGGAACAAACTGACGGTGTTTAATCGAATCCAGTACCTGCGTCATTCGCTCACGGGTGGACAGTTTTTCCTTTTCCACCTGGTGGCTTTCAAACATGTCCGCGCGACGCAACACGTCGGCCAGGGCCACCAATACCTCTTTCAGGTCAACCTCGGGTTCGGGTCGAGTCAGCTTACGATCCGGCGCACTGGCGCTAGCCTGATGGATATCACGACCCACACGGGGTAGCTCGTCGATATCCTCGGCGGCGGTCTTGAAACGCTCGTACTCCTGCAGACGGCGAATCAACGCGGCACGCGGATCTTCGCCCTCTTCCTCTTCCGCCTCTGGCGGACGCGGCAGCAGCATGCGGGACTTGATCTCCGCCAGCATCGCCGCCATCACCAGATACTCCGCGGCCAGCTCAAAGCGAATGGAGGACATCATCTCCACATAGCCCATGTACTGACGGGTAATTTCGGCCACGTTGATCTCGAGAATGTCGAGGTTCTGACGGCGAATAAGATACAAAAGCAGGTCGAGAGGCCCCTCAAAGGCCTCGAGAATGACTTCCAGTGCATCTGGCGGGATATACAGATCGCTGGGCAGATCGGTGAAGGCCTTGCCTTCCACCATGGCAAACGGCATCTCGCCCTGGCGCGGTCCAGCATCGGAAACGGCAGAATCCGTGTTCGCAGACTGCTCCGCAGAGGGTTCCTCAGACGACTCTTCGGAAATTTCCGTAGAGGGCTCTTTAGCTACTTGCGCTGAGGGCTCGGCAACGGGCTCAGACGCGACTGCAGGCGCCTCGGCGGCCTCACCCTCGACGGGGGCGACTTCTACCGTTTCTTGCATATCTTCAATAGACACTGTTTCACCGAACCCAGCTTGACCGACTAACTGACCACCTTTCGGACAGGCCAAACGAGCGATTATACATCAGTGTCAGCCGAGAATTTCATCTATTGCACCGCATCCCTGACGCACCAGTACTGGATCGTCGCCGGTGAGATCCACCACGGTCGTCGCCTCAAAGCCGCAGAAACCGCCATCGATCACTAGCTCCACCTGATGCTCGAGGGTATCGCGAATGTCGTAGGGGTCTGTCAGTGGCTGCTCTTCGCCCGGCATAATCAAGCTACAGCTCATCAGTGGCTCACCGAGTGTACTGACGAGTGCCTGCACAATGGGGTTATCTGGCACGCGCAAACCAATGGTCTTGCGTTTAGCATGAGCCAGGCGGCGGGGCACTTCGGACGTTGCCGGCATAATAAAGGTGTAGGGGCCGGGGGTATGGTTCTTCAACAGCCGGAACATTTGATTGTCCACCTTGGCATAAGAGGCGAGCTCGGAAAGATCGCGACACATCAGGGTGAAATTGTGATTCTTGTCCAGTTGACGCAGCGCGCGAATGCGCTCTACCGCCATTTTTTCTCCCAATCGACAGCCGATCGCATACGCGGAGTCCGTGGGGAACACGATAACACCGCCCGATAACACGATATCCGCGGCCTGATTGATCAGCCGCGCCTGCGGGTTCTCCGGATGAATCTGGAAGAATTGCGCCATTAATATCCCCTTTGCCAATGTGAACAGGGCGCTCCCTGCCCGAATACTATTTACTGGCGCCAGTTTGCCACAGATTCCAGACGGGCTCGACGTCCGCCGGCAGTCGTACGCAACCCAGTGCTCGCCAGGGCTGGTCAGGCTGGTGGAAATCGCTTCCCAACGAAGCGAGCAGAGGGCCTTCACCGTGGCTCGCCTGAACCAACAGCTGCAAAATTTCACGGGTCTGCACTGGGTTTTGCTGCCCACATACCACTTCCGCCGCAGTGCCACCTGCCTGCTGGAAATCGCGTAACAACGCCTGCAGGCGAGTGCGTGTCAGGCCGTACTTGAGCGGATGCGCCAGTACCGCCGCCCCACCCGCAGCCTCAATACTCGCGACCGTTTCCGCGAGATCCGGCCAAGGGACCATGACGTCACCGATCTTGCCAGCTCCCAAGTATCGCTTGAACGCCTTGGCCGTGTCCGTCACGTGCCCTTCCGCCACCATCCAGCGGGCAAAATGCGGACGACCGATTTCATCGCCGCTGGCCAGGCGTCGAGCCCCTTCAAACGCACCCACAAACCCCCGTTTTTCCAGTCGACACGCGATCTCCATCGCTCGCTCGCGGCGCAGCGCCGCGCGTACAGACACCGCTTCAACTAACGCTGCGGACATACAGTCAACATTCAACCCGACAATATGCACCACCCGTCGCCCCCAGCGTGCGGTAAACTCCACACCCGGCAACAGGGTAACCCCCTGCTCGGCCGCAGCTTCGGCGGCTTCCGCAATCCCGCTTACGGTATCGTGGTCGGTTAACGCCAACAGTGTCACACCAGCGGATTTGGCCCTCGACACCAGCGCCGAAGGACTTAAAATACCGTCTGACGCAGTGCTGTGGCAGTGCAGGTCGACCTGACCAGATATAGCATCGTCGGTCACAACAGATCGGGCAGTGTACATAGCAAGGTCCATACTTTTGCGATATCGGGTGGTCTCCTTCAAACGGAACCACCAACAACGGATGCTGTCACAGATAGTTGCAGGTTTGGAATCCTGCGCAGGCCATGTGGTGGCGAAGTAAGCGCCGCCGACCGACGGGTTTTCAGACCTGCCGGGTTAACCGGATTGCCGGTTTCAGGGATAAGGCCCCTCGAGGGGAAAGCAACTTCGCCACTGACAGCTGTATCGTCAGCCAGCGGGCATTATCACCGGAACAGAACATGACCGATAGTAAACAAGCGCACTCAGACACGACGAACGCTGTCACTCAGTCCCAAACTGCGGGCGAGACCTCTACGCAGCAAGCGCAGAAACCTGCACAAAAGGAAAGCCTGCTCGGCAACCTGCTGCTCAATATCGTGATCCCCACCCTGATTCTGACCAAGCTGTCTGGTGATGACTGGCTGGGCACCAAGTGGGCGATCGTCGTGGCACTGGCCTTCCCCCTCGTATATGGACTGCGTGACTTGCTGCGCTCCGGCAAGGTCAACTTCTTCTCCGCCCTGGGTGTCATCAGCATCCTGCTGACTGGCGGCATCAGCCTGCTGGAACTGGACGCCAAGTACATTGCCATTAAAGAGGCGGCTATTCCCGGCTTACTGGGTGTGGCCACGATCGTCAGCCTGTACACCCGCTGGCCGCTGGTGCGCACACTGATCTACAACGATCGCATTCTCGATACCGGCAAGATCGCCAATCGCCTTTCCGCGAAGGGTAATGAAACTGCCTTCGAGCGAACCCTGCAGCAAGCATCCTGGATGATTGCCGGTTCCTTTTTCCTTTCGTCCACGCTGAATTACATTTTGGCCGAAGTGCTTCTGCAAAGCCCTCCCGGTACCGAAGCGTTCAACGAGGAGCTGGGTAAAATGACCGCGCTCAGCTTCCCCGTGATCGCCCTGCCGGCCACCATTATCTTGATGCTGGTGCTGGTATTTCTGTTCCGCCGCATCGGCAAACTGACCGGGCTCTCACTGGAAGAAATTATGGTGCAGCAGTAAATAGGGCGAAGTGCCTGCCGCGCACTGTATACGGACCGATCAGCCACTCAACAACATAAAAAAACTAAGGAACACGACACAGCTTATGTGGTACGCAATTATCAGTCAGGATGTACAAAACAGCTTACCCTTGCGTAAAACCGCGCGCGCCGCGCATATAGCACGACTCACTGCGCTAAAAGACGAGGGACGTCTACTGATTGCCGGGCCACACCCCGCCATCGACAGCGAAGAGCCGGGCGAAGCCGGTTTTACTGGCAGCCTGGTGGTTGCCGAGTTTCCGTCGTTGGCTGATGCACAGAGCTGGGCCGACGACGACCCGTACATGAGTGCCGGCGTATACGCTTCGGTCACCGTTAAGCCCTACAAGCTGGTTTTGCCTTGAGCAAACCGGTTGAACCAAAACAAGATTCTTAAGTTCGATTTTTACTGGCCATGAAAAAACTGTTTACCACTGCCGTTACCGCAACCCTGATCGCCATCGCCGCCAGTCCAGCACTGGCCATTAGCTCCGAGCGCTATATTACCGACGAGCTGCACGTCCCGATGCGTTCCGGCCAAGGTAACGAATTCCGCATTCTGCACCGGGGTTTGCCCAGCGGTACCAAACTTACCCTGCTGCAAGATTCGCCGGACACAGGCTGGGCGCAAGTGCGCACACCCGGCGGTGAAGAGGGCTGGATACGCCGTCAGTATCTGGAGTCTGAGCCGGTGGCCAAAATTAAACTGGCACAAGCCGAGCAACGACTGCAGCACATCGAAAGTTTGCAGGGCGATCTCGGAGGTGAGGTACGTCGCCTGGAAGAGGACAACACCAAGCTATCCACCGCCCTCAAGATTGAGCAAGAGCGCGCCCAATCACTAGCCAAGGAATTAAAAGACCTGAAGGCTCTATCCTCGGACGCTGTTGCCCTTAACCAGCGTCACCAGAAACTGCTTAACCAACATGAGCTCCTGAAACAGAAACAGTCGATGGATCAGGCAGAAATCCAGCGCTTATCGTCCAGCGATTCGCACAAAACCTATATGTACGGAGCCTTCTCTGTAGCAATGGGTGCTTTCATCGCAATGATTGCCCCGCATTTGCGCCGCCGCAAGCGTCACTCCGAGTGGGCAAACTGATTCCACTTTCCCCTACACGCGAGTTCCCCTACACGCGAGGCTACGGGTAGAATCCCTAGTCGGCTCTCTGGGCCTGGTCACCGACCGGGCCTTTTTGTGTTCGCTAATGGAAGAGATTATGAAACGCCTTACGCCCTTTCGCGCCCTGCTCCACACCGTTCTCGCCACACTGTTACTGGGCCTCTCCAGCCTGGCTCTTGCGGTTACCAACAACCCGCGAGTGGAATTGCAAACGGACCTCGGCACCATTGAGCTGGTTCTGTACGCCGACAAGGCGCCCGTTACCGTGGAAAATTTCCTGAAGTACGTCGACAGTGGATTTTACGACGGCACCATTTTTCACCGTGTAATCCCCGGCTTTATGGCCCAGGGCGGCGGTTTCACCTTCGATTTCCAGGAAAAGCCCACCGACGACCCGATCAAGAATGAATCGGACAATGGGCTTTCCAATCAGCGCGGCACCATCGCCATGGCCCGTACCAGCGTTCCCGACAGCGCCACCTCCCAGTTCTTTATTAACCTGGTAGACAACAGCCGCCTCGACGGCAGCGCCGATAAACCCGGCTACACCGTATTTGGCAAGGTATTGCTGGGGATGGGTGTAGTACAGCAAATCGCCGCGGAACCGCGCGGGCAACACCGCGCACATCCCGACGCACCCAACATGGCGGTGCGTATACTGAAAGCGAAACGAAAAGATTCAGACAGCGGAGAAAACGCCCAGTGATTGCACTCAGCGTCAACCTGAACAAAATCGCCCTGATTCGCAATTCCCGCGAGGGGAACTATCCAGATGTGGTCTCTCATGGCCGCACCTGCCTGGACGCCGGTGCTCACGGCGTCACTGTGCACCCGCGCCCGGACCAACGCCACATTCGCCCCGATGATGTGCGAAACCTGGCCGCGCTGTGCGCCGCCCGCTCGGTAGAATTCAACGTAGAGGGTAACCCGTTCGCAGGCCCCATGGGCAGCTACCCAGGCCTGTTGCCGCTGGTCTTCGAAACCAAACCACAACAATGCACATTGGTGCCCGACAGTAACGATCAGCTTACCTCCGATCATGGCTTTGACCTCACCCGCGACGGCGAACGCCTGGTACCCATGATTCAGCAACTCAAAGACGCTGGCATCCGGGTTAGTCTGTTTATGGACCCGGACAAAAGTCAGATCAGCCTGGCCAAAGAAGTGGGCGCCGATCGTATTGAACTGTATACGGGTCCTTTCGCGGAGGCCGTCACCAACCAATCCGGTGAAGTTGAGAAGATCTTTGCCGAACACTGTGCCGCAGCGGAGCACGCACTCCACCTCGGGCTCGGTGTGAACGCCGGCCATGACCTGAACCTGATCAACCTGCGCCGCTATCGCACGCTGCCCGGCTTGCAAGAGGTATCTATTGGTCACGCATTGACGGTTGATGCCATCCAAATGGGCCTCGCGGATGCCACCGCTGCCTATGTGACCTGTCTGGCGGGTAATTAATTGCTATCCCTGAACGTTGTCGGTGCGGGTAAACTCGGACGCACACTGGCCGCTCTTTGGCACGAAAACAGCGTGTTCGAGATAGCCGGACTGTTCAACCGCAGCGCGGCAAACGCCCGCGAGGCCCAAGATTTTATCGGTGCGGGCACTGCCGTCTCAGACCTGAACAAGCTGCCCCCCGCACAAGTCTGGTTGCTGGCGGTACCGGACGATCAGATTGCAACCACTGCCGCAGACCTGGCGCCAATCATCGCGCAACATCACCCTCTGTCAGGCAAGTCCCCAATACTATTCCACTGTAGCGGCGCCCTCCCCGCTTCTGTGCTTGCCGCCAGTGGGGCAGATCTGCTCGCCAGCGCGCATCCGGTACACAGCTTTGCGGACCCCAAACGCTCGTTCACGGACCTTCCCGGCTCCACTGTGGCCCTGGAAGGCAATGAAGAAGTGATCGATGTGCTTGAGCCCGCTTTCACGGCATTGAGCTGCAACTGTATTCACCTGAGCCCATCACAAAAGGTGCTGTACCACACGGGCTCAGTAATGGCCTGTAACTATCTCACCGTACTTATGGATTTGAGCCTGCAGGTCTTTCAGGCCGCCGG
The DNA here is from genome assembly GCF_001999945.1 of Microbulbifer agarilyticus. Taxonomy (NCBI): domain Bacteria; kingdom Pseudomonadati; phylum Pseudomonadota; class Gammaproteobacteria; order Cellvibrionales; family Microbulbiferaceae; genus Microbulbifer; species Microbulbifer agarilyticus. The sequence goes on from NZ_CP019650.1 coordinate 2,642,188, forward strand.
TATCGATAACAAAAGTGCAATGGCGCTACTCGAACCTATTGTGGTGCAGACGGTAAACAACAATTTTGCATTGGGGCCGACCAAGGCCCTTACCGGCCCACTGGTGCGTGGCGACGTCGCCACGGTGGCGCGACAGACCCAAGCGTTACACCAGCTTGCAGAATCAAGTGGCACAACCGGTGCCGGTTCTGACACCACTTCTGGGGCCCAAGCCGTGACGCTCGTAGAACTGTATCGCGCACTCGGAAAAGCCGCATTACCTCTGGCGGAAAAAGCCGGCCTGAGCCAAGATGCACGCCGGCAACTGCAATCCATTTTTGACGAATCGTAACCGTGACCGACTCCCCCGAATACCTGAAAAAACGCGCATTCTTTGACAGTCTGCTCACCATCTATGGACGCAAGCCGGTGCTCGAAGCACTGGAGGACAGCAGCCTGCCCGTGCACAAGCTGCACCTGGCGGAAAGTAACCGCAAGGACCAGCTGATTTCCCGTATCGAGCAACTGGCCGAAGAACGCAATATTCAGGTCGCCCACTGGGACCGCAAAGGCCTGTCCCGCATTTCAAAAAATGCCAAGCAGGACCAGGGCGTAGCACTGGACTTGGCGCTACCGAAATACGGCAGTGCCGATACTTTCCTCAAAGAATGCCGAGGCAAACACTTTGAGTTACTCGCACTGGACGGCATCACCAATCCGCAAAACCTGGGCATGATTGTTCGCTCGGCGTGTGCAGGCGGCATCGATGGCATCTTGTTGCCGAAAAAAGGCTGTGCGCAAATAGACCCTCTGGTAATCAAGGCCAGTGTGGGCACTCTGTTTAAGACCCGTATTTTACGCTGTGACCAGCTGGCACCCGTGCTACAAAAATTCGCTGAACAGGGTGCGCGTGTCTGCGCACTTTCCTCACACGCACAAGATACCCTGGGTACGCTGGATACCAGTGCACCCACGGTCTTCGTGTTGGGCAACGAAACCCACGGCGTAAGCTCCGCCGTGGAAAAATCCTGCACGCACAAAATTCGAATCCCAATGAAGAACGACGTGGAAAGCCTGAATGTGGCAATCACCGCAGCGCTCATCAGTTTCCGTCATCAGTTCTGATACACCGCAATAGCACGCCTCACAACACTCCATAAACACTTGTCGCACCGAATTCGGCGCGACAAGCGCGCCTGCTACTCGATTCACATCTAGTCAACTTTTCGCACACCAAGACCGTAATTCGTCAAACAGTCGCGCAAAAGCCCGCCAATTACCGCCGTTACCCTGGCCGCCACATTGGCAAAGTCGTGGCTATCAACTAAAAGTAAGCACGGGAGTATAAATACGACACATAAACAGACCTCCCAATTTCGAGCAACAAGACCAGGGACCGAGTCTATGCCTTTCAAACTTTCGAGCAAGTGCCTCTCAGCACTAGCCACTCTGACCTTCGCCGCCAGTGCTGCCATGCCACTCTATGCGCAGGAAACCAGTTATATCGATGTAATGGGCGTGATGATCCGGGTGGACAAGGACCGCTATACAGAACGTCAGGGGGCCGGCACTCGCGCAACCTTTGGCTGGCAGACCAGCGGCAACTGGTTTACCGAAGTGCAATTGTTTGGGGTAAAGGTGGATCGGGACAGCAATTTAGCACTCTATCCGCAACTAGACACCACCCAGGTTGGCACCCCTACCGCGATTATTGATTCGACTAATTTCAACCCCGGGCTCGTGTCTGGAACAATGGGTGCTGCTACAAGCCCATACATTTACACCGACGCCCTCAAACCCTCCGGCGACCTGGAACTGTCAGGACTGGGCGTTGATGTGGTCTATCACTTCAGCGGACGCGAGGGGTACTCGCCTTTTGTACTCGCTGGTATTGGCGCATCAAATAACAATACCGAGTACGACTATGGCCCAAGAGAGACCAACGGCTTTCTGAACGTCGGCGCAGGTATTGTAAGTGGCGCACTCTCTTCCCGGGGTTTGAAAGTGCGCGCAGAAGTGCGCTACCTACGCGACTTTTTCGCCACCGATATGAGCGATTACCAGTTCGGTATCGGCATCAGTATTCCCTTGCGCTGCCCACCCGCGCCAGCACCCGCGGTGGCCTACATGCCACCCGCCGAGCCAGAGCAGGTTGTCGCGGTTGATCTGGACGACGATGGTGATGGCGTGCTCAACCAGAAAGATCGCTGCCCCAACACGCTACCCGGAGCAAGAGTGGACGAATATGGCTGCGTGATCGCCGACCAGACAATTACTCTGGAAAACATACAGTTTGAATTTAACTCGGCCACGTTAACGGCCCGCGCAGAAGCATCACTCGAAGCCGTGGTGCAATCCCTGCTCAGCCAACCGGATAGTCTTATCGAAGTTGCCGGTCACACCGACAGCCGCGGCAACGACGACTACAACCTACGCTTGTCTGCGCAGCGTGCTGAGTCGGTACGCCGCCATATGGTGTCACGTGGTGTGGATGCCACCCGCATATCGTCCAAGGGGTTTGGCGAGACCCAGCCAGTGGCATCGAACGCGACCGAATCTGGCCGTGCGCAAAACCGCCGCGTCGAACTGACCTTCCGCTGATCAGACCAATTTTCGCGCTTGGAGCCACATTCCAGGCGCGGAATTCTCTTGCTAGCACAATTGCCGACAGCTGCCGGCTTTTTTTATTCACAATCCACAGAATCTGTGGATATCTCTGTTAACAACACCCGGGAAAACGCCGCCAGCCCCCATGATCCGTTGTAACCAGTTTGTGAAGAAAATTTAACCAAATAAATTTTCTGCTTATAAATCAGTAAGTTACAAAAAACTTCAAAACAGGATTGACAAATTTCGTTCGTAACTATCTAGCCTCATTCGTTCACGTCCCGCTGTGGAAAGCTTTTCCCTCTAGCCCCAAAGGGCTAAAAGTTTTTGGCATTTAATTAGTTAACTGGCGAAAAGTAAGCGGCTTGCCCACTTACTGCACAGGCACCCAACACTGGTCAACCAGTGGACACCAAGCAAGAGCGTACAAGCGAAATTAGGCGCCGGGAGGGTACAGATTCCACCGCGTGGCGCTCATGCTAATGAGCGTCGGCAGAAATAAGTTGAGAGAAGAGATTGAGGGAAACTATCTGGAAAACGCGGCCAGCGGGTGGGTAGTGGTGATCCCCATTTGCACGCGCGCACCGGGCTCCGCTTGGACTTCGTGGCTGGTGCGTACCTTGAGCTGCACGCCGTCACCAACTTGCACCGCATACAGGCGCGAGCAGCCCTCGTAGCGCACCCAATCCACCACACCATTGCCAATTTCAGATGGCACCAGAGACAAATCATCTGGCCGCAACAGTAGATCAACCGCCCCACGGGCGTCATCGATCGGTATACCCGGTGCCGGGCCAAGTTCGGTGGTTACCTGGCGCCCATCGAGCACGCCCGGGAGAAAGCTTGCCTCCCCCAGAAATCGAGCGACAAAACGGCTGGCGGGTTCGGCGAAGCATTTCTCCGGAGAGTCCAGCTGCTCCAACTTGCCACCATTGAGAATTCCCACCCGGTCACCAATTGAAAGTGCCTCTTCCTGATCGTGGGTCACCCAGATCGCGGGGATACCTGCAGCTTTGAGCGCCTCGCGGATTTCCCAGCGCAGGCTGTCTTTCAGCGCCGCATCCAAGTTGGACAGCGGCTCATCGAGGAGAATAAACGCCGGCTGGTGCGCAATGGTTCGAGCCAGCGCGACGCGCTGCTTCTGCCCACCGGACAGGCTGGCGGGCTTGGCCTGACGGAACGCTTCCAACCCCAACAGCTTCAACCAGTGGTCTGCCAGCGAAGTGTCTTTCAGGCGAAAGCACACATTTTCCTGCACGGTGAGGTGGGGAAACAGAGCGAAATCCTGAAACACCATGCCGACATTGCGTTTCTCTGGCGGTACCGGGCGCTTGGGGGTTGAGCTCCAGTTACCCAGTGAAATCTCACCCTCGGTTACCGGGATCAAACCTGCCAGCGCCTGCAGAATGGTGGTTTTGCCGCAGCCGGTCGGGCCGACAAGCATCAACACCTCATCCTTTCCCAGGGCGAGATTGAGATTGTCCACCACGCGCGTGGAACCGTAATCAACAGACAGGTTGCGAACGTTCAGCATTATCGCGACTATTTTCCAGAAACTTCGAGTTCGGCCCGGCGCTCACCGGACAACATCAGCGCCAGCCCCAGTGCTGACATCAATACCAGTAACAGGCCGGGAATGGCTGCGCGGCCAAAATACCCCGCTTCGTATACACGCCACAAGTAGGTAGCCAGGGTTTCGAACCCGGTGGGCCCCAACATCAGCGTGGCGGGCAGCTCCCGCATAGCCTCAAGGAACACCAGTGCGGCGCCGGCAATCATACCGCGCATGGTCAGCGGTAACGTAACCCGCTGAAACGCTTCCCGGGGGCTGGCCCCCAGTACACGCGCTGCCTTTACCAGGCTTGAATCCAAACCCTCGGCGGTTGAGCGCACAGAACTAACCGCCAGCGGCAAGAATCGCAATACGTAACACAGCACCAGCAAACCCAGAGTCTGGTACAGAAACGGCAGCTTCAGGCCGACATACACCAGTGCGGTACCCATTACGATACCCGGCACACCAAATCCAAAGTACGTCACTCGCTCCATGATACGGCCCGCGCGACCGGCAATGGCCGCGTGCGCGACCGGAATCGCGAGCACCACCGCACATGCCGCAGCCAGGAACGAAGCGTGTACAGAGTTCCACGCATAGCGCAGGTCAAAACCAGCGTTGCCCTCGCGCGCAAGCCACACCGCGAAAATGGCGAGAGGCAACACTACCGCCAGCAGAATCACCGGGGAAACGGCCACACCAATCATCCAGCGCTGCCAGCTATTGGGCCAAAGCGTGAGGTGGCGGCCGGGTTTCTCACGGCTACCACGCACTCGGGATTCCAAAAACAGCACTAACCCGACAATTGCCAGCAGCTGTAACGACAGCATCGCCGCCTGGCTCAAACCAAATGCGTTGTACTCGACAAAGATCACCCTGGTGAAAGTATCCAGCCGCATAATCGCCGGCGTACCAAAATCAGACAGGGTATACAGGGCCACCAGTAATCCGCCGGCGGCAATTCCGGTGGCAACACGGGGCAACACCACCTTGAGCAGGCTCATTTCGAGAGACATGCCCAACGTGCGCGCCGCGTTCACCAGGCTCGCATCCAGGCTCAGTAGAGAAGCGCGGGTGGTCAGCATCACGAACGGGTAAGAGTAGAGAATCATTACCAGCGAGGCGCCGAGCAAACCGTCCATAGCAGGCAGCGGAATACCCAGCAAATTGTGAATTTCACCACCACGGCCAAACGCCGCATAGATGGTAAACGCACCGATATAACTGGGGATAGCGAGCGGTGCGGCGAGAATCACCAGCCACAACCTGCGCATGGGAAATTGCACGTAAGCGGTTACAAACGCCAATGGTACGCCGATCAGCACCGAGCCAAGTACGGTAAACACCATCAGCAGCAGTGTGTTGGTGAGAACGCGCAAGTTGTGCGCGTCAAAAAACTGCGCCTCGCTCGCCGCGAGGTCGAACAACACTCCGATGGGCAGGATAGCCAGCAACGCAATCAGCGCGGCCAGCGGATAGGACCGGGGCCAGTGGGTCATAACACCCCGGTACGACGCATCAGATTCAGGGTAGGACGCAAATCAGCCAGCTTGGTGAGATCCAGCTTGGGCGGAGAAATCTCACTCAGGGGAGGCAAGCCTTGCGGCGGCTGCACGCCATTGACGAGAGGAATCTCGTAGGCCTCACGCGCCAAGTAGGACTGCACTTCCCGCGTCAGCAAATAGCGGATGAAGTTGATCGGTAGATCCCCCTCGCTTAATGCCAGAATACCGGAGGCATTCACCAGGCAACCTGCGTCATTCTTGGTAAATGCCAAGTCTACATTCGCATCGGGTTTGCCGGCTTTCAGGCGCAGGGTGTAATAGTGGTTGGCAAAACCGATATCCACTTCGCCGCGCTCCACGCCCATTACCACGCCCAGCTCACCCGCATAGCTCTTGGCACGCTGGTTTACTCCGCGCAGCCAATCCGCCGTGGCTTTTTCGCCCTCAAGCAAACGCATGGCAGTGACAAAGGATTGGAAGGAGGCATAAGCCGGCGCCCAGCCAATAGAAAAATCGCTATCCGCCAGCGCCATAACACTGTCCGGAATTTGCGCGCGCGTCACCCGCTCGGTGTTGTATGGAATGGTGCGGATGCGGCCAGTCACCGGTGCCCATTGCGGGTACTGGAATCCCGGGCGCAATTCTTCGGTAATATCAGCCGGCAGTGGTCGCGCTAGTCCCGCATCGGCGACAAGGCCAATGGCTCCGGAGTCTACCGCCCAAAACACATCTGCCCGCCGCACGCCCGCTTTGGACTCGGCAACAATCGTATTGGCCAGCGCCGCAGTCACGCCGCGGCGGACCTGTAAATTAAACTTGGGGTTGCGCTTGCGAATAGCATCGAGGACGTTTTCGTAAAGGCCGCCCTCCCCCCGCCCCAGGTACAGGGTGAGATCCCCTTCCAAAGGCGGCAGTTGATCGACGGACACCGCATCCGGCCTTACACCTGCTACTTCAGATGCAAATGCAGGAAACGGCAGGGCCCCCAGGGCACCTGCCGCAGCAAAACTATTTAAACAGGCACTACGTAAAAAAGCTCTGCGCTGCACGGATAATCCTTAATCGAAAATTCACAAGCTCGGCAAGGGGCCATGAGCCCCCTGCGTTTCCGTGGTGGAAAGAATTGTCGCTTCTATTCTAATAGTGGCTTCTATGAAGACCTTAAAAAACGTCCTTGCGTTTTTTCTCTGCGGCAGCCACCAGGTCCTTCGCACGATCCAGTTTCGCTTGCATGGATTCAACCACCTTGCGCACATCATCAACACTGGACTTACCATCAATGGCCTGCGGCAAGGTTACGTTGAAGTCTTTTTCCAGGTCTTCCACCAGATCCGCATCCTGTTCGATCAGAACACCTTCAACACCTTCAAAGCGATGCAGGTAAGTGTCGTGAACGATACTGGTGGCGGCTTCCGGCAGTTTCTCTGCGTATTTGGCGACCACGCGATCCAGGCGGTGTTTAATGTCGTCCAGGGTCTCAGGCACCGTGCTGGGCTCGGCTTCAGTGGTTTGGACCTTGGCTACCAGTCCTTTTTCCTGATACTGGGAAGCCAACTTAACTGCGCCCAGCGCCTGCCAAAGGGCCTGATTCAGCTTGCTTTGCTCTTCACGCACTTTGGCAATCGGTGCGCCGGCATCAATTGCCTGTTTTACACCGAAAATACCCTGCCAGATATTGGCATATACCGGTACATAGCTGGTTTCGATGGCGGAGTGGAAATCAACCTCTTCCCAGTACTCGAGCATCGCATTGGTATTGGTGCCCTTTTGTCCTTTCTCTTCGTAAGTGTCGACGACAGCGCCAAACTTACCGACCAGCCAGTTCACTTCTTCGGAGTACTGCCCGAGGTGCGACTTCAGATCATTCACGTGATCGCCGATTTCCCCGTTCGCGGAAACCTGGCCGGCACCTAGCAGTGCCACAAGACCCAAAACCATGCCGAAATTGCGAGGCTGGCGGAAAAAAGATTTAGCTTGCATGAATTCCCACTCTCTTTTGCGTTTCTTTATTACAGACTGTGCGCAAATGATACTCATTATCAAAAACGGAATAAAGTAGTCCGAAGTAAAGACTCGGAGTTCAACCTACATCCGAGGCGCTGTTTGGAACACTCTTCTAACATTGCCGCCAGAAAACGGCGCATCGGATCAAACTGGTGCCATATCGGGCGCCCAACAGCGTGAATAGCGACGAGATACTATCAGTCCGAGCCGGCTTTTTCATCTTCACCAGCGCCGATCCGAGCCTCTACTGGGCCGAATTGGGCTAGATTCTCAGATGGAGACCGGCTGTACACCGCAAAGGAGCGGGGAGCTAACAGCAAAGAGCTGGTATAGTCTGTGTCCCGGCTCCCAGAGTCACACGACCAACAAGTATTAACTAGAGCGCGTCCGTTGATCACCAAGACCAAAGACAACTTGCGAATACTCGTCCGCGGTCTGCAGGTGCGCCTGGCTCGGCTGTTGCCGCGCCATGTCCCCATCGCGCTCAAGCTGGCACTGGTCATGACGCTTCTTCTGGTGGTGGGAATGACCGGCCTGGGCCTGGTCATTAGCGACAATCAAAATCAACTGATCCGCACCCAGCTGGACGAATTTGGCAACGCCATGGCGCTACAACTCGCCAAGCAGGCCAGCGAACCCATTCTCTCCGAGAATGGACTCAACCTGCAGATGCTCACCAGTAACCTGGGGCAAGAAGAAAAGATTCTGGGCGCCGCCATTTATTCCCACGACGGCCAACCGCTCTCTGGTACCGGACGCCTGCCGGACCTGGGCAAAACACTATTTGAATCCAGCACCGTGATCGCCCACCCGTGGTTTGGCGCGGATGAAAATGGCAACAGCGAGCGGCTAATCAGCTTTATCGCGCCCGCCACCTATCAGGGCGTTCGGGCCGGCTCGGTAGTTATTACCCTGTCTGCCTCGCTGATGGACCAGGCTGCGACCGAGGCCCGCAACGCCGTTATTTACGCCACACTGGCGATGACTCTGCTGGCCTCCCTTTTCTCCTACTGGCTCAGCCGCAGACTCTCCCTGCCGATTCACCATTTAATGAAGGCCACAGAGGCGATCGGCCGTGGCGACCTTGCCACGCGCATTGATCAGCGCCGCAATGATGAACTCGGCTACCTGTTCGAGGGCTTCAACAACATGGCCGCGGGATTGCTGAAGAAATCCCAGGTGGAGCAGGTATTTTCCCGCTACGTATCAAAAAGTGTCGCCGACAAGGTACTGGCCAACCTGGACGAAGTCCGCTTGGTGGACCGCCCCATCGAGGCAACCGTACTGTTTGCCGACATCAGCGGCTTCACCGCGATGTCGGAAAAGCTGGAACCGAGCCAGGTCTCTAGTCTACTTAACGAATACTTCTCTCATATTTCCCACGCCTGTGCGTTACACGGCGGTGTGGTCGATAAATTTATCGGCGACTGCGCCATGCTGGTGTTCGGCGTTGGCGAAGATGATTCAGACCACGCATTTAACGCGGTGAGCTGTGGTGTACTGATTCAGCAATTGGCGGCAGAGTTAAATGAGCAACGTGCTGCAGATGGCAAGCCAGGGGTGCACTTCCGTATCGGCATCAATTCCGGCACTATGCTGGCCGGTAATCTGGGTTCTGATGATCGGATGGAATACACCGTTGTCGGTGATGCGGTGAATCTGGCCTCTCGCCTGTGCAGTGAGGCCGAGCCCGATCAGGTCATTATTCGCGAGCAACTGCACGATAGCCTGCAACCCCGGATTGTGGCTCAAGCGGGCCAGTGTATTAAGATCCGCGGCAAATCGACACCGGTGCAAATCTACACCGTGGATGATCTATCTAAAGAAGGGAAATCGCAGCTGCGCAGTCATTTAAATACATTGCGCAACAGCTGTAACACACAGCAGGATGAAAAAAACGTCGCCCATGCTTAACCCGCGAATAACACTCAAGCGGTTATTCCTTCGCCTCTCGATAGCGGCACTACTCCCTGCCTGCAGCCTGGTACCGACCTCTCAACCAACACTCGAAAGTTTTCCTGCGGAAACCGCACAGCTCGTTCGCCAGCAATCGGCCGAGCTCGAACAGCTGCAAAGCCTCAACTCCCCTTCACCGTCTCAACAGACTCAAGAGCGACAATTGCGCCGCGCGCTGCAGCGTTTTGAACGAGAGGTATTGGAATCTGCAAGCCGGCTCGAGAAAAAAAATGAATGGTATCGCGCAGCTCAGCAGTTCGAAGGTGCTATCAGTGTCTTACCCAACAGTCCGGTGCTCACGGCCGCCTATGGTGAATTTCAAGAGCGCCGCAAACTGCGAGGAGAACGTGTCCGCATGGAAATCGCGATCCACCAGGGTGAGCAACTGTTAAAAGACATTGATGCATACAAACGCTTGCAACAACTGCAAGGGCGCGATGTATTGACCTGGGTGGAGCTAAAGAATTTCAACCGCAAGCGACGCGCCTCTGCCGAGGAACTGCAAAAGTACGCAGAACTGGCGTTACTGAGAAAAGATTACGGTTTGGCCCAGAGCGGCCTGAAAGTAGCCAAAGCCTTGTACAGCGACGATCTTGCACAAGATGATGAAAGCCAAGAACGGCTGGAACAAAACCTCGCCGAAGCCAACCGCCAACTGCGTAAGCGAAACCCTCGGCGTACAAAAGTAGTAGCACGCAAACCGTCGCCCCCCACAAAAGTGCAGCCCATCCCTACAGATGAGTTAGAGCGGACACTGGCTAACGGCGACCTCCCCAGCGCACGCCAACAGCTCACAGAGCTGGAACAACAGGCTCCTGATCACCCGCAACTTGAAGCTCTACAGGCACGCTTTGATTTCATGTTGAACGCACGGCTGGAGTCCGCTCTACAGCGGGGCAACGAGCTGTACAGTCAGGGGGACATCGAACAGGCACTGGCCGTATGGCGAGAGGCGCACAACTTCGCGCCAGAAAACATGGAGTTGCGCGGCAACATCAGCCGCGCGGAAAGAGTGCTGGAAAATCTGAGAGCGCTGACCACCCCCAACGGTGCCAAACCCTAATCGGCCCTGATCTTCCCTAACCTACCGAGCCAACACTAACCCGGGACCCGAAGGCCCCAGATTAATCGTTCAAGCCTTATTCCCACTCAATGGTGGCAGGCGGCTTGCTGGATACGTCGTAGGCCACGCGCGAGATATGCTCGATCTCGTTGATGATACGGTTGGAGACTTTCTCGATAAGCTCGTAAGGCAGGTGCGCCCAACGCGCGGTCATAAAGTCCACGGTTTCTACCGCACGCAGTGCAACCACGTACTCGTAGCGACGGCCATCACCAACCACACCCACAGATTTCACCGGCAGGAACACCACAAACGCCTGGCTGGTTTTGTGGTACCAATCGGCGTTGTGCAGCTCTTCAATGAAGATCGCGTCGGCTTCACGCAGGATATCCGCGTACTCTTTTTTTACTTCACCCAGGATACGCACACCCAGTCCCGGCCCCGGGAACGGATGACGGTAGACCATGTCATACGGCAGACCCAGTTCCAGGCCGATCTTGCGCACTTCATCTTTGAACAGCTCGCGCAGTGGCTCAACCAGCTCAAACGCCATATCTTCCGGCAAACCGCCCACATTGTGGTGCGACTTGATCACGTGCGCCTTCCCGGTTTTGGCGGCGGCAGATTCGATCACGTCCGGGTAAATGGTGCCCTGAGCAAGGAACTTCACATCCTTGAGCTTGGTGGCTTCCTTGTCGAAGATTTCGATAAAGGTATTGCCGATAATCTTGCGCTTGGCTTCCGGCTCATCCACACCGGCAAGGCGGGACAAAAATGCTTCTTCCGCATCGCTGCGAATCACACGTACGCCCATATTGTCGGCGAACATCTGCATAACCTGGTCGCCTTCGTTTTTACGCAGCAGGCCGTTATCCACGAATACACAGGTCAGCTGATCACCGATGGCTTTATGCAGCAGAGCCGCAACAACCGAACTGTCGACGCCGCCAGACAGGCCCAACAGCACTTTTGAATCGCCTACCTGCTCACGCACCTTGGCGATGGAGTCCTCGATAATATTTTCCGGCGTCCACAGCTTTTCACAGCCACACAGGCCGATTACGAAATGTTCGTAGATGCGGGTACCCTGCAGAGTGTGGGTAACTTCCGGGTGGAACTGCACACCGAAAAATTTTTTCTCCGCGTTGTACATGCCAGCAATCGGGCAGGATGGGGTCGATGCCATCAGCTCAAAGCCCTCCGGCATTTTTACCACTTTGTCACCGTGGCTCATCCACACGTCCAGCAGCGCGCTGCCGGCATCGTCCAGGTGATCTTTTATGTCGTGCAGCAGCGCAGACTCACCTTCCACTTTTACCTGCGCGTAACCAAATTCACGCACTTCACTGCCTTCCACAGCGCCACCCAACTGGTGTGCCATGGTTTGCATGCCGTAGCAAATTCCCAGTACCGGCACACCCAGCTCATACACCGCCTGCGGCGCACGCGGTGAGCCCTCTTCCGGTACCGACTCGGGGCCACCGGCGAGAATAACGCCCTTGGGGTTGTACTCGCGAATCTCTTCGTCGGTCATGTCGAACGCGCGAATCTCGGAGAAAACGCCCAGCTCACGCACACGACGGGCGATCAGCTGGGTGTACTGAGATCCAAAGTCGAGGATCAGAATTCGGCTGGAATGGATGTCTTGGCTCATGACTTACTCGTAACGGTTATATAAACGGCAAACGGACCTTGAGAGGTCCGTTTGCGGTTCACTTAAAGTGCACTTCTATTTTTCAGGACACAAAATTTGCGTACAGGACTTAACGTCCGCCTACCGGGTAGTTCGGCGCTTCCTTGGTAATCTGCACATCGTGTACATGGGATTCGCCCATGCCCGCAGCAGTTACCCGCACAAACTCAGGCTGGGTGCGCATAATTTCCATATCCAGACTGCCGGTATAGCCCATTGCGGAGCGCAGGCCACCCATCATCTGGTGCACGATCGCAGAAATCGGGCCTTTGTAAGGCACGCGACCTTCAATGCCTTCCGGTACCAGCTTTTCCGCGCCCTTGCTGGCGTCCTGGAAATAGCGGTCGGAAGAGCCCTGGGTACGCGACATCGCGCCGAGGGAACCCATACCACGGTATGACTTGTAGGTACGGCCTTGATACAGCTCAACTTCGCCCGGTGCCTCTTCGGTACCGGCGAACATGGAACCCATCATGACCGAATAAGCACCGGCAGCAATCGCCTTGGAAATATCGCCAGAGAAACGAATACCGCCGTCGGCGATCAGCGGCACACCGCTATCGGCAAGTGCGGCCGCTACTTCGGCAATCGCGGTCACCTGAGGAACACCGATACCGGTCACGATACGAGTGGTACAGATGGAACCGGGGCCAATGCCCACTTTCACCGCATCAGCGCCTGCTTCTACCAGAGCCTTCGCCGCTGCACCGGTGGCAATGTTGCCGCCGATTACGTCGACTTGCGGATGCATTTCCTTGATGCGACGTACGCGATCGATCACGTTTTTGCTGTGGCCGTGGGCAGTATCTACTACCAACACGTCAACACCGGCTTCCACCAGCGCCGCAACACGGTCATCGGTATCCGGGCTAGTGCCTACAGAGGCGCCTACACGCAGGCGGCCGTCGGCATCTTTACAGGAGTTCGGGTACTGCTCCGCCTTGTTGTAGTCGGTAACAGTAATCAGGCCGCGCAGCTGGAAATTGCTATTTACCACCAGCACCTTTTCGATGCGGTGTTTGTGTAGCAGTTCGCGTACTTCTTCCGGTGATGCGCCTTCGTCGCAGGTCACCAGACGCTCTTTCGGTGTCATGACCTGAGCGACGGGCAATTCCAGATTAGTCTGGAAGCGCACATCGCGGCTAGTCACGATACCTACCAAGTCACCCTTCTCCATAACCGGAACACCGGAAATGTTGTGGTGGCTGGTGAGCGCTATCAGTTCACGTAGAGTGGCGTCGGATTCGATGGTGATCGGATCCTTTACTACACCGGCTTCAAATTTTTTCACCGCGCGTACCGCCAGAGCCTGTTCTTCAATAGACATGCTCTTGTGAATAATGCCGATACCGCCTTCCTGGGCCAAAGCAATGGCCAGACGCGACTCGGTCACGGTATCCATAGCGGCGGACACCAGCGGAATATTCAGGGTGATGTTACGAGACAGTTTTGTCTTCAGGGAAACGTCTTTCGCCGTAACCTCGGAATATCCGGGCACAAGTAGGACGTCGTCAAAAGTGAGGGCTTCGCGTGCTATACGCAGAGATTCAGACATGGACACTCAAACCTCAAAGGAGCGGGAATGGGTATCGGCGCGATTATAGCCGCAACCTTCGCGGAAACAAAAGACTATTTACGCAGGAATGGCAAATCCCTTTACCTGGCGGCACATCCCTGCAATATTGGCCGCCCTGATGCCCCCAACAGAGACCGAAATGCTCAACAATCCGCCCGGCGCACCCAACCCGCTCCCCACAGACGGCCGTCCGGTCATGACCGTCAGCGAACTGAACCGGGAAGTGAAGCAGCTGCTAGAAGGCAGTGTCCCGCTGCTATGGGTAGGTGGTGAAATTTCTAATTTTGCCGCGCCGAGCTCGGGCCACTGGTATTTCACGCTGAAAGACGCACGCGCCCAGGTGCGCTGCGCCATGTTCCGTGGGCGCAACCGCAACGTGCGTTTCCAGCCCGGCAACGGACGCGAAGTTTTGGCCCGCGCGCGAGTGAGTCTGTATGAAGGGCGCGGCGAATTTCAGCTAATCATTGAGCATCTGGAAGAAGCAGGCTTCGGCGCACTGATGCGCCGACTGGAAGAACTGAAGGCCAAGTTACAGGCAGAGGGGCTGTTCGAGCTTACTCGGAAAAAGCCCCTGCCCTTCCTGCCTGCCACCATCGGAATCATCACCTCGCCTACCGGTGCCGCCGTGCGGGATATGATCCAGGTACTCGGTCGCCGCTACCCCGCAGCGACAGTCGAGCTAATCCCGGTAGCGGTCCAAGGCCAGGGTGCAGCCCAGCAGATTGCCAACGCGATCGCGCTCGCCGGGCGCCTGCAGCGACACGACCTGCTCATCGTGGGTCGCGGTGGCGGCTCATTGGAAGACCTGTGGGCATTCAATGAAGAAGTCGTCGCTCGCGCGCTAGCCGCTTGCCCAATACCGACTATCTCAGCAGTCGGTCATGAGACCGACAACACCATCGCGGACCTGGTAGCCGATGTACGTGCACCAACCCCTTCCGCCGCCGCGGAAGTTGCCAGCGCCAACGCCGCTACTTTGCTGGACACGACCGCGGCCATCAGCCGTCGGCTGAAACGCGCCATGCAGCAACAACTCCGCCATGTGGGCCAACGCCTTCAGATTACCCGCAACCGACTGCGCCATCCGCGCGAGCAGCTACATAACCGCGCTCAGCAACTGGACCACCTGGAGTTGCGCCTGAAAGCAGCAATGGATAATCAGGTAGAACGTCGCCAACAAATGCTTTCTTCCAGCTTGCGCGGCTTTGCGCGAGTTCACCCCGAACAGCAGATCTCAGCCGAGCGCCAGCGGATCGCGACCGCAACCCAAAATCTTCAACGCAGCTGCAAAGAACTGATTACGCGTCGACATGACCGCCTACAGCACGCTGCGGCAATGCTGAACAATGTCAGCCCGCTCTCAGTGCTTCAACGCGGTTACGCCATCAGCCGCAATGCTGACGGTGAGGTCATCAAGAGCGTCCAGCAAGTCACCCCGGGTGAGCAGGTTTCGGTCATTCTCGCGAGTGGCGAGTTCGAAGCCACGGTAGACACGATTCACCCAGCGCGGGAGTGAGGCCCCTCACCCCGCACGTGAAGTATCACGAGCGGCCGTTCGTGCCCCTAATTTCCGCACTTCCATTCCGCACCTTACTATTGTCAGCCTACTCCCTGAGAGGCCGTCGCCTGTGCCTGTTTGCCTTAGCCTTTCTTGTCGACCGAGCCCATCGAGGAATGCGCTTCTTACCCTCATCGCCGCGCTGATACTGTTTGTTGCGGGTTGCGAAAAGACGCGCAAATCTCCAGAACCCAAAGACGCAGCGCCAGAGCTCGAGAGCCAGGAAATCGTCGCTACCACGAGCGCTTACACAGAAACGGGAGATCTCGATGCGATTCGCAAACGCGGCTATATCCGTTTTGCGAATGTAACCGGCGGCTATCCTGAAATGCTGCCACGCGACAGTATTATCAACCAGCGCACGCGATTTCTCGCAAACGAGTTTGCCAAGCGATTGGGTGTGAAGCCCACGTGGATCATCGCGCGCAGCCCACAGGCCGCAATCGATATGATCGAGGCCGGAGAGGCTGATATCGTCGCCGACTACATCACCTTGAGCCTCGCTCAAGGTGATGCGGTTACCCTGAGCGTTCCCCTGACGCAAACCTATCGCGCTTTACTCTCCACCACAGATGGCCCAGATGTCTCGAACATCAACAAACTAAAAGGCTCCACCATCTACCTGTGGGAAGGCACCGCACACTTACAGTTTGGCAAGCAGCTGCAGAAGGACTACCCCGAGGCATTTGCCCGAATCCAAATTGACCCGACACCGGGCGACGACACCGACCACTTTCTCGATCAGATGGCCAGCTACCCAAACGCGGTTACTATCGGCAGCCTGGCCCTTGCGAATGAAGTAGCCAGTTATCGAAGTGATCTCAAGATCGGCCAGAAAGTTGGGGACGAAATCAACGTAAGCTGGGCGGTACGCGAAGCATCGCCGGACCTGCTAAACCGCCTCAATACGTTCCTCACTCGGCAACTGATCCAGGATACCGCAGACCGCGCTCCCAACTGGCGTGCGATCAAAAAATCCGGTGTCATTCGATTCGCGACCTATAACAAAGCGACCAGCTACTTCATCTGGCGCGGTGCGCTGATGGGGTTCGACTACGAACTCGCCAAACTCTTCGCCGACGAACACCACCTGCAGTTGAATGTCATCGTAGTACCCACTCATGAACCTCTTACCAAGTGGGTGGCAGAAGGACTGGCCGACTTTGCCGGTGCGTCAACCACGATTACAACCAAGCGCAAAGCCGAAGGTGTCGACTTTACCAATACACACTTTGAATCAGGCATTCGCGTTATCAGTAGCGAAAACGATAGCCCTATCGAAACCCTGGCAGATCTTAACGGCCGCACCCTGACAGTCAGGGCACACTCCATTTACATTGACACAGCCAAGCAACTGAGGGAACGCGGCATTGATGTCAAAGTCGAAGAGGCCCCGGAAGAAGTTTCCCAGGCGCAGATCATTAACGGTGTCGCCGAGGGCAAATACGATGCGACGCTGGAGGATACCCATCGAGTTGAGATACGGGCCGCCTACAACCCCAATTTACGCGTGGGTATTCAAGTGGAAGAACCGCTACCGCAGGGCTGGATGGTCATCAGGGGAAACCGCAGCCTACTCAGGAGACTGAATAGGTTCGTAAAAAAATACAAGAACGACCCCGAAGCCGACGCTATTTTTAAGCGCTACTTCCAGCCGAACGATGCTTTATTTAAAAAAGCTACTGCAAAAATCAAACCTGGCGAACCGCTTTCACCGTTTGACGAATTGGTAAAAGATGCCGCGCAAACCCATGACTTTGACTGGCGCATGATCGTCGCGCAGATGTGGGCCGAGAGCAGTTTCAACCCCAAAGCGGTATCGTCCACCGGCGCCCAGGGACTCATGCAGGTCATGCCCGGAACCGCCCGCGACATGGGATTTCCGCCACCGGTTTTCGAGCCTGAGAGAGGTATCGACGCCGGAGTAAAATATCTCAACTGGGTACGCGACCGCTTTGAAGAAAACCTACCGGCGACTGAAAGACTCTGGTTTACGCTGGCCTCTTACAACGCCGGCTTCGGTCACGTCCGCGACGCGCGCCGACTGGCGACCAAACTGGGACTAGACTCCGACAAGTGGTTCGACAATGTGGAAGTCGCCATACGTAAATTGTCAGAGCCGCGTTATTTCGAAAAGGCGCGGTACGGCTTTGTTCATGGGGATGAACCGGTAGCCTATGTACGCAAGATCAGTCACCTGTACCAATCGTATACACAAATCACCAGCGGTGACGTAAGCTGGCACCCGCCAATGAAAACGCCCCATCATTGGTTCGTCAGTCTCTTCAAACAGTCAGTACAATTTTGCCAATATGGCTGCTCGACTCCATCAACCGATGCGCTTCCGCCACATCAGCCAGTGGGAAACTAGCGGCGATCAGCGGGCGAATTTTACCCGCCTCAACCAACGGCCAGATCTGCTCACTTAAATCACTCGCGATCGCGGCCTTCACTTCTGGTGGCTGGGGCCGCAGCGTGGAACCGGTAAGGGTCAGGCGCTTCAGCATCACCGGCAGCATATTGACCTCAACTTTCGCGCCCTGCAGGAATGCGATATTCACGATGCGGCCGTCGCGCGCGGCACACTGGATATTGCGATCCACATAGTCGCCACCAACCATATCGAGAATGACGTCTGCACCTTTACCGTCAGTTGCCACTATTACCGCTTCCACGAAATCCTGCTCTCGGTAATTAATTGCGAGCTCCGCCCCAAGCTGCTCACAGGCAGTACACTTTTCCGCGCTACCCGCGGTGGCAATCACTCGTACGCCCAGGTTTACCGCAATTTGAATGGCGGTTGTTCCAATGCCCGACGATCCGCCATGCACCAGCAAAATTTCGCCTTCTCGCAAATTGGCACGATGTATCAGGTTGCTCCATACGGTAAAGAAGGTTTCCGGCAATGCCGCAGCCTCTGTATCACTCACTCCATTGGGTATCGGCAGGCACTGCCCTTCTGGTGCTACTGCGTATTCCGCATAACCTCCACCATTGGTGAGTGCGCATACTTGGTCACCGACTTTCCAGCGCTGCACACCCGCGCCAACGGAAATGACTTCCCCCGCCACTTCCAACCCGAGTACGGGCGAAGCACCTGGCGGAGGTGGATAGAATCCTGCGCGCTGCACGATATCCGGGCGGTTAACACCAGCGGCTGCGACGCGGATCAATACCTCGCCCTCCCCCGCCGCAGGCGCATCCCCCTGCGCGAGCACCATCTTCTCGGGGCCGCCATGTTCCGTCAGATCAATAAAACGCATGCACTTTCCTTACATTTCAAATAAAAAAAGCCCGGCAATGCCGGGCTTTTGACTTCAGGCTGATTACAGCTCGTAGGTCAGCTCCACCCCAATCACACGGCCCTTATTGAGCGGCGTAAAGCTGGCACCCACTCCACCGAGGGTGGCAGGCAACTGTGTATTGTTGCCCTCGGTGACCTCATCCAAGATGTTTTTGCCAAACATCGATACGCGATAGCTGCCGGAGTCCGGCACAAAGCCGAAGCTCAGATCCAGCATATCCGCTTCTGACAACATACCGAGGTTATTGTCAGTATACGGGGATGCATCACGATGGTTGAAGTTTATGCGTGAGGTGAGCACACCGAGGTTACCCAACTGCAAGTCGTGTACAACACCCACACCGTAAGTCCAAGGTGCGAGGCGCGGGATATCCAATCCCAGATCGATGGCGTCTACCACGCCGTCGCCGCTGATATCACCGCGCACGGAATCATACTCGCCATCCACATAACCAACGTTCATGGTGAACAGCAGGTTGTCGGTGGCCGCAGCCATGGCCTCAAACTCAGCACCCTGAATGGTTGCGTCAGCTGTGTTGCGAATGTACTGAACAACAGAAAAAACCGGGTCGGCCAGGTTTTCCTCACGCTGCATATCGTCGATGGTGTTGTGGAACAGTGCAAAGTTGGTGCGTACACGCCCATCAAACCAGTCGGCTTTACCACCGATTTCGAAGCTGGTCTGCTCTTCCTGATCAGTTGGGCCCGGCTGATACAGCAGGCCAGTGTTACGCATATTGTAACCACCACTGCGGAAGCCTTTGGTCCAGTAGCTATAGAGCTGGGCATTGTCCGCCAGGTTCCACTGCAGGCCGACCTTCGGGGTGAAGGCATTCCACTCTTCACTGTCGTTGAAATCGTATACCGCACAGCCGCCGAGCTGACACATGGTAGTCGCGGCCACAACTGGATTGATGGTTGCTACCTGAGCATCCTTTTCTTCCATTGAGTAGCGGCCACCCAATGTCAGAATCCAGTCTTCGTTGAGGTCAATATCCGCCTGAGCGAAGATACCCATGGCCTCATGATCCTGCAGGCCACCGCCGGTAATATCCAAACCGTTCAACGGCAACAGACGATTTTCAAAATACTCCAGATCCTGGCTAAACCAGTAAAGACCGGTGGTAATAGCAGTGGAGCCAAAGCGGCCGGCGTAGCGCAGTTCATTGGAGAGCTGGCTTTGGTCGACGCTGGTGTTGGCGTGGAAGGCGGTAATCGGCAGGGAGTCGATATCGCCGAGGCCAATTGCGCTGTATTCACGCCAGGCAAGAATATTGGTAATGGTACCGCTGCCGAACGCCACATCGTGATTGTATTCGGCAATCACCTGCGACCACTCGTCGTTTTGGAAACCCTCTTCGTTCTGGGCAATCTCAAACGAATCATCGCTGTTATCCCAGTCCGACACATCGATGCCAAACAGTCCGGGCAAGAGCGGTGCATCGGCACCCAGGTTTTGTGCTACTACACCGTCGGAATCCATTTTGCCGTGCTCCATGCGCACCAGCAGCTCCGAGGATTCACTCAGGTCAACGCTGAAACTCGGACGGATAAACCAACTCTGAGAGGCACCGGCGTTATCGTTGCCGGTAAAGACGTTCTCAAACCAGCCCTGATCATCGTTGTAATAAACGGTGACACGGCCGTTGACGGTGTCGGAAATCGCACCGTTTACATTGGCAGCCACTACCGTATCGAGGTTGTCGGTGGTGGAGACTTTGAACTTGCTGGAGAACTCTTCTGTTGGGCGCGCAGTCTTGATTACTACTGCACCACCGGTCACGTTGCGACCAAACAGCAGGCCCTGGGGCCCGCGCAGGACCTCAATGCCCTCGAGGTCAAACATGTCCGTCACAACCCCGGCGTTGATACCCATGTACATACCATCGACAAACACGCCGACAGTAGGGTCAATGGAGGGGATGGAACTGTTCACACCGAGGCCGCGCACGGTGAAGTTTGCGGTGTTCTTAACGGTACCGATATCGTCCAGCTGAACATTCGGCATTTTGAAAGCGAGGCTTTGCAGATCACGAGTCTGCAGAGCGTCCAGCTGATCGCCAGAATAGGCTGTAGCGGCTACGGGCACTTCCTGCAGCATTTCAGCCTCCGCACGCTTACGTGCAGTAACCTGGACTTCTTCCATTAACGTACTGACAGAACCTTCCGCTGCGGCAGCATGCACGCTACCCACACCACAAGCTAATGACAGAGCAGCCAGCGAGCAGGCCGAAGCCAGCACCAGGTTCTTGCTCTTGCCACTAGCAGTGTTCAGACGAAAGGAATTGGACGCGATACCGTCAGTTTGACTTCCCATGTTTTCTCTCCATTGCACTGAGTTATTTTTATGTAATTTGCAGCAACAGAACCACAGCGACCTCTCCAGAAACCACCGCTAGCAGAGGTCAGCAACCGTGCTCAAAATGGTCACACCTGAAAAACAAGCGCGGACAAACAAAAGACTACAAGAGGTTGGGCTATTGCAAAACCCCTAACATATCGAGAAATTCATTCTATCTATCGCAAAATTGGCAAATACAAAGTAACGGCAATCAGCCCAACAAAATGACCAGCTCGTCACGCGATTGACAGGACGAAAAACTGTTTCGTTATTTCTCCAATGTGCTGTTCAGGTAGCAACCTAAAAAAATATGAGTCTCTGGGTAACGTTTCCCAAAGTTCGCCCATCGCCGGCATCAATAGTAAAAATTACCTATGCGAATGCACAGTCGACTTCACAAAGCGCATCCCTTTGGCAGAATCGGCGAAAACATGCACCCGATGCAGATCAATGGGCCTTGTGCATTCAGGGACTTAGCCGCTCCACCTGCCACTCACCACCACCCAACGCGCGGTAAATGAGACGATCGTGCAGGCGAGATGCCCGCCCTTGCCAGAATTCCACAGCGTGGGGCACGATTCGGTAACCACCCCAGAACTCCGGCCGCGGCACTTCAGCGCCGTCGAACTTTTTCTCACATGCGGCGAACTGTTCCTCCAGCACCTCGCGCGAGACGATCGCATCACTTTGGTGTGAGGCCCATGCAGCAATCTGACTGTCGCGCGGACGGCTGGCAAAGTAGGCATCCGCCTCTGCATCCGCCAACTGCCGGGCTTCCCCGCGTACGATTACCTGGCGCTCTAGAAAATGCCAGGGGAACAGCAGCGAAACCTTCGGATTGGCAGTAATATCCCACGCCTTCTGACTTTTCAGATTGGTATAGAAAACAAAACCGGACTCGTCGAACCCTTTCAACAACACAATCCGCTGGGAAGGCTGCCCACTGGCATCAGCGGTACTCAGGCACATGGCACTGGGGTCGGAGATATCCGCCTTCACCGCCTCTTCAAGCCAATTGCGAAACTGGCTGATCGGGCCGTCTGCCAGATCGCCCCGCTCAAGGCCACCCTGCAAATATTCTCTACGCCACTGATCGATTTCCATCGCTGTCATGTCCTTTACAACTATTTACTGGATCAAGTTCTCTCTGGATCACTTGGTACAAAAAACTCTGGCAAGTGTACGCTGTTTGTAAAGCCATCCCCACTCACACTACGCCCAGCCTATTCTCAAGCTATCAGAGGAGCACATACCGGCATTACTTCGCCACGGGTGACCACCGGAGCCGCTTTTTACAAATATCCTGCCGCCAAAGGTGCCCTTTCTCAATTTTCCTGCGTTTTTTGCCACTGGGAAGCAGACTCTGCGGACGCTTGCGGACCGCTCGGCGCGAGACTAGGCTCGCTGCATTCGATAGCGATTCCGGGGACCGGTTGCCCAGTTAAAAACTGTTTAATCACGACTAACACACGCTATCAAAGCACCTGCAATACAAGTAAAGAAGAACAGGAAAAAAGAATGTCTTCCGCTGCTTCACAAACTACTTCTTCGCCATCAACTGCTCAGCAGCCCTTGCCCAGTTGTGCCCAGGTACTGATGTACCTGCTTCGCCAATATGACGTAGACACAGTATTTGGAATCCCCGGTGTGCACACCATCGAACTATACCGAGGTCTCCCGGGCAGTGGCCTGATCCATATCACGCCGCGTCATGAACAAGGTGCCGCATTTATGGCCGACGGCTATGCACGTGCGAGCGGCAAGCCCGGTGTATGTTTTCTGATCACGGGCCCCGGGGTAACCAACGCCGCCACAGCCATGGCACAGGCGTTTTCCGACTCTATCCCGATGCTCGTGATCAGTGCGGTAAACCGCCGCGAGGACCTCGGTACCGGCCGCGGCCGCCTGCACGAGTTGCCGCGCCAACAAGACGTAACCCGCGGCTTCTGTGTCTGGCAGCACGCGGTGACGAGCGCGGAGCAGTTACCAGAGACCCTGGCGCGCGCGTTTCAGGTCATGCACGCCCCGCGCCCAGGCCCGGTGCATATCGAGATCCCCATCGACCTGTTCCCTGCCCCCATGCAGCGTCCTCTCGCGGACTATCGCGCGGTAGCGCCGACGGCATTACCTGCAGCCGCCGCCGATACTGTAGCAACAGCAGCCAAATGGCTTGGCGCTGCGAAAAACCCGGTTATCCTGCTTGGCGGTGGTGCCCAGGAAGCGGGTAAAGAGGCCACCGCGCTGACAGAGAAATTGGCAGCACCGGTATTCCAGTCCCTCGCCGCCAAAGGCATCGTGGATGAACGCCACCCGCTATGTGGTGGCGCCAACCTGAGCTTCTCCAATGTGCGCGAGCGTATCGAAAATGCGGATGTGGTACTGGCAGTTGCGACGGAACTGGCGGAGACCGACCGCAACCTGGTACGGGATAACTATGCCTTCAACGGTAAAGTGATTCGCGTGGATCTGGACCCGGCCCAGCTGGTATGCAACGCCAACCCAGACCTGGCCATCTGCGCCGACGCGAAAGCAACCCTGGAACAATTGCTGGACGCTTTGCCGACAAAGGACAACACAAAAGCGCAACAGCAAACCGCTACGGAGGTAGAAGAACTGCTGCGCGGCTGCCGCAACGAATGGTGGCCGGGATCCGAAGGCCGCTACCCCTGGGTGCAGGCGCTGCGTGATGCACTGCCGGAAAACGGTATTTTTGTTACCGACTCCACCCAGCTCGCGTATAACACCAACCACGCTCTGCGCCTGTTCCAGCCACGCAGCCACATCACCTGCACCACTGGCTACGGCACCCTGGGCTTTGCCCTGCCCGCCGCAATCGGCGCTGCGCTGGCCAGCCCGCGTCCGGTGATCGGCTTGATTGGTGACGGTGGCATCATGTTTACTCTGGGAGAACTGGCCGCCGCCGTTGAGCAGAAGCTGTCACTGCCGATACTGGTATGGAACAACAGTGGCTACGGCGAAATCCGCGATTTTATGGATGAGGCTGCGGTTGAACAGGAAGGCGTCAACCTGCACGCGCCGGACTTTGTCGGCCTCGCACGTTCCTTTGGCGCGGAAGGCTGTCGCATCGATAGCCCGGAACAACTGAGCGAAGCGGTAGCCGATGCCTTTGCGCGCAAGGGACCGACGCTGATCGAGATTACTGCACCGTCCTGACGGCGGGCACGCAGAAAAATTCAGGGATTTACTAGGACTGCGAACACAACATGACAGATCTGAAAGCATTACCGACTCAAAAACTCTACATCAATGGCGAGTGGCGCGATTCAGAGGGTGGCAGCCTGCACCCGGTGATCAACCCGGCCACCGAAGAGACCCTGTGCGAAGTCATCCAGGGCTCCATGGAAGATGTGGACGACGCCGTAGCGGCAGCCAAAGCTGCGTTTAAAGAATGGCGCCACAGCCGCGCGGCCAAACGCCAGGCACTGATGCATGCCATTGCCGACGGCATGGAAGCACGCAAGCAGGATCTGGTTGCCGCGGTTTCCGAGGCACTGGGTTGCCCGGCGCATATCGCCGAATGGCTGCACGTGGATGGTCCCATTTACTCCATGCGCTATTACGCGGATCGCGCCGCGTTGATGGAGGAAACCGAAAAAGCCGCGCACTCAGTGGTAATGAAAGATCCCGTGGGTGTATGCGGGTTTATCACCCCGTGGAACTACCCCCTGCATCAGTTCGTGGGCAAGGTAGCCCCCGCGCTGGCCGCCGGCTGCGCCATGATCCAGAAGCCATCAGAGATGACGCCGCTGCAGGATTACGTGATGGCAGAAATCATCGACGCCGCGGGCGTGCCGGCCGGTGTATTCAACCTGGTGCCCGGTGCTGGCCCCATCGTGGGCGCGGCCTTGTCCAGCCACGTGGATATCGACATGGTCTCGTTTACCGGCTCCACCCGTGCCGGTATCGAAGTGGCGAAAAGTGCCGCGCCGACCGTGAAGCGTGTTACTCAGGAATTGGGCGGCAAATCGCCGTTCATCATCACTCCCGACGCCGACCTGGAGGCCGCGGTGCGCTGGGGCTGTGAGGATGTATTCATCAACACCGGGCAGACCTGTACCGCATTGACCCGCATGCTGGTCCCCGCGGAACGCTATGAAGAAGCGGTTGCCATTGCCAAGCAGGTCGCGGAAGAAGTCGCGATCGGCACCGGCGAAAATGCCTTTATGGGCCCGCTGTCCTCTTCCCGCCAGCGAGAGATTGTGCGCGGCTATATCGACAAGGGCATCGCCGAAGGCGCCCGCCTGGTGACCGGAGGCAGCGAAGCACCGGAAGGTCTGGCGCAAGGCTTTTACGTGAAGCCCACCGTCTTTGCCGATGTGAACAACGACATGGCAATCGCCCGCGAAGAGATCTTCGGCCCGGTGACCTGCATGATCCCGTACAAGGACATGGATGAAGCCATCGCCATCGCCAACGATTCCGAATACGGGCTCTCCAGCGGCGTATGGGCCAAGGACGCGGAAGCGGCAATGCCGGTGGTGCGACGCCTCGAAGCCGGCCTGTGCTTCGTCAACGGCGGCGAGTTCAACTACGACGCGCCATTTGGCGGTGTGAAGCGTTCCGGCAATGGCCGCGAATTTGGCAATGCCGGCCTGGACGAGTTTATTGAACTGAAATCCGTGCAGCTGCCCGCATAAAAATCTGCAGGCGCCCAGACAGTGGCGACGTGGTTGACGAGTCGCAATCACGTCGCTATCTTTGCCCCCGAACATCAAGAGAGTGGCTGACGCCAACGCCAACCTGCCTACCGGGGCAAGGTGGTTTCTCTTCGCAGCAATGCACTTGTGCAGGGCTGTGTAGGGGATGGGGCTGTCGCTGGAACATTTAGGTTTCAGCACTGCAATCCAACCGGGATGCGATTTCTTTACTGACGAATCGCCGCTTCCGCCGTCAGCCCTCCAGAACTTTTGGAGGGAACATGTCCGAATTCAAGCTTACCAGTACCGACGTTATCGAAATCCAGATTGCCTCCCAGCGCTGCCGCACTGCAGTCCGGGCGGTCAAACGCAGTGATCGACAACTGCTGTGGCAATTGCTGTTCGACACAACGGAAGAGGCGCTGGCCTTCGCTACCCATTGCCGCGCCAGCGAAACGCCCGTCACGGCCCACAAGGCCTGTGAACTGGCGGTATAAACACGACTGAATACAGCGCTGGGGAGAATCGTCATCAATGACTCCCCGGCCTACACTTACGGCTATTCACGCGCGCCGATTTACCGCGGCTATTCACTCGCGAGTCACATGCGAGATGTCCACGTGCGTGACGCTGCGGCCGTTAATTGGGAAGACCTCCCCGAAAAATAGCCCTACTGCCAAAAGCACAACAGGAGCCAATAACAACGTCATGTCCAAGCCCGAGCAATTTTTCCAGCACCTGCGCGACGAACTGAAGCAGATTGAGGCCGACGGTCTCTACAAGCGCGAGCGCATCATCACCTCTCAGCAAAGCGCCGAGATTCAGGTAAACAATGACTCCCAGGTACTGAACTTCTGCGCCAACAACTATTTGGGGCTGGCCAATGACCCGCAGTTGATCCAGGCAGCCAAAGAAGGGCTCGACCAGTACGGCTTCGGCATGGCCTCCGTGCGCTTTATCTGCGGCACCCAGGACATCCACAAAGCGCTGGAGTCCCGCCTGTCTGAATTCCTGCAGACCGAAGACACCATCCTCTACACCTCCTGCTTCGATGCCAATGGCGGTTTGTTTGAAACAATACTCGGCCCGGACGATGCCATCATCTCCGACGCCCTGAACCACGCCTCCATTATCGACGGTGTGCGCCTATGCAAGGCCAAGCGCTTCCGCTACGCCAATAACGATCTGAACGATCTGGAAGAGCAGCTGAAAGCGGCCGACGCTGCTGGCGCCAAAACCAAGCTGATCGCCACCGATGGCGTCTTCTCCATGGACGGTGTAATCGCCGACCTGAAAGGCATCTGCGACCTGGCCGACAAATACAATGCCCTGGTGATGGTGGACGACTCCCACGCCGTCGGCTTCCTCGGCCAGCACGGCCGTGGCACCCATGAATACTGCGATGTTGTCGAACGCGTCGACATCATTACCGGTACGCTCGGCAAGGCACTGGGCGGTGCGTCCGGTGGTTTCACTTCTGGCCGCAAAGAGATCATTGACCTGCTGCGCCAGCGCTCACGCCCTTACCTGTTCTCCAACTCCGTTGCCCCCGCCATCGTCACCGCATCCCTCAAGGTGCTGGACATGCTGGTGGAAGGTGGCGAGCTGCGGGAAAAGGTGCAGGCGAACTCCGAGTACTTCCGCAAGCGCATGAGCGAAGCCGGCTTCACCCTCGCCGGCGCCGACCACGCGATCATTCCAGTAATGATTGGCGACGCCGCACTGGCCCAGAAAATGGCCGACAAGATGCTGGAGAAAGGCATCTATGTGGTGGGCTTCTTCTACCCGGTAGTCCCCAAAGGCCAGGCACGTATCCGCACCCAGATGTCTGCCGCGCACACCCGCGAGCAACTGGACCGCTGCATCGATGCCTTTATCGAAGTCGGCAAAGAGCTGGAAATTATTTGAGCTGGGAGTTTTGAGTCGAATTATGAAAGCACTATCCAAGCTCAAGTCCGAACCCGGCATCTGGATGACCGATGTCGACGTGCCGGAACCGGGGCACAACGACCTGCTGATTAAAATCCGCAAGACCGCAATTTGCGGCACCGACATGCACATCTACAACTGGGACGAATGGTCGCAAAAAACCATTCCGGTACCCATGGTAGTGGGCCACGAATATGTGGGTGAAGTAGTCGGTATGGGGCAGGAAGTCGCCGGCTTTAACGTGGGCGACCGCGTTTCCGGCGAAGGCCACATTACCTGTGGCCACTGCCGCAACTGTCGCGCCGGCCGACGCCACCTGTGCCGCAACACCTACGGTGTTGGCGTGGACCGTCAGGGCGCGTTTGCCGAATACTTGGTAATCCCTGCGCTGAATGCGTTCAAGATTCCCGACAATATTTCCGATGAACTGGCATCGATCTTCGACCCATTTGGCAACGCGGTACATACCGCACTGTCATTTGATCTGGTGGGCGAAGACGTACTGATCACCGGCGCCGGCCCGATCGGCATCATGGCCGCGGCGGTGGCCCGCCACGTGGGTGCCCGTCACGTGGTGGTGACCGATATCAACGATTATCGCCTGGAGCTGGCGGCAAAGATGGGCGCAACCCGCACCGTCAACGTCAGCAAGGAAAACCTGCCGGATGTGATAAAAGACATCGGTATGACCGAAGGATTCGACGTGGGCCTGGAAATGTCCGGCGTCGCCGTTGCCTTCCGCGATATGCTGTCGGCAATGAACCACGGCGGCAAGATTGCGATGCTGGGTATTCCCCCGGGCGAAATGGCCATCGACTGGAGCCAGGTGATTTTTAAAGGCCTGGTGTTAAAAGGTATTTATGGCCGGGAGATGTTCGAGACCTGGTACAAGATGGCGAGCCTGATTCAATCGGGACTCGACCTGTCACCCATCATTACCCACCAGTTTTCCGTGGATCAGTTCCAGCAGGGCTTTGACACCATGGGCTCCGGGGAGTCCGGTAAAGTCATTCTCAACTGGTCATAGTCGCACGCGTGTTTTACGGGAGAGGTATCCTCTCCCGTATTACCCACCCATGCTAAACCCATCGCAATTACCCTAATTAAGATACTAACGATGAGCCGACTGCCGGTACGTTGTTGGTGAAAGGCCCGTCACTTTTTTGAAGGTCCGCGAGAAATACAGCGGGTCCTCAAAGCCCAGCTGAAACGAAATCTCACCAATGCTCAGCTCTGAGCTATCCAACAGAAAACAGGCATGCTCGACCTTCAGATGAGTGAAATGCTGAAGTGGCGCGTAGCCGGTCAGCTCTTTATATTTTCTCGCAAAATGGTATTTGGACAGGTTGCACACTGAAGCCAGCGTTTCCAGAGTGAGCGGCAAATCAATATTGTCGAGCATATAGGTATGCACGACCTCATAATCGAAATTTTTCTGAACGCGTTCCCGCCTCTTTCGCAAGCGAGCCAGCAGTGTAAGAATCTGGCGTAACTGATTTGCTGCGTGAACAAAAGCGGTTTTGCCATAGCCGGTGCGCGCAATACTAAGTAGTGATTTAAAACTGGATTGCAATGCCGGGTCAGCAATACCTTTCAGCACCGAAGTTTCACTATTCAGGCCAACGTGTTGAAAGAAAACATCGGCTAAAGCACCACGGAAATGGCACCAGTAAATAGTCCAGGGGGCATCCCCGTCAGCGCTATATTGATGCGCCAACCCCGGTGGCAATATCAGCACATCACCGCGGCCAATCCCCCCATCGAATGCACCTGCACTCAGGTGACCCGCGCCACTATCACAATACAACAACAGATAATCATCGTGGCTGGCGCGACGCATTGAATGTCCCTTCGCCGAAGGATAGTAACCCAATGCCGTGGGGTAGCACTCACGCGTGAGCGGGTTCTCGCTCAAGTGATCGAGAATAAATTTGGGGGCGAGATAGCGCAGTCCGCTACTGGGTAGGGGCCAGGAAGATGGTTCGCTCATAGGTATCCATTCTAAACCCGCCGGCGCAATTTCAGCAATATCGTCCATGCATGCCGCAATTTCGTCAATGGTAGCGAGGACTGATCACAGTAAAGTTTACTGATTAAGCGCAATCGTCCTTCCCAAGGCTTCCCGCTCAATCACAGGCACAATTGAAAGAACAGCAGTAAACCGTAATGCCTAGAGCGCAAAGCTGACGGATGGGAGAACACACTACCGACGCAACTAGGGCAGCAACCATGACCACACAAGTACCGATGCTGATCAATGGCGAGTTCATTGAGAGTCAATCCTCAGACAAGCAAGATGTGATAAACCCGGCCACACAAGCGGTACTGGCCCATGTCCCCTTTTCCACCCCCGAGGAAATCGATCAGGCCGTTGCCGGAGCCAAAGCCGCTTTTCAGGAGTGGCGCAACACGCCCGTGCCAAAGCGCGCGCGCCTAATGCTCGAGTATCAGCACCTACTCAAGGCACATCAACGCGAAATTGCAGAGATTCTCGCTGAAGACAACGGCAAGAACCTCGAAGATGCCATGGGTGATGTGTGGCGCGGCATCGAGGTCGTGGAGCATGCATGCAATATTCCAACGCTACTGATGGGCGAAACTGTCGAGAATGTCGCCTCAGGTGTGGATACCTATAGCCTGGTACAGCCACTGGGCGTCACCCTGGGTATCACCCCATTTAACTTTCCGGCAATGATTCCCCTGTGGATGTTCCCGATGGCGGTGGCCTGCGGCAACGCAATGATCCTGAAGCCCTCAGAGCAGGTCCCCCTGGCCACCGTGCGCCTTCTGGAACTGTTCCAGCAAGCCGGCGCGCCTGCAGGTATCGTACAGATGATTCACGGCGGCAAGGAACAGGTCGACCAGTTGATCA
This sequence comes from Microbulbifer agarilyticus, assembly GCF_001999945.1. Lineage (NCBI taxonomy): Bacteria > Pseudomonadati > Pseudomonadota > Gammaproteobacteria > Cellvibrionales > Microbulbiferaceae > Microbulbifer > Microbulbifer agarilyticus. The sequence goes on from NZ_CP019650.1 coordinate 2,672,788, forward strand.
ATCACCCAGATATCGTGGCCTCCTCATTCGTAGGTTCCGTTCCGGTTGCCGAACATGTGTACCGCTCCACCACCAACCTCCTGAAGCGATCCCAATGTTTCGCCGGTGCGAAAAACCATATGGTGGTTATGCCGGATGCCGATAAAGAAACCGTTATGAATACCCTTGTCGGCTCCACCGTTGGTGCCGCCGGGCAGAGATGCATGGCCATCAGTGTGATTGTGTTTGTCGGCGATACGATCGAATGGGCTGGGGAGCTGGCAGATCGCCTGAAGCGCATACGTCCAGGCGTGTGGAATGACCCCGAAGCGGCCTTTGGCCCCCTTGTCAGCAAGACTGCGACACAGCGAGTAAAGGGACTGATTCAATCCGGGATCGACCAGGGAGCAACCTGTGTCATCGATGGTCGCGATATCAAAGTCGAGGGCTATCCCGACGGTAACTGGGTTGGTCCGACCCTGTTTACCGACGTCACCACAGACATGGATATTTACCGGGAAGAAATTTTCGGCCCCGTGGTTTGCTGTATCAATGCCGATGATCTCGATGACGCATTACGGATTGTGAACAACAGCCCCTATGGTAATGGCACCTCCATCTTTACTACCTCCGGGGTAAACGCGCGTCGCTACCAGCATGAGGTAGAAGTGGGTCAGGTGGGTGTAAATATTCCAATTCCAGTACCCCTGCCCTTCTTCTCATTCACCGGCTGGAAAAAATCGTTTATGGGCGATCTGCATGCCTATGGCAAACAAGCGGTGCGCTTCTACAGCGAGACCAAGACGGTAACCACCGCATGGAAGGAGACTCGAGTCTCTGCACCAAATATGAGTATCGCACTCAAGTAAACCAACCTTTCGTCTAGCGTCGCGCGCAGGGACTCCCGCGCGCTTAACGCCGTGAGCAACGAGACTCCCATGAACTACGAACTCAATGAAGATCAGATTGCGTTCCAGGAAACTGCGCGCAAGTTTGCGGAAACCTCCATGGCACCACACGCGGCGAGGTGGGACGCAGAACATATTTTTCCTACCGAATTATTTGTCGAAGCCGGCGCATTGGGATTCATGTCCCTCTATGTGCCGGAAGAGGATGGGGGCATTGGCCTGTGCCGACTGGATAGCACACTGGTAATTGAAGAGCTGGCAACGGGATGTACCTCCACCGCCGCCTATATCAGTATCCATAATATGGCACTGAACATGCTTGCCCGCTATGGCAGTGCCGCACTCAAGGCCTATTGGTGCGAGGCCCTCGCTTCCGGGCAACGGCTTGCGAGCTACTGCCTGACAGAGCCGGGCTCTGGGTCTGATGCCGCATCCCTGTCCACTCGAGCCGACCGGGATGGGGATCAATACATTATCAATGGCAGCAAGTGCTTTATTTCCGGCGCAGGTGACACCGACCTGCTAATCACCATGGTACGCACCGGTGAACCGGGTCCCCGCGGCATCACCTGTGTAGCCATTCCCGCCGACACTGCCGGGATTCACTACGGCAAAGCCGAAGAAAAAATGGGCTGGAACAGCCAGCCTACCCGAACCGTCACGTTCGAAAACGTAAAAGTGCCGGTTGAAAACCGGCTCGCCGAGGAGGGACAGGGATTCAAACTGGCAATGGAAGCCCTCGATGGAGGTCGAATTAATATCGCAGCCTGTTCGGTAGGCGCAGCCAGAGCTTCTGTGGAACTCTCCAGCGCCTACGTGCAAGAGCGCAAACAGTTCGATCGCCCTGTCGCTGACTTCCAGAACACGCAATTCAAGCTTGCCGACATGGCCACCCAGCTGGTTGCGTCACGGCAAATGATCCGACTGGCCGCCGCCAAGCTGGACCAGGGCTCACCCGATCGCGCGAGCTTTTGTGCGATGGCCAAGCGGTTTGCAACCGATACCTGTTTCTCCATTTGTGATGAAGCGATCCAACTCCACGGTGGCTACGGCTACATCCGCGAGTACCCGATCGAGCGCTACTTTCGGGATACACGAGTACACAGGATTCTTGAAGGCACTAACGAGATCATGCGCTTGGTCATTGCGCGACAACTGTTATCCGAGCGACGCGGTACCTTGATTGAATAGCCTCTGCGAATGTTTTACCGCTCACAGGAAAGCAAACGAGTAAATAGGGAATACATGATGAAAGCAATCAGTCCGACCGAAAAGCTGCTGGTCGAGGTGCGTGATCACTTTGCAGTCCTGACGATCAACAACCCGCCCGCCAACACCTGGGATAGGGAAAGCCTCGCGGGGCTCAAAACGATCATTCACCGTCTAGATAACATGCGCGACATCACGGCTCTCGTAATCCACGGTCAAGGAGAAAAGTTCTTCTCAGCCGGTGCGGACCTGAAGCAGTTTGCTTCCGGAGACAAGGTGACAGCTGCTGAAGTCGCGCGACTGTTCGGGGAGGCCTTTGAAGCACTGGCGCAATTTGAAGGGGTAGCGATTGCTGCGGTGAACGGCTATGCCATGGGCGGTGGACTCGAGTGCGCCCTCGCCTGTGACATTCGCATCTTCGAAGCACATGCCCAGGCAGCGCTGCCCGAAGCTAAGGTCGGGCTACTGCCCTGTGCCGGGGGTACCCAACGCCTGAGCTGGCTCGTCGGCGAAGGCTGGACCTCCCGTTTAATCCTGTGTGGCGAACGCATCAGTGCAGACACAGCAGAAAAAATAGGGCTCGCTCAGGAAATCGTCCCGAAAGGGCAGGCCCTGGAACAGGCGATCTTGCTGGCAACGCAAGTCGTCCAGCAGAGTCCGGATGCGATCCGCAGCTGTAAAAGCTTGATGATACAAGCTCGCGAACATGCGATTTCAGCGGGTTTGAAATCCGAGCGCACGCATTTTGTCGACCTTATCGGCGAACAAAACCAGCTCGAAGGCACCAACGCGTTTCTCGAAAAGCGCAGTCCAGTCTGGCAATAGAACAAAAGCACGACCATAAACTACTCATGGAAGACGTATGAACGAAGAGATCATCGCAGAGGTCCGGCCAGCTCAGGGCGGCGCTATTGGTATCCTCACTCTGAATGCCAGCCAGAGGTTAAACAGCTTGTCACTGGACATGGTACGGGCACTGTCCAAACAACTGCGCGCGTGGCAAACAGACGACTCCATTGCTGCGGTATTCCTGCAGGGCGCCGGTGAAAAAGCATTGTGTGCAGGGGGAGATGTACAAAAGCTCTACCGCTCAGCGGTGGCGGCAAACGGTGGGCCCAACACCTACGCAGAAACGTTCTTTCACGAAGAGTATCGCCTGGACTATTTGATCCACACGTTTGGCAAACCGGTCATTTGTTGGGGACATGGCATCGTCATGGGCGGGGGACTCGGCCTGATGGCCGGTGCCAGCCATAAGATAGGCACCGAGCGCACACGTATTGCCATGCCGGAAATTACCATCGGCCTCTACCCTGACGTTGGCGGCAGCTACTTTCTCAACCGCATGCCCCACCAAATCGGCCTGTTTCTGGGGCTCACGGCAACTTCGCTGAACCTCACCGATGCCCTGTTTGTCGGCCTCGTGGACTACACGGCGCCGTCACAGAAGCGCGAAGAAATACTCGCGCAATTGTGTAGCCAAGTTTGGCTCCCCGGTACAGAAGAGAAGATTAATCATGCAATCGCGAGCGAGATCGTATCGGCCTACCAACTCGACACAATGCCCCCAGGCCAATTGCAACCTTATTGCCAGCAAATTGAGAGTGCCTGTAGTGAGGACACGCTCACCAATATAATCAACGCCATCTTGGATTTACCTGACGATGCTCCATGGCTGCAAAAAGCCAAGGCCGCACTCAGGGCCGGATCGCCACTGTCGGCGAGACTGATTCACGAACAACTGCAGCGCTGCGCAGACATGTCCCTCGCCGAGGTTTTCAGGGCAGAGTTGCTGCTCTCCACCCACGCGGTGCGTCAACCGGACCTTGCCGAGGGTGTACGAGCACTACTCATCGACAAAGACAACAAGCCCCGATGGCAATTCGACAGTATCGAGCAGATCCCACAAACACTGATCGAAACCTGCTTCACACCACCCTGGGCAAGAAATCCCCTTTCAGATCTGTAACCGCATCCTCAAGAGGAAACAGCAATGACGACGATCGCATTTATCGGACTGGGTAATATGGGCGGCCCTATGGCAGCGAACCTTGTAGCAGCAGGGCACGACGTTCGAGTGTTTGACCTGTCAGATACCGCCATGCAATCCCTGGTTAAACTTGGCGCAAAGGCCGCAAAGAGCCCGTTCGACGCCGCTGAAAATGCCCAGGTAGTGATCTCCATGTTACCCGCGGGGCAACATGTGGCAGGCCTGTATCTGGGCGACGACCGTGCAGCGGGACTGCTCGATACCATAAACACGGATTGCCTGGTATTGGATTGCTCAACCATCGATGTTGATACGGTCCGAAGGGTACAACAGAAGGCCGGCGAACGCGGGCTACAGTTCCTCGATGCGCCCGTTTCCGGCGGTGTCGCTGCAGCTCAAGCTGGCACACTCACATTTATGTGCGGTGGCGAAAAAACCGGGTTCGAACAGGCAAAATCTGTTTTGTCTGCAATGGGTCAGAATATCTTCCATGCTGGTAGCCACGGCGCAGGACAAGTTGCCAAAATGTGCAACAACATGTTGCTTGCCATTCATATGATTGGCACCAGCGAAGCGCTGAAGATGGGGGCAAATAGCGGGCTGGACCCAAGTATTCTCTCCGAGATTATGCTGAAGAGTTCCGGGCGCAACTGGTCTCTGGAGCTGTACAACCCCTATCCGGGCGTCATGGATAGCCCGGCATCACGAGGCTACCAACCAGGCTTTATGGTGGACCTTATGACCAAGGATCTGGGGCTTGCGATTGCCAACGCCAAGGAAACCAACAGCAAGGTTCCGCTGGGGCAGCACGCCGAGGCGCTCTATCGCGAAAAACAATTGGCAGGTGATGGCAAGAAAGATTTCTCCAGTATTCTGGAAATCCTAGAGCACGCCTGATACCCCAAAAAGCATTTCAGGTAGTAAATACGCAACTCAGTATGCTTCCAATGGATTAAAAAAAGGGCTCTTAATCGAGCCCTATAAACCCAACACAAATTTGGAAACAATGTTGCGCTGAACTTCCTGCGACCCGCCAAAAATGGAGGCGGCGCGATTGTTCAGGTATCTCGGGACGATAGAGCTGATATAGTCTGGCCGTTCGTCGCTGCCATCTTCGACAGGATCCATTGCAATGCCCTGGTATCCGATCACTTCAACTGCCAGCTCATTAACCGCCTGCTCAATACGGGTATAGGTGAGCTTCATCACCGACGACTCCGGTCCCGGCGTCCCCCCACTACTGAGTGACGATAAAATACGCAGCTCGATTATTTCCAACGCCTTCAAATCAATATCTATTCTCGCCACTTTACGCCCAATCGACCCGGAACGATCGAACCCCGGGGTAGACTTTTGCACATCGGCAATGAGGCCTTTCAGCTGATTCAGCTCGTGGCGAATTCGGTCACCACTGAAACCACCGCCCCGCTCAAACTCAAGAAGATATTTGGCATAAGTCCACCCCTTGTTTTCCTCGCCAATGCGGTTGGACTGCGGAACCCGTACATTATCGAAGAAGACCTGGTTCACCTCATGGTCACCCGCCATGGTGATAATCGGGTCAACGGTAATTCCGGGGGTGCGCATATCCACCAGCAGGAAGCTGATACCGTGCTGAGGCTTGCATTGACTATCGGTACGAACCAGACAAAAAATATGATCCGCAAGGTGCGCATGTGTTGTCCAGATCTTGGAGCCGTTCAGGAGGTAATCGTCGCCATCGGCCTCAGCCTTCAGCTTCAGACTGGCCAGATCAGACCCAGCACCCGGTTCGGAGTACCCCTGGCACCAGTAGTGTTCACCGTTCAGCATCTTGGGCAGGTATTCCGCCTTTTGCGCCTCCGAGCCAAATGCCATGATGACAGGCGCGAGCATGAGTAGGCCAAGAGGAATCAGCATCGGTGCACCTGCGTGGTAGCACTCTTTACTAAAGAGGTACTTCTGGGTCGCCGTCCACCCGGTGCCACCATGCTCTACCGGCCATTGCGGTACCGCCCAGCCTTTTTCTGCCAGAATCCCCTGCCACTCCAGTGCAATGTCCTTGTCTACGAAAACACCACTACCATTGCGCGTCGCTTCGACAATGTGTGCCGGCAAATTTTCCTGCAAAAATGCACGTACTTCCTGCTGAAATACCAGCTCTTCCTGGCTAAACGATAGGTCCATACTCACCGTTCCCTATGATTGATTCTCTAACGGCCCACTCTGATCTGTCTGCGAGCAACATCTACTGTGAAATAGGATCCATCGCCCAACAGATACCTCTACGAAGCAGTTCATAGAACTCTTCGGTTCGCCAGGCGCCCTCCTCGGGTTCAGGATACTCCTCAATCGCCGGCTGCATATCGTATTTGCCACGGCAATGGCCTAGCGTGAGATACAAAACCTGTCCCTCGCCGTAGGGGTGGATATAGAGTACCGGCTGTATATCATCCTCTTTCACCCAGTCGTTGCTAGTGAAATTTTCAACCGGGTCATTCCAGTGGGTATGCAGTAAAGTCTGGTATTCGCCGTGAAATTTACTCAGGTACAGTTCGTCATCGACCTTGAATGATGGAATGCCCTTCACCAGGGGGTGTTCAGGCTCCGTAGCCTTCACCTCATATTCGTGAATCGGCGGGTGCGCCATAAACTGGCTGCCGAGCATTTGCATAAAGGGAACATTGTCTTCCGGGCAATCGACAGTGAAATCACCATCGTTCACGAGAAAACGGAGAATCGAGTTGGTACCGTGCAACGCGAACCATTTTTTCCCCGAGCGGACGTACTCACATAAGCGTGTGGTTTGCTCTGGAGTCGGGATCACATCACAGGTGTAGGTAATGATGAAATCAGATTCGCAGATTGCATCAATATCACTGTAATCAGCGCCCACCTTGACCTTGACTCTGGGCTGCTCTGCAAGCAGCTTCAATAATTCAACGCGCGCGTGGTCAATATTGTGGTATTTACCACCGGCAACGAGATAGACATCAATACGATCACTTTTACCCATAGCGCCCTCCGGTCATTCGCGAAGAAAGTAACGGGACGCAATCGTCCTTGCGCCCCGTGTGACACAGCCACTGCTTCAGATTACAGCTGTACCCGTTTGGTAAAGCCGCCATCAGCTACCAGATTTACACCGGTGATGAGACTCGCTGCCGGACTTGCCAGGAAAGTCACCGCATTGGCAATCTCCTCAGGACTGCCCATACGACCCTGTGGAATTTGCGCCAGAGTTCCTTCATACAGGTCCGTCATATTTTCTTTGATGAAATCCCAGGCTCCCCCCTCGACAAATACAGGACCGGGGGACACACAATTCACGCGTACACCCTGCTCTGCAACGGCTTGGCTCAATTGCTTACCGTAAATTACCAGAGCCCCCTTCAGCGCGTTATAGGGCTGCGGCCCCATAAAGGTCTCGACACCGGCGGTACTCGCGATAATTACGATAGAAGCTGCTTTGGAATGCTCGAGGAAAGGCATCGCCGCTTCTACGCCACGGGTTGTACCAAGGACATCGACATTCAGATTATTGATCCAGCCCTCATCCCCCATGTTGCCGCCGCCAGCACTTACATTGGGTACGAAGATATCGATACCGCCGAGCTCATCCCCAGCACTCGCCACCCATGACTGATAGGCATCTTTGTCAGCAACATCCACCACCGCACCGATGACTTTGACACCCTTTCCACTCAGTGCCTTTACCGCCGTATCAACTTCTTCTTGATTTCTGGAGCATATGGCGAGGTCAACACCTTCGTTGGCCAATTGTTCTGCTATCGCACGCCCGATACCGCGGGTTGCACCTGTAATGACTGCCTTTTTTCCGGAAAGCCCGAGATCCATAACAATCTCCTAGTGTGTTGGTAGCTGCCCGGTTAGATAGGGAGTCCTTACCGGGGCAGTGTTGTTGGTTATTTAGCGACCATCTAACAGCAGGGTAACAAACCTGAAAATTAAAAACAATCAGTGTTGACTGTTTGTTTTTGCTTGGATAGGCTGTCTGTAAGAATTGAGATTCAGGCGCTCTACCAGTGATGGCAGTGATCGAAAGGCGCTTTGCATCTCCCTGTCAGCCGTACATAACAGCCACGTAAACCATTGGGATACCACTATGAAAGCAGCGGTGTTTAAAGAGGTTGGCCAGCCATTGAGCGTTGAAACCGTTGAGGATCCAACGCCCTCCTCCGGCGAACTGGTTATGAAGGTCGCTTACTGCGGCGTTTGTGGCACAGATCTCCACGCCACCCGCGAAGGCTTGACCACAGCCTGCTGCGGACAAATCCTCGGGCATGAGTTTGTCGGTGAGATTGCCGAGGTAGGTAAACACGCTGAGGGTAATTGGGCGGTTGGCGACCGGGTTTGCTCAATACCGTTTATCGGTTGTGGGAAGTGTGCAGCCTGTGCAACCGGGCAATTCTTCCAGTGCGAGGAAAAGAAGATATCTGGCGTAAATGATCAGGGCGGCTTTGCCGAATATGTCACCGCTGGCGCACGCGAAACCATCCTCATCCCAGACAGTCTGGACCTCAAAACCGCAGCCCTGATTGAGCCGCTGGCTGTCGGGCTGCACGCAGTACGTGTCGCCAATCTAAAAGCCGGCGACCGAGTACTGATCACCGGCGCAGGCCCCATTGGGCTCACGGTCGCGCTTTGGGCCAAATTCTTTGGGGCTCGGGACGTTGTTGTCAGTGAGCTTGCCGAGTCCCGTGCAGAACTGGCTAAGAAGATGGGAGCCAATCACGTGGTTCAACCGGACGTCAGTGCCGGTGCCATGGGGCTGCTCGAGCAATTTAGTGACCTTACTGGTTCAGCACCGGACATCATTTTTGAATGCGTCGGCGCTCCCGGCCTGCTGCAGCAGTGTATGGAAATTGCCCCTTATGGCGGCAAGATTGTACCGGTGGGGGTATGTGAGCAACCGGACAACATCATGCCCTTCCTGGGCCTGGTCAAAGAACTCAACCTGCAATTCGCCATCGCCTACACCAAGGACGACTTTGAGACATCAATCGCCATGCTCGCAGAACGACGCATTGATATCGAGCCAATGATTACCGATGTGGTGAGTCTCGATGACTTACCCGGTGTTTTTGAGGCGCTGAGAACGCCAACGCACCAATGCAAGGTGCTTACGCAAATCAGCCAGTAGCCTTACGGACTTTATCGCACCCCTGAATGCCTCGAGGAGGCCAGGTTTGGGCCCACACATGTGGGCCCTTTTTTTGTTGCTTTGTGTGGCATTGCGCAACTAAGCAACTAAGTGGTTGCTATCAGTTCTTCCTGCACGCGCGCACTGGAACGTACCAATGCCCGCTTCGGCCCACAACTCCGTTTTCTGGTGCTTACTGGAGTATTAACAACTTCCCGGAGAGGCACTGCAACAAACGAAGCACGCACCCGCTCTGTAGGCACCTCACCGTATGCGGTGGTACGTTGCTCTGGTGCTCGCCCCATACGTTGAATCAGCGCTTCCATACAGGTGGGTGTCTTTTCCTGCCCGTGCGCCGCCCCGGCAGAACGGGTAATGGTTTCGTTCATCAGGGTTCCCCCCAAATCATTGGCACCACTATTGAGGCAAGCGGCAATCCCCGCCTCGCCCATTTTTACCCAAGACGTCTGAATATTGACGATGGAACCGTGCAAGGCCAGCCGGGCAACCGCATGCATCAGCAGGGTTTCCCTGAACGTCGGTCCCATCCTTGCCCTTCCCTTCAGATAAATCGGCGATTCCTGGGCCACAAACGGCAGGGGAACAAATTCAGTAAAACCGCCGGTACGCGACTGAACATCACGCACACGCAACAGGTGACGAGCCCAGTGAATCGGGCGGTCAACATGACCAAACATAATTGTGGCGGTGGTCCGGAGCCCCACTTCGTGGGCTGTTTCAATCACTTCAAGCCATTCGCTGGTGTTCAATTTGTCCGCACAAATTATCTGGCGCACTTCATCGTCCAACACTTCCGCCGCAGTGCCTGGCAGACTACTTAAACCCGCACCCTTTAACGCCTGTAGAAACTCCCGTACAGGAACCCCCACGGTCTTCGCACCTTGCCATACCTCAAGTGGGGAGAATGCATGGACATGCATACCCGGTGTCGCTGACTTAATCGCCTTCAGAATAGCCAGATAGGTTTCACCGGTATAATCCGGGTGAATACCGCCCTGCATACATACCTCGGTCGCCCCGCGCTCCCACGCCTCTGTAGATCTCCGCTGGATTTCTTCCAGCGATAAGTCATAGGGAAGACCACGTAAGTTCTCACTCAATTTTCCTTTGGAAAACGCGCAAAACTGACACTTGAAATAGCAGATGTTGGTGTAGTTAATATTTCGGTTCACCACATACCGAACCGTATCACCGTTCACCGCTTGGCGCAGACGGTTTGCCTCCGCGCAAACAAAAGACACTTCTGGCCCCCGCGCCAAAAATAACCGCTCTACTTCTCGCTCTGACAGAGTCTCACCACGACACGCCTTGGCCACGATCGATTTTAGTGTTTCGCTCACACACTGGTCGTCGCTCACATCGCTCAGGGCACGCAACGCAGTCGCAGGGGCACCCGTACTCTGCCCAGAGACCCAGTCATCAGTTCGAGGGTAACCGTCACTGTCCAGCATCTTCAAAATTGGCTGCTGTAGTGCCGCGTCCAACCATTCTGGCCCCGCGAGCGCATATTCTGGATAGATGGTAAGACGCTGCTGAAGAAACTTGCCACAGAGTGCTGACTCGCGTGCCAGTTTCTCCACGTGCGGCCACGGTGCCTCGGGATTGACGAAATCCGGGGTAACAGGAGAAACACCACCCCAATCGTTGATTCCTGCATCAATCAATCTGGGCAACACACCAGGACTTAGATTTGGCGGAGCCTGAATACTCATCTCCGCGCCAAATATGATCCTTGCCACGGCAATGGTCCACACCAGATCCTCGAGATCTGGCTCCGGCGCCTCGGCCATCTTGGTGCCCGGTTTCGCACGGAAATTCTGAATAATCACTTCCTGAATATGGCCATAGCGTGCATGCACTTCGCGTATCGCCAGTAACGACTCGATCCGCTCCCGCCGAGTTTCACCAATCCCAATCAGGATGCCGGTGGTAAAAGGTACCTTGGCCTCACCTGCGAGACGCAACGTTTCCAGGCGGCGTTCAGGTTGCTTGTCGGGAGAGCCATAATGCGGCATGCCCTTTTCACACAATCGCGAGGATACCGACTCCAACATAATGCCCATGGAAGCAGACACCGGGCGCAACATCTCGATTTCAGCACGATCCATACACCCCGCATTGATATGCGGTAATACTCCGGTATGTTCGATAACCTGCCCCGCCACATGCGCGACATATTCCAGCGTGGACTTGAAGCCCATTTCCTCCAAAGTCCGTTGCGCCACACTGTAACGATCTTCCGGACGCTCTCCGAGTGTAAACAAAGCTTCTCGACAGCCCATTGCCTCCGCGTCACGAACGGACGCTAACACCTCACCAACCGACATATACGGAGAATCAATCTTGTTCGGTGTCTGGGCGAAAGTGCAGTAGTGACAGACATCACGACACAATTGCGTCAAAGGAATAAATACTTTGCGTGAATAAGTCACCAGATTGCGATAATGACTATCACGCAGCTTCCGCGCTTGCTGCATGAGCGCAGCAGTATCACTGTACTCGGCAAGTGCGAGCGCCTGCTCATCTGAGGGTAAAGCCGCATCCGAATTGAAAGTCGCCATTGATACTCCTGTCATCAGCTCACCCTGTAATACTGCTCGTCCAAATCCTGCGTAACCGCCGCACTGCTGCCGCGCAGCCGCGCAGCAATCCCAGCAGCATGTAAATAATGCATCGTATTCACCGCCCGATCGTCACCCGCAATCCGCAGTAGCGCTTGCAGATCTTCAGGAGTATCGATATCCCGCGAGGCACCCGGTAAGGAGATCGCTTGCAACTGCAGACCTGCACGAAAAGCGGATTTGGAATGCGCAGCAAAGCTATTGCTGCCATAGAAAAAGGTCATATCAGCATCGGTTGGGCAGATCAAACAGTTGGTGCCGAGTGCCAGCTTGTCGGGGGCTATCGTCACCACAGAGGACTGGCCTTCCTGGCAGTGCGTATCCAGTAGTTCGCTCACTTCTGCATGCGTGATCAAAGGCAGGTCGCCATGCAAGACCATCACCTGCTTGATACCGCGAAGCGCAAGAGTCCGAATACCGGCATATACCGCTTCATTGAGCCCGACTACAGCCAGACTCGACTCGCTCAGGAAGTCGGCATCGAACCGACTGGCAAGGTCACGTGCCGCAAAATCCTGCCCAACGACGAGTACCCCTTTAATTCCCTGGTGTGACTGTAGGACGGTCAACACATCACTGACCATTGCCCGAAATAGCCCACGACGTTCGCCCGGCGCAAGTACTCCAGACAACCGTTGCTTGGCCTCACTAAATCGCTTCAGGGGTAGCAATGCCCACATAACGGAATCCCCTACACCACAAGATCTTGTCGCGCGAAGCACGTGGCATATTGAATAACTTGATCCGCCAGCTCGATCCGATCTTGCAGCGACTGCATCACCGTCGGAGTTACTAACGTATCGATACCCATTGCCTGGATCGCATAGGATTCGCTCGCATCAGCGTCGTCGAGCACGAAGCAATCGAGAACATCCCCATAGTACTTCGCCACTGCCGTTGCAGAGGTTGGCATAGAAAGTTCTTGCATCATTTTTGCCGTCGGACCTTTAATGGCTCGTCCTCCGACGATAGGGGAAACGGCTATAATCGGCGCGTGACATTTAGAAAGTGCTTCTCGCACACCATTCAAAGCCAGTAATGGCTCGACGCTAACAAACGGATTAGAAGGACAAATAACAACGCCAGCAAGACTCTCGTCGCGCAACAGAGACAGAAACTCCGGATGCGCCGCAGCGACATCCACGCCCGCAAAACGAAATCCACTGACTTTCGGTTCGCAGCGTTCCTTAACAAAGTACTGCTGGAAACCAATTTCGCCGCGCTCAGTCACGACCATGGTTCGGACCGGATCGTCAGACATCGGCAAAACCCTGGCCGAAACCCCCAGCTGACGGCACAAATAAGCCGTCGCTTCTGAAAGACTTTTTCCCGAAGTCCGTAATTGCGTACGAATAAGATGTGTTGCAAGGTCCTGGTCGCCCAATTGGAACCAGGTGTCGCCACCAAGCCGTTCCAGAGCAGCAAGATTCGTCCAGGATTCGCCGGAAATTCCCCAGCCCCTTTCCTGATCATTGATGCCAGCCAGGGTGTACATCACCGTATCCAGGTCAGGAGAAATACTGAGACCCAGGTGCTCAAAATCGTCGGCCGTATTGGTTACCACTGTAAGCTGATGAGCCGATAAGCAATGACTAAGCCCCAACGCCAACTTAGCGCCACCAACCCCTCCGGAGAGAGCGAGGATTTTCTTACCTTTAGGAAGCAACTGCATATACTCCTGCATATCGACTAACGAAATAAGTCTTGGCTACGCTCTCGAATTAAGCTGCCAGACCCCAGTTCGGCCTGAGGCAAATTAGCCCCGCGAATCAGTACTGCCGGGACCGCTTCCGCGGCCTGCCCCATCAAAAACGAGGCGGCCGCAGCCAACTCGTCGGCGACGGCCACGGTCGTCGTCTCCAGCGCCCTGCCGAAAAGATCGTTCCTACCCACTAAATCCATAACGGGCTGCAGACCAGCAGTGCCAATCGCAAATCCAATAGTGCCGTTCCGCCACGCCCTGCCGGCGCTATCGTTCATAATGACCGCAACTTCTACCCCAGATGCAGCGCGGAGATTGCTTCGCAAGGCGGCTGCGCTGCGATCCGGGTCTTCCGGCAGTAGTAAAACGCGCTCATCCGCTAGATTGGACTCAATATTGGACTGGTCTATGCCTGCATTAGCGTGCACATAGCCAAGACGGTGCTCGACGATGATAGCCCCCGGCCGGTGCCTGAGAACTTCAACGGATTCGTCCAGAATGAGTTGTACCAGGCGAGGATCTTTATCGGTCTTATCAGCCAACTTGCGGGCTTCCGGTGTGATCTGTACCTGATTCAGATAGGCGTAGCGGTTTTCCGCTTTCGAAAATACTTTCTGTGCAAGGACCAGAACATCCCCATCTACCAGGGAGATATCCGCAAGACGGAGAGATCGCCGGACAAGCACTGCCAAGTCATCCCCCGGTTCTACCAGAGGAAAATCGGGCAAGGCAATCAGTTCCATTCGCTGCACCATAGTGAAGACTCCGTCCTAAAAACTAGGCTTCAACACCAGTAACGCGTACACCAGCGTGCGATTTGTACTGTTTATTGATAAAAATCAATACAGACGTCATTGCTTCAACTGCGGCGGCGTTATTAATTGGCCCGGCATGGAGCCCACGCATTCCTACCGCATTTGCCAACTCAATGACCTTTGCGCGCGCTTCTTTGCTATTGCCACAAACGAGCGCATCGCAATCAAGGTCGTCGCCTTCCTGCAAATGAATCGCTGGCACGTTCTGAAAGGCAGATACAACGTGAACTTCGTCACCAAGGAGGGTCTGAGCGATCTGGCCGGCAGAGCCTTGCTCAGGGAGTTGCACACGCGCAACCTTCGGGGGAACCAGTGGCACCGTAACATCAACGAGGATTTTTCCCTGTAGCGAATGCTTCAGAGGCTCCAGGGTACTGGAATGATGGCTAAACGGTACAGTAAGCACGACTACCTCACCCTTTGAGGCAGCTTCGGAATTGTCCATGGCTTCGACAGATGGGCTACTCACACCCCGCTGCTGCAAGATGTCCCGCAGGTCATCCACCGCGGTAGCAGCCTTCTCGGCAGTACGAGACCCGATAATGACTTTGTAACCGGCTTGTAGCCAGCGACGCGCCAACCCGGTTCCCAGTGCTCCAGTCCCACCAATAATGGCTATTACAGGTTTTTGCTCACTCATCGTCATTCCTATTAACTCTGCATTCGCAGCGTCTTTCGAATTGACCTCCAGAGCTTACAACGATTACCACACGCTCATTTCGAAACGCTGTGACTGCGCAACAACCTAGAAAGTAATATTTATTTCCTTCAAAGGTATCAGATTAAATTAAAACAATCACTCAAAAAATCAGGGGGCATTAAGCCCCCCAAAAGCTACATCTCAGGTCAAAAAAGTCACGCTCAAAAATTACTCTGCGGTATTGATGTTATAGACCCGGGTATAGTGCTCACCATTCCCATTAATACTGGCCGCATAGTAGTTATTAAACATTGCATGCAAGGTCGTTTCAGTGACATTAACGAACTGCGTCCAGTTGGATCCATCGTTAACATTGGTCATCTTCAGGCGCATATTGTGCATAGGGAATGTTGTTCCACGCACACCGGCATTTAGCCACTTAGGATCCTCAAAGGTCCAGGCACTGTCGTTTACCATACTGAGAACGCCGCCGGTACAACCCGGCGCATTGTAGGCCACGGTCTTATTGACCCGAACGCCATCACGAATCGCAAGCAATTCCCGCGTATTGTCAGCGGTACACTCATTGTTCAACCAAAGTCCGTTCAGGCCCGCGTAGTCAATGCGCTCACGAATAAACAGCCCTCTGGGCTCTGGGTCGCCCTCTTCCGCGTTTGCCAACTGATCGCCTTCAATTGCAATAACATCTTCCGCAATGGTGCCGTCAGGCTTCGTATAAGTGACATTATGCGATAGGTATCCTCGTGAATTAGTGAACGAACTACCGACAGCCATCTCCCAGGAGAGACCGTGACCTGGGTTCTTAACCCGTTCCGTATCAAACACCTCACAGTTGGCGTCGCTGTAGTACTTAACCAGCAAATCCATGCGCTTGCCCTTGGCAAACGTCAAATTCACTATCTGTGACTTACCGTTATTAAGTGTGTGACAAGGACCATCCCACTGACCGTTATATCTATTTCCAACATTTCGAGTGGTGGCAAAGGTTTCGATAAATGCCTTCAGGTCTGCTTTATCTTGAGCATTGAAGTAGCAACCGAATTCATGGCCTTGATTGGAAAACTGAGTATCGGGCTGAGTTGCATCACTGACACGACCATCTGCACAAGTGAATAGTTCATTGAGGCCGCGAACAGAACCATTGTGGAGTAGTCGTTCATTATCCCACATTGAAATGAAACGGGGAGACTTAACTTGCCTGGTATAAATACCGGTCTCACCGGCAGGGAAGCGATCACGTATGGGAGCGATATTAGTCTCCCAACCGCCTATACCACCAAACAAAGCATCATCCCAATATAGATCCATAATATTGGCATGACCGTCTTCCACTTCGATCTCAGCATGATCATATGGACGACTGGTTTCCCCACCCGGTCCGTTATGACAACTGGCACATTGGTTATCAAAGATCGACTCCCCCCTCTTCGCGCTAACCAGGTCGAAGGTCCGATCCACAGGAAGATTAGGCTCTTCAAATGATTCGATATATCGCACTATCGGCATATAGCGATATTCATTTACCCAATAATTATACTCAGCACGTGAACCGGGATTGTCGATATCACTTGGAGTAAGTGTAATGAATGAACGTACAAAATTTATCAAGTCAAACGAACCGCCATGCCAACCAAGACCCGCTTGATACTCGAATCCATGTTGTTTCTGAACATTCACATCCGAAACGACATTAGGTAAGTTGAGAATACGAGTAATCGTGAACTGTCCATCGTCCTGCATTGGAGGAACAAGGAAGTCCATCACTCCCGACCACGTCGCCCAACCTTGCCTCTGTTGATCTAAGGTGGAGGCTATTGACGCCCGATCTTCCGCAGTAGAACCCTCATTTAGTTCTGCATCCAGGGCAAACCACTCGTCCACAGCACCCGGCGTTGCGCGTGCGGCAGCAACAGGCGCTGACAATTCAACCTGCACTTCCGGTATTACATAAGCATTCAATAGTGATTCGGCAACCTCATCCGTCCCACCTACCAAATTCGGCGCTTGAAATAGAAAAGCGTATGGAAGCTGACCTTGAGCGGCGATCATCTTCGCATAGTCGTAACGCGTGTTACCGATGCCGACGGCAAAATTTTCGTCTCCCATCTTACTGAAGTGGCATGCCGCACACGTAAAGGCATATACGGGCACGGATGACCCGAAATCACCAGAACTAGAAGCAATACCAACTGGCATTTGCTTGCTACCAATATCGGGGTTATATGGAGATGGAGGAATCGCCGCTACAGGGTTAGGATCTTCATACATCCCATAGTTTTCGAAGCCTGGACCAAAATACTCTTCGAAGTTACGCAGCATAAAGTGCATCATCGATTTGGGTGGACCAGTAGTATCGAAGGTCTCGTAAAAGTATTGATACTTACCACATTTGAGCAAGGTAGCTTCATCATAGGTATCCACAAAGTTATCTACGATGTACTGCTCTTGCTCGGAGAGTACAGCCATGCTTGTTTCTAAATCACTTAGCTGGCTCAAGATAGCGTCATTATCTATGAGGTACTGATCCAGATCAGATTGGTACTGATCGCATGCGGCTTTCGTCGCGTCGTACTCAATTACGGTAGCCAGATCCGGTCCGACGTCATTAGTTACACCGTTATATGACTGATAGCCAGGTAAAGGCTGTGCCTGACTGCCTGTGGCAATTGATAGCGACACTATCGCTAATAGGAGTAGTGTATTTCTAATTATCATTCTCTCATCCTTTATTATGTTGTGTTTCTAGCTTGAATCTAAATGCATCTACTGCCCTTACTGCTTTACTACCTACTACTATGAAAACCGCTCCCACCAACGTGGGAGCACTACAAAATCCCCCACCGAGGCGGGAGCGTATTACTTAGAAATCTGCGGCAAATGCGACACCGTAGTGCCGTGGAGGGGTGTATTGACCAAAGTTGGATACGGGCGGAATCAGGATCACCCGCGCATAGCGCTCATCGGTGAGGTTGCGGCCATAAAGGCTAACCTCATACTTCTCGTCGATATTGAGACCAAGACTCAGATTGTGGAATGCTGTCGTATCCACCAATCCGAGCGGATCATTACCGAAGATCGTTTGATACTCATCGCGCCAGCGATAATTGTAATTTGCGGTGAAGGCACCAAAGCTGAGATCCCGAACGTAATCCGCACCGATACCCAGAGTCTTCTCTGGTGCATTGCGGATCACGAGACCGGAGTTGTCGGTCGCAATACCATCGCCACTAATATCTGCGAAGAACTCGTTATATTCCGTATCCAGCAGCCCCACATTCATAAACAGGCTGAGATTTGCGGTAACCACTGCGG
Organism: Microbulbifer agarilyticus; assembly: GCF_001999945.1. Lineage (NCBI taxonomy): Bacteria > Pseudomonadati > Pseudomonadota > Gammaproteobacteria > Cellvibrionales > Microbulbiferaceae > Microbulbifer > Microbulbifer agarilyticus. Next base: position 2,691,149 of record NZ_CP019650.1, read on the forward strand.
TCAGTTCAACTTCAAGTCCCTGGATATCCACGTCAGATGCATTTCTCACCACAGTGCTAACGGACCCGGTTGAGTCAGGAACAATCACATCTTCCTGCTTATCGGAATAGTCGCTGACAAATGCGGTCGCATTGAGACGCACACGGTTGTTCAGCCACTCGCTCTTAACGCCCGCTTCCAATGTATCCACATATTCTGGGTCATAGGACTGCATTCCGTAGACATCTTGGGTTCGCGCAAAGAAACCACCGCTCTTAAAGCCTTTTGCATAGGATCCAAACAACATAACGTCCGGATTGAGTGCATATTGAAGGGCGATGCGCGGAGAGAATTCATTCCAGTCGTCTTTCATGGCGGTAATCGGGCCGGCCGGGACGACTACCATATCGGCAGGCACATAAGTTAGCTCACCGCTGCTACCGCGGAATGACTTCTCTTCTTGGGTATATCGCCCACCGAGATTTAGTATCAACGCGTCTGTCAGCTGCCAGTCGACACTGGCAAATAGCGAATAGGCAGTATTGTCTCCTTCACCGGTCAGATCCTGAGAAATGTCACCCGGATTGTCACCGACACCGAAGAAGTACCACATATCGTAGCTTTCCTGCGTCTGCCAGTAGTCCGACTCCCAGTAATACACACCGGCTGTCAGGTTAATGCTATCGGTCAGATCACCGTTGATTCGGAACTCCTGGCTCGTTTGAGAGTACCGATGGGCGGCCTCGACATGCAGGAACGGGTTGCGATTCGCATCGTATTCCACGCGAAAATCTTCTTCGCGGTCCACGTGCCCGGTGATAGCGGTCATCTGCCAGTCGCTAACCATCCAGTTCATCGTCAGGTTCGCGTAGTCGTTTGTGACGGTGGATGTATTCGGCGCATTTACCGAACTTTTTCCCTCGCCACTTTCGTCGTCAAACTCCATGCACCCGGAACCGAATGGCACATCGGCCACAGGAATGCCAGGTACGGCTCCCCCCAACGTCGACCAGCAGGCAATACTGTCGGTAGTTCGACTGAAGTTAGACCAGGCACCCACTTCGGAATAATCCTCAAGGCGCTCAAGTGTCAACGCCACGTCGAATGCCTCAGTGACATCGTATGCAAATGTTGCCCCTAGCTGTTGATAGTCGACGTCACCCAGGTCTTCGTTGATGATATTGTTTTCCACATATCCATCGTGTTCGGTCTTGTTTGAGTAGATTTTGACACCACCACTCTCACCGACAGGCGCATTTAATACGGCACTGATTTCCCGCTTATCCCAGTCACCTGCACCCACTTTCACGCGCGCGCCCCATTCTTTGGTGGGTGCGGTACGGATCACGTTTACGGCACCGGCAATGGTATTCTTGCCAAACAAGGTTCCCTGTGGCCCCCGCAAGACTTCGACACGCTCGATGTCGAAGTTGTGCAACAGCTGTCCAGCGGCAACCCCAAGGTAAACACCATCGAGAATCACACCGGCCGGGGGATCCAGACTCTTGTCTGTTTCCTGAAAGCTAATACCGCGAATGGAAATAGATGCGCCATTGTTTCCCGGTATTTGGTCAATGGAGACATTGGGTACATAGTCCTGGACATCCTGCAGGCTTTGGACTGCGGGGTTATCCAGTTGAGTAGAAATTGCGGTAACCGAAACCGGTACATCCTGCATGGATTCAGCGCGTTTTCGGGCAGTAACTGTAACTTCTTCAAGCGCTATTTTTTCCTCTTGCGCAAACGCTGCACTCGAAAAACCTGACACCACAGAAATAGAACCCACTGCGGCCACGGCAGCCGCAATCTTATTCATTTTTATCATGGATTTCTCCGTAGAAATTTCGTAATCCCGAAACGCCCGATCTGCCGAACACCTTGCCCCCGGCATTCAGATATTGCTGTTTTCAGCCTGAGCAGACGAAACGATTTTCATTGATTACCACTGAACCACCTTCACCAAAATACCATTCATGCACACAAAACAATCAGGATGTACGGTTTATAATATAGCCATATCTATTTTTGTTGCAATACAAATTGCTAGCGTATTTCACAAGCGAGTTGTGCGGAAACTGGGGCTTAATTTGGATGTGAAAAAGATGGCCGAATCAAAGAGATTCGGTAGTAGCTAGTGGATTAATTTATTGGTTTACCAAAACTTCCCTACCCCCATCTCGAGTGCAACTATTTCTCGAGGATGCGAAAAAGGTGTAGAAAGCTGGTAAAAAGAAAGCGTGGGTGAAGAACTTCCAGAGATTAGAAAGTCCTTCACCGCATCGACCAGAGCGCTCTAGAAATCAGCAGTAAACTGCAGTCCGTATGTGCGAGGAGCGTTGTACATACCCATCTGGGAGAGCCCGCCGATCTTCACCAAACGTGCGTAGCGTTCGTTCGTCAAATTTCGGCCATAGAGACTGATCTGATAGGACTCGTCGATCGTGAGATTTGTGCTCAGGCTATGCAGCCCCATCGAGTCAATATGCCCGCGAGGATCATTGAAGAACTCGCTCTCATATTCATCGGACCAGCGGTAGCTATAGTTCACTGACAACTCGCCAAGTGGCGTTTCACGATAATAATCGAAACCTGCACCGAAAGTACTATCCGGAGTATTGCGTAGTTTCAAGTAAGTGTTATCGGTCGGAATCGCGCCTTCACCCGGGAATGCCTCACCATCAACATCCGCAAAGAACTCATTGTATTCAGCATCTAGAATACCGGCCATCATGTAGATGCTCAGGTCGGTAGTAAGTGCCGCCTGCAGCTCGAGCTCTAGCCCTGAAATTTCCACATCACCGGCGTTACGTACAATCGTATTTACCTGGCCACCTTCTTCCGGAACAAGAATCTCTTCCTGCTTGTCCGTGTAGTCGGTCATAAATGCGGTCGCGTTGAAGCGAACACGGCTATCAAGCCATTCGCTCTTGAGACCGGCTTCATACGTATCGACATACTCTGGGTCAAATGATGCAATCGCTGCGACATTTTGCGTTCGAGCAAAGAAGCCACCGCTCTTGAATCCTTTGGCATAGGACGCAAAGGTCATTACATCATCAGTCAGGTTGTATTGCAGGGCGATACGCGGAGAAAACTCGTTCCAATCATCCGCCAAATTGCGTACAGGTCCAGGGGGAACAAACCCCTGCCCCAGAATTTGAGAATCCCAACCACCGGCTCCGCCGGTAAAACTCTTCTCTTCCCAGGTATATCGACCACCAAGGTTCAACGAGAGATCGTCCGTTAGCGCCCAGTCCAAGCTAGCGAATAGCGCACTGGCTTCACTGTCAACGGAGCCATCGAGATTTGCACTCACATCGTCAATGGGGAGTGGGAAAGGCACCACGCCGCCCATACCATCAGGGATAGCAAAGCCGGGACCAAAGCCTAGGTAGTACCACATATTGAAGCTATCCTGATGCTGCCTCGCATCGGACTCGAAATAGTAGACACCAGCGGTAAGGTTTACATTTTCGTTGAACTGGCCGTTGATGCGCAGCTCCTGGCTCAACTGAGAGTATTCATGGCCACCCGTAACCGTCAGAAGCTGTACCGGGCTCGAATCCCACTCATAGTTGTACGCTTCCTGACGGTCCTGATAACCGGTGACAGACGTCAACTGCCAATCGCCCAGACCCCAGTTCATGGTCAGCGTTACGAAGTCTTCCTCGATCGCACCAGTGTTCGGGCCATTTGTGGATACACGATCCTCATCGCTTCCCTGGTCCATACTCATACATCCGGAACCAAACTCAGGGTTGGTAGGATCCGCGGGTATATCCACAATACCAGGAATAAACAGGCCACCTACACTGACCAGGCAAGCAATACTGTCATCTGCATTGAAGTTCGAGAATGCGCCACGCTCGGAATCATCATCAATTCGATCATAAGAGAACAATACGTCGAAGTTCTCTGTCACATCGAACGCGACAGCGACGCCCAACTTGAGAGAGTCCAACCCCCCAGCATCTTTGCCGGTGGTGGTATTTTTCCAGTAACCGTCACTTTGTTTTTTGTTAACAGAAAGCTTGAGACCACCAGATTCGGTAAGCGGTGTATTTACTATCGCCTTGGTTTCCAGAAGACCGAAGTCGCCGACTCCCAATTGAAGCTTCGCGCCATACTCTTTGGTCGGCTTTGAGCGAATAACGTTCACCGCGCCGCCAGTCGTATTCTTACCAAACAGGGTCCCCTGGGGACCACGCAAAACCTCAACCCGCTCCAGATCAAAGCTGTCCATCAGTTGGCCAGCGGTGGTGCCCATAAACACGCCGTCCACGATCACGCCGACCGGGGCTTCCATACTCTTATCGGGATCCTGATGGCTAATACCACGGATGGAAATTGCAGCACCATTGGCACTCGCAGGACCAAAGTCGAAATTCACATTAGGGGAGTAATTATTGATATCTTGCAGACTTTTCACTGCCGCATTTTTCAGCTGTGTCGAGATCGCGGTAACCGAGACCGCAACATCCTGCAGGGATTCTGTCCGCTTGCGTGCGGTAACCGTAACTTCCTCGAGAGCAACCTTCTCTTCTTGAGCATGCCCCAAAAGTGGCATCGCCATGAGGGTGGACACTGAGCCTGCCAAAGCCATCCCAGCGGTAATCTTGTTTAGTTTCCTTGTAGCGCGCATTTGTCTCTCCCATCGCTTTTCGTGGTTCCCCACCGGGTTGCAGTCCTTCCCTTGGGAAGATCAGCCCCTTGACCCCGGTGGCACTTGAACAACTCGATATTGGTCAGCGGTTTAATTTTTATGCTGTGTAACCAATATCAGCCCTACCACAAAACAATCAGGACGTACTGTTTATGCTATACAGCGAATTGGTCCCATGGCAAGCGGCTTTTTACTTTAATTTCAAGAAAAATGGTCTGGCGCAAAGTCCGGTGCGCAAAAAAACAACCACGGCATGTGAATAAAATATTACCAATGCGTGCCCATCCATTTGATTTTTATCAAGATTTTATTGCGCGTTGAGCGTAAACAGTGAAGGAAGCAGAGGCACACCACGCGCTGGAAATTAAGACGATTCTTCCCACATAAGAGAAGAAAAAATCCAGGATTTGGATGATAGGAAAAGAAAATTCTCTCGAGATGAAATGAGGGGGGATAGAACTGTGCTTTCGTAGAGTAGGAAATGACCCTTCAACCTGTGACACTTGATCTATAGAAAGATCGCGCCTCTAAAGAATCTCGCAAAATCTCACAAATAGAGCGAATGGACTCTCAAATAATCAAAAGTCCTTTCTAAGTAGCGCTCACGTTGAAACCGCTATCTTGAATAAGCCGAGAGCACTCAAAGACTTACCGTAGATCCGGGTTCTTTTCGAATGCAGGCAGCTCACTATCCACTGGGGACCAATGCGCAGCAGAAGAGCTCCAACAACTGGTGCCCACCTGCACCCAACTGCTATCGTCGAGTGAACCTGCTTTGATGAATGTGACCGTATCCAGCTCCTCGACATTGCTGAGAACCTGAGACCCACAGGTCGGACAAAAGCCCCGCGACACATGGGAGCCGTCCGTGCCTTCTGTGGTATAGCTGTTGAGACTACCACGCTTGGTCAAAGCTTCTGAGGAGATAAGGACAATCGTCACTTTGCCGCTACCACTCACTCTTTGACAGTCTTTGCAGTGGCAATGCAGCGCCGTTAACACATGCTCCCGCGGAAATTCGTAACGAATCTCTCCACAAAGACATCCGCCTTTCACAATACTTGTCATAACTAACTACTCCATTGTCGTTTACGACTAATCCAGGACCTCTTTAAACCGGAAACTACTCTTTCGAGCTAAGGGCAACAGCTATACGGCGCAAAGCTTCATCTTCTTATTTGCTAACCGTTTAATGTCAAACCGTTCATCCAATTTGCATGGAATCCATTCGGCACCCGCGACGGGATATACACCTTTGCAATGGGACCACTACCCACATTCCCTGCGCTCAGTATGGCAAGATAACGTCCCTCTTTAGGATGATTAACATACGTCATCAGATAACCATCCTCTTCGTTCTCGCTGTCTGGATTAGGGATATGTACCGGTTCCCCAGCATTCGCACCCGCACCGTAGTCCCAGAGCGTAGATTTACCAGTATCCATATCGTATGCAATTGTGCCGTTATAGCCATGATTAGGACTTTCACCCCACGCCTCGGTAGCCGCGGCAGCAAAGCCATAACGATAGGGCTGTCCACATCGACGATCATCAGATCGAGAAAATTCGCAGTAGGTAGCCCCCACCTTCTCATCCGTCACTGCACCAGACTTCAGGTCCAGTGTCAGTCTGTGCATATTCCGCATCTGTGATTCGACACCTGTACCCAAATCATTGGATACCGGCATGCTCTTCATCCACACATAGTCAATGTAGAGCTTTTGCCCACTCTGGAAACCATTACAGAAATGCCAGCTGAAGAACGTTGGCGCCTCGAACCACTGCGGCTCTCCGCCATCTCGATGGACTACAAATATTCGGGTGGCCCGGTCGCCTTCCCAGACGAACGGATTTTTGCCTTTCATCGCCGCTTCGATATCCGGAAACGCTGGCGCGAAAAATCCGACGATATAGTCCCCACAAATTTGCATATCGTGGACCATTGCGCGGCGGTGCATACCGTGTATGGGAATGGAGCGCTTGTGTGCCCCAGACTTGTCGAATATTTGGACGGTGAAATACGGAGGCGTAAAGGTTTGTGTATTCGAGATAAGCTCGCCGGTCCGGCCGCAGATTTTTGGATGCGCTGTTAACCCTTCACCGGCTGTCAACAAACCATCATAGTTATATTCATCTGCAGAAGAGAGGTCTGGACTCATGATATGAGGAAACCCCGCCTCAAACAGCGCAAACAGCTTGCCTCCATGAAGGAGAACATTGGTATTTGCTGGGTTTTTCATCGGGCTGGGTGAGCCTCCGGCAGCAATGGTCTCTTCATCTACAGGGAATGGCTTCCCGTGACTCCCCCAACAGGCACGTTTCAACTGTTCTTCGACTTTAAACCACTGTGTTCTCACCCAGCGATTGCGATAATGCACGCGGCCATCCTTAAAATAGACCGCATGGATCATGCCGTCGCCATCCACTGGATACACGTAGTGATCTGGCTGCCAGGCAACGTTTGGACCATTTCGCATGAAGGCACCGGTAATATTCTCCGGGAGTTTACCCTCAACTCGCAGCCCGCCTTCCCCCTCATCAAATGTTGACTCTTCCAAAACAGGGGCATAATTCCCCTGTAGGTAGGGAAAACGTGAAAGATCCATCTCCGGCCGTGTAACCATCGCTAAACTCCTAACTTATCCTTTTTTTAAAGTCGCCTTACCACGAGTAGCGCCAACACTCTGCGTACACTTCCTCTATAGGGCCGCAGATACCTCTGTGTTGGTTACGCGTTCCATCGCACGCGCAAACAAATCCAAATTACCCTTTGATCCAAATACCTCAAGGCGTGATTTCAAAATTTTCCACTCTCCACCAATTCGCTGATAGGAATTGGTGTACTCACCGATCACGGTAATAACATCTTCGGGCCCGGCCACCGGCATCGATGCATCGGGAAAAATAATATGGTCTGCGACCATATAGGCTTTACAGCTTGGTAACTCGCCCGACACATCTACGCGAAAATTTGTAATTACGTGGTGCGTTAGGTCAAACCCACCGATGTTGTGGCGCAACCGGTCAACCCACTCATCCGCATTCTTGGGCTTATCTGGCGAAACTGTTGGATCAACGGCGGGGCCATAATCAAGATACAGTTCATCGGCAAAGCAGCGCCGTACCTTTTGCCAGTTTTTTCGATCAAGTCCTTCGGCGTAAGCGTAGTAACTGGCACGAAACGAAGACTCTAACTCGAGCAAATCAGTTTCATTCATTGGTTAATCTCTGAGAAGCGGACGCGTAGATCTAGTTATACTTTTGGAACCATACCCTCGGTAATGGTCACCGTATTATCGACCACCATTTCTGCTCCATTGACAGATACCGACTCATCTGAGGAGAGGAAAAGCACCATATTAGCTACATCCATTGGATCGCCAACCCAGCTTTTCTTCATCTGCGCAGCAGTTACGGGATCGTGCTCAAGAACGATGTTGTACATCGTATCGAGCATTGGTGTGGACATATTGCCAGGATGGATAGAATTACAGCGAACGCCATAACCAGCCTGAGCACTTAAACAGGCGACTGACTTAGTCATGCCTCGAATAGCACTCTTGGACGCGGCATAAGCAAAAATTGCTGGCCCGCCCTGGATGCTCGCAGTGGAGCACATATTGATGATTGACCCCCGCCCTTGCGTTTTCATCACACGAAGGGCGTGCTTACACCCGAAAAATGTACCGTCGGTGCCCACCGCGTTGACTTTGCGCCATAGCGATTCAGTCGTCTGCTCAATCGTGGCCAGCTCGGCAATACCGGCGCAATTGAGAAGAATATCCAACGATCCGTAGTCCGAAACTACGTCATCGACCAGAGTCTCCCAAGCGGATTCACTCGTGACGTCCAGTTTTACAAACGCTGCACCATCGATCTTTGCTGCTTCAACCTCTCCGCGTGCAACGTCGATATCCGCCATAATCACCGAGGCACCCTCTTCAGCCAACCGCTTCGCTGATGCGAGCCCCAAGCCAGATGCAGCACCCGTGATAATCGCTACCTTACTATCTACACGTCCCATGAAGTAACTGAGCCTCGTATTATTTTAATTTATTAAGACTTCCTGAAAGTTTGTACCACATATAAAAATTTTGCGCATCGAATCACGATAAGACGTTGAACAGCCGTGATTGCTTGTTGGTTGCATATTTCGCGCAGTTCCACAAAGGTCGAAATTTACGCCAAACAAATATCGAATCACTCAGCTTCTCAAGAACCGCCCTATGCCAGGGAACATCTACGCCGGTATTAGAGGATATTTCGCGAATACCGCACATATCTCTTTCGATACTCATACCGGCAAACATCCTGTCATCAGACCTGATGAAAGTGTGCTCTTACCGTAAGTAGCACGCTTGCATTCCCTATGTTTGATCTGTACCTTATCAGATAAACAGTCAATGTGTACTGTTTTTTAACGCATTTGAATCAGAAGGAAAGATTCACTGTATAGAACATCGGGCCAGATCGCCCATGACGGTAAAGTCGCATATGTCACGAATTTCAGCTTGCAATGAAAATATGACTAGCCATTTCGATCTAACACAGCTCTAACAGCAACAGCATATTTCGGTGAAGTAACTGTAGATTGGTAAAATAAGCAGGAGAGAAAACCCCATGAGTGATAGCCATGTAAAAAACTATGATGACGTGACTATGTATGGGCTTACCAACGATAGAGAAGAGGCACTCCTACGTAAGCAAAACGAATTAACGTTTATCTGGACCAATAAGGCCGGACATGGCATGGGCGTAACCATGAGCTATATATGGCGCAATGGCCGTATCTGGTGTACCGCTACCGCCCAACGCGCACGTATGAAAGCCCTCGCAAGAGATAATCGTTGCAGTGTTGTCATTTCAAGCGCCGGTACAGACATCGACGTCAGCCAGTCCATTACCTTTAAGGGCCACGCGATATTGCACACTGACCAGGAGACGAAAGACTGGTTCTACCCTGACTTTGCCCGGCACACCAATAACCCGGCTCCAACACCCGATTTGTTTGTGCAGTTTCTGGATACACCAGAGCGCATCATTATCGAAGTCGTTCCCGAGAAAACCATTTCATTTGATGGTGGCTCCATGCGAGACAAAACCTCCGATGCGATTAATAGCGAAGCATTGCAACCAGAACAATAGAATCATCACGAATTACTCTGCACCGCCCGCCTGACGGGCGGTGCCTACTCGCAGGCCTGCCTGAGGATGCTCACATGGAGCATCCTCCTTTTTTGCCCCCTCCCTTTACCCGCCACGCTTGATCCAGATCAAGAAGCAGATAAAAACAAACCGTCACGCTTGTTTTTATTTAGATTCCCCTGCTAATATCATGAGACACGTTGAAACACAGAATTAGACGCTTTCTTGTACCGCATCATGCTTGGACAATAACGAGGAAAAGCACATGACTGAGGCAACCCTAGAAGATCCACAATCTTTGGCTGAAATGCCGTTGTTTGACTCCGAGACACTCAAGTGCCCGTATCACTTTGACAAAACCCTGCGTGAGAAGGCACCCGTCTACCAGGACCCGTCTTCCGGTATCTATATCGTCTCAACCTATGAACTCGTACGTGAGGCACACAAAAAGCCTGATGTATTTACCAATGATTTTGCCCTTGCCCAAGGTGCGGACAAAGCAATAGATGAGGATGTTGCGGCGGCAATGGCCAATACATATGACCTCGGCAAAGGGACTCTACTTACGATTGACGATCCACAGCATAAGATCTACCGCGATGAGCTCAGAGATTTCTTCCTGGCCAAGAACTTGGCCAAATACCGACCATGGATAAGTGAATTCACCGATCAACTCATCCGTGACCTTCCAAAAGGACAGGCTTTTAACTTCATTGAGAAGTTCACACGTCCACTGCCGCTTTCAGTCATTATGCACGTGCTTGGCATGCCTCTCGAGATGCGTGATCTCGCGTTCAAATGGACGGTGGATAACGTTACTGTATTCTCTCAGTTGGGCGACAAAGAAACCCTGCTAAACGCTCACGCCGGTCTAAAAGATGAATATGAGTGGTTCGTTGAGGCACTTGACGAACGCAGAAAGCACCCGCAGGACGATCTGTTGACACGCGTAGCCCACGCAACCTACGAGGGCCGTCCTCTTACGATCGAAGAGCAGCTATCCCACTGTACCCAGTTCATGGTTGCCGGTAATGAAACGACCACGGCGACCCTCGCAGAAGGCATGCGTCAGCTGTGTATGCATCCCGAACAGCAAAAGATGGTGCGTGATGATCCATCACTCATCCCAGCACTCGTGGAGGAATCGCTGCGGATTGCATCTCCTACTTCCAATATGTGGCGAGTCTGTAAGGCGGATTACACCCTTGGCGATGTCACGATCCCAGCTGGCAGCATGGTGCTACTAAAATACTTCTCGTCGAATCATGACGAGAAGATGTTTGCGAACCCGCAACAATTCGACTTGACCAGAAAGAACGTCAATCGTCATATAGCCTTTGGTTTCGGTTCACATGTCTGCATCGGTCAACATCTTTCCAAGCTGGAAATGATCATTGCCTGGGAGAAACTCCTAGAAAGTAGCAGTAATTTCCGTCTTGCTTGTCCGGCGGATAAACTCGAGTATATGCCTCACCTTCTTCTCCGAGGCTTGGAAGAGATTCCAGTTATCATCGATCCTTAACCCAGACAGAGGCCATTACGCGGAGTTCATATTCATTTACCGTATTGCAACAAAAAACAGGCGCTAATCGCGCCTGTTTTTTTGCTTCTCCAAATTGGTGAACGTGAAGGGGTATTCCCGAATATTCAGGACGATGTCCCTGGAATGGTTCCTTCATGTGATGATTTCGCAATACTATCCCCATCAAACTTGATCGTCTTCTCTGGAATCAACTCGATAATCACCCGTAATGGGGTATCCAGGTGCGCAATCGCCGCCTCTTCAGTAGGTGCGGGATAAGGCGAGATGATCTTCGCCATCGCGGGATAGAACCAATCCTTGGTGGCTTGATCTTCGTGAATCTTTACCCGTCCCTTATAAGTCACGGTTTTACCCGGCCCCATATCAGTACCCATACTCGATATCACTACGGATGCGCGCGGGTCCCTGCGCAGAGCCTTGACCCGCGGTCTCTGGCTAGTGGCCGTAACCCAGATGGAGCCATTCTTGGCGATGTAATTCATAATCACCCCAAGACCATGCCCCTCTCTATTGGTCCAGATAAAATTACATTCAATCTGCTTAGTTAGTAGTTCGTTCTCCCGCTCCTCGGATAAACCATAGATCGTTACGTCTTCATAACCCTGCATATCGTTGGACATATCCGCCCTCCCATAAAGATTATTCGATTTGTTATTAAGCCTGGCTCCCACAAACGGTAGCCGAAACCACTAGAGACGCGGCAAATGGCCCATTTGTTGCCCGCCGGAGAGGTCCATCAATTGACCATTCACAAAACCGGAGCGCGATTCATCGGCCAGATACAATGCTGCCTCTGCAATGTCATCGACGGTACCCATACGTCCTGCAGGCGTATCGGCGACAAAGGCATCAATCAACGGTTCTACACCAAAGAAGGGAGCAGTCATATCAGTCTCGATCAAACCGGCAGCAATGGAGTTGAAACGAATTTTCTTCGCCGCATATTCAACAGCCGCAACTTTCAGCGCGTAGTCAATACCCGATCGAGCACCCGCGTATACCGCCATTTCCGGGCCGGGAATCCTTGCCGTGAGGGAGGAAATAGTCACCACTGAGCCACCGTGATTCATTGCCTTGGCAGCCCACTTGAAAAATAGCAGTGCACCAATAAAACTAATTTCCAAGGTCGGACGAATCTGCTCCGCAGTGAGATCATCGATCAATCCCGCGGCGTGAATTCCTGCAGAATTAACCGCAATATCCACGTTACCGTACTCTTTTAACGCAGTATCAAACAGCCCCTGAATCTGATCTTCATCCGTGATATCACAGGCAACTGCCAGACCACCAATCTCACTCGCCAGCGATTCCAATGGTTCCTGCCTCCTAGCGGCGACAACAACGTTCGCACCCTCAGCCGCCAGCCGACGAGCAATCGCAGAGCCAAAGTTTTGTGTGCCGGAGGCACCGATTACAACCGCAGTCTTTCCGGTTAACGTTCCCATTTTGTCATCCCTTGAAAAATTATGGTTTAGCCTAAAAACATATCGGCAATTTCTTTACGGAGAATATCTTTCTTTACTTTTCCACTAGGAGTTCTGGGCAAGTCCTCAACAATCTCTACATGCTCAGGAATTTTTTGTTTCGCCAATGCAGCTCTATCGGCAAACGCCGCTATCCGTGGGAGATCGAGCTTGTGGTCACCGGAAACCGGAATCACGAATGCACACACACCCTCACCGAGCCTGTAGTGCGGCATGGCAACAACTGCCGCCTCCCTAATCTGAGGATGGTCATGTAATACATCCTCAATTTCTTTTGCGCTCAAATTCTCACCACCGCGGATAATGATGTCCTTCTTTCGATCGGTGATCAGAATCGCGTTGTCTTCTGTTCGCATACCGATATCGCCCGTATAGAAAAAGCCATCCTTGTCGTGTGCTTCCCGGTCCTGTTCCGGGTCTGCATAGCCGAGCATCATGCCTGCACCACGGGCGGTGATCTCCCCATCGATACCTATCGGTACTTCATTGCCTTCATCGTCGACAATCTTTACCTCGTACCCATAGATCATACCGTCCGTTTCCGCCGCGAGGCTTTGCTCTCCGTCCTTAACAAACCCCTGCGTAATAACTGGGGTTTCCGTACTGCCATAGACGCGGAATGCACGACAATTCTCTAGTTCTTCATAGCACCGGTGGATAACCTGAGGGGGCACAGCGGCACCGCCACAGGCGAAAAGTCGCATCGTCGGTAAGCGGGTTTTGTGGCGCTTTGCCGCTGCCAGCAGTTCTACCAGGAAAGGGGTGGCACCTACACTAGCTGAGGCGCCGACACGCTGGATATATTCGACGGCTGCGTCCGCATCCCAGCGAGCCATCAATGCCGATTTCACCGGGGAGATAAATGGCAATACCATACCGGAGCCATAGCCCGTAATATGCGTGACAGGTGAAGGCATCAACATAATGTCGCCTTCACTGAGCCCCCAACAATCCACGGAGTTCTGGATGACCCGGGCCAATGTATTGTGGCTGTGCAGTACGGCCTTCGGAGTTCCGGTGGTTCCAGATGTATATAGGATCGTCTTCACCGAGCTGGGATCGACATCCGGCAAGCTATCGAAATCTGCGGGAGGGTTGTCCAATAGATCTTCGAACCGAAGAGTATCTTCATAACTTCCCTCGGCGCGTGCCGTGACTACATATTTGAGGTCGGGAAGCTCTGGCCGCAGGGAGGCAATCATCGAAGGAAATTCCAAACTACGAATTTTTTCGGGAATAAATATCAGCTTTGTCCCGGCATCTTTGAGAATAAAGCGCAGCTCACGGTCCCGGTATATCGGAATCACAGGATTGACGATGAGTCCCATTGCCGACGCAGCGATGTCCAGAACCACCGACTCACGCCAATTTGGCAATTGGAAGCTAATCACGTCGCCCTGCACGAGACCGAGTGTTCTTAGACCTGTGATCAGACGCCTGGCTTGTAACGCGACGGAGCCGTAGGTTATCGGGGCTTCATTTTCCAGGTAAATCGCCACATCGTCCGGTGTGGAAGCGGCCTTCTCCCACGCACCATCTGAAATGGTAGTGTTTGACCAATACTGCTCGTCGCGCTGAATACGCGCTTTTGTCAGGGGATTAATCATCGTTATGGTCCCTCGCTGAGTAAGTCAATCCAGATGTAACTACGACAGCCCTTGCTTAGAGCCCTGATAGTAAATGACCACCATCCACGGTGATGGATGAGCCTGTCATTAGTGAACCAGCATCAGATGCCAGTAGAAGTAGCGGCCCATTTAGCTCACTAAGCTCTCCCGTACGGCGCATCGGAATACGGTTTACCAATGCCTGTCCGTCCTTTGTTTTCAGCCATTCACTAATCAATGGAGTACTGAAGTACCCAGGACAGATGGCATTCACACGAATGTTGTGCTCAGCCAGTTCCAGTGCGGCCGCCTTAGTAAACTGAACCACTGCGGCTTTAGCGGATGCATAACTACTGAGCATCTTTTGCAGGCGGTTGGCGGTAATTGAGGCGATATTGACGATGCTGCCGCCCATGTCAGCTGCAACCAGGCGATTAGCGGCTTCCCGTGAGACAAAAGCAACACCGTTGAGATTGGTATTCAGTACGTCGTTCCAATCACTATCAGTAGCTTCGAGCAGCAACTGCGCAATCGAAATGCCTGCGTTGTTGATGACCACCGTAACCGTGCCGAACTGCTGTTCAACCTGATCAAATGCAGCGCGTATACTCGCCGAATCAGTCACATCCATAGTGACCGCCATCGCCTCACCACCGCGGTCAACAATTGCATCGCGCGCAGATTCCAGCAAGTCAGTTCGACGAGCGGCTAGTGCGACTTTCGCACCGGCGTCGGCTAACACCTGCGCGAAGTGCAAGCCAAAGCCACTCGACGCGCCGGTAACCAGGGCGACCTTTCCTTCGAGAGAAAAGGGTTCCAGTAATTTATTCATAAACTTGTCCCCTAATTGGTCGCGTAGCTATTTGGCCTGCAGATACTTGTCCAGCGTTTGGTGGAAGTGCCTGATTCGCACCTCCTGATAATTACCCAGAGTTACCGCACCTTTCTTTGATGCCTTCAATCCTTTCTGCACTTGCGGAAGGTTCGCACCATCTTGATTAAAAACATTGGCAAATCCCGCACCCATGACCTCTGCCGCTTCACTAAACGGCTGATCGATACCAAGACGGAATGTCGGCGCATCCGCAGGTGAATCGGTTCCTTGCGGATAGCGGGTCAACAGGAAAATTTCCATGATGCAACTGTCGACATCATCACCATTCGGCCGATGCCGATAAGTAATAACGGTGCCGTTGCCAGCCCATGGCGCAAAGTTCGGGAATAGCAGGTAGAGCGTCGAGTCCATCAGCTCTGACATGGTAGTGCGACCAGCAAAGTCCTCTCCGGCCTGCTCGTTTGCTACCGGAAGGTTAAGTGCTGCATACATCTCGCGCGCAGTCTGCCCCGGTGCGAGTTGTGGGCGGTCAGGTACGCCGATCAGCTCCATCATTGCGTCCAGCGACTGCTGCTCGGTAAATTGCTCTGCATGGCTGGGGTTGGCTACACCATACGCACTGATGGTTCTACTGACATGGTCTCCCCAGATGTCATACTGGGAATTATCAATACCCTGGAATGACATCAATTGCGGATGTGTTGCGATCGCGTGATAGGATTCGATAAACGCTTCAAGTGCGACTTTCCAATTACAGGCAATCACTTTTTCGATATGTAGTGAGACAAAACGCTGTTCGTGCTTCCACTGATCCATGTGGTTAGGAAGGACTTCCATATACTCCCTAAGCGATGGAGCATCTTCGTCCATATTGATAAACACCCATCCACCCCAGGTGTCGACCTTCACCTCATGGAGTTTGCTGTTCTCCTTGGTAACATGTGGGAAATCCCACTGACAGGGTGCCCCAAGAAACTCACCTTCGAGATCCCAGGACCAGCCATGGTAGGGGCAACGAAGATTGTCGCTATTTCCAGCGCCACGCTTCAGCACCCTACCGCGATGCAGACAGGAGTTGTGGAACGCTTTTAGTGCACCAGACTCAGTACGTGTCAGCAGAATGGAGTCATTAACAATGTCGTAGACAAAATAGTCCCCAGGTTT
Source organism: Microbulbifer agarilyticus (assembly GCF_001999945.1). Lineage (NCBI taxonomy): Bacteria > Pseudomonadati > Pseudomonadota > Gammaproteobacteria > Cellvibrionales > Microbulbiferaceae > Microbulbifer > Microbulbifer agarilyticus. The sequence goes on from NZ_CP019650.1 coordinate 2,707,569, forward strand.
GCGCAAGCGGTTCTCCCGACATGCGATCTGCCAGGACTTGCGCCAGACTTTCTCCACTTCGAGATCAAAGAAATCTTTAGAGGTATAGCGCTCGACAGCGAGATCTTCCGATCCCAAGTAGGTCTCGGTACTCTCCCGCAGCGCATCTGGTACATTAACCGTTTCCCGCTTCAGTAAGTCCTGGAAGGACTCAGAAGGACTGCGGGCAATAATATCTTCTGGGCTCAGTTCCACTTGTTCTGACATGGCTATGCCTCTTCTTCTTGTTGTTGCTACCTAGCGTTGCAAAATTGTTACTGCACTAATACCCGGGGCCCCGTATACATGTGTGTAACCGACCTTGGGGGTATTGGGAACCTGACGTTCACCTGCCTCTCCGCGGAGCTGTACACAAGTCTCATAGACCTGACGCAAGCCAGTTGCACCGATAGGCTCACCATTTGCCAGGCAGCCACCATCGGTATTGATGGGGAGCTTTCCTTCGATGCCGGTTTCGCCGGCTTGGATCAGTACCTCTTGCTCGCCGTGTTCACAGAAGCCGTTCTCTGCCATGTGCATCACTTCCGCACCAGATTCGGTATCCTGTAGCTGTAGCACATCAATATCTTGCGGACCCACCCCGGCAGCTTCGAACGCAGCCCGCGACGCATCAACAGTGGGCCCGTCTACCTGCTTAAGGGCCTGAGACGGTGCAAATACTTCAAATGAGCCATAGCGTCGCGACCGCACCGCCGCCGATTTGAGATATATGGGTTTATCGGTGTAACGACGGGCGGTATCAGCTCGGCACAGAACGAGTGCAACGCCACCTTCTCCGGGGGCGCAAAACATAAATTTGGTAAGGGGGTGGCTAATCATCGGAGAGTCACTAATAACATCCAGCGGAATCTCTTCGCGACGCCAGGCATTCGGGTTCTTTGCACCATTGGAAAATGCTTTTTGTGCAACCTTCGCCAAGGTATTACTGCTGATTCCGTAGGCATTCATATACCGTTGGATTTTCATGGCGAAAAACTGGGTTGTCATCATCAAGCCCACTTCGCCATACCATTCCCCGATACCCATTTGTTTGGGGTCCGCGTTGAAGGCACCGCGCTCATGCTTGTCGAAGCCAGTCACCATACCGATGTCGTATTCGCCAGATTTGATCGCATTGAAAGCAGAGATCAACGCGCTGCCGCCGGTGGCACAACCGTTGGCAACATTGATAAATGGCAAGCCGGTTAAACCAAGTTCATTCACCAACGCATCGGCGCTGCCGGCGCTGGCGCTGCCACCAAAACCAAACTGCATGTCTTTCCATTCGACACCAGCATCCTTCAAGGCCAAACGCGCGGCGTACGCCCCCTGCTGAAGGCCACTTAAGCCCGCAGTCCGACCAAATGGGTGTATCCCGATTCCAACAATTGCAACGTCCATCACTTCCCCCTATTCCAGGTATTCCTGAGTCGCTAGCGCCATTTCAAGCGCTGCCCAGAAATACATTCACCTGACTGATAACGGCCTATTCGCAGCCAAATGGCGGTCATTCAACAGCCTTAAACGCAAAGCTCATGACTGGGTTTCCCGACTCATCGTGTCGGAACGTTTCCACCACGAGTTCCATTTCCATCCCGATCTTGAGTTTCTCGGGGCTATTTTCGAGAAGCCGGCTCTCTACGCAGACCGCGCCAGGTAATTCGATGTAACCGACACCGTAGGGCGTAAACGTCTCCGGAGTTTCGTCAGAAAGATATGGCTTTTTTGGCATAAACCCCTGGATAGTCCAGGTCCAGAGGGTTCCTTTTCGCGGTAACTCCTCGACCTGCACGTCCACACTGCCACACGCAGGACAACTGGGCTTTTGTGGAAACTCAGCGATATTGCATTGCTGGCAGCGACTGCCCAGCAACGCAGGCTCTTTCGAAGGCCAGGTAAAAAGCCCTTCGGCAATTGGGGTATTTTTGTACATTACCGTCTCCCTAGTGATGAATCGCACGGTCATACGCATCGAGGACGGCTTCATGCATGGCCTCCGACATGGTCGGATGGGCAAATACCGTTTCCATCAGCTCTTCTTCCGTCGTTTCCATTTTGCGGGCAATGACATAACCCTGTATCAATTCAGTAACATCTGCCCCGATCATATGGGCGCCGACTAGCTCGCCGGTGTCGGCGTCGAATACGGTTTTAACAAAGCCTTCCATATCGCCCATGGCCTGGGCCTTTCCAAGATTACCAAGGTCAAATTTTCCGACGCGTACGGAAATCCCCTGCGCTCGTGCCTGAGATTCCGTCAAACCGACACTCGCGATCTGTGGCGAGCTGTATATGCAGGACGGTACGGATAGAGGATCGAGAGGTTCCAGATTGTCTGTGAGCGCAATCTTCTCCACGCAGGTAACGGCTTCATGACTCGCTTTGTGCGCCAACAGCGGCGGTGCGGTCATATCCCCGATGGCATAAATACCTTCGACCGAGGTTTGCGACCACTCATCAACCACGACCTGCCCGTTTTGCATGGCCACGCCTTGTGCTTCCAATCCAAGGCCGCGGGTATTTGCGATAATGCCAGCCGCCACAATCACCCGGTCAAACACCGCGTTGTGGGCGTTGCCTGCACCATCTTGCCAGGTTGCGTGCGCGCGTCCGTCTTTGACCTCGACATTCTGAACGCGTGCGCCGAGAGAAAATTGGACACCGCGCCTTTTGAACGAGCGCATCGCCAAGCGGGAGATCTCTTCATCTTCCTGAGGCAAGATTCGATCAGCCACTTCAAGCAACGTGACGTCGCTGCCAAAAGTGTTATAGAAGCTGGCAAATTCAATGCCGATTGCTCCTGCACCGATGATTAGCAAGGATTCCGGCACCACTTTGGGCGTCATCGCCTCACGGGCGGTCCAGACTAGCTCGCTATCCGTTGCCACTCCCGGAATCATCTTGGGACTGGCTCCAGTTGCCAGAATAATGTGGGGTGCAGTAATCGTGGCAACAGCAGCGCCATGAGCACTAACGCTGACGGCATCGTGCGCAATCAGACTGCCAAAGCCTTCAAAGACATGGACACCATTCTTATCCATGAGATAGCCAATACCCTGACTAAGACGATCGGCGGTACTGCGGCTTCTTTGCACAATTTTTTCGATATCAAAGCCGGGCTCCTTGATCGTCAACCCGTAGTCATCCGCATTTTTCATCTGCTGATAGACTTCGGCACTTTTCAACAAGCTCTTGGTAGGAATACATCCCCAATTCAAGCAGGTACCACCGAGGTTCTGGCTCTCCACCAGAGCCACCCGCATGCCTAATTGCGCAGCACGAATCGCGGCTACATACCCACCCGGCCCGGCACCCACCACAACTAGATCGAATGATTGCTTATCACTTTTTCTCTCTGCCACAGTTGCACCCTTAAACCAGCATGGAAGCGGGGTTTTCTAAAAACCCTTTAACCGACTGAAGGAATTTCGCAGCCAATGCGCCATCAATTACACGATGATCGCACGAGAGCGAGACCGTCATCATCGTGGCGGAGGCCAGCTTTCCATCGCGCGCTACGGCCTTCTCTTTGCCTGCACCTACTGCAAGAATTGCCGCCTGAGGTGCATTGATGATTGCATCGAAGTGATCGACACCGAACATCCCCAGATTGGACACACTGAATGTACCCCCTTGCAATTCGTCGATAGCCAGTGCTCCAGAATGCGCACGATGTGCCAGGTCGCGCGACTCTTCAGAAATCTGAAGCAGGGTCTTAGAGCACGCATTACGAATCACAGGCGTTACCAACCCGCCATCAAGCGCAACAGCAACCGAGATATCTGCACGCTCGAATGCACGGACGGTGTCACCGGCATACTGGACATTGACTTCAGGCACCCGCTTGAGCGCACTGGCACAGGCTTTGATCACAAAGTCATTCACCGAAATGTCATGACCGAGTTCGCCATTCATGTATTTTCTCTGGGCCAGTAAGCTGTCAATATCAATTTCGACATTCACACGGTAGTGAGGAATGGTTTGCTTCGCCTCACTCAGTCGTGCCGCGATTGCCATGCGCATCCTGCTGACTTTCTGCACGCTGAAGTCAGATGCTCCACTTAATAAACGCGCAGCGTTTTCTACATCTTCCTTGGTAACGCGATTCCTGCGTCCGGTCGGTACGATGTCATTCAGATTGAGGGCCAGCTTTTTCGCAAGCCTGCGCGCCACCGGCGTCGCTGCAATACGGGAATCGTCCGGTGAAGAGACCACTTTCTGTGAAGTCTCGAAACCCCTTTCGACGGGTGCCGTGACACTGATCCCTGCAGCCTTCTCCACATCCCACTTGGAAACACGGCCGTTTCTTCCGGTAGGGTTCACATTGTGTAGATTGATGTTGTGTGCCCTGGCAATTCGCCGCGCCACGGAAGATGCGTTCACGGTTGTGTCATCAGGCCCGTCAGACAATGCCATCTCACTCTGTTCGACGACAGGGGGCTCTGTGGTTGTCGGCGGGGCCGCATTCTCGGTAGACATAGCTTGTGGAACTTGCGAATTGCTGTCGTCGCCAGAAACTAACGATGGCACCAGTGCGGCTGCATCCGGCTCAAAGTTCGCGACAAATGCATCGATTTCCGCATCCGTAACTTCCCCCTGTGCAACAACCCCAAGTAGCATTGCTACTCGGTGAATTTCACCGGGTTGTGCAACGATACGCACGAGCGTGCCATTACAGGTACTTTCCGCGGTATTGATGATTTTTGATGTTTCGATATCGACGACTTCATCGCCGACAGCGACCTCATCTCCCTCATCAACACGCCACTCGGTAATCTCGCCCTCTTCCATGGACATACCCCACTTGGGGACTGTCAGGGCCTTTAAATTGCTCATGACGCATACTCCAGTACTTGCCGAACGGCCGCCTCAATGTCTGCTTCCTGCGGAATCCAGGCATCTTCGAGGTTAGGCGCAAACGGAACCGGAGCATGTGCGGCGGTGACTTTCTTGATCGGGGCACGCAAACTACCAAACGCTTTCTCGGCAACGATGCTGGAAATATCGGAGGCCATCCCACAACGTGGCGTCATCTCGTCCACAACAACCAGTCGGCCGGTCATTTCGACACTTTCGAGGATCGCTTCCTCATCCAACGGTGACGTGGTACGTGGGTCAATCACGTCACAGGTAATACCTTCCGCCTCGAGCCGATCCGCCACAGCAAGGACTTTGTGCATTGGGTTGGAAATTGCCACGATGGTCAGGTCACTACCTTCGCGGTAATACTTAGCCTCACCGAAGGGCACGGTGTACATCTCGTCCGGCACTTCGCAGCTGGTGTCGTAGAGGATTTTGTCCTCGACAAAGATTACGCAGTCATCATCCTGAATCGCCTGAAGCATCAAGCCTTTGGCATCATAAGCATTGGTAGGGCACACAACCTTCAACCCGGGCACCATGGTCACCATCTGGGTGAGGTTCTGGGAATGCTGTGCACCGGCTCGCCAGCCTGCACCAGTGGTACAACGAATCACCATTGGGCACTTGGCCTTGCCGCCAAACATGTAATGGAATTTGGCAGCCTGGTTATATATTTGATCGAAGCAAACACCGAAAAAGTCCATAAACATCAATTCAGCGACGGGGCGCAAGCCAGTTTGTGCAGCCCCCGCTGCTGCGCCGATAATTGCGGACTCGGTAATTGGGGTATCGATTACTCGCGATTCACCATAAGTGGGTAATAAACCCTTGGTTACCCCCATCACACCGCCATAGGCGTCCCGTGATCCATCACACCCTGCGCCGCCGGACACTTCCTCACCCAGTACAATAACGCTGGAATCTTCGGCCATGGCCTGATGCAATGCTTCGTTGATTGCTTCTCTATATGTTTTAACGGGCATGAGAACTCCAAATTTATTCTTGTGAAGGGACTTTTATCAAAGTGCCTTTTGATTCATTAATACGCCGAGCTGTAAACATTCATGAGCAACTCGTCGTCGCCCGGCGCTGGAGCCGCGAGAGCTGCCTCCGTTACTTCGTTGATGTAGCTGCCGATTTCCTCATCAATGGCATCCAGCTCTTTGGCATTGGCCAACTTCTTCTTGACCGCGGCCTTGCGAGCAATTTCGAGACAATCTTGCTCTTTCATCAGACGCTCAATCTCACCGTCGCCCCTATACGCTTGAGGGTCCCCCTCGAAGTGGCCCTTGAATCGCGGCACACTGGCCTCGATGGTCACCGGGCCCTTACCCTGCCGACAGTGCTCTACAACCTGCTTGCAAAGCTCATAGACGGCAAACAAATCAGTCCCATCTACCTTGTAAGCGGGCATACCAAAGCCCTGAGCGCGACTGGCGATATCTTTTGAACCGACCGCATAGCTCGCATGAGTGCCTTCGCCGTATCCGTTATTTTCAAACAAAAAAATGGTCGGCAATTTCAAAACAACTGCGAGGTTCATTGCTTCAAAGGTTGTTCCCTGGTTCGAGGAACCATCACCACCAAACGCAACACCTACCCTATCGGTACCCAGTGTCTTGGCGGACAGCGCCGCGCCGACAATAATGGGCGGGCCGCCGCCAACAATCGCATTCGCACCAAGCATGCCTTTGTCAAAATCGGCGATATGCATTGAGCCACCCTTGCCGTCACACAAACCACCCTGCTTGGCCATAATCTCTTTCATCATTCCGCCCACATCGCCACCCTTGGCAATGCAATGGCCATGGCCGCGATGGGTACTGATTACGTAGTCATCATCGTCCAATAAGAGGCACAGCCCCGCGGCAACAGCTTCCTGGCCGGAATACAGGTGAAGAAACCCGGGGATATTGCCTTTCATAAACTGTTCGCTGATTTTGTCTTCAAAATCGCGAATGGTGCGCATGGTCCGATAGGCCTTCAGGAACTGCTGCTTACTCATCCCTTTTGTGGATGCCTTGGGTTTTGTGATTTCTTGAGTATCTATGGACATTTTCTGCCTCGATTTATTGGTACCGGTAACAACAGTTCTGGAGATTGGTTAAAGACCCTGGTCCTACAGCGTTAACCCCTGCATCCAGTTCGCGTGAAAGCCATTGGGGACTCGACTAGGTATGTGAATTTTGGCCACTGGACCGGAGGAAAAATCTCCAGCCGGCAGAATAGAGAGGAACTGCCCCTCTCCGGGGTTGTAGACAAAGCACATCAGCCACCCATCTTTTTCGTTTTCAGAATCGGGATTGGCGACATACACCGGCTCTCCCGCATTCGCCTCGGAGCCGTATTCATGTAGAACCGTCTCACCGGTGTTGAAGTCGTAACGCCCGGTGCAGTTGTAGCCGTGCGCATCCCCCCAACTTCGATTGCTCGATGCGGCGAACCCATAGCGATACGACTTACCCATACGACGCTCGTCTACCCGAGAGAACTCACAAAAAACATCAGAGAATTGTTCATTCGTGACACTTCTGGTCTTGGTATCGAGTTCCATCCGGTACATACGTCGCGGTTGCTTTTCCACACCCGTGCCCTGTGTCTGGGTAAACGGCATGGAGTTGATCCACACATAATCGATGATGATCTTTCCACCCTTCTCGAAGCCATTGCAGAAGTGCCAGCTAAAGAATGCCTCTGTCTCATAGGTGACAATGTCTTCGGAGCCGTTTCGTGGAATTACAAAGATCTTGGTGCCCTTCTCTGGCTCCCAAGAGAACGGATCTTCTCCACGCATCGCCCGTGCCATGTCGTGGAACGCGGGCGCATAGAAGATCACGACGTAGTTTTCAGTAATCTGCAGATCATGGATGATGCCCTTGCGCGTAAACGGGACTTCGATGGTTTTTTTATGCTGCGCGTTTTTATCGAACATCTGGACCCAGTAATTCGCGCTGTCCCAACGTTGCGTACAGCTAATCAGATCGCCAGTGGCAGGACAGATTTTGGGATGCGCAGTCAGTGCATCGCCAGGCTGCAGTGCGCCGTCATAGTCGTAGAGCCCAACGGTAGAGAGATCACTGTTCAGGAGGTGCGGGAAGCCACCCTCCCACATCGCAAGAAGCTTACCGCCGTGATACAGAATATTTGTGTTGGCTGTATTGCGTACCGGATTGGGCTCACCGCCCGCCTCGATCACTTCTTCAGGGACAGGAAGCATCTTTCCGACACTTCCATATAGCGTGCGGTTGAACTGACGCTCAGTTTGCAGATGACTGGTTTCGACCCACCGATTTTTATAGGCCGCTTTACCATCCTGTAGGTAGACCGCATGGATCATGCCATCGCCGTCTAAGGGATAAACATAGTGATTTGGCTGAAAAGCCGAATTGGGGCCATCTCGCATAAAGGCTCCCAAAAGATTCTTGGGAATCTGCCCTTCGACTTTAAGCTCGTCAGGCCCGAAATCCTTTTCTTCCGTCACTGGGGCGTAGTTGCCCTGCAAGTAGGGAGAGATGCTTAGATCCATGGGATCGCCCTCGAAACGCACTGTGAGTTCGTGAGGCCGCCGCGGATACATCAATGAGTGGCCTGCGGTTTCAGTAGATACTATCAGCCCTCTTCAAAATAAAACAGTCCCGCCTGTTTATTTTTTTTCACATGCCAGATAGAGTCGATTGAAAGCACGTTGAGAGACAAAGTCGGGAAGGTGAGAGATGCAGGATGTAACAAAAAGTCACAACGATTTGGCGGAAGAAATCACATTGCGCAACCTGATGGCACAGTACTGCGACGCAGTCACCCGCAATGATTCTAGCCGCTGGATCAACTGCTGGAGTCAGGATGCCCAGTGGAATCTCCTCGGCAATACCGTGTCCGGCAAAGAGGCTATTCTGACCCTGTTCCAGCAAATGATGACGGGGTTTGAATTTGCCCTGATGATCCCAAGCACCTGTCAGTTTGAGGTAAACGGGGATTCGGCAACGGGTTACTGGTACCTTCAGGAGTTCACACGGGATAGTAACGGGAATGGCAGTAGCCTGTTCAGCCGGTATGAGGACCGCTATATCAAGCAAGAGGGAAACTGGAAATTCAAGCGGAGAAGTTACCAGATACTGTACAGCGGTGAAGCGCTATTTACCGGTGCTTTCCACCCTACCAAAGCACTCAGCGAGCCACCAAACAATACCGATGACGTTGAAGCCACATCCGAAAACGCCAACCTCTGAAATAAAATGGGCAGAACCTGCAGGTTCTGGCCAGAAAGTGCTGCAGCACCAGGCGAAGTGTCACTATGCGTGACGGTAACTGTTAAACGGACTCCTCAGGGATCCGTGTTATCAATTTTCCCTGGTTGGAGCCGTCAAACAGCTTTAAGAAAGTGGGGAGAATATTGTCGAGATCATCAACAATCTCCTCCCGATACTGAAGCTTTCCAGCCATCAACCACTCTGCGAGCTGCTCAATGCCCTCAGCAAAACGGTCAACGTAATCGATTACCACAAACCCCTGTACCTTCAAACTCTTGGCAACCATTTGCCAAAGATTTCGCGGTCCGGGTGCATCGGCTTCGTTGTACGTCGAAATCCATCCACATACAGCAATACGCGCATGCTTATTCATGCACATTAAGGCCGCATCCAGGATGTCACCACCCACGTTGTCAAAATAGATATCCACGCCTTGTGGGCAGGCGCCCCTGATCGCCGCTTCCAGATCACCACAGGTCTTGTAATTGATCGCGTCGTCAAAGCCGAGCTCGTCGGTAATCCATGCACACTTGTCATCGGACCCGGCAATACCAACCACACGACAACCTTTCAGCTTGGCTATCTGCCCTACGGTCGAGCCAACGGCCCCTGCGGCAGCGCTTACCAACACTGTCTCTCCAGCTTGTGGCTTACCTACGTCGAGCAACCCAAAATAGGCGGTCAATCCCGTTGGTCCAATAATCCCGAGAAAGCTGCTTAATGGGATTCCGGCAGACTCGTCCAATCTAGTCACCGCTGCCGCCTGGGCAGTGGTGTAGCGCTCCCAGGCACCCACCGCTAAAACTACATCGCCTTCCGACAATTGCTCGCTATTCGACTTCACTACCCGACCAATCACCGAGCTTCGAATCGGCTCGCCAATCTCGATTGGCTCAATGTAATTACTGAGATCACTCATCCAGCCCCTGATTGCCGGGTCGAGCGAGATGTACATATTGCGGATAACGACTTCGCCCTGTTCCGGCTCACACAGCGGAACATCACGGAACGGAACTTCCTCCGAGGTGGGTTCCGCCGCAGGTCGGGACGCGAGATAGAACTGTCGGTTGATCATGTCTTGCATAAAAGAAATGGCCTTTCAGGGTGCTCCCACAAATACTCGTCAGACTTTGCAGGTCTCCACGCATCATCGATTGCCGGGATACGCCTCACCCGCCGCACAACAACGCTTCGAACGGGCGCAACACGCCCGGCTTTCATTGCAATATAAACCCACTCAAAAAAACAGTCAAACCTGATTGTTTGACATTGGTAAGTTTGATACGTTTACCGACAGACAACAGATGACTGCCAAATACACGAGCGGAAGGCAGCATGAAGGATAAAGATATGACGGTACTGATTAACGGATACGTCGACATCAAGGCCGAGGATCGCACCAAAGCCTTGTCAGCCGCAGCAACACTAATCAAAGAAACACGCTTGCAAAAAGGCTGCCAGCATTACGTATGGTCGGCCGACCATACGTCGGATACTCGCGTTTACGTATACGAAAAGTGGGATACCACAGAAGACTTGGTGGCGCATCTCGCCGGCCCATACTACGCGCAGATGCTCGGCATACTGGGAAGTTTCGAGATACTCGACACCGCAGTTTCCAAATACAAGATTGCCATCGAAGAGCCTGTTTATGATCCGGAGGGCAACCCGCGCGGCGACTTCTTTACGGTTTAGTTATCCCCGGATCACGCTTCATCACCAATAATAAAATTCAGGGTTAAATATCATGGCTGAAACGCAAGGCGACAAAAAGATCAAAACCTACTGCCGATTCTGTCACGCGACCTGCCCCATGGAAGTTACAGTGAGAGACAATAAAGTCATTTCGCTGCGGCCCGATACCGATAATGAAGTCTTTGGTGGATATACTTGCCTGAAAGGCCGGCAGATGCCGGAACAGCTCTATTTACCCGAGAGAATACTCAGTTCGCTGAGGAAAAACGCGGACGGTACGCGGAGTGAAATCCGCACACAACAGGCGCTCGACGAGATCGCCAGCAAACTTCGGGAGATCCGCGATAAGTATGGCCCTCGCAGTATTGCCAGCTATAACGGTACCGTATCTTTTCAAAACTCCGCGACGCACCCGGTGGCCAAGGCCTGGCATGTCGCGCTGGATTCTCCCTCTTACTACACCAGTATCACCATCGATCAGCCGGCCAAAGTAGGCATTGGCCAGGCACGCATGGGTTTCTGGGCCGGCGGAAACCATACATGGCGGGATTCCAACGTTGCATTGATTATCGGCAACAATACCCTGGTCTCGCATTTTTCTATTCCGGGTGGCATTCCCTCTTTCAGTCCCAGCAGTGCACTGAGGGAAGGAAAGAAACGCGGCATGAAAATTATCTGCGTGGACCCTCGTCGCACGGAGGTTGCCGCTCGCTCAGATATCCACTTACAGATCAAACCCGGGCAAGACGCCATCCTGCTGGCCGGCCTTCTGCATATCATTCTTGAAGAAAACCTCCACGACAGCGAATTCTGCGAGGAGAATATTGAAAACCTGACACCGTTCAAGCAGAGCCTTGCCCGCTTTACGCCAGACTATGTTGCCGAGCGTGCAGGGCTCAATAAAGATGACATTATTGCCGCTGCGCGCATGTTTGCTGCAGGCCCCAAGGGTTCAGCAACCACAGGTACTGGCCCAGAGATGGGCCCCTACCCGAATCTGGTGCAGCATCTTACTCAGGCCCTCAATGCAATCTGTGGGCGCCACTACCGCGCCGGTGAAAAACTGCCAAACCCAGGTGTACTGTCACCACCGTTTCCGCGCTTGGCACAGGCGGTACCCCCTCAACCAGAATGGCTCACAGGGATACGCAGCCGTGTATCCGACGATATTGGTGAGGTCACCGTACTGACGGCGAATGGACCGCTGAAAGAGATGCCCACAGCCATCTGCGCTGACGAAATTTTGATGGAGGGCGAAGGACAAATTAAGGCGCTCATCTGCATCGGCGGGAATCCATTGCTGGCCTGGCCCGGGCAGGAAAAGGCGCACAAGGCACTGAAAAATCTCGACCTGCTGATCTGCCTCGATTACAAGCTCTCTGCCACGGCGGAAATGGCGGACTATGTCATTGGCTCGAAGCTCTGCCTTGAACGCGACGATCTCACCGTACTTACCGATATCTGGTACGAGCAACCCTATAGCCACTACACCAAATCGGTTGTCGAGGCCGAGGGCGATGTCATCGAGGAGTGGGAGCTATTCTGGCAGCTCGGCAAACGCCTTGGGCTCAGTCTCAATGTAAATGAGCAACCACTGGACATGGTCAACAAGCCATCAAAATATGACATTCTGGAAAAAATGACCTCGGGCTCAAGAGTGCCCCTAGAGGAGATATACGGGCGCGACGGCGGCCATGTATTCGACGCTCCAGATGTCATTGTTCAGCCCGCAGACCCTGCAACCAAAGGCTTGCTGAATCTGTTCCCCGCAGGACTGGACGAAGAACTAGAAGGCGCAGCTTCCGATGCAGATCGCAGCGTTATGGAAGCACAGCAACATCCCTATCTACTGGTCAGCCGGCGCATGAAAAACACCTTCAACTCCACAGGCCCGGAGTTGAGCTTCCTTGCATCAAAGGGGACGACAAACCCGGCATATATGAATCCCGATGACTTAACGGCAATGAACATCGAGGATGGCGAAATTATTTTTATTCGCTCTGAGCGCGGTGAAATACCGGGCGTAGTGCAAAGCAGCCCGGATATTCGCAAGGGCGTCATTTCCATGGCCCATTGCTGGGGGGGCGCTCCAGGCGGTGCCGGCGATGACAAGGTGCGTGAAATTGGAGCCAATACCAATAGGCTCATTCACAACCTGGACAATCCCGCAAAGTATTCCGGCATGGCGCAACAAAGTGCCATAGCAGTAACCGTCCGCAAGGTGGACGAGCCGGACTAACCGCAATACGACAACGCAAACGGTGTGAACGCGAACGAAAGGAATGTGTTTTGCGCGCACCGAGTACCAAGTTTTGAGTCGATCGCTTTAAAGACTTCCATCCAACTACTTTTGCCGACACCGCGAGGAATACCATGTTAACCCTCTCCAACCCTTCACTACTCCGCTCCCAGCTCTACATCAATGGTGAATGGGTTCATGCCGACAATGAAACGACTTTTTCAGTGTATAACCCGGCAACGCGGGAAAAAATTATCGACCTGCCCAACGCCGGTGCCACAGAAGCCCATCGTGCAATTCAAGCAGCCGATAAAGCCCTTGCGAGCTGGAAGCAGGTGGTGGCAAAGGAAAGGGCTACTGTGCTCAAGCGCTGGTTCCAGCTGATCATGGATAATCAGGAAGATTTGGCCAGGCTGATGACCGCAGAGCAAGGCAAGCCACTGGCCGAGTCCCGTGCGGAAGTTGCCTATGGCGCGTCGTTCGTCGAGTGGTTTGCGGAAGAAGGCCGTCGGGTCTATGGCGATACCATAGCGGCAAACAACCCCAATCAACGTATTGTGACTCTGAAACAACCTGTGGGCGTGGTTGCAGCAATTACGCCCTGGAACTTCCCGATCGCCATGATCACGCGCAAAGTAGCCCCCGCTCTTGCTGTGGGCTGCACCATCGTACTGAAACCTGCAACCGAAACGCCCCTGTGTGCGCTGGCACTGGCAAAACTGGGGGAAGAAGCGGGTATACCTGCGGGCGCATTCAGTGTGGTTGCCGGTAACAAGGCACGGGAGATCGGCGGCGCAATGACGAGTAGCCCCACCGTGCGCAAACTCACCTTTACCGGCTCCACCGAAATCGGCAAGACGCTGATGGAGCAATGTGCTGGAACCATCAAAAAAACCTCGATGGAGCTCGGTGGCAATGCACCATTTATTGTGTTTGATGATGCGGATCTGGACGCTGCCGTACAAGGGTTGATGGCATCCAAGTTCCGCAATGCCGGCCAGACCTGTGTCTGCGCAAACCGGATACTGGTGCAAGAATCCGTGTACGACGCCTTTGTGGACAAGTTCGTCACCGCGGTCAGTGCGTTAAAGGTCGGCGACGGCAGTACAGAAGGCGTCACCATTGGCCCGCTCATCAATGACGACGCCTATACCAAAGTCAGCGCCATTGTTCGTCAGGCGACCAACAATGGTGCGGAGGCGTTGATTGGCGGCAGTGGCAAGGGGCTGGATAAGAACTTCTTCCCGCCCACTGTCCTGGCGAATGTCGACCGCTCCATGGACGTGTATAGCGAGGAGATCTTTGGCCCCGTTGCACCGGTGTTTAAATTCAAGACGGAAGAAGAGGCAATCCGTATTGGCAACGATACTCCATTCGGGTTATCGGCCTATTTCTATGCTCGAGATATCGGTCGTATCTGGCGCGTATCAGAGGGCCTCGACTACGGTATTGTCGGCATCAATGAGGGCATCATCTCCACCGAAGTTGCACCTTTTGGCGGTGTAAAAGAGTCCGGTATTGGACGTGAGGGATCCAAGTACGGGATCGATGATTACCTGGAAATTAAGTACCTGTGTATGGGCGGAGTAAGCCAATAACTATCTCGTGTGCAAGAGAACTCAGTCCAGGTAAACGGCAAACGGGACTGAATCGCGCATTCTTGGTCATCCCGCATCTCGCGTCCGCTGGGGCCTGGCCTTCCTTTTGCAGCACATTTCCTTATAATTGCGCCGTACTGACTAAGTAAAACAGTACCAACTGTTTTTAAAAATGCAGCAGGAAACGAAAACGTAATGAGTGAAGTAAAGGCACGTAAATCTGACGCCGAAGGCGAAGTCAGCTGGCAATCGAAGAAGAGTGCCATGACCCGTGACCGTATTCTGGAGGCCGCCATTGATTGCTTTATCAATTTGGGATACGCCAACGTCACCACCGCCAAAGTTGCCGATGCCGCGGGCGTTTCCCGTGGCGCCATGCTGCACCACTTCCCCTCAAAAACAGAACTCATTCAGGCTGCGGTAGAGTATCTCCACCGCAAGCTACTGGATGATTACACTCAACGTGTAGCAAAGATTCCGAAGAAGCTGAAAGGCAAGGAGCGCAGACGTGCGGGGCTGGATGCGTACTGGGAGCACCTGACCGGCGATCTGTTTGTTGTCTACCATGAACTGTGTGTGGCCGGACGCACCGACGAAGAATTGAATTCCATACTGGAGCGCGCAACTGCGCGTTTCGAAGAACACGTACACGAGTCCAATCACGAATTATTCGAAGAGTGGAACGAGCGTGGTGACTTGTACTTCCTGGCCATGGACCTGACCAAGTTTATGATGGAAGGTATGGCCGTCGGCCAGTGGGGCAAGAACAAGAACAAACGAATCAATCGCTTGCTCGATTACCTGGGAGACCGCTTGGAAGAGATTTTTTCCGATGACGGCCCTACGGCAATTTCCCAGCACTCTTCAAAAATGAAAGCGAAAAACTAAAAAAAGCCACCTTCGGGTGGCTTTTTTGTGCCCTACTTTGACGCCTAATTCCTCAAATTAAGCACAACGAACGGACTCATGCAGAAAGGTCACAATACTTTTCCAAGTGATACTGCTCATCACCATACAGCATTGCCAGTAATAGCAGCCGCTTGAAGTGGTGGCCAACATTGAGTTCGTCGGTCATCCCGATACCGCCATGCAACTGTATCGCCTCCTGTGAGATGGAACGTCCGGCCTCAGCGAGCTTCACCTTGAGTGCCGCGCACGCTTTCTCCGCCTGATCACTCCCCTCATCCACAAGAATTGCCGCATGTAACAGCAGAGAGCGTGTCTCCTCCACCTTCAGGAACATATCTGCCATGCGGTGTTGCAGCGCCTGGAACTTACCGATCGGCTGACCAAACTGCTCACGCGTCTTGGTGTACTCCACGGTTGCATCGAGCAATACTTGCATGGAGCCCAGAGCCTCCCCGCCCATGGCGACGATCGTCTTTTGCAGTACCGATTCAATATAAGTCTCACCCAGCCCCTGCTTGCCCAGCAGCTGCCCTGTGCCTAACTCGACATGCGTAAAATGCACATGCGCACCGCGACTACCGTCCACCGCAGAAAAGGGTTCCCTAGTCACCCCTTCCTGATGGGCGTCGACGATAAACAGGCTAACCCCATCCGTCGTTGCCGCCGTCACGATAAAGTAATCTGCACAATGGCCATTCAATACTGCGAGCTTGCTGCCGCTCAGCATGTAACCGCCCTTCACCACAGAAGCGCGCGTCGAGATACGATGCATCTCATAACCACCGGTTTCTTCTGCGAATGCAAAGGCCCACTGTGACTGGCCGGTAATAATATCCCCGACATATCGGTCCTGCTGTGCGCTACTGCCGGCAACTTGTAGGAAGCCCCCACAGGTCACTGCGGTGGTAAGAAATGGTTCCCTGAGCAGACCCTTACCCATCTCCTCCGACATCACCATCAGGTCAACCGCACCGCCTCCAAAGCCTCCCAGGGCCTCACTGAAGGGCATGGCCAGCCAACCCAAATCAGCAAACTGCTGCCAGTATTCCGGATCGAACCCCTGCGCGGATTTACTAACCTGCCGATGGCGTTCTACACCGCCATTTTCACGTACGAATTTTTCGACACTATCGCGCAACATCGTTTGCTCTTCAGACAGAGAAAAGTCCATATTGCATCCACTCCAACGAATGTCTGTTCACTTATATCAGCGTGCGTGTTACCCAACTTTAAAAAAACTCAATATTTCAATGGGTTACGCCACCACTCCAGTCAACTCCGCGTGTGCGACACGCGGCTCAGTACCGCCTTCGATGATCGTAGCAAACCACCACCCCTAAAACAATCCGTCCATCCTGTTTTATTTGGGTGTATATTGCCTTAGACTCGGTCATAGACGAAGAGCTTCAACGTTATTAGGCTGAACTCGGGTGAATACTGCGGTGCGATCCGCACGAGTAAAGGACACAATAATGAATGCAATCATCCCATCAGACACTCAGGCGGGTTTAGAACTGACTACCCGCTTGGAGGCACAACGAGCGGCTTTCTTGGCAGAGGGCCACGTCTCGGCAGAAGTTCGTATCAACCGCATCAACAGGGCCATTGCCCAATTGCAGAAATACCAGGACCAAATTGCGGATGCACTGAATAGTGACTTCGGCCACCGCTCAACGCAACACAGCAAACTTATGGATGTGGCGGCGGGTATCGGCCCACTGGTCCACGCGCGGAAACATTTAAAAAAGTGGATGCGCGCGGAAAAGCGCAGCACCCTCTTCCCGCTGAATTTATTTGGTGCGCGCTCCCGTATTGAATTCCAACCACTGGGTGTGGTCGGCATTATCAGCCCGTGGAATTTCCCGGTGAATCTCACCTTCGCACCACTGGCCCAAGTGCTAGCAGCGGGAAATCGCGCAATGATCAAACCCTCGGAGTTCACTCCGGCAACTTCCGAGCTATTAAAGCGGATGGTGGAAGAAGTGTTTGACCCAAGCGAAATTTCGGTCATCACGGGTGGCCCGGAAATTGGTCAGACATTTAGCAGTCTCGCGTTTGATCACCTGATTTTTACCGGCGCCACCTCGATTGCCAAACACGTCATGACGGCCGCCGCACAGAACCTGGTTCCGGTAACGCTGGAGTTGGGAGGAAAGTCACCAGTGGTTGTCGGTGAGTCTGCAGATATCAACCTTGTTTGCAACCGGGTTATGTGGGGAAAGACCACAAACGCCGGACAAATATGTCTGGCACCGGACTACTGCTTTGTCCCAGAAAGGGCGCTCAATCAATATATCGAAGGCTTGAAAGCTTCGACAGTCAAAATGTTCCCCTCTCTTCTGAGCAACAGCGACTATACGTCGGTAATTAACCAGCGCCACTTCGACCGCCTGACAAATTACCTGGCCGATGCCAAAGCGAAAGGGGCCACGATTATTGAACTCAATCCGGCCCACGAAACATTCGAGGGTCAGCCTCACCACAAAATTCCTCCCATGCTATTGCTCGACTGTACCGATGACATGCTGGTGATGCAGGAAGAAATTTTTGGTCCATTGATGCCGATTAAGACCTACCGGAATATCGACGAAGTAATCAGTTATGTAAACAGTAAGCCCCGTCCGCTGGGGCTGTATTACTTTGGTGATGATAAACAGGAAGAGCGCGCATTGCTGGACCGTACAACGTCTGGAGGTGTGACGATTAACGACGTGATTATGCACGTTTCGCAGGAGGATCTGCCCTTTGGCGGTGTCGGGCCCAGCGGTATGGGCGCGTACCACGGTTTCGAAGGATTCAAGACGTTTAGCCATACCAAATCCATTTTCAGCCAGTCCAAAATGGACATTAACGGCATGACGGGGATGAACCCGCCGTTTAATGAGAAGACCGATAAAACCATCAAGCAAATGCTCAAAGGCTAAAGGTAGTAACGCAATGACAGACTACAAAACCTGGGAATGCCTGGTATGCGGTTGGGTATACGACGAGGCAAACGGCTGGCCGGAAGACGGTATTGCACCCGGCACGCGCTGGGAAGATATACCGAATGATTGGCTGTGTCCGGACTGCGGCGTGGGAAAAGCGGATTTTGAGATGGTCGAAGTCGCAGTGCCCACCGCTGAATCGCAGCCCAACACAAGCGAGGCCGAAGCCAAAGCCGAAAAAGCGCAGGAAGAACCCTACAAACTTTGGGAGTGCCTGGTGTGCGGCTGGTTTTATGATGAAGCCAAAGGGTGGCCTGAGGATGGCATCGCACCCGGTACGCGCTGGGAAGATATCTCGGATGACTGGCTCTGCCCTGAATGTGGGGTCGGCAAGCAGGACTTCGAGATGCAGGTGGTAGGTACATCCACAGCTTCGCCTGCGAATGACGAATCACCTGTTACCGCCGATAGCGCCACAGGCGCTGCTCCCATTGTCATTATTGGCTCCGGACTTGCCGGCTACACCCTGGTAAAAGAACTGCGCAAACTCGATCAACAGACTCCCGTCGTGATACTGACCGCAGACGATGGAAGGTTTTACTCAAAGCCCCTGCTCTCCACCGGCTTCCACAAACAAAAGACGGCCGATGATCTGGCCACCGCAACAGCAGTAGAGATGGCCAACGAGTATCAAATTGAAGTCAGAACGATGTCCGAAGTGACCGCGATTGATACAGCCGGGCAATGTGTAGAACTCGATAGCCAGAAACTGCCCTATAGCAAACTCGTGCTCGCAAACGGCGCAGCCTGTATCGACGCGCCGCTAACAGGCAACGGCCTGGAGCATGTGCATTCGGTCAATGACCTGACGGACTATGCGCGTTTCCACACTGCCATGAAGGGCGTACAGAAAGTACTGATCATCGGGGCAGGACTTATTGGCAGTGAATATGCCAATGATCTGGTGCAGTCAGGATATAAAGTCGACGTCGTCGACCCGATGCCAAACGTCCTTTCGAGCTTACTTCCCGCGACGGCTGCCAATTCAGTGCAGGCTGCGCTGGAAGAAGCTGGTGTAACCTTCCACTTCAAAACCGTCGTCAACACCGTCAAGCGGAGCAAGGGCTCCCATGCGGTGGTCGCCCAGCTCGACAATGGCGATGCTATCGAGGCCGATATCGTTCTTTCTGCAATCGGCGTACGTCCCCGCACAGATCTAGCTGCGGCGGCCGGCTTGCAAACTAATCGCGGCATCCTGGTGGATCGCAACTTGAAGACCAGTGCAGACAACGTATACGCACTGGGCGACTGCGCAGAGGTCGATGGCCATGTCCTTTTCTATGTAGCACCGCTGATGGCCTCGGCGCGCGCACTGGCCAGAACACTTACCGGTGAGACCACTGCGGTCAAGTATGGCACCTTGCCGATTACGATCAAAACAACCCTCTACCCGGTAGTAACCAATCCGCCACCCCGTGATTGCGAAGGTGAATGGACCATTGAGCAAACCACCGTCCATGGCGTAAGGGCGGTGTTCCGGGATACTGACGGAAAAGTTGGCGGATTTGCCCTAACCGGGCAATGCGTCACGGAGCGCGAGGCGCTCGTCCAGGAAACGCCACCGGTAATGGCATAAACCAAATCGCTCAAAAAGCACAATATCCACAAGCCAGTGCAGACATTCATTGGGGAATTAGCGGTTTATGGCAGAAATCATCCTGATCCGACATGGCCAGGCTTCTTTTGGGGCAGACAATTATGATCGTTTAAGTACTCTCGGGCGGCAACAGTCGATCTTGCTCGGACAACACTTGAAGGACCACGGCCAAACATTCGATCGCCTCATCTGCGGCACAATGGTGCGACATACAGAGACCGCCGACGGTATTCTGCAGGGGCTTGGGCAAGCTGTCCCTATAGAGTCCACAGCACTACTCAACGAATACCGCTTTCAAGGCCTGTTGGGCCAATTAAAGGCGCAGTACCCGGCCCGTTGGGTTGATACCGGGGATGCACGTCGAGACTACTACCACAACATGAAGCTGGCCCTGACTTACTGGATGCAGGGCGCAATTCAAAGAGATGGAAAAGACAGCTGGCGATCATTCCGTCAGCGCGTGAGAGAGGGGTTCAATTTTGCCTGTGGCCAAGGTGCTCGGCGCACACTACTGGTGTCCTCTGGTGGCCCAATCGCGGTGATACTCGCCAGTGTATTGGGCCTGGATGACAAGCGTCTTCGGAACCTGACCCTACAGGTAAAGAACACCAGCACCAGCCGACTGCTCTATTCCCGCAGCGATTCGGAGCCTGCCATCAGGACGCTTCCTTCAGCTGGTACACCACCTGACACACCACCCGGCACGCCACCTGACGTATCACCCGATCGATTCACCCTCGATGGCTTCAATGACGTGGGCCATCTGCTCAGCGTCGAACAACCACACAATGTCACCTTTGCCTGATAAGAAAATCGTGGCGATGCTCGATGGAGACTGGAATGCACACTTTTAGTGAAAAATCTTTACGCCTTCAGGCCGAACTCAGCGCTTTCATGGATGAATACATTTATCCCAATGAGAAAGCCTATGCCGAGCAACTCCATCAGGCAGAGAATCGCTTTGCGCCTCTGCCCCTTATGGATAGCCTAAAGGAAAAAGCGAAATCCAAAGGTCTGTGGAATTTGTTTGTACCGGAAAGCCACAACCAGCATTGCAATCACGGTGGACTCAATAACTACGACTATGCACCACTGGCAGAAATGATGGGCCGTGTTACCTGGTCGCCGGAGGTATTTAATTGCAATGCGCCGGACACCGGGAATATGGAAGTATTAATGAACTACGCTTCCGCCGAGCAGCAATCCCAATGGCTCCCACCGCTCCTGAACGGTGAGATTCGCTCTTCTTACGCCATGACCGAACCACAAGTTGCGTCGAGCGATGCAACGAATATTGAATTACGTATTGAAAAACAAGGCGACAACTGGGTACTGAATGGCCGCAAGTGGTTTATTACCGGGGCCATGTATGAACGGACCAAGCTGTTTATCGTCATGGGGAAATCCGACCCGGAAAATCCCAACCGGCACAAGCAGCAAACCCAAGTTCTGGTACCGAAAGATACTCATGGAATCCAGCTTATTCGTCCACTGACAACTCTTGGTTATGACGACGCCCCCATAGGCCACGCAGAGATTGTCTTCGACAACGTACGTGTACCGCTGAACAATGTGTTGCTGGGTGAAGGTCGCGGCTTTGAAATTGCCCAGGGCCGACTGGGGCCGGGTCGTATGCATCACTGCATGCGTTTGATCGGCGCTGCGCAGCGGTCCCTGGAACTTGCCTGCCAGCGCGCAGCCTCTCGCACAACGTTCGGCCGACCACTCAGCAAACACCAATCTGTGCGCGAGGATATATCCAAAAGCTTTTCCGAAATCGAAATGGCCCGTCTGCTGGTATTGAAAACCAGCCACAAGATGGATCAGCACGGCGTGCCAGCGAGCGTCGACATGATTGCGGCGACAAAAACCACTGTTCCACGACTGGTCCAAAATATTATCGATCGCTGTATGCAGATCCATGGCGCCGGAGGCCTGACAGAAGATTACTTTATGGCGGAAGCATTTAACTACGCACGCTGGTGTCGTCAGGCTGACGGGCCCGATCAGGTTCACCAGATGGCATTGGGTAAAAAAGTTATCGACCGATTTTCTGATGTGCAGGCCCCACAACCGGAGCAAGTGTCATGAATGCGGCCGCACTGGATCTCAAAACCGATCGTTTGGCAAATTACCTGGAACAACATGTCCCCGGCTTTCAGGGGCCTCTGACCGCCAGCAAGTTTGCCGGTGGTCAATCAAACCCGACCTTTCTGATCCAGGCCAAAAGCGGCAAATATGTTTTGCGTCGCAAACCACCTGGTACGCTATTGAAGTCCGCCCACGCTGTCGACCGCGAGTACCGCGTTATGTCTGCTCTGGCAGATACCTGGGTTCCTGTCGCGCGGGTTTATCACCTGTGCGAAGACGAACAAGTTATTGGCAGCATGTTTTACCTGATGGAATACATCGACGGCCGCGTGATGTGGGATCCCGGCCTACCAGAACTTGCGCCGAGCCAGCGTGCTGCCATTTATGCCGAAATGAATCGCGTACTGGCCGCCCTGCACTCCGTGAATATTGATCGGGTCGGCCTCGCGGACTACGGAAAACCCGGCAATTACTTCGAGCGGCAAATAGGGCGCTGGACCAAACAATATCGGGCAAGCGAAACCGAAACCATTCCAGCCATGGAAGCATTAATGCAGTGGTTGCCAGCCAATCTTCCCGAGGACGACGGGCAGGTCGCATTGGTCCACGGTGACTTCCGCCTCGATAATATGATGTTTCATCCCACAGAGCCCCGCGTCCTGGCGCTGGTGGACTGGGAGCTTTCCACATTGGGCCATCCATTTGCCGATCTGGCCTATCAATGTATGCAACTGCGCATGGACAGCCGGGGCGTCATGCCCGGACTTGGAGGGCTGGACCGGGCAGATCTGGGCATTCCGTCAGAGACAGCGTATGTCCGCGAATACTGTGCAAACCGTGGCATTCACAGTATCCCCAACTGGAATTTTTATCTGGCCTTCAGCTTCTTCCGATTCGCGGCGATTTTGCAGGGTGTAAAGCGACGCGCTATCGATGGTAATGCCTCCAGCGAGCGCGCTGTGCAGCTAGGGTCGCTGGTGAAGCCCCTCGCCGATATGGCAATCGAACTGCTCTAGTTTTCCCCAACTTACCAAGTGGAACATGTAAAGCATGACAACCTTGAAAGTACACCCCGAGTTAGCACAAACCGTCCGTTTTATCCCCACGCTGCCGTTCCACCGCACATGGTTTGTTAAAGCGCTGCAGTCACTGCAGCGTATCTGGCCTTCAGCCAAAGGGGCGGAGGGCATCACCATTGAGACCCACCTGCTATCCAATGCGAGTATTCGGGTCTACCAACCCACAAATACACCCGCCCGTGCGGCAGTGCTATGGATGCATGGTGGTGGGTTAGTTTCCGGACGGGCGGCTCAAGACGATGCATTATGCTCGGCTTATGCGAGGGAACTGGGGCTGGTCGTCGTCTCGGTGGACTATCGCCTTGCGCCAGCTCAACCATTTCCTGCGGCACTGAATGATTGTCATGAAGCCTGGCAATGGCTGCTTGCCTCTGCCGATCGCCTGGGTATCGACCCTGCGCGTATTGCGCTATCCGGGCAAAGTGCCGGCGGAGGGCTGGCCGCTAGCCTGGCCCAAAGATTAACCGATGAGAAAGGAGCCACGCCTGCGTGCGTTGCACTGTTTTGTCCGATGCTGGACGACCGCACTTCCACGAAATTCGAGCTTGACCAGCTAAACCACAAAATCTGGAATAACCGCAGTAATCGCGCCTGCTGGTCGGCATACCTGCAGCACCCTGCTGGAGGTAATCAGACAGCTCTTTACGCGGTACCCGCAAGGCGGGAAGACCTGTCAGACTTGCCACCAACCTGGATTGGTATTGGGGATATCGATCTGTTTTACCAGGAGTGCCTGACCTACGCGCAGCGGCTCAGCCAAGCCAATGTAGATAGCACGCTGTATGTCGTATCCGGGGCGCCACACGCCTTTGAAACCATTGCGCCTCGTGCAGAGGTGACGCGAAAACTCTTTGCGGCAAACTTTCGGTTTCTCCAGCAATCGTTACAGCTGCCGGTTACAGAGTAAAAGGATCACCGGCTACTATAAGCCTCACACCGTCATCATCGATGTCAGCCGATGATTAATCGTCGCTTGCGCCTCCGACATCATGCGCTCAATCAATACCTGGCAGGTGGGGATATCATGAATCAATCCCATTACCATGCCTACGGTCCAGATTCCGTCATTGATATCGCCGCCTTCGATGCAGCGCTCGCGTCCGCGCTCACCAGAAACCAGAGGGCGCAAGTCGGTAAAATCCGTTTCCCCCGGCTTCGCCTCAATACTCAGTACTTCCTGCGAAATCGGGTTACTGAATACTCGGCAGGTATTGTTTAACGAGCGAAACATCAGCGTCGTCTGTCGCTCATCAGCCTCTACCATCGCCTGCTTCATATTTTCGTGCACAGGCGCCTCTTGCGTGGCCACAAACCGGCTGCCCATATTCACCCCCTCAGCGCCCAGAGCGAGCGCTGCAGCCAGTTGCGAGCCGGTACCAATTCCACCCGAGGCAACCATCGGTATCGTCAATTTGGCGTAGGCCGCGGGGAGTAAAACGAGATTGGTAACGTCATCCTCACCTGGGTGACCGGCACATTCAAAGCCATCGACACTCACCGCATCGCAGCCAACTTTCTCTGCCTTAATGGCATGACGAACGGAGGTGCACTTGTGAATCACCTTGATTCCCGCCGCCTTGAAGGCCGGCATA
Organism: Microbulbifer agarilyticus; assembly: GCF_001999945.1. Classification (NCBI taxonomy): domain Bacteria; kingdom Pseudomonadati; phylum Pseudomonadota; class Gammaproteobacteria; order Cellvibrionales; family Microbulbiferaceae; genus Microbulbifer; species Microbulbifer agarilyticus. The sequence continues at coordinate 2,732,484 of NZ_CP019650.1, forward strand.
AACGGTTCCGGGCTTCGACCGGCAGTTTCCACAATCTTCACACCGCCATCGATAATCGCCTGTGCATACTCAGCATAGGGCGGCGAGTTGATCGCCGGCAAGATGGTGAGATTCACACCAAAGGGTTTGTCCGTCATCGAGCGGCAGCGGGCTATTTCCTCCAGTAACGCCTCCGGGGAGGGCTGGGTCAGGGCGGTCAGCATACCAAGCCCACCCGCATTGGAAACAGCAGAGGCCAGCTCGGCACGCCCTACCCACATCATGCCGCCCTGGATAATCGGGTACTGAATAGCAAACAGCTCGGTAATTCTCGTTTTCATCACTGCGGTTTCCATATTCTGGATTAATGACACCGGCCATCGCCAAACGTATTACCTACCCTGAAACTTTGCCGCCCTCTTTTCGAGGAATGCCTGAGCCCCTTCTTTAAAGTCTTCACTGCGATAATGGATGTTCTGGATTTGCGCTTCGCGCTCCATGGTCTGCGCGAGGGTTGCGGTGCTCGCCTCGCGCAATAATTGCTTGCTGTATTGCAGAGTCAACGGCGCCAAATCTGTCAGTGAACGCGCCCAGCCCAGCGCTTCTTCCTGCAGGTGCTGCGCGTCCACTACACAGTTGGCGACCCCGTAGTGCACACATTGCTCTGCAGACAGGCGCTGGGAGAAAGCAATCATTTCGAAGGCCTTCTTGTTTCCGAGGTTTCTGGAAAGGAACCAATGTGTTCCCCCATCCGGAATCAAGCTGATCGCACCAAAAGCGGAATACAAAAACGCGTCCTCCGCCATTACCATCAGGTCACAGGCCATGGCGATGGCAGCACCAATACCGGCAGCCGCACCATTGATCGCACTCATAAAGGGTTTGGGGGACTCTGTAATCGCCTGAATTATCGGGTGATATTCAGTGCGTAACTGGTGCGTGATAAAGCCATCTTTGTCAGAATCTGGATACGCCTCGACGAGGTCAGCCCCTGCGCAGAATCCTTTTCCTGCTCCGGTGAGCAGTACCACCCTTACATTGTTATCGTTATTTGCTTCACGTATCGCCGCGTAGAGTTCTGCACGCATCTGTGCTGTGAGCGCGTTGCGCGCCTGAGGGCGATTCAGAGTAATAATCGCCACCTGTTCATCCGTGCGATAACTGACCGTTTCATAATCACTCATTGCTACCTACCCCACCTGCTTATTGTTGTTGTATTGAGAGGCCGGTTTTCAGGTACAAATACCTGCAGCCCTCAACGTCGAGATTTGTTCCGCACTGTAGCCAAGTGTCGCCAGCACTTCCTCCGTATCCTCGCCCGGGCGGCGCTGCCCATGCTGGACTACCGATGGTGTTCTGCTGAAGCGTGGCGCGGGTGCAGGCTGCTTGAAGCCATCGACCTCCACATAGGCATCTCTCACCTGATTGTGTGGATGTGTCGGTGCCTCCTCCAGTGTCAAAACCGGCGCAAAGCAGGCATCCGTCCCCTCCAGGAGTTCACACCATTCACGTTGGGTCTTGCTGCGAAACACCTCTGAGAAAGCCGCTGCAGAGTCATTCCAGCTGGCCAGTTCATACTGGGTGTCGGCGCTGTAGATATCTGGGTCGAGTCCTGCACGGTGCACGAGCTCGGCATAAAACTGAGGTTCAATGGCGCCGAGAGCGATGTAACGCCCATCACTGGTTTCATAGGTATCGTAAAAGAAAGCACCACCATCCAGTAGGTTGACGCCTCGTTCACTAGGGTCCCAGGACCCGGCAGCAGAAAAACTGTGACACATCCACATTAGATTGGCGGTACCATCGACCATTGCAGCATCGACCACCTGCCCCTTACCGGACTGTTTCGCTTCAAGTAATGCGCCCAGAACGCCGGCTACTAAAAACATGCTGCCACCGCCAAAATCACCCACCAGATTCAGTGGAACCACCGGCTTTTCGCCGGGGCGACCAATCGCGTACAGGGCTCCAGTCAGCGCTATGTAGTTCAGGTCATGACCAGCAGTCTGCGACAGTGGGCCCGTTTGCCCCCAACCGGTCATACGGCCATATACCAACGCGGAATTTCTTTCTGCACAGTCTTCTGGGCCCAACCCGAGCTTTTCGGCCACCCCCGGCCTGAATCCCTCTAGCAAAACATCTGCGCGCTCGACCAATCGCAACAGGGCTTCACGTCCCTCCTCACTTTTCAGGTTGAGGATGATCGATTTCTTGCCGCGTGCGCTCATGTCATGGGAGTAAATGGGATCGCGCTGCGGCCCGCGCTCTACCCGAATAACCTCGGCCCCCATATCAGCCAGTAACATGGCCGCCATCGGGCAAGGCCCCATACCAGCCAATTCGATAACGGTATATCCGCTCAATACACCCATAACCCTACAACTCCGCCGGGAATCCAAAGTGAATGAAATAATGGCAAGAGGCCTGGCCGAGCGACAATTGCGCCTGTCGCAAAGACATTGCTTTAGCCGCTATTTAGGCTGCATGCGTACCGCCGCATCCATCCGAATACATTCACCGTTGATGTAATCGTTATCCACGATGTGTGCAGAGAGTTTGGCTATTTCACTGGTTTTACCCAAGCGCTGTGGATATACGGTAGAGGCCTCGAGCGCTTTGTAATACGACTCTTCAATCGTCTCGAACAAAGGGGTATGAATCAGCCCGGGCACAATGGTATTCACTCGAATACCGTAAGGGGCCAGTTCCCGAGCCATGGGCAAAGTCATACCAACAATGGCACCCTTGGTGGCACTGTAAGCGACTTGACCGATCTGCCCCTCATAGGCAGCCACAGAAGCCGTGTTGATAATCACACCCCGTGCGCCGTCTGAATTTACCGGCTCATTCTCCGCCATCTTTTCGGCTGCGAGACGAGCCACATTGAATGTGCCCACTTGATTGACCATCACCACCTTCATATACAGTGCGATGGGATGCGGCCCCTTTTTACCAAACGTCTTGCAGGCCGGACCAATACCCGCGTAGTTATTCACAATGTGCAACGCACCAAAGCGCTCAACCACGGCATCGATCGCACCCTGCACCGAGGATTCATCGGTCACATCGACCTTGAAGAAGGCGATCCTGTCACCCACTTCCGCGCCCAATTCATCGACCAGAGCACTGCCCGCCTCTTCATTCACATCAAAAATCGCCACGTTGGCACCGTCTGCGGCATAACGCTCTACGGTTGCGGCTCCCAGACCAGAAGCGCCCCCCGTGACGATTGCGGTTTTCCCCTGAATATCCATCATCTGCTCCTCTTGTTAAGTGCAGTTCGGTACCTCAAGCTAAAAAAGCCGCAGTAAAAAGTTACGGCATGTCTCGATCAATAAACGGGACCGCCTCATTCCTGTAGAGATCGCGCCCAATAATCAATTTCATTACCTCTGAGGTACCGGCATAGATTCGGGTCACCCTGGCGTCGGTATACAGGCGCGAAATCGGGTATTCATCCATATAGCCGGCCCCGCCGTGCAGCTGAACGCCCTCATCGACCACCTTGCAGAGTAACTCGGTGGTTAATAGCTTGGCCTTGGCCGCATCTTCTGCGGTCAACTGGCCCTGCCTATGGACATTTACGCAGTGGTCTACATAGACCTGCTGCATATCAAGCTCGGCACGCAAGTCAGCGAGTTTGAACTGGGTGTTCTGGAAGTCACCCAGGCTGCGCTTGAACAACTTGCGATCACGCGTGAATTCCAGGGTTACATCAAAGGCTTTCTGGGCCATTGCGAGACTGCCCACCGCCGCAATCAAACGCTCCTCTGCGAGGCCTTCCATCAGATAAATAAATCCACTGGATGAATCCCCCAAAACGTTTTCCTTCGGAACAATAACGTTTTCAAAAAACAGTTCCGCGGTGTCCTGAGCTTTTTGTCCCATCTTTTTAAGCATGGCGCCTCGATGGAACCCCTCCGCGCCGCGCTCGACCAGAAACAGACCGATCTTGCGCGGATCATTGGTCGGATCCGTTTTCGCCGCAACGATCACCAGATCCGCATTGATTCCATTGGAGATATAGGTCTTGTTGCCGTTAAGCAGGAAATGGTCTCCATGATCGATGGCTGTCGCACGCATGCCAGCGAGGTCACTGCCCGCATCTGGCTCGGTCATGGCGATTGCCAGAATAGTTTCGCCACTAACACACTTTGGCAAGAATCGTTTTTGCTGCTCTTCGCTTCCAAAACGTGTCAGGTAAGGACCAATTAGCCGGCTGTGCAGGGTACTTCCCCAGTCCCCGGTGAGCGCGTACTGGTTCTCCTCAAGTATGATTTGTTCGAACCGAAAGTCATCGTCTCCGAGGCCGCCAAAGACCTCATCAGGCCAGACCATCAGGAAGCCCTGTTCGCCAGCCTTGCGAAAAGCCTCGCGATCCACGATGCCTTGCTCTCGCCACGTTTCCATATTCGGGACAATTTCCTGCTGCAAAAACTTGCGATAGGCGTCCCGGAACATCATTTGTTCTGCGGTGAAGTCACGTTTCAGCATTTCGGCATAACTCCTTTGAATCAGTTCAGTAAATCAAATCGTGTCACTCGAAACTGGCGCCAGAACGCACCTTTTCTCGCAGAATTTCTGGTGCAGAGAAGCGCTCTCCATACCGTGCTGCCAACTCTTCACAACGTATCAGCAGTGCTTTAGGACCGACCTCTCCGGCATACTCATAGGTATTCGCCACTTGCAAAAAACCGCCAGTCCATGCTGGGGCACCGATACCCATCAATGAGCCAACATTGCCGTCCGCTACGGTACGCAATACGCCCTCCTGCAAACACTTGAGGCTTTCAACTATCTGTCTAAACAGGATTCGGTCTTTAATATCCTCCCGCGACATTTCAATCTCAGGATTAAAGTAGAGCTCGTACAAGCGCGGCCAGATTTTCTTGCTCCCGTCCGCTGCATATTCGTAATAGCCACCACCGTGGTGGCGGCCGCCGCGACCAAACTCACTGATCATCCACTCTGACACTGCAGCATTGCAGCTGTTATCGCCGAGGGAATTCAGCACACCCATTTTTTCGTGGGTTTCAGCAACCTTACGCGTAAGTTCCTGACTCACCTCATCCTGTACAGCCAGTGGTCCCACCGGCATGCCCACCTGTTTTGCCAGGGCATCGATCAAGACAGGGTTTAAACCTTCCACCAACAAACGCGCGCCTTCATCCATAAAGGTGCCGAAGACACGAGAAGTGAAGAAACCGAGTGAGTCATTCACAACGATGGGGGTTTTGCCGATCTGACGCGCAAAATCGAAAGCTCTCGCCAACGTTCCATCACTGGTTTTTTCGCCACAGATAATTTCGATCAATGGCATCTTGTCGACAGGGGAGAAAAAGTGAATGCCTATGAAATTCTCCGGAGACTCGCTCGCATCTGACAGCAGAGTAATCGGGAGCGTCGATGTGTTGGTTGCCAGCACCCCATCCTTGGCCAGAAACTGTTCAACGTCCCGGGTAACCTGATTTTTCAGGGTAATATCTTCAAAGACCGCCTCAACGATCAGATCACACCCCTGCAGAGCAGCGTACTCGGTAGTGGCACTGATACGCGCAAGAATTACCTCTTTGTCCTGCTCCGACATGCGGCCCCGCTGGATTTGCCTATCCAGTACTTTCGCGCTGTAGGCCTTGCCCTTTTCTGCCGCTTCCATACTGGTATCCACGAGCACCACCTGAATACCCGCCTTCGCGGCTGCATAGGCGATGCCCTGCCCCATCATGCCGGCTCCGAGAATGCCGAGCTTGGTCACATGCGTGCGTTCGATATCCGCCGGACGACTGATACCGCTATTGATGCTGTTGAGCTGGAAGAAACTGGAGGTAATGATGTTCTTCGCTTGCGGCGTGGTAACCAAATACGCGAGTCCACGGGATTCAATACGTAGTGCAGTATCGAAGTCCACTGATACGGTATCGCCACTCACCGCCAAAATTCGCTCTGGTGCAGGCAGGAGGCCGCGAGTCTTTTGATAGGTCGCGGCAGGCGCAACCGCCAGTAAATTGGTGATCGCCGGACTCCATTTATCCCCTCCTGGAATTTTGTGCCCTTTCACGTCCCAGGGCTGCGCCCAGGCGACAGGGTTTTCCTTAATCCACTGCTTGGCCGCAGGGATCAGGTCTTCAATCGAATCCACCAGTTGATCGACATAACCAACTTCCTGAGCCTGTGACGGTTTCAGTCGTTTGCCTTCCATCAAGAATGGCAGGGCCTTTTGCAGTCCAAGCATATGTATGGATCGCACGATACCACCGGCACCCGGCAATAAACCCAGAGTCACTTCAGGGAAACCAACCACCGCTTTGGGACCATTGAATGCAATACGTCGGTTACAGGCGAGACACAACTCAAACCCTCCACCGAGCGCCGCACCATTGATCGCCGCGACCACCGGCACCTCGAGTTTTTCGAGGCGACGGAGCGGTGCTTTGATGTTTTCCTCGATCACACGAAATTGATGTTCCTCACCACCTTTGGGGACCGTGCATAGCTCCTTCAGGTCACCGCCGGCGAAAAACGTGGATTTCGCGGAAGCAAAGACAACCCCGGTAAGCCCCTCTTCGGCTTCCAGCTTTTGTGGAATCACTGCCATGGCCTGGCGATACTGCTCATTCATCGCATTGACCGGGCCATCCATGTCCATGGTAATGGTCACAATGCCATCAGCGTCTTTTTGATAGACAAAGCCGTGAATGTTTTCACTCATGATTTGTTACCTTGCTCTTTTTTGCCCGCAATCCAATGAGGCTGCGATAGGCTTCGATTAAACGCGTTCAATGATGGTTGCAATTCCCTGTCCGCCGCCCACACAGAGGGCAACCAGTGCCCGCTTGAGATCGCGACGTTCCAGTTCATCCAGAATGGTGCTGACCAGCATTGCGCCAGTTGCACCGAGGGGGTGTCCCATGGCTATGGCACCGCCGTTGACGTTGGTCACATCATGGGAAATGTCGAGGTCCTGCATAAATCGCAGTGCGACGGAGGCAAACGCCTCATTGATTTCAAAGAGATCGATATCCGCAGTGGTCATGCCCGCTTTCGCCAGGACTTTTTTCGCTGCAGGTCCGGGCCCTACCAACATGATGGTAGGGTCGGTCGCCAGAACCGCAGTCGCCACGATCCGGCCCCGCGGGGTAAGGCCGAGATCCTTGCCCGCTTTTTCTGAGCCAATCAAAACTGCGGCCGCACCATCGACAATGCCAGAGGAGTTGCCCGGTGTATGGACGTGATTGATGGATGGAATATCCGGATACTTGCGCAGCATCAGGTCGTCAAACCCGAGCGCGCCCATCGCTTCAAATGAAGGCCGCAATTTGCCCAGTACCTCCATAGTGGAGTTGGGCTTGATAAACTCATCTCTATCCAGGATGGTCATCCCATTTAGATCTTTCACTGGCACAACCGAGTGATCGAAATAGCCATTCTGTTGCGCGTGAGCCGCGCGCTGCTGAGAACTGAGAGCAAACGCATCTACGTCTTCACGGCTCCAGCCCTCTAGCGTCGCGATGGTATCGGCACCGATCCCCTGAGGCACGGCACCGGTCGCGATATTAATTTCCGGATCGTTCAACCAGGCACCGCCGGCGGCTCCCATGGGTACCCGTGACATGGACTCCACACCACCGGCCACAACCAGCTCCTCCCATCCAGAGGCGATCTTCATAGCGGCAAGGTTCACTGCTTCCAAACCAGAAGCGCAGAACCGATCCAGCTGCACACCGGCAACACTCTCGTCCCACTCAGCGTACTGAACAATGGTTTTGGCAATGTCGCCACCTTGTTCGCCAACCGGTGAGACGCACCCCATCACCACATCATCCACGTAAGCGGTATCCAGGTCGTGACGCTGCTGTAACTCGCGGAGTAAGCCCGAGCCAAGCGCTACCGACTTCACTTCATGAAGCGACCCATCTTTCTTGCCTTTACCCCTGGGGGTACGAATTGCATCGAAGACATATGCAGTATTTTGTGCCATTGGGAGACCCCTGCCTGATCAAATTAAAAGACGACACACACGTAATAATGTACGTTTTATGCATTTTTACTTGCACGAAACCGCCAAAACAATGACCATGGCGGACAAAAATAGACATTTTAATCCCGCAGGGGCTGAAGAAGTCTGCCAGTCAGCAAAGGGAATAAATACGCGCCAGATAATGAGGCCCAACGGCTATGCGGGATATTTCTGTTCACGTTTGCTTTGTAAAAGCGGTACTCAAGAAGGCTACAGAACAAGGCTATGATGTCGAGCGACTCCTGCGCCGCAGCCGAATTTCTCCACGGCTATTGGAGCAGAGCCAGGCTCGGGTGAGCGCAGAGCAGTATGCCAAGCTACAAACGGTCACCATGCGTGAAATGGGTGATGAGATGCTGGGCTATTGCCCACAGCCCTTCAGGCTCGGCCAGTGGTCAGCTCTTTGTCACTGGCTGATCCAGTGCAGAACGCTGGGCCAGGCAATGAAACGATTTTGTCTGTTTTACGACATCCTGAACCAGAATTTGGCGCCGCGGCTATTTGTCGAAGATGATCGAGCTATCATTGAGATAAGGCAGGTATCGGACGGCACGCCTTCCCTGGATCCCTATGTCTATGAGCTCTTCTGCTTCTCTCTACACCGGCAATTCTGCTGGTTGACGCAGCAAAACCTACCACTGACCGACGCATCCGTTCCTTACCCACAGCCAGAATACAGTGATGAATATCGACCGCTATTTGCCGGGGCGCCGGTCGAATACGATGCGAATGTTTGCCGTCTAGCGTTCGACCGGCGATTGCTGGAAAAACCAGTCAAGCAAACCCCTCAGAGTCTCGCAGACTTTTTGCGCAAGCCACTGTATAACACTCTGGTAAACAGTTTTCGCAGTAAAAGCTGGAGCCAGAAGATCAAAGATGTGATTGGAGATGACTTAAGCGCAATGCCGACCTTCGCAGAAATTGCTACACATCTCGGGTTGAACCCAAAACAACTTCGACGACAATTGAATGATGAAGGGCTGAATTACAGCGGCTTAAAAGTCCAGATCCGGCGCGATCAGGCCATCTACCACCTGTCCAGGCAACGCACGTCGATCGAAGAGATCGCTTTCTTAACGGGTTTTTCAGAAGCCAGTGCCTTTATTCGCGCCTTCCGAAGCTGGACTGGAGTAACGCCGCTAACGTATCGAAAGGATCTTTCATAAGAGCACATCGCACAGGAGCACCTCTCTTCGAAAGGCCACACGTGAAAGGCCACAGGTGAAAAGCCAAAGGTGAAAGGCAACTTGGGAAAAGATAAGACCAATCCACATCCAGCCTCTTTTGTCGGATAGCTCATCTACAATATCCAACGAGGTTATAGGTTTCCGACAAAGAGTTGCGGCCGCTCATGAGATTCGGGCCGTATATGATTACGCTTGCACAAGGAGATGATGTAATGCTGAGAGTGATCGCCCTACTGGTATTCGCGCTGATACTACTCGCCCTCGCCGCCCGTCTGTTTTACGACAACAAAGATAAAAATGAAACCGGCTGCATAGAGCCGATAAGGTTCTATCAAATATCGTAGAGCGCGTTTAAACACCCAGTTTCTTGATCAGGCGCGAACTGGTCGTGCCCTGTACCAGCAGGGAGAACAGCACTACACCAAATACCATCGACTGCACTGTCCACCAGTACGGCAGCTCCGTGGGCAGTGACAGCACCAGCGCCACCGCAATCACGCCACGCAACCCGCCCCAGCTTAAAATCATGCGCCAGGAATTGGGAATTGGCGGCCCCACAAAGCGCGCAAACGGCGATACCAAAAATACCGAGACCGTGCGCGCCACCAGCGCAGCCGCAATCGCAATAATGATTGCCAGCCATTGATGAGTAAACATTTCAAACGTAATCACCAGTCCCATGATCACGAAGATCAGCGCATTGAAAAACAGCCCCAGCCACTCCCAGGTGGGTTCCGCATGACTCAGATAGGTGTCCTGCTGCTCGCGCAAACAGGAGCGCGCAATAATGGCACACACCATTACCGAAAGAATGCCGGACACGCCAACCACATGCTCCGCCAAGTAGAAGCTGCCGAATGCCGCCAACACCAGCACCATCAGCGCAGCACCGGCGGACTTCAAAAACAGAATCACAATGGCGGTCAGCAAGCCGCAGATGGTGCCCACCGCCAAACCACCGATAAACACGGTAAGGAAATACAGGGAAAAACTCGCAAATCCGGACAGCGGCTCGCCGGTGGCCACGGTCCCTTCCATCACACTGTGGCTAGCAACACCCAGCGCGAATGAGAACAACACAATGGCCGCAGCATCGTTAAACAGGCTCTCCCCTTCTACCAGCGTCAGCAACTGGTCATCGGCACCACTATCGCGCAAACGCGCCACCACGCAGACAGGATCTGTGGCCGCAAGAATGGCGCCTGTGAGGAAGGCCGCAATCCAGGGGAAACCCGTGGGATGATGAATGCCGTAGTAAACCAGCACCGCGGTAATCAAACAGCAAATCAGCACACCGACGGTTGCCAACAACAGGATCGGCCCCAGCCATCGAATCAGGATAATCGGGTCGATCTTCCATGCAGACTCAAAGATCAACACCGGCAAAATGACGAAAAACACCAGCTGATGCAGATTCTCCGCACGCAGGCCGGTGTCGTAATTGAAAATGGGCAGGAGCATACCGGCGACCACGCCGGCAATCAGGCAACCGAGTGTGCTGTCGCGCTTTAAGACACGGGCGATACCCAAACCCGCGACGGCGGCAAACGCCATATACAGGCCCTGGCCAACCAGAGTAACAACGCCTTCCATGGCTGTTCGCTCCTTGTTACTGATCTCTCTATTGGGCTGCCTGCTGAGCTGTCTGTTGAGCTTTCTATTGCTCCCGGCGATCGGTCGCAATCACCGAGCGGGATTCCGCCAGCGAGGCAAGGGTAGTCAGTGGCACCGCGACGCCGCGCTCACCAATGACCTCCAGATGTGAACGCCGCAACTGGCGCGGCTCCGGTACGCCGCAAGAGTGCGCAATAGTCCCCACTTCGTAATCCAGGTTACGCGCGTAATGGTAGACGCGCTCCGCCTTGTCCATTGGGTCCAGCCCCTGCTGCAAATCCGGATTGTGGGTGGTAACGCCCGTGGGGCAGGTATTTTTATTGCACTGCATCGCCTGAATACAGCCCAGTGCAAACATAAATCCGCGCCCACAATTCACAAAATCCGCGCCCATGGCCAGCGCCCAGGCCACCACCGACGGTGTTAGCAGCTTGCCCGCACAGATAATCTTGATCCGTTCCCGCAGCCCGTAATCTTCAACCAGGTCCACCACCATCGGCAGGCTGCGATTCAAGGGTAGCCCCATGTAATCCATCAGGCTCTGCGGCGCAGCGCCGCTGCCACCATCGGCGCTGTCGATATTGATAAAGTCTGGCGCACTGTCGATGCCCCGGCGCAAAATCGCCTCAAACAAATCGTGCAGCCAGTCGCTGGTACCTATCACGCATTTTATGCCCGTGGGTTTACCCGTCACCTCGCGGATGTGATTGATCATATCCAGCAAGCTATCCACATCGCGGATTTCCGGGTGCCCGTTAGGACTGATGGAATCCTCGCCCACCGGGATACCCCGCACATGGGCGATTTCCGGTGTCACCTTCACGCCGGGCAAAATCCCGCCCTTGCCGGGCTTGGCACCCTGGGACAGTTTCAGCTCGAACATCTTCACCTGTTCATGGTCGGCGACCTTGCGCAGCTTATCGTCGTCCAGGTTACCTTCCGTATCGCGAACGCCGTACTTGGCGGTACCCACCTGAAACACGATGTCGCAGCCCCCGACCAAATGGTGCGGAGACAAGCCCCCTTCCCCGGTGTTAAGCCAGATACCCGCCTTGGCGGCACCTTTGGATAACGCCGTTACCGCCGGGACCGACAGCGCGCCGAAGCTCATGCCCGAGATATTAAAGATGGAGCGGGTGGTATAGGGGGTGCGTGCCACGCCCTCCCCCAGAGTGATTTCCCGCGCCGGCACCGCGTCTTTGGCCAGCGTGGGAAACGGGTGATTCAGGAATACGATATCGCCGGGCTGGTTCAGCGGGCGGGTAGAACCAAACGCGAGGGTGGAATCCACATTCTTTGCCGCACGATACACCCAGCTGCGCTGGGCGCGGTTAAACGGCATCTCCTCCCGGTCGAGCGCAAAGAAGTACTGGCGGAAAAACTCCCCCAGATGCTCAAACTGGTAACGGAAGCGGCCCAGGACCGGGAAGTTGCGCCGGATCGCCTGCTTGGTCTGGCTGACATCCGCCAGATACAGGTACACCAGATACAGCACCAGCACCACCAGCCCGAAGGCGAACAGCATGGCAAATATCTGCAGCACCTTGACCGCAAACGCATAGATGGCGGCGACCGCTTGAAGATCCATTCCCTAATCCCTGCACTGTTTTTGTTATTGAGTACTAGTCACCAGTACATACGGAGAGTACTGACCGGTCATTGTATGACCTCCCGCGCGCCCTTGCACGGTGCGCTTGCGCCCCCCTTCGTACAACAATAAACTGTATATCCATACAGATCACATTCATTACCAGACCCGATCCAGAAGCACGTGGCCAACGATTCCTCCAGTAACCCTACCCGCCCACTCAAGGGCCGCGGTGCCGTCAGCAATCTGGCCGGGCGCTTTGTAGATCAGGTTAGCAGCCGCGAGAGTGACGGTTGGGAGACGACCCTGGAGCCGCTGGAACGTATCGAAACCGTCGCCATAGAGGAAAAGGCGCGCTCGATCATCGCCACCAACCAATCCCCGGATCTCCCGTTCAGCCAATCCATCAACCCCTACCGCGGCTGCGAACACGGCTGTATCTACTGCTATGCGCGCCCGGCGCATGCCTATATGGACTTGTCCCCGGGGCTGGATTTCGAGACGCAGCTGTTTTTCAAGCCGAACGCCACCGAGCTTCTACAGCAAGCACTGCGCAAGCCCAAGTATCAGTGCAGCCCCATTGCCCTGGGGACCAACACCGACCCCTACCAGCCGCTGGAAAAAGACAAGCAAATCACCCGCCGGATTCTGCAAACCCTGCAAGAGCACCAGCACCCGGTAACCATCGTCACCAAGGGCCAGCTGATCCTGCGCGACCTGCCCATCCTCGCCGAAATGGCGCAGGACAATTTGGCGCACGTCGCCATCAGTGTGACCACGCTGGACAACGAATTGAAACGCCGCCTGGAACCCCGTACCGCAGGCCCCAATGCACGGCTGCGTATGATTGAGGCCCTGAGCAGCGCGGGTATTCCCACCGCCGTGATGGCAGCCCCGATTATTCCCGCTCTGAACGACGCCGAGCTGGAACAGATACTGACCCGGGCGCACGCGGCCGGTGCCATCCACGCGGCCTACATCCTGCTGCGCCTCCCGTTTGAAGTAGCCCCACTGTTCCGACAATGGCTGCAGGAGCACTATCCAGAGCGCGCACAACACGTCATGAGCATTGTGCAGCAGAGCCGCGGCGGTAAGGATTACCAGAGTGAATTCGGCAGCCGCCAGCGGGGTAACGGCGTGTTCGCCCAGTTACTGCAGCAGCGATTTAAGATAACCTGTCGCAAACTAGGCCTGAATGAGCGGAAGCTCAATCTCGATTGCAACAAGTTCACCCTGCCCCCGCAATCCGGGGATCAACACAGCCTGTTTTAAGGCCTGCGTCCAAGCAGGAAATATACGAGTAGGAATCTTTTTTGTCTGGCTGGTTTGTCTATCTCATTCGCACCAACCGCGACACCCTGTATACCGGGGTCACGCGCGATGTGGAGCGACGCTTTGAGGAACACAGCAGTGGTGGCCCCAAAGCGGCCAAGGCCCTGCGTGGGCGCGGACCGCTGAGCCTCGAATTTCAGTGCGCCATGCGCAGTAAGTCCGATGCACTGAAACTGGAAGTGGAAATCAAACGCTGGCCGAAGTCGCGAAAAGAACAACTGATTCGTCGCGGGCCGCCCTTTCTGGCTGAGTATCTGGGTAAGGACTATCAGGGTGTTGCGCAAGTGGATTAAGGAAGGCGTTCAGGCACGATCGATCAGAGAAACTTCATCTCTGTAAGCCAGCGCAGCGCATCTTCCCGCCACTGGTCAGAGTCTTCCCCTTGGGGCTTAACGCCAAATCCATGTCCGCCCGATTCATACAGAAGCAGGTCAACCTTCACACCCGCTTGAGCAAGTTCGCGTTTGTATACTTGTGAATAATGTACTGGGTTCACCGAATCGTCCTTCGCATGCACCAAAAGCGTCGGCGGAATATCCGCTGAAATCACAATATCAGAGTTCAATTCCTGCGCCGCGAGCGCTTTGGGCTTTTTATTCTTGTGCTCCATCGTCATATGCCCGGGATAAACTGCAACCACAAAGTCTGGCCGACTACTTACCAAGTCAGCCTGATCGATAAGAGAATAAGCACGACGCTTGAATGCAGTACTGGCAAGCACAGCGAGGTTACCACCGGCTGAAAAGCCCATAACGCCAATTCTGTTGGGATCGATAGCGTACTTTGATGCGTTTCGGCGGAGATAGGAAACCGCTCGCTGCGCATCCTGTAACGCCATAGGTACTGCCGGCGTATCGTGCCTCTTGGCCAGCGCATTCCAACTACACCCCGAATTTGGCACACGATACTTAAGCACGATACAGGTGGCGCCGGCATTATTCAGCCATGCACATACCGCCTCACCATTGGCTCCAAGCGTACTTCTGCTACCGATTGCCACACCCTTATAGCCACCACCGGGCAAAACGATTACCGCAGGCCTTTTCGACTTTGCTTGCTTGGCTGGGTACACCAGCAAGCTGGGATGCGTAATTACCAAGTGCGGATTGCTTTTCGCAAAGCTATCTAGGGAGATTAAAGCTATCCCGTCCTGAAGAACCTCTGCATCCTGCGGCCACAAAAAAGCCTCTTCTACGAGGCTCGATGACTTCAATACGTCGGGATAAGCGCTGCCTACCTTATTCCGCGCCTCTACTGGCCAATCGGCAAACACACTTTCTGTACCTGCCGTTAATGAGAGCGGATAGAAGCTCGCCAACACACCGGCAATCACCCTGCGTAAACTGGGATTCATCAGACGAAGATCCGGTTTTTCCATAACAATGGGAATCCTAGCGAAAGGATAATGGCCGCTTAGTAGACAATCATTTCTGCAGAAGCAGCGCTATTTGCTCTCCGCTCATTAGTGCGATCGTCCAGATGACCAACACTAATAGCAGTACCAAGGTAGCAAGTAATCCGCCCTTTAATCCGCGGCTGCGGAAAAAGTAATAAGGCAATGCGATAAGCCCGAACCCGATAATGCAAATATTCAAAAAGATATTGCGCTTGTACTTTCGTAGATTTGAATCCCGGACATACCAAGCAAACCCCACGAAAGCGATCGCCAGAGAGAACCACAAGGAAGTGGGCGGAAAGCCCACTCCAGGGTAGAAGTACTGGCTCGCGAAGCCATCCAACACGCCAATCACAATCAAACACAGTAACGCGATAGTTATACTCATAGGGCCTATCCGAGTGTTCTTTGGTTTGCCGCTACTCCAAGATCCGGCAATCAATCCATCCAGTGCCCGTTCATACCCAAGGGCTTAAAGCAGTCCGGCACGCATCCTGTCCTCATCCACAAAGAGCGCGATCAAAGAATACTGTGTGAATGCGCTACTGGTGGACAAGTGCTCCTTACACCAGAATCTGACATTCTCCTTATAGGCTTCAACTGCCAATTCTCGCTGAGAATCAGACGCCAGTTTTCGACTCAGACCGGCGAAGTGACATCTGACCACAACCGGAGAATCCAGCTGTTTGGCATCATCCGTAACCGAAAGCATAAGCGTCGAACTGGCGGCGTCCCATCCAATTAAAAAGAAGCGGGATTCATCCTTAACGTTTTTGTCCAGAAAGCTAAGAGCGTAATCAAGGGCCTCTATCATATCGGTATTCAGCGAGTGCTCTTCCTCCGCCTCACTCGCCGACGAGAACACCTCAAACTCAACACCATCGCCAAGCAAACCGTCGTTGCCGCCCGCTACAAGGCTCTTGTCCCACGTCAGTCCCATCATTACTCCTAATCAAATCCACCGCCAGGCGCCGCCAGAAAAACCTTAGCCACCCGCAAAACTACTAATATCCCATCACCTTCAAACTGAGGTATGGAACAATAAAAAATGCTACCGTAACGATCTTGAAGTTCGCCAGGAAACTAAAGTATGCCTCGGAGAGCTTCGCATCCCCAAGGTCAAACATACTGCCATGGACGGATTTGATGAAGTTTTTCATCAGATACACCATGCCTGTGGCCAGTAGCAGATAGCCAATATTGAGCAGCGAGGCCCAACCGAGAATCGTTGTTACCTGAGATAGAGTGATCATTTTTCATCCTCGTATATTTGACGCGAAACGAAACCACTGAAATACCACTGCTCATAGAGTGTAAGGGTAATCACTGAAGTCACGGAAAGCTATATTCCAGACCGAAGCGTCGCAGGTACTCTGACATAGGAGGAAGACCAAGCTCCGCGCGACGCTCGTCGACGCCTTCTTGATCTTCTATCGGCCAAAGTTCGAGCGCACCATCTTCACCAGAGGTAACTTGTGTTCCGTACAGCTGCTTTTTTCCTTCGCCCATTAAGATCCTATCTTCGAGTAACGCAAGCGATGCCCCGGAAAAATCACCATTCGCTACCGCCGCACGGACAAGTCCAATATAACGCTGCTGGTAAGCCAGATCAGCATGCTGCAACACCAGAAATGCTCCCTGCGTTGCTTTATCTCCCACCTTACTGCGCTTAGGCCAACCATGCTCATCTATAATCTTTTCCAACTGCGCGAGATTCTCAACATCCACTTTGTACTGACGTTGCCAAAGAGCCCGCAGCTCTTCTGAGTCCATCCCGTACTTCCTTACAACCTCTTGCAATTTTGCACGGTGCTTTTGATCCGCCTCATACATAGCGAGGAGTTTATCTTTTAAGGGCTCACCTTCAGAAGCAATACTAACTGTGACGAAAGACAAATAGGAAAAGAACAGTAAAGATAGAACTTTGAATATGACTCGAAACATCATCCCCCCGAAATACGTGAATTTTCAGCTCAGAATGGTCTAAAAATATAGCGTATGCTTGAAAATGTTTTACTTCCAATTAACTCGCGCGACAGGGATACCCAATGCTATGCACGAACAGCCGCAAACTCCAAGATAGTTTTTGGCATGCTATAGCGATCTATCGTCTTTTCTTCAAGGAACGAGATATCCCACTTCTTTTTGAAAAGCCTACGTAAGTCAGATTTATCGAAGAAACGCTTAGACTGATTATTTACACTGAAGAAGTTCGATTCAAGCTTAGGGTAACCAGTTGCTCCGTAGTTGATATCATTTTTCGAGTTCACTCGGCCTAACAACATACCACCAGGCGTCAATACCCTGTATATTTCGGATATTATCTCTTCAGTTTTACTCCATCCAAAGTAATGTAAACAAAGACTTGCTACGACCACATCAAAGCTATTCGATTCATAGGGCAAGGGCTCACTATGATCCAGCTCTTCAATTTTTAACAGATCATTTTTCACCAAATCGGTCGCTTTCAGATTACTCGAAATAGACCTAAGAATTTGCGTATCTATACCGGTACCTGCACCCAGCTCTAGAACTGACCTCCCCCTCACCTCTTTTGCCCAGCTGTCCAGCCAGTTGTAGTCAGATTTCATACTAAATTCAGTGCATAACGCCGCCGGCAGGGGCAGCTTGCCTTGTGCGCGTTTTGCGCAATAATGGGAGCGTAGCGACCTGCGCAAAATGTGCACAATGTAAGCTGTCCCGCGGAGGGCCGCAGGCCCGGAGCAAATTGCCCGGCCTTGTTAACTCAAATACCCGTGTAAGGTGAACATACCAAATAGCATAACGCCCCACCCCAAAATTGCTATAACCGCACTTTTCATTCTTGACGCGAGATCATCAAACACCATGCCAGAAAAAGCGACATGGAATTGCGTGGCGGCATATCCAAAACCTATTTCAAACAGCGAGCGCATGTAAGGTGACCGCATACACGATTCACAATCATATCTTTCTATGTGCGTGAACAAATAGACCGTACTTCCTATCATCACCGCAGTTGCAAATAATTCAACAATCCCAAAATCTTGCTTAACCTGGGCCCATGACAGGCCAAATTCCTTGATATAGATAAATAGCCCTACAAAGAATGGCCCGAATAACGCAAGGATTTCGTTCATGTAAATGAGTTAACATTTTAATCGTAGTCCCAAAGACTACTATCTCATGCCTACTATTCCTAGCGACATTCAAGGTAACTTCTTAGCTAAAGCCTATATAACTCAAACACTTAGCCGCTCGATCTCAGTCACAGCTGTTTTGCAAAAGTGATCATCACGACTACTATCCCCGATTTGCCCAATCGCTCTAACTTATTGAATTGAATAGTCTTTTAGAAGAACGCGCATATCTCGCTGGAGATAGTAGTCGTAACGACCGAAATACCGAATCTATATTGGTCATATTTGGATTAGTAATAGCGTGACTGACAATTGAAATTAGCTGCTCCACACACGGATATTCAAATGGTCACCAGGGAATGACGCATCCATCATAATTAAAGAACTGGCCGCTACTTTCCGCGCTGGCATTAAGGAGCAGACTTTTTATACCAGTAACGCTTTCCTCAGTAGATATCAGCGCATTGGGGCCACCCATTTCGGTTTTAACCCAGCCCGGGTGCAGGGCAACAACCTTGATCCCCTGCTCTTTTAGGTCGATCGCAAGGCTCTTTACTACCTGGTTCAGCGCAGTCTTGGAGGAGCGGTACATGTAACCGCCGCCTGACTGGTTATCGGCAATACTGCCTACCTTACTGCTCAATATTCCAACAACTTTATTTTGGCCAGCCGCCAGATTGGGGTAGAAGGCCTCGGCAAGTTTGTAGGGGGCGATGGTGTTGATTTCGAGCACCTTGCGCCACTCATCCACATCGACATGGCCGAAGGTCACGCCTTTCGGCCCGTAGTAGCCGGCGTTGCTCACCAGAATATCCAGTGCGCGCCCTTGCAGGCTCTGCGCCAGGTCTGCTAACTGCGCATAGTCAGTAACATCTAGCGTGTGCACTTCCAGGTTTGCATAGGATTCGTTCAGCTCGCTCAGCTCCCACGCCGCAGACGGGTTGCGGCAGGTAGCGATCACTTTCCAACCATCTTTGGCAAATTGCCGGGCCATTTCGAGGCCTATGCCGCGGTTACAACCGGTGATGAGAATCGTGCCAGACATGTTGACTCCTGTGGTGGTATTCTTGCCCGGTTCGATAATAGCAACTGCAAATGTTATGTATTACTCGCTTGGCGATTTGATCTGGATTTTTTTACTGGCACTGCCCGCCTGGTATTTTTGGGCTGGTATGGCGGCCAAGGACCGGGTGCGCAAGATTGTTAAGGATCACTGTATGAAAACCGGCGTTCAGCTGCTGGATGATACGGTGATGCTGGACCGCACACGTATCAAGCGCGACCGCCACGGCCAACTGCGCATTCAGCGCCGTTACGAATTCGAATTCACCTCGACCGGCGAGCGCCGTTACGAGGGTTTTGCGGTACTGCACGGCCAGCGTATTACCCAGATCCAGCTCTCGCCCTTTCACCTCGACTAATCCTCGAGCCGGTGAAAAAACAAACAAGAGAACCCCATGCAATCACTCAAGAAAGGTATCTACCGGCACTACAAGGGCAATCTGTACCACCTGATGGAAATTGCCACCCACAGTGAAACCGGGGAACAACTGGCTATTTACCGCGCTCTGTATGATGACTTTGGTGTGTGGGCGCGTCCCCTGGCCATGTTTGCAGAAACCGTAACCAAAGACGGTAAGACATTCCCGCGCTTTGCCCTGGAAAAGCCGCTTGATTGACTTCGGTATTGCGGCCCTCGCCAAATAAAGACAATAAGGACTCTCGGTGAACAACAAACAAATCCTGATTTACGGCGCCTACGGATACACCGGCGAACTCATCGCCCGTCAGGCCGTGGCCAAAGGGCTGAAGCCTATTCTTGCCGGCCGCAGTGCCGCCAAGCTGCAACCGCTGGCAAACGAGCTGAGCCTGCCCGCCATTGCGGCCTCTCTGGACGATGAGGAAGCCCTGGCACACGCGCTGAAGGATGTTGCCGTCGTGATCCACTGTGCCGGCCCCTTCTCCGCCACCGCCGAACCCATGATGCGCGCCTGCATTGCCAATGGCACGCACTACCAGGACATCACCGGCGAAATGTCTGTGTATCAGATGGCCCACGGGATGGACGCCGAGGCGCGTGACGCTGGCGTGGTGCTGTGCCCGGGCACCGGCTTTGATGTCATTCCCACCGATTGCCTGGCGGCGGCGCTGCATAAAGAAATGAACAGTGCCACCCACCTGACTCTGGGGTTTGACTCGGATTCAGGCCTCAGCCCGGGTACCGCCAAGACCTCGATCGAAAGCCTCGGCGTGGGCGGTGCGGTGCGTCGCAATGGCAAGATCGAGGTAACGCCTCATGGCGAGCTGACCCGCAAGATCAATTTCGGGCGTGGAGAGAAGTTCGCCGTTGCCATCCCCTGGGGTGATGTGGCTACCGCCTACTATTCCACCGAGATCCCGAATATCGAGGTGTATATCCCTATGAGCCCGCGCCGGGCCAAGAAAATGCAGAAGCTGAACGCATTCCGCTGGCTGCTGCGTATGAAGTGGGTACAGAACTGGATGAAGGGCAAGGTAGACGAGAAGGTCCGCGGCCCCAGCGAGTCACAGCGCTCCCAGCAACAGACCTGGGTGTGGGGCGAAGTCCGCAACGACCGCCGCGGCGAGCGTCGGGTGGGCCGCGTGGTCACCGCCAACGGGTACGACGTTACCGTGCATGGGTCACTGGCGGTACTGGAGCATCTGCTGAGCTACACCGGTAACGGAGGTTATTTCACCCCTTCGAAACTGTGTGGCCACGAACTGGTCGAGAAGCTACCAGGCTCCGGCGCGATCAAAATGTCCATCGACTAGATCTGTACCTACGGCGCCACCACTCGCGTGGCGCCCTCTCTTCCCTCCTCACCAAAACGCCACCAACGATTGTAGATTTCACAGACCTGACACATTTTGTTCAAGTCTGCGCAACATAGGCTTCGTACTTTTACCGTATGCGAAGCTTACCTATCACCCTAAAAACCGTCGATGTGTCGCTGGTCCTGCGTATGGCAGAGCGCGCGGCGCGACCGGCATCCCGTAGAAATTACCTGCTGCTGTCCCGCTCCGCGGACGGCTGGCTCTATCTGGCATCGCCGCTGCTAGTGGCGATTGTGAGCCTGCAAGCGGCGCTGCAGTTCCTTACGGTCTGCGGTGCGGCCTTCGTCATAGAGCGCTCACTCTACTGGACAATCAAAAACACCACCCGCCGTAACCGGCCCCCGGAATCGATTCCCGGTCTGCGATCCATTGTTATTGCCAACGACCGCTTCAGCCTGCCATCGGGCCACACCTCCGGTGCCTTCCTGTTTGTGACCATGCTGGCCCAGTGCCTGCACCCATTATGGGCCCTTGGCTACCTCTGGGCCGGTGGAGTAGGCACTTCCCGTGTCGGACTGGGCGTACATTACCCGACCGATGTGTTTGCCGGTGCACTGCTCGGTACCGGTGTGGGACTTACGGTCGCCGGATCACTGCTATAAGTGCCGCGCGCCACGTTTGACCAACCAAGCACAAGACACCTCAAAACACTGCATACCATCGCAATTCCTATCGGAGAAGCAATTTGAAAATTCTGTACGGCGTTCAAGGTACTGGTAACGGCCATATTTCACGGGCCCGGGCCATGGCGGAGGCCTTCCAGCAGTTTCCGGAATTGGAAGTTCAATGGCTGTTCTCTGGCCGCCCACCGGAGAAGCTTTTCGCGATGGACGCTTTTGGTGATTACTGGTGGCGTGAAGGGCTCACCTTCGTGCATAAGGAAGGCAAGATCGATCAGCTCGCCACCGCCAGGCAACTGGATTTACGCAAGCTGCTGAAAGACATTCGCGAGCTCCCAGTAAACGATTTTGATCTGGTTATCAGTGACTTTGAGCCGGTCACTGCCTG
The DNA here is from genome assembly GCF_001999945.1 of Microbulbifer agarilyticus. Classification (NCBI taxonomy): domain Bacteria; kingdom Pseudomonadati; phylum Pseudomonadota; class Gammaproteobacteria; order Cellvibrionales; family Microbulbiferaceae; genus Microbulbifer; species Microbulbifer agarilyticus. Next base: position 2,754,580 of record NZ_CP019650.1, read on the forward strand.
GGCGGCGAAAAAGCGCAAGTGCCCAAGTATCGGATTGGGGCACCAGTATGCTTTTGATCACGCCATTCCTGCCCCCGCCTTTGGCTGGTTGCCCCGCGCCATTATGAAACTGTTTGCTCCGGTGCCCCTGGGCCTCGGCATGCACTGGTACCATTTTGGCCAGCCGATCTTGCCGCCTATTGCCCACGCCCATGAAGGGGCCGTACCGGCAGAGCAAGACCATGTACTAGTGTATCTGCCGTTTGAACATGCACTGCCGCTGTTACAAGAACTGAAGCAATTGCCGCAGAAATTTATTGTCTACGGTCTACCTACCGATCTACCCAAAGCCGACAACATCACTCTTAAGGCGCCCTCGATAGAAGGGTTCCGCCACGATGTCGCCACGGCGCGTGCGATTATCTGTAACAGTGGTTTTGAATTGATTGCCGAGACCCTGACGCTGGGTAAACCAATTTTGACCCGGCCGCTCAAGGGCCAGTTTGAGCAAGAGGCCAACGCGATGGCCCTGCAAGAACTGCAACTGGCCAGGGTGGTAAAACATATCGATGCGCTCACTATTGGTCGTTGGCTGGAAGAGCAACCAAGAGGCGTACGTATCGATTGGCCAGATGTGGCGCACGCTATCGTGCAGTGGATTTCAGAAGGCCGCTCTGACACACCACAAGAGTTGTCCAAACGATTGTGGAAGGGTGTGGTTCCAGGGCAGCGCCGTGCCGAAACAGAAGTGCAAGGCAGCAGTGCAGCGGTGGACGCGGACAATGTCAAAGGTGTGGAAGATGTGGAAGGTATCGAGGGCAGTGAAGGCACCTGAGCAGGTGCCCCTGTTGTCGCACAACGCGGCTTAACGCTGGTTGCGCACTTGTTCCCGTTGCAGGCGCGCAACGGCTTCCCGCATTGTCGTCACCCAGTAGCGCTCCGGATTGGCCGCCAGGTGTTGCAGAAGTGCACGGTGGTCTTCCTCGGCAACCGAGATATAGTCCCCACCCACACCGTGAAACAAAAAGCCCACAAGGCTGTGGTTTTCACGAGCTGCTTCCGCCACGGCAATTAATTGGTCCGCACTTTTCTCTGCACCATCAAACGAGGCTATTCGGTAAAAGTCTTTGTTGTCCGGATAGTGCTGCCCGTCGACGGAAAATAACCGCGCGGCGCTTACCAGTTTTTTCAGCTCCGGGACCACATCCTCACCTCCCGCGGTCATATCACCACAGGGGTAGGCAAAGGTACGCTTGTCCTCACCGTCGATGGCTTTGAGCATGGTATTGGTGGCCTGCACCTCATCCACAAATTGCGTGAGGGTGTACTTGTCCAGATCCTGCCATGGTTGCACCCAACTACGGTTAGCCACCGATTTGCGGCACGGATGGTACAGCATATGGTTGCCGAGTTCGTGGCCGTTTTGCGCGGCACGGCGCCACTCGTGCTGACGCATACGTACCGAGGGGCGCGCACCGCTCAGATAAAAAGTACCGGGCAGTTTGTATTTGTCGAGCTGCGGGATGGCCACGTCCAGGTGTGAATCGAGCGCATCATCGTAGGACAGCACCACGGCAACTTCCGCACCGCCGGGCCAGGGGGAAGCAGCCCCAGAACCGGCCTGAGAAACCGGCACCAAAAGTACTGCGCAGCACGAGACAACAATGGGAAAAGCGACTAAAAGTAGCTGCCGAGAAGCCTTCCATGACCGTTTCAAGAACATACAAACTTCCTGTTTGTTTTATTTTGACTGAACGGGTTAAAGCGTGACCCGCAAGGTGAGCCCACCGAGATCCATATCGGCAGCGTCCGACGGCGAGGCGATGGCAATACTGCCGTGGTAACTCTCCACGATATCAACAACCACGGCAAGTCCAATGCCCTGCCCCTGTTGCTGTTCATCGGCCCGCACACCGCGCTGAACCACCTGTTGCCACTGTTCTTCGCTAAGACCCGGACCGTTATCGGCAATAGTGATTTCCAGACCGCGGCGGTCGTCGGTGTTCTTCGCGCTGACCAGCAGTTTGCCACCGCCATACTTGTAACCGTTGTCGAGAAGGTTACCCAGCATTTCCATCAGGTCCCCTTCATCGCCATAAAACAGTACGGAAGGATCGCACAACAGTTCCGCATCGATGGTTTTATCCCGGTAGACTTTATCCAGTGCTGCGAGAATTTTCTCTGCCATGGGCTGTACCGCCACGCCGCGCAAGATGGACTTGGGCGACGTCGCCACCGCGCGCTTCAGCTGGTAACTGATAATCCCGTCCATGCGCTCCACCTGCTCCGCAAGCGCTTGCTGTGCGGCCTGCGGGTTGCCGGCCACATCCATGCCTTTCAGCACCGCCAGTGGCGTTTTTAAACTATGCGCGAGGTCGCCCAGCGTATGGCGGGTTTTCTCCCGCTGGCGACGCTCATTTTCTATCAGCAGGTTCAGGTTATCGGTCAGGGGCACGAGTTCTTTGGGGAATTTGCCCTGCAGGGTATCGGCACCCCCACGCTGCATGTTTTTCAGCGCACTGGTCACTTGGCGCAGTGGCGCCAGCCCCCAATGCAACACGAGGAGCTGCACCGCGATCAGTGCCAGCGCGCCGATACCCAACCAGCGCCACAGGGTGGTGTTGAATTGATACACCTGCGCCTGCAGCGGCCCGGCGTCTTCCAGCACCACAAAGGTAAATTGCAGCTCGTTATCCAGCCCCCAGGCGATTCCCTGGCGAAAGCTGCTGTAGGGCACGGTCGAGTCCGGCAGCTGAATTTCCGCAAACACCTGCTGGCCCTGGCGCAGTGGCAACGGCAGCGGTAATTCGGAAAAGTTTGGCAGGCTAAGTGCCGAGGGGGAACGCCAGATAACCCGGCCGCGGGCATCCATCACCGCACCGATCAAACCGGAATCCGGCTGGTTGAAGCGCGGCTCCGGCAGGTTCAGGGGCAACAGCAGGTTGTCACCGTCCGGTTCGGCCACCGCCAGCAGCGTATAGATATGCAACTGCAGCTCACGCGCCTTGGCCTCATCCAGGGAGGTACGGTAGGCCTTTTCCAGCACACCGGAAAGCACCACCAGAAAAACCAGTAGTACCAGAGTGGCCATCAACGAAAGACGGCCAGACAGGGAGTGTATCCAGCCCAAGAGGAACTGGCGGATATCAGAGAGACGATTCAGCAAGGTAATCAGCTCACCGGGCTAAAACGGTAACCGCGCCCACGCAGGGTTTCGATGGGCTTTATCCCACCTGCAGCATCCAGTTTCTTACGCAGGCGACCGATAAATACTTCAATCACGTTACTGTCGCGATCACAGTCCTGCTCGTAGATATGTTCGGTGAGTGTGGTTTTCGATACCACCTCATCCGGATGCAGCATCAGGTATTCGAGTACCTTGTACTCAAACGATGTCAGGTCCAGCTCGCTGTCGGAAACCTTCACCCGCTGGGCACTGGTGTCCAGCTCGATGGGGCCGGCACTGATGACAGGGGAAGAAAAACCCGCGGAGCGCCGCACCAGTGCGTTCAACCGGGCCAGCAACTCTTCGGTATGGAAGGGTTTGGTCAGGTAATCGTCACCACCGGCCTCCAGGCCGCGCACCCGCTCCTGCCAGTGGCCGCGAGCCGTGAGAATCAGGATGGGGAAATGCCGCGATTCCTTGCGCAGGGTTTCAATAACCTGGATACCATCAATTTTCGGCAGACCCAGATCCATGATCGCTACGTCATAGGGGTATTCGCGCCCCAGATATAATGCTTCTTCGCCATCAGGCGCTTCGTCGACGGTGTACCCCCCCTTGCGCAGGGAAGCCGCCAGCTGTTCACGCAACGCGTGTTCATCTTCTACCAGCAGTGCGCGCATGGCGTGTCCTCAGTAATGCATTTTTCGTTATGGCGTTAGCGAGAAATTCTTCCGCTCTGTCGATCCACGAACACTACATAGACCTGACTTTTGTCAGAAAGTCCCTTCACGCGGAACATACTTTTGCCTTTGCGCTGTACTTCGCTGATCGCCAGGATCTTGCCACCAAAGCGTCGTTTCACCAGGGCCGCGGCCTCATTTTTGGAAATGCCTTTGTTCTGCACCCGCACCGTGGCCAGCGGCTGTACATTCAGGTGTCGCACTTTCGCAACCTGCGGTACCGCCTGTGACATTTCTCGCGATACAGCCGATGCCGCAGACACCGGCGCGCTCACCAGTGTCGCCAGTATTAAGCAAGCCAATACGGCAAACGGTACAAGTTTCATCCCTGCGAAGTTGATGGATACGGCCCCTTTCACTTGCTGTGCGGCTTGTGGACCTCGAGTGACTTTCACTGCTCTGCTCCTGTCGATTCCATAGCGCCGGTGGATGAATAACAATCAGACGTTGATCACAGTACCGGCGTGACGTCTACACGAACCCGAATTCTATCTCCAGGATGGTGGTTAGTGCGAATCAGATATTCCTGGCCGTTGTAGCGGTAGTTAACGTCGTAGCCAATCAACTCCCGGCGCGTGCTCACTTCTTCGACAACCTGACAGCGCTGCTGGGTGCCGTACTGGACCGGCGCCTGACTGCGACTGATGGCATTGCCGATGACAGCGCCTACTGCAGCGCCCGCAACCATGCCCGCGGCCTTGTTACCGTTATGGTGCCGGTGATAGCGACGGTGGTGGCGATGATAGCGCTTGTGGTGCTTGTGCCCCTTGCTTACATTGCGTCCCACCGCAGCGCCTACGAGGCCGCCGATGATGGCACCGGCCGGAGAAGGCTGCTGATAGGTGACAGTCTGGTCCCAGCACTGGGTTCTGGGCTCGACGACATTCACGTCATTATAGATAGGCGTCACTGCGGTGACCGGGGCATAGTCATAACCGTCCTGTCCTGTATGCGGACCGGGGTAATAGCCACTATCACCCGCGCTGGCGCGGACACTCACCACCACAAGAACCACGGTGAGACTAACCAGTGCCAGCTGCTGTAACCACTTGTTTGTTAATGCCATGTTGCGTACTCCCTAGACCTGAGCGGTGGTGCTCTGGCGTGACTCTATTCTGAATCTGGTCACTACCAGGCATCTTTGTTTGGCCAACAATTCGACCGATGGGAGTACTTTAAAAGGTGCTGACTGAATCGATCCTGAACTGAAATAAAAAAGCGGGGCCTCTTGCCCCGCTTGTATTGGTCCCGCTTATTATTGGTCCCTTCTGCATCAGCCCCGCTTCTGCCGTTTGCCACCGCGCTGTTTGAAGCGCTGGCGCTGCTCTGGCGTCATGTTGTGCCAGCGGTCCCGCAAACGGCGCTGTCGCTCTGGCGGCAACTGCTTGAAGCGTTCGCGCGCCTCACGGATTTTCTTGCGCTCTTCCGGCGGCAATTTTTTAAAGCGGTCGTAGGCCTCGCGCAGCTTCTGGCGCTGCTCGGGCTTCAAACGCTGCCAGCGGCCAAATTCCTGGCGGGCCTGCTGTCGCTCCTGGGTACTCATGCCCGCCCAGCGCGCCGCGCCCTCTCGCAGGCGGGTGCGTTGCTCAGTGGTGAACTGGTCCCAGCGGCCTTCAAAGCGCTGCAGTAATTGGCGCTCGCTGTCACTCAAGTCCTTCCACGCGGCCGGGTCGGCCCAGGCGCTACCGGCAAAGGAGGCCAACAACAGCAGCGCGAAGCCGATTTTCCGCAGAGTGCCGGAAACGGGGTTCGATGTGTGTTTGGCTGTGGCGTTACTCATTTCGCTCACCCTGCTCACCCTGCTCACTTTGTTCACTTTGCTCTCTCTGCTCACGACCTTCGCCCAAATCGACCACCTCTGGCCTGGGCGGGGCAGGCTCCTTTTCCAACACGCCTTCCACATCGCTCGGGGCGATGAATTCACCGGTATCGTCGGTCCAATCCGACAGGAATAACAAAAAGTCTTCATCCAGGGGTTCGTTGGCAAACGCAAACGGCAACATCACCAGCTGAACCGGTAGAGTCCACGCCAGAATCCGCTTTGAAGTGCGGCGCCTGCCACCCCCCGACTCAGGACGAGTGGCCATCCAGCGCCTCCTCTGCCAGCCACTGGTAAAATTCCACGTCTTCGATCATGTCCAGCTCGGCGTCTTCGTTCAGAATCCACGCATCGGCCAGCATATCTACCGGCTCACCCTGGGAGCTGGAACGCTCCTGCCCGACAAACAGTGCCACCGTGAGCACCGCTGCGGCACCGGCCAGCCCCGTGGGTAACCAAAGCATCCAGCCTGGCCGCGAAGTATCAGCCGCACCATCTAGTGCTGCAGAGCGCGCACGACGCAGGCGCGACAGGGTTTCGCCGTCGAGCGATTGCTCGCGGCGCTCCATGGCTGCGCGCGCACCTGCCGCTAATTCGGCATCGTTGTGCTCGCTCGATTCAGCCTTGGGCTTGTCTTGTGGCGACGTCATCGCACTTCCTCCAATTGTCCACGCAGGGCAGCCAGCGCCCGGGACAGGTGGGTCTTCACACTACCGCTACTGCAGGACATGGCAGCAGCGGTTTCCGAGATATCAAAGCCTTCGACACAGCGCAACATAAATGCCTGCTGCTGCCGCGGGGGCAAGCGACCGACGGCGGACTCAATTGCGTCCAGAGCACGCTCGGAAAACACACCTTGCTCTGGCCTCGGGCCACTCTGGTCTTCCAGTGCGCCCGGGTCAAACACATCGTCCGACTCCTCATCGCCGCGGGTAAATTTCTCCCGCAGAAGCTGCCAGCGCGAGACGGTCTTGTGCCGGCGGTGCCAATCGGTAATTCGGTTATTGAGAATGGTAAAAAACAGCGGGCGCCACTGTTCCCGCTGTTTGTGGCTGTAATTGCGCACCAGCGCGAACATAGCATCCTGCACAATATCCAGCGCATCGTCACGGTTCCCCACCGCCATAGCGGCCATGGAGAAGGCTCGCTTCTCTACCGAGGCTAAAAATTGTTCCATGCGGCGTGCAGCGGCCCCTTGCCTGGAGACCCTGCGTGCAAAGGCCTATTCTGAAAGCTTGTTATTATCATGCGATTGCGGTGCGGCCCGCGCTACCCCCGGGCCGCAATGTCTAGTCTCCGAGTTGCTTTAGCTACCCACCCTTGCGCTGCGACGGTCCATCCGGCGGTCCACCTTCTGCCCCTTGCGATCGAGCTTATGGTCGACGCGCTCGCCTTTGCGATCCAGACGGTTGTTGATGCGATCCCCTTTCTTATCGAGGTGCGCCGCGCGTTTTTCTTTGCCGTTGGCTGCCGCGCGTTCGGACTTACGGTCTAGCCGGTTGTTTATCCGGTCACCCTTGTTGTCCAGGCGGTTCTCAATGCGATCGCCCTTGTTGTCCAGGCGCTGTTCGATGCGATCCCCTTTGTTATCCAGGTACTCCGCGCGGCGGTCGCTGGCATCTGCTGCTGCGACGCTGGAAAGCGCGGCGGTCACGGTCAGGAGGACGATCTGTTGCTTGATCCGTTTCATCGATGGTTCCCTATTTTGATCAGTAATCAGTGATCAGTAATCAGTGGTCGGTAAGTAAATGCCAGGTGGAAACGTCGTTACGCACCTGTGTCGTTCACTTATCAAAACGTGCAAGACCGCAATTGGTTGACACATCGATGAAATTTTCTGTTTAGCGGGCCTCCGCAACCTCCACGCTGGGCCCCAGCCAGCGCTGGGTGAGGGTACCCGCGGTCATGGCGCCATTCACATTCAACGCGGTGCGCGCCATATCGATCAGCGGCTCGACGGAGATCAATAGTGCGGCAATCTGAACCGGCAGGCCCATGGTCGGCAGTACCACCAGCGCCGCAAAGGTCGCCCCGCCGCCCACGCCCGCGATACCGAAGGAGCTGATCACAATGACGGCGATCAGCGAGGTGAGCCACACCGGGTCAAACACATTGATCCCCATGGGCACCGCCACCATCACCGCCAACATGGCCGGGTAAATACCCGCGCAACCGTTCTGGCCAATGGTGGCACCAAAGGACGCGGAAAAGTTGGCAATGGCCGGGGAGTTGCCGAGCTTGTCGATCTGGGTTTCCACATTGAGCGGAATGGTCGCAGCACTGGAGCGGGAGCTGAAGGCAAACACCAGCACCGGCAGCACGGTGGCGAAATAGTGCAGTGGACTAATGCCGTTGATCATCAGCAAGAGCGCATGCACCACAAACATCAGCGCAATCGCCACAAAGGAAGCAAGCACAAAGTTGAACAGGTTAAAGATGTCCGTCCAGCTGGACTTGGCCACCAGCGCTGTCACCAGCGCCATAACGCCGTAGGGGGTAAACGCCATGATCAGGCGCACCAGCTTCATGATCCAGGCCTGCGCCACGGTAACAAAACGTTCGATAGCAGCGCCCTGCTCCGGATTCTCCCGGCGCACCGCCAGCGCGGCAAGCCCCATCAATACCGCGAAAATCACCACCGCGATCACCGAGGTATCGCGTTGGCCGGCGAGGTCCGCAAAGATATTGCGGGAAATAAACGAGGTAAGGATTTCGGGAATACTGAGGTCCGTCACGCGCCCCATGCGTTCATTCAGCACATCCACACGCGCGGCTTCTCGGGAGCCTTCTACCAGCCCCTCCGCAGTCAGGCCGAACAGGTGCGCGATCACCACACCGATAAACGCGGCAATTGCGGTGGTGCCGAGGAGGACCACCAGCACCGACCCACTGATTTTGCCGAGCGAGGCGGTATTGCTCACTTTGACCACCGCAGCGAGGATCGAGATCAACACCAGCGGCATCACCAGCAGGTGAAGCAGATTCACGTAGCCATTGCCAATCAGGCCGACCCAGTCGAGCACCCAGGGTGTGTTAACGCCCCAGCCCTCCGCCAGGTGCATCAGGCCACCCAGCAACACCCCCAACAGCAGCCCGGCAAACACCGCCGGGGCCAGCGAATTGCGGCTGTGGTGCCAGCGCGCCAGGGGCCAGAGTAAGAACAGGTAGAAGGCCAGCAGTAGAAATGCACTCAATTGCATTTATTTTGAGTCCCAGATTGCGAATTTAAGGAAAATAGTTTGCGCGCATCCTAACAGCCGGCGCGTATGTCCCTTAAAGACGCTTTGGTTATACGGGTAGAAGCAAGCGTCTGACACGCGCCGGCCTATGCTCGCGCCCTGCTCCGCCCTTACTCTGATAGGTAGGGCTGGATAGCTTCCATTAGGGATTCTGCGGTTTGCGGGCCGATTAACGTCCGCTGCCACTGGCCGTGACGATCGATAATAAAGGTGGAAGGCAGCACCTGTGGCACCGCCTGACCCCAGCGGCCTTCCGGGGCATCCGCCAATAGCGGGAAAGCGATACCGAATTTGTCCGCTTGCCGCTGTATTTCTTCTTTTGGCGGCTGATCAAAATTTATCCCGAGCACCAGCACCTGGTCTTGGTGCTCGCCGTAGAAGGTGTTTAGTTCAGGTATCTCTTCGCGACAGGGCGCACACCACTCCGCCCAGTAGTTCACCAGCAGGACTTTTCCCGAGGTATCCAGCGGTTTGCCGTGTAAATCGGCTAAGCCACCGGAGCCCGCACCACACCCTGTGGCCAGTGCGAGCACTGCGATAAGCAGGAAAAGAGCGCGGAACCGCTCAAGACTTGGCTGTTTTACTCGACGACTTGCCGCTGCGCGCATTGCGGCCACTCCCTTTACTGACCGATTTATTATCTGGGACCTCTTCCCCGGCTACGACGGCAGGGGTCAAACTGGTATCCACGCTCTTTTCCACAACCTCTTGCGACATCGACTCGCGAAATAGGTCGCCGAGGCTCCTGGAAAGGTGCTCGCGGGAAAAGTCTCTCGCCTCACGGAAGCGCGCTTCCACCTCGCGGTACCAGGGGCGTACTTCCAACTCGCGGTGGCCGCTCTCTGGCACCGGTGCCGGGTGCAGCCAATCCAGCATTTGCTGCAGGGTCACGGAATCCAGGTCGCGCACCAATACGAACTCATTGCGATCGGTTTGTCCGATCACCTGGTTGTCCTGCAGTACCTCGCGAATGCGCCGCCACTGGGCCGGGCGAATACCCGCGCGTGAAATATCCTGCTCGCGGATGGTCTGTCCCTGTTGATAGTTACAGAAGAACTTCCACAAAATAGACAGGGTTGCCACCAAGTCGGAGTAATTTCGCCCCTGAGCCGCCGCGTGGTAGGCGGATAGTGTGCGTACCAGCACACATCCTGCCAGTACGATCATCCACATCAGATAGATCCACAACAGGAACAGCGGTACGAAGGCAAAGGCACCGTAAATCGCCTGAACAGAACTGCGCGCGACGATGGCACCAAACAGATACTTGGCCAGCTCAAACGCAAAAGCAGTGAGCACACCACCGACAAGGCCATGACGCAGCGGCACGCGGCAATTAGGCACCGCTACAAACAGCAGGGTGAAGGCGATAGCGGTAAACACCCAGGGCAGCACCCGCAGGACTACCGGCAATACGCCGAGGCTGTCGTTGTGCGCGAGCACTTTCTGCGAGAACAAATAGGTGGTGGCGGCCATGCCGGCACCGAGCAAGATCGGCCCGAGGCTCAGAATTGCCCAGTAGAGTAAAAAGCTGGAAACGCCGCGGCGGCCCTTGGGAATATCCCAGATCGCATTAAATGTGGTCTCGATGTTTTTCAGCAAAAAACCCGCGGTCAGCAACAGAATGCCAATACCGACACCGGTAAGGCGCTGAGCCTGAGTGGAAAAACTATCGATGTACTCCTGCACTTCGCGCCCACTTTCCGGCACAAAATGAGAAAAGATCTGATGCTGGATTTTGCTTTCCAGACCCGCAAAGTCTGGAAACAGTGACAGCATGGCATAACTCACGGTCACCAGGGGAACGATCGCGAACAGCGTCATATAAGTGAGTGCTGCGGCATTCTGCCGGCAGTTCTTTTCATTGAACACGGTCCACAAAGAGGTAAAAAAGCGACGCCAGCGGTGCACCATTTCAGTCATGGGTCTTCTCAATTTGTTATAGCTCTTGTCATACGACTCCCCACACCACTTGCCAAATCCGCTCTCGCTTACCTTGTGATACAAGTGGCTTCGCGCCATTTTCTCGTGAATGGAGCGTATAAATCTGTGCAATTTGTCTAAAAAGTACGCCATACCTCAGCGTAGACGACCAACTGCAGGCTGTTAGAATACGCCAAACCTTAACAGGATACGCTTTCAATGTGGACGATCTACCATAACCCTCGCTGTTCAAAATCTCGCCAAACTCTGCAGTTGCTGCAGGAAAACAATATCGAACCGGAAATCGTACTCTATCTGGAGACCCCGCCAGATGCGGCCAGCCTGAAAACAATTCTCGGCAAGCTGGATATCGCTCCGCGCGATCTACTGCGCAAGGGCGAGGATGCCTATAAGGAACTGAACCTGAAAGACACCAGCCATAGCGATGACGACTTGATCGACGCCATGGTGAGTCACCCCAAGCTGATCGAGCGTCCTATCGTGATCAAGGGTGACAAGGCCGTGCTTGGTCGCCCGCCAGAAAATGTGCTGGAGCTGATCTAGTGGCTTCTGCGAATCAAGCGCCTTACATCCTGGTCCTTTATTACAGTCGCAGCGGCGCCACGGCAAAAATGGCCGCGGAACTGGCGCGCGGCATCGAAGAACACGGCCTGGAAGCGCGACTGCGCACGGTACCCGCGGTCTCTCCGGATACTGAGGCTTCCCAAGCTCCGGTGCCCGACAGCGGTGCGCCCTACTGTACCGCCGACGACCTGCGCGATTGTGCCGGCCTGCTGCTGGGCAGCCCCACACGCTTCGGCAATATGGCGGCGCCCTTGCGCTACTTCCTGGACCAGACCAGCGACATGTGGCTCGACGGCAGCCTGTGCGGCAAACCCGCCGCAGTGTTTACTTCCACCGGCAGCCTGCACGGCGGCCAGGAAACCACCCTGCTGTCGATGATGTTGCCACTGATGCACCACGGTATGCTCATCGCTGGTATCCCCTATTCTGAAGGTGCCTTGATGCACACCTCGACCGGTGGAACACCGTACGGCGCCTCCCACTGGGCAGGCAGCGCAGAGGACGGTCTGAGTGCCGACGAGATAACCCTGTGCCGGGCACTTGGGAAACGTATTGCCGATCTGGCGAGCCGACTGGGAGAACACCGTGGCTAAAGAGAAGAAACCAAGCAAGCCCATCGACGAGGCGCTGGTGGCCCGCAAACTGGCATTCGCACGCAAATTAAACTGGGTGTGCTATGCCGGGCTGCTGCTGTTGTTCGCGGTGTGGAACCTGTTCCTGGGTGGCTCATTTAAATGGTGGTTACTGCAGACGGTACCGCTGCTGCTGGTATTGCCCGGCCTGCTCAAGCAACGCCAACGCAGCTATTTATGGCTGTGTTTTATCCTCCTGCTCTATATTACCGCCGGAATCGTCGACGTAATGATGCCTACACGCGGCTGGCAGCATGGCGCGCTGACCGCCCTCAGCCTTATCCTATTTATATCTTCAATGATGACCAGTCGCTGGCAAGTGCAGTTACACAACGCACGCACCCACGTCAGTTTGTAATCCAAAGAAGAAACACAACAGACCGTTCAACAAGGAGTTTCAGGTTTGACCGACTCAACACGCAGCCGCGGGTTTATCCGCCGCTTCTTTGGCGCCATTGGCGGAGCCATCACCTGGCTGCGCCGGGTGGTTACCAACCTAATCTTCCTGCTGCTACTTCTGTTTATCGGCGCCGCCATCTTTGGTGGTGAAGAGCGCATTACCGTGCCTCAGGGTGGCGCGTTAAAAGTGGCACCCAGTGGTTTTCTGGTAGATGAACTCAGCCAGCCAGGCGGCCTGCCGGGCTTTTTTGGCGGCCCCTCCGCGCCGCAAGAGACACGGGTAAAAGACCTGGTCGATGCCATAGATCACGCGGCCGGCGACAGCCGGATTTCTGCTTTGGTACTGGAACTCGACAGCCTCGCCGGCGCCAGCTTGAGCAAGCTCGAAGAAGTGGGCGAAGCGGTACAGCGCTTCAAGGCGAGCGACAAGCCGGTTTATGCCATCGGTGACAACTTCACCCAGGGCCAGTACTTCCTCGCCAGCCATGCGGACAAGGTGTACATGAACCCGATGGGCTCGCTACTCATTACTGGTTTCGGCAGCTACCGCAGCTACGTAAAGAGCGCGCTCGACAAGCTAAAGATCAACTTCCACGTATTCCGCGTGGGCGATTACAAAGACGCTATCGAGCCCTATATCCGCGATGATATGTCGCCCGCCTCGCGCGAGAACAAGGCGCGCTGGCTCAACCGCTTGTGGAACGAATACACCGAACAGGTTACCGGCCTGCGCAATTTGCCGCCCAGCGCCGTCGATAACTATATTGCCGATTTGCCGGAAAACCTGCGCGCCGAAGGCGGTAGCTGGGCCAAGGCTGCATTGGCAAATCAATTCGTCGACAAGCTCCTCACCCGCCGCGCGGCCGTCGCCGAGTTGCAGGAAGTGGTTGGGGAAGCCAAGGAAGATACATCCCAATACCGCGGTATTCATGCGCAGGATTACCTGCGCCACATGAAGATGACCAACCTGCCGGACCCGCGCCAACCGAAAGATAAAATCGCCCTGATCAGTGCCGCCGGCGCTATCGTCGATGGCGATGCACCGGCCGGACAGATCGGCAGTGCCAGCCTCGGCAAGCTGATTGCCAAGGCCCGCGACAAGAACGTCAAAGCGCTGGTTCTGCGTATCGACAGCCCTGGCGGATCGGCATTCGCATCGGAAGCGATTCGCCAGGAACTGCTCGCCACCCGCGAAGCGGGAATCCCGGTAGTGATTTCCATGGGCAGTGTTGCGGCCTCCGGCGGTTACTGGATCGCGGCCGGCGGGGATCGTATCTGGGCATCGCCTTCAACGATCACCGGTTCCATTGGTGTGTTTGGGGCCTTCCCCACCTTCGAAGATTCACTGGAACACCTCGGCATCTACAACGACGGTGTTGGCACGACCGCACTGGCAGGCACCATGCGCCTCGACCGGCCGCTGCCTGAGGCCGCCGCCGATATCCTGCAGCAGGGCGTCAACCATACCTACGCGCAGTTCCTACAGCTGGTTGCCGAGGCCCGCAACAGCACCCCCGAGGAAATTCACAAGATCGCCCAGGGACAAGTGTGGACAGGCCGTGCGGCTCTGGAACTTGGACTGGTGGATGACCTCGGCAACCTCAAGGATGCCATTGCCGACGCAGCACAACTGGCCGAGATCGATAAGTACGATGTGATGGAGATCCAGCGCGAGTTGAGCCCCAGCGAAAAGCTGATGCGTGCGCTGGCAGAAAATGTCGATGCCCAGGTGTCTGCGAGTATCGAGCGTAACCTGCCGCTGGGTGCCTGGTTCAGTAGCCTGCAACCGGCATTGCAGCCGTTCACTGAACTGAAGTCATTCAAGGATCCGCGTGCGCTGTACCTACGCTGTATGGGCTGCGTTGCGCCTTAAAAGGGTTCTAACACATCCTGAACAAAACCGTGGTGGTGTTTATCGCCACCATGGTTTCCTCTCCCGCCCCCACTCCCCGCCCCTCTAACGAAGCCACGAGCGTTAAAGCTCTCAAGGCAATTTTCCAGAACGTCGGCCATGTCACTTCCTGCCGACCTGCTGATTGATAGTATTCGCGCCATATTTGGCAAATTTCGAAATGCGGATACTAGGTCATGAAACTACTCTCCTCCGTTCTCGTCGCACTGCTCTGCGGCAGCCTGCCGGTGGCACTGCACGCCGAGCCACCGGAAGGCAAAGGCTGGAAGAAGCATCACAAGCACAAAAAGCACAGCTACAAGGAAGAGTACTGGGAAGGAAACTGCAAGATTGAGCGCAAGTGGAAGCGTAACGGCGATTACAAGGAAGAGCGTACCTGTAAAAACCCTGATCGCTATGCCCACCACCACGGTCATCGCGATGCTGCACGTGTGATCATTCTGCCCCCATGGTTCGACCAGCGCGCTCCTGAGCCCGAATACCGTCCGGAATGGCGCCCAACCACCCACACCTCCGTGTCGCGCTGTAACAGCGATCAAGTGGGCAGCGTACTGGGTGGACTGATCGGCGGCGTTATTGGTCACCAGATCGGCGATGGCCGCGGCAACACGGCAGCCACCATTGGCGGTGCCATTGCCGGGGTATTGATCGGTGGCGAAGTGGGCCGGCGGATGGACCAGCGCAACCAGGCGTGTGTGGCGCAAGCGCTGGAATTTGCCCCTGAAGGCGAGCGAATCACCTGGCAAAACACCCAGGGCAATGAGAACTACGCAGTAATCCCCGGTAGCGTCGAAATGCGTGGCGATCAGTACTGCCGTTCCTACACCGCCGAGTTCTTTTCGAACGACGCATCCGACAGCACTCGCGGCACCGCCTGCCGTCAGGCGGACGGTACCTGGGTCCGCTCTATTTGATTCCCACAGCGGCCCGCTAATATCGGAAATACAAAATGGGTACCCCATCTAAGTGGGGCACCCATTTTTTTCGTCTTCACGAGGGCTAGTAGCTCGCCTCCCAATTCTCTTTTTTGGCGCCAGTTTATCCCTTGTTTATGCAGGGTTCACACTAGTCAGCGCGCGATTCCTCTACGCCCCTACAAGCCTCCCTACTCCCCTCCGCGGAGGGATTACCCGCAGCATGACACCTGTGTAGCTTGAGCACGCTCACACCAAAATGGTGCAGCAGAGAAGTATGCAGTTCAGGCCTCGGCCCGAAAACCTACGCATAACAATCGGGCCGATCACTCGATAATCAAAATAAACTGGTGATCAGCATGAAAACCATAAAAGCGATGATGGGATCACTGATGCTTGCGGCTTTTTGCAGCGCAGTCAGTGCCAATACTCCGAGGACGGCCTTCGTCCACCTGTTCGAATGGCAATGGGATGACATTGCCGCAGAGTGCGAGAATGTACTTGGCCCTAAGGGGTTTTCTGCGGTGCAGGTATCCCCCCCACAAAAATCCATTGGCGGCAGCCAGTGGTGGACCCGTTACCAGCCGGTGAGTTACCAGATTGAGGGTCGCTCCGGCAGCCGTGCGCAATTTCAAAATATGGTTAACCGCTGCAAGGCGGTTGGTGTGGATATTTATGTAGACGCAGTAATAAACCATATGGCGGCCTGGGATAGATACTTTCCGGAAGTACCCTACGGCCCCAACGACTTCCACAACTGTACGTCCGACATAAACTATGGAGACGCCTGGTCGATTCAGAATTGCGACCTTGTTGGCCTGAATGACCTGAAAACCGGATCGAACTATGTGCAGCAGAAAATTGCCGACTACCTGAATGACCTGACCAACCTCGGCGTGGCCGGTTTCCGTATTGATGCCGCCAAGCATATGCCGGCATCGGATATTAACGGGATCAAAAACCGTTTGACCGGTAACCCATATATTTTCCAAGAAGTGATCGGTGCCGGTGGAGAACCTGTGCAACCGTCCCATTACAACTGGATCGGAGATGTAACGGAATTCAACTTCACCAATACAATGGGGCACTACTTCAAGCTGCGAGCGCCGCTGAAAGAGATCAGCAATATCGGCAACTGGCAAGGCTGGCTCCCGAGTTCCGATGCGGTCGTGTTTGTTGCCAACCACGATAACCAGCGCCAGAACACTGAAAACACCATTACCCATAAAGACGGAAACAACGCCAACAAAATGGCTCATGTCTTTATGCTGGGCTGGCCGTATGGTTACCCGAAGGTAATGTCGAGCTATGACTGGCACCACCATGACCAGGGCCCGCCATCACATGGCGCAAGCAGTTGTAGCAACGGCTGGTTATGTGAACACCGCGACCGCGAGATCGCCAACATGGTGGGCTTTCGGAACCATACCGTTGCGCACTGGGGTATCACCAATTACTGGGACAATGGCAATCACCAACTCGCATGGGGCCGTGGCGGACTCGGCTTCGTAGTCGTGAACATGGAGGGGAGTGACCTCAACCGCAGTTTCCAGACGGGCATGCCGGCAGGAGAGTACTGCGACATCATTCATGGGGACTTTGATGCGGCCAATGGATCCTGCAGCGGCCCTACCATCACCGTGGACACCAGTGGTAACGCCAACTTTAGCGTTTACTATCGCAACGCGTCTGCAATTCATGTGGGGGCGCGCGTGGGCGATGTATGCACCGATTGCACTGGTTCAAGTGGAGGGTCTTCCTCTGGAAGTGGTTCTGGAAGTGGCTCGAGCGGTGGCAGCAGTTCAGGTGGCAGCCCTGTTGAGACTGCGTTCACCTGCCATAACGGCTACACATACTGGGGGCAAAGTGTGTATGTGGTTGGGAATCTCGATGAGCTTGGCAACTGGGATCCCGCCAATGCGCAAAAACTTGACCCCAACAGCTACCCGACCTGGAACGGTTCAATCAATTTGCCCACTAACCAGTCAGTGGAGTGGAAATGCCTGAAGCGTGAGGAACAGAACCCCAACGCCGGTATCGAGTGGCAAAGTGGTTCCAACAACACCTTTACCTCGGGGCAAAACTCGACTCCCTCTGCGAGCTTTTAGTAGGGGATAGCGTGTAGCTTTCGACAGGCGCAACCTTGAGCACCTCCCCCAACGGGACAGTGCCAAGGTTGCGCCTCTTTTATCAACATCTACTCATGCCCCCTTCTGGTGCCAAACGAATTTCCTCCCTATTCCACCCCACCAACTTGGTGCAAAGATCCTTATACACCGGGCAGTTTTCTAACAACTAAGAAAAATACGCGCCAATCACCTGCTCTGAAGCGGTGCAATCCCTCATTTTTCAGGTGGCTGGCACTATTTTTGGATTATCAAAATAGAAGGCACGCTTTTACGTGTCGATAATAAGCGCAAAAGATTGGAAGCGAATGAGCAAACCAGAGAGAGCACACACCCAGTGGCTGGTCGCCAGTGACCTCGACGGCACCCTGCTGGACCACTTTACCTACTCTCACCAACCAGCCGATGCCGCACTGCAACATCTGGAAAACGCAAACATCCCTGTGATTCTCAACAGCAGTAAAACGCGCGACGAGATGCTGACGCTGCGCGGCACACTGCACAACCACCATCCGTTTATCGTAGAAAACGGTTCCGCGATTTTTATTCCGTCTGGTTACTTCCCGCAAAAACCCGAGTCTGCACAGGAGGAATCCGGCTACTGGGTTCTGGAGCCAGGAGCTCGCCGCCAGTCTATCCTCGACTTTCTGGCGCAGGACCGCGAACACCACGGTGCCCCCTACTTAAATTTCGCCGCCGCCAGTACCGATGCAATCGTCGCGGCAACCGGGTTAAGTCACGCACAGGCCGAGCAGGCAAATTCCCGCCATTATTCGGAACCGCTACTGTGGCAGGGTACGGAACAAGAAAAAGCGGCGTTTATCAACCGCGTTGAGGCCGCCGGCTTAGCCACGCTCCAGGGCGGACGCTTTCTGCACGTGCTCGGCCAGACAGACAAGGGACATGCAACGCAGTTACTGCAACGAATTTATCAACAGCACAGCGATCACCCCTGCAAATTGATCGGCAGTGGTGACGGCCCCAACGACCTGGACATGCTCAAGGTTGCCGACATTGCCATCATTGTGCGCTCGCCAACCCATGCCCCGCCCACGCTCGAAGACCACCCGTTTCTGGCCGTCACACAAAATACCGGCCCGCAAGGATGGGCGGATGCAATCCAGAAGCTTCTCGCAACAGAATTTAAAACTGCACAATAACAGGAAAATACTGTGACCGATTTTTTTCAAAATGGCGATATCACAACCCTGCACAATCTTTCCAATCGCAGCCTGGAAGATATGGAGGCGGATCTTATTCGCTTTGCGAAGCACCGCCCCATGTCGCTGTTGCTGCCGTCGCTCTACTCTGAACTGGAGGGCGAGGCACTCCCAAAAATTCTCAAAATTCTGGCCGAGGTTCCCTACCTTTCCGAGATTGTTATTGGCCTCGACCGCGCCGATGAATCCCAGTACCGCGACGCACTGAAGCAGTTCAGTATCCTGCCACAACACGTACGGGTACTGTGGAACGATGGCCCGCGCCTGCGCCAGTTGGATGCGCAGTTGCAGCGCGACGGCCTCGCCCCGCAAGATGCCGGCAAGGGGCGTAATGTGTGGTACTGCCTTGGATATATTCTCGCCTCCGGCCGCGGTGAAGCCGTGGCCCTGCACGATTGCGATATTGTGACCTATGACCGCGAGATGCTGGCTCGCCTGTTCTACCCGGTGGCCAATCCACAGTTCAACTACGAATTCTGCAAAGGCTATTACTCTCGCATCGCCAACGGAAAATTAAATGGCCGTGTGTGTCGTCTGCTGGTGACCCCACTGATTCGCACCCTGAAAAAGATTTACGGCCACACCAAGTATCTGGAGTACATGGATAGTTTCCGTTACTCCCTCGCCGGCGAGTTTTCCTTCCGCCGCGACGTGATCAACGACCTGCGCATTCCCAGTGACTGGGGACTGGAAATCGGTGTGCTTTCGGAGATGTATCGCAACTACTCCACCAACCGCCTGTGTCAGGTAGACATTGCGCACGCCTACGACCACAAGCATCAGGATGTGTCCTTCGACGATGAGCACTGCGGGCTTTCCAAAATGTCCATCGATATCGCGAAATCTTTCTTCCGCAAACTGGCCACCCAGGGCACTGTGTTCTCTTCGGAAACCTTCCGCAGTATCAAAGCCACCTACTTCCGCATTGCACTGGACTTCGTGGAAACCTATCGCAACGACGCCATAATTAATGGTCTGAATTTTGATATACACAAGGAAGAGCAGACCGTTGAGCTATTCGCGAGCAACCTAGTGAAAGCGGGACAGGCATTCCTGGAAAACCCGATGGAAACGCCGTTTATTCCCAGCTGGAACCGAATCACCAGTGCGGAACCAGGATTCCTCGACCAGCTCAAGCAAGCGGTGGAAGCCGACTACGAAGAGTACAACGTTTGACCTTCGCACTATTTTCAGACTTGTAGATATCCGGGGGAAACCGTGAATCAATCAACTGCACACCTGCCAATTAAAGAAGTATTGCACCAGAAGGTGATGGACCACCTCACGTTTATCTACCCGGAACTCGATATTGAACCCATTGCGCAGAACCTGATTCGGACCATGCGTCTGGACGAGGACTGCCAAAGCCCGCTCGCGCATAAAAACCTCTGGGACCAGACCGACATTGCGGTAATCACCTACGGCAACAGTATTCTGAGCGACAACCAGCCGCCTCTGAAAACACTGCACCACTTCTTACAAGCGCATTTCCCAATGCTGATCAACACGGTGCACATACTGCCATTCTTCCCCTATTCCAGTGATGACGGCTTTGCAGTATCCGCCTACAAGCAGGTAGACCCGCCGCTGGGCGACTGGAGCGATATCCTGCGCATCAGTGCCGATTTTCACCTGATGGCGGATCTTGTTATCAATCACTGCTCCGCCCAGCACGAATGGTTCACCAACTACCAGAAAGGGAAAAGCCCGGGTCGCGATTTTTTTGTCGAAGTAGACCCGAAAGAAGACCTCAGCAAAGTGGTACGCCCCCGGGTCACGCCGCTGCTTCGTGCAACTAGCACACCGCGAGGTACGCAACATGTGTGGTGTACGTTTGGCCACGACCAGATAGACCTCAACTTCGCCAATCCCAAGGTACTGGCGAAAATAGTCGATATTATCCGGCTGTATCTCGACATGGGTGTGCGTATCTTCCGCCTGGATGCGGTTGCCTTTATCTGGAAAATTCTTGGCACCAATTGCCTGAACCTGGAAGAAACCCACGAGATCGTGCGCTTGCTGCGCACGCTAATTGAGCACGCCGACCCCAACGCGGTCATCATTACCGAAACCAATATTCCCAATCGGGAAAACCTGTCCTACTTCGGTAACGCCAACGAAGCGCACTGTATCTACAACTTTTCCCTGCCCCCATTACTGGTGAATTCACTGGTTACCGGTAACTGTCGCTATCTGAAAAACTGGCTAATGAGTATGCCACCCGCGCAGAACGGCACGACGTATTTCAACTTTATTGCGTCGCACGATGGTATTGGCCTGCGGCCGGTAGAGGGATTGCTGGACGATAGCGAGCAAGAAGCGCTGATTCAGACGATGGAAAACTTCGGTGGGCAGATATCCTGGCGTGCGCTGGATGATGGCAGTAACAAGCCTTACGAAATCAATATCTCACTGTTTGACGCCCTGAAAGGTACGACCGCAGGGGAAGATGACTGGCAGTTAGAGCGCTTTGTGTGCGCCCACGCGATTATGCTGGCGCTGGAAGGAATACCGGCGTTTTACCTGCACAGTCTAGTGGGTACCACGAACGACTACGAGCGGATGAAAGAGCACGGTCACAACCGCGCCATCAACCGCCGCCAGTGGCAGGAGCAGGAACTCAACGAGCGCTTGGCGGACCCTGAGAGCCACCATCACAAGGTATTCCACAAGCTGCGCCGGTTAATCAAACTGCGCCGCGAACAGCCGGCCTTTCACCCCAATGCCACGCAGTTCACCCTGCACCTGGGAGACCATGTGTTTGCCTTCTGGCGCCAGAGCCTTGACCGCAGGCAGAGTATTTTCTGCCTGAATAACATTTCCGATCAGCCACAAACGGTATCGCTGAACGCGATCAACCTGATTGGCACGGACACGTGGAAAGACCTGGTGAGCGATGCCACCTTCGATGACATGCTTGCGAGTATTACCCTCGATCCTTATCAGACGCTCTGGATCAGCAACCGCTGGTAGTCAGGTTTACCACGTCAATCATCAGCGCCCTGCGGCTGCCGGATATCCAGCTGACGCAGGGCGCCACTGATCCATACCAGCACAAACGCCAGCAGGCTGAAGATACCGGCCCACAACAACGTGGTGAGTGGTGCGGTAAATTCACTGATCACGCCGGCGAGCAGTGCTCCAATCGCTGCAGAGCCGAACAGGGAAAATTGGTAGATCGAAATTATCCGACTGCGCACCTGCTCCGGTGCCAAAACCTGGACAATGGATTTACCCAGTGCTGCCGAGGCCGCGGCCACCGCGCCCCAACAGGCACACAGCAACGCAAGGCCAAACGCGGTCGGCCCAAAACTGATCGCGATCAACAGCGCGGCGCTGTAAAGCAGGCACATCAGGACACCGCGGCCGGGATGGTCCCCCTGCCCACGTCGCAACATCACGACGGTTGCCGTCACCGTGCCCGCAATAAATGCAATTTGCAGCCAGGCATAGTAGCTTGCGCCCCGCTCGTAACTTTCCGCCAGCAATGGCAGCACCACCAGAAATACACCGATATGCACCAGCCCATTAAAGCCAACCAACAATACCAATTCGAAAATTGCGCGGCTCTTGCGCACCTCCGCAAAGCCCTCCAGCAAGGCCCGCGGTAATTTTTTGGCAGGGTTCACCGATGGGGCGCCGCCGCGACGCAGGGAAATAAAAAAGCCTGCGGCGCACAGCAATACCGCAACCTGAATCAGCAACAGGGTTTCCGCTCCCCAACTGTCAAACCGACTGGCCAGCAGCATGCCCACCGCTTGCCCACCATACTGCGCCAACATCATCCAGGTCACCAGGTGCTGTACCTGATTCTCCTGCAGCTTTCCTCCCGCAGGCGGTTGCTGGGCACCCCGTTGCACCAGTGTTTCCCGCGCCGGCTGCAAAAACGCTGTACACACTCCCAGGCTCACGCCGTACATCAGCAACAACGCCAGGCTGGGAATAGAGTGCATCAGGTAGTAGGCGAGCACCGCGTGACACAGTGCCAAGCCAATACAGGAGAGCGCCGCGACCCGCGCCGCGTCGACACGGTCCGCCAGCGCACCGCCGAACAGCAAAAATATCAGGTTGGGGAGTAACACCGAAGCCTGTACCCAGCTCAACTGCAGAGCAGGCAACTCGGCCAGCGATACCGCAATCCACGGCAGCAAAACCACCTGCAGGCCGGTGGCAAGCGAGGTGCCACTGAAGCCAAGCAGAAAGGTTCGCAGTCGAGCCGCCAGTGCGGGAAAAGTCATCTCAGAATCCGGAAAACAGTCACTCGCTGCCCGCGATTTCCAGCAGCAACGATTGAGCAACAGATACAGAAGCCCGGGATACAGAAGCCCGGGATATAAAAGTGCCGCAAAAAATAGCGGGCTATTGTCCCACAGATTGATGTGATGCGGGGGCTGCGCCCAACTTGGCCAACTGGCGGAGCGGCCAGAATCCACGCACCAATCGACGCAGTTGCTTTAGGGCATCGGCACTGTCGCTATAAGCCGCCCTTTCAAAGGCTGCGGTAATACGTACAGCCATCGGGCCGAGCGCCGGTAGCTCGCGTTCGATACGGCGCGCAAAATCGCCCGGCGCCTCTCCGGAGCGGCGTGGTAAACCCGCGCGGGCCATGCGCTGGCAGAATCGCAGATAGGCGCGGCTGGCCGGGGGCAGCGCTGGGCCGCGTGCGGACAGGTTGAGCCAGATCAGCAGCCCCAGCAGCCCTACAGCAATCGGTATACCGAGAAACATCGCCATACGCAGTGGAGAAATTTCGCCAAGCCAGCGCTTCAACAACCCCTGCTGACGGTCCGCGTCAAAACTCACTACCGTCTGATACCAGCGGTAATTAATCATGTCCCACTGCAGCCGCAGGCGGTTTACAAAACCGATCTTATGCAGGGGCAGCAAGGCATCCTGCATAAACTCTTCCGCAACGGCACTTTGCAGGCCATCGCGAATACGCTCTGGCGCTACCGCCGCGGTGGGATCGACCCGCACCCACCCGCGTTCGGGCAACCAGATTTCCGCCCAGGCATGGGCGTCATACTGGCGCACCAGCAGATACTCCTCCTGTTCCACCCATTCGCCCCCCTGATACCCGGCGACGACCCGCGCAGGCACCCCCGCGGCGCGCATGGTAAACACGTAGCTGTTGGCGAAATGCTCGCAAAATCCCTGCTGCGTATCGAACATGAACTCATCAACCGTATCTTTACCCAGGGCGGGTGGCTTCAGTGTGTAGGTGAAGCTGCGGTTGTAGTGTGCTAACAGAGACTGCGAGATGGCCAGTGAATCCATGCCTTCTCGCCGCCGGGCCTCTGCCCAGGCGCGAGCCTGCGGATTTCCGGATTCAGGTAATTGCAAATGGCGGCGTTCTTCCGCAGGTGTCAGGCGCGCTCCGGCAGGGGCACTCTCCCGCGGCCAGGAGCGAACGTCGTAGGCGAGCCGGCTGGCAACTGGCATGCGATAAACCAGCGTATCGTCCCCGGTCGAACGCACCCCACGTGTATCGGAATCAGAAATCGCCAGCGCGAATAACCATGGGTTATGACTGGCCTCCTGAATCACCTGATAGCGATAGCGCGGGCCCACCGCGGGCAACCTGCCGTCGCTCTCCTGACTGCTCTGCGAACTGTTAAACCGCCGGCCAAACCAGCGGTTACCGGTAACCCCGGGCTCACTCCAGCGCCGGCCATCAAAGTGGGTATACACTAACCCGCGCCAATAGCGCTGCTCTGGCGGAGGCACAGAACCATCGAAGGAAATACGCAATGCGGGCTTGTCGGATTTTGACAGCCGACTGAAGTCCCCGGGGCTCATGGAATCGCTGATCCCCGTGGAAGCGGCAGAGGTATTATTCGGCACCGCCCAAAGCGGCCCCAGGCGCGGCATCACCACAAACAGAATCAACATCACCGGTACTGCCTGCGCCAGTATCTTTACCGATAACCCGAACGCCCTCCCGACCCGGGCACTACCGCTGCCCTGCTGGGCTACCAGTGCGGCGGTAATCACCACCAGGCACAGCACGCCATACAACGCGTACGGAATGGTCTGCTCAAACACAAACAGGGTGGCGGCGAGGAAGTAGGCCAACATCAAACTGAGCACCGCATCCCGGCGGCTCAGTAACTCGATGTTCTTCAGGGTAAAGGAAACCGCCAGCAAAGCGACCATCGGCTCAAGCGCAAACCAGCGCCGGTAAGTCAGTGCTAACCCGGCTACGGCCAGGGTGACCGCCAGCAGCTTGATTGCGCGCCCGGGCACTGCACGGCGCCCGCGAAAGACTTCAACCCGCCATAAAACTGCGAGAAACCAGGCAAAAACAAGCCAGCTCGGCAGATGTACAAAATGCGGCAACAGGACGACGAACTGCGCGGCAAAAACCCACAACAGGCTCTCGCGCGGCAACAAGGTGCGAAACTGGCCGGAAACCTCCGTCACGATGACACTCCGTGTACCGGGAATAATGCCAACAAGGTAAGTGCCTGCTGACGGTGTGCAGCGCCGATCGCGGGCGTTAAGGTCCGCCCCGGAATGCGCAGGCCGTAAGCAACTTGCGCGCGCTCCGCGTCCAACACCCAGGCACACAGATTGCTGAGGCGGGTCTCCAACTCGCGCCCGGCCAGCAAATCCCAATCCAACCACAAGCGGGCATCACTACCAGAGGCATATTCTTTGCTGTACAGATCGCGCCCGCCGGCAAATTGTTTCCACGCAACGTGACGCAGTGAATCGCCGGCCTGATAGCTCTTCAGCCCAGCGAAATCGTCACCACCTGCGGAGTGGGTTTTCTCCTGTTCGCCTTCGCCAACACTCGCGCCCCAGGGCAATGGCCCAGCGGATCTCGGTTGCGGATACACCAGAAACTCGACTTCCAGGTCCACCCAACTCCAGCACTTGAAGAGTCCGGCGGGAAAGCGACTCTCCACGCGAATCCGCGGTGCGCGCACTTTGCCTCGCCGTACCAGAGGGAGTTCGAGAGTCACTTCCACAGGCTCGCTACCCGTAATGTCTACCAGTGCCCCCTCTTCCGGCGGCCAGCACACGCGCACTCGTTCATGAGAGCGCTTACCGGTTTTCTCCAGCACAATTTTGGCACGGCCGAAATCACCCGCGAACGCGGGCTCCACCTCGTGCAGGCGCAGCTTGAGTCCCGACAGGTTGGCAAAGGTGTGCACCGGCAATATTACAAACACCCCCACCAGCATAAATACCAGCGCGAGCACCAGGTTGTTTTCGTAATTGGTGCCCAGCAGCCAAAGCAAAATAATCAGCAGTAGGAAACCCATACCGGCGGCAGTAGGTAGCACAAACAGTTTGCGATGATTGAGAGTAACTGTCGGCGCAGCTGGCAAGCGACGATTCAGCCAGCGCAGCCAACGCTGCTGCAGCAGCCCGCCAGCTTTACTGTTATCGCTTAACGCTTGGAAGGAAATTTTTTCGAGCACTGGCCGGCCCCTCACTCGCCTTAGGCAGCGATGATGTCCACTTGGTGCATCATGCGCTCGACCAGTTGCGCGCCATCCCCACCATCCGTTTGCAGGCGATGACCCGCTACGGCGGGAAGAACCGCCTGTAAATCCTCCGGCAGGATATGGCCGCGGTTGTGGATCAGCGCCCACGCGCGGGCGGCATGCAGTAAAGCCAAGGCTCCGCGGGGAGACAGGCCCACGCCGCACTCGGCGCTCTGGCGTGTGTGCTGCACCAGACGCTCCAGATAATCGAGCAGCGAGTCGGAGGCTTTGACCTGGTGCACCAATCCCTGCAGCTTGCGCAACCCTTCACTGTTGATACGTGGCGTCATTTGCGCCAGCTGCGCACGCGGGTCGGCCCCCTTGAACAGGGCACGCTCGGCCTCGCGGGTGGGATAGCCCAAACTGATACGCATCAGAAAGCGGTCCAGCTGGGATTCCGGCAGAACAAAGGTG
Source organism: Microbulbifer agarilyticus (assembly GCF_001999945.1). Taxonomy (NCBI): domain Bacteria; kingdom Pseudomonadati; phylum Pseudomonadota; class Gammaproteobacteria; order Cellvibrionales; family Microbulbiferaceae; genus Microbulbifer; species Microbulbifer agarilyticus. The sequence continues at coordinate 2,781,144 of NZ_CP019650.1, forward strand.
CCGGACTGTTGCAGCGGGTTCTGGGTGGCGATAACAAAGAAGGGGTCGGGCAACGGTCGGGTCTCGCCATCCACGCTGACCTGACGCTCCTCCATGGCCTCCAGTAACGCGCTCTGGGTCTTGGGAGAGCTGCGGTTGATCTCATCGGCCAGCAGCAGCTGGCTGAACACCGGTCCCTCATGGAAACGGAATTGCCCGGTCTCACGCTCGAAAATGCTGATGCCGATAATATCCGCCGGCAGCATGTCGCTGGTGAACTGGACCCGCTTGTAAGAGAGTCCAAGTACCCTCCCCAGAGCGTGTGCCAGGGTGGTTTTGCCCATGCCGGGTAAATCTTCGATCAGCAAGTGACCACGTGCCAACAGGCAGGCCAGCGCCAGTTTTACCTGATGCTCCTTACCCAGAAGAACCTTACCGATATCCTCGACGATGGCGGAAATGATTTTTTGCACGGCAAATCCATTACTGCTCGGTTTATCTCTTAGCCATTAATGATAGGCCCCGCACCCGGCGGGGCCCTTCACAATGTCTCATTTCACGCCATTGTGGCTCTTTTATGCCCGCTAGACCAGTGCCGACAAACCCCGCGCCAGATCGGCTTTCAGGTCCTCAACATTCTCCAGGCCGACAGAGACCCGGATCAGGTTTTCGGTAATACCGGCCTTCTCCTTGTCCTCGTCACTCAGGCGACCGTGCGTGGTGGTGGCCGGGTGCACAATGGTGCTTTTGGCATCGCCGAGGTTGGCGGTCACCGAGAAGATCTTGCAGGCGTCGACCACTTTCCAGGCAGCCTCACGGCCCCCGGGCACGGTAAAGCTAAACACTGCGCCAAATCCAGACTGCTGTGCCGCGGCCAGCTGGTGATTCGGATGACTCGGCAGGCCCACATAATTGACCTTCTCTACTTGTACATGCTCATTCAGCCACCAGGCGATATCCAGCGCACTAGTGCAGTGCGCGCGCATCCGCAGGCTGAGGGTCTCCAAGCCCTTGAGGAACACCCAGGCGTTAAACGGGCTCAGGCTGGGGCCGCAGGTGCGCAGGAAGATCACCACTTCATCCATCAACTCCTGCTTGCCCACGACGACGCCACCCAGGCAGCGGCCCTGCCCGTCCAGGAACTTGGTGGCGGAATGCACCACAATGTCCGCACCCAGATCCAGCGGGCGCTGCAGCGCCGGGGTGCAAAAGCAGTTATCCACCACCAGCTGCGCCCCAGCACTGTGGGCCAGGTCAGCCATGGCACGGATATCCGCAACCTCGCACAGCGGGTTTGACGGCGTCTCCATAAACAGCAACTTGGTATCGCCATCTAAAGCATCCTGCCAGGCTTGGAAGTCGGTCAGTTCCACAAAGCTGACCTTGACCCCAAACTTCACCATGTAACGGGTAAACAGCGCAGTAGTTGTACCGAACACACTGCGCGAACAGATCACTTTGTCGCCACTTTTCAGCGTGGCCATGCACAGGCTCAGGATCGCGGCCATACCGCTGGAGGTAGCGACAGCCGCCTCCCCGCCTTCCAACGCGGCAATGCGCTCTTCGAACATGCGCACGGTGGGGTTGGTGTAGCGCGAGTAGACATTGCCGGGGGAATCCCCGGAGAAACGCGCGGCGGCCTCTGCCGCAGAGGGAAAGACGTAACTGGAAGTGGTGTAAATAGGCTCGGCGTGCTCGCCTTCCGCCGACCGGCTCTGGCCCGCTCTTACTGCCAGTGTTTCCAGTGCGTAGCCGTCGTCTTCAAACATGGGGTATCCGTCCCGGGTGTAGAAATTATCGTAAACGGTAATCTTACCCCAAGAGACGAGCGTGCGTGGAGCACTGCTTTCGCGTCGTGTAAAAACAAAAAGGCCCACCAATTGGTGGGCCTTCTCTGTGCGAAAAATAACGTGGACCGCTTATAGCGCGCTCTCGTTACCACCTTTGGCGGTATCGTTGCGCGCTGCGTGCAGGCTATCCAGGTATTCCTCGGTTACATCACCGGTGATGTACTTGCCGTCAAACACCGCGCAATCAAACTCTTTGATTTCGCTGTTGCCATCGGCAGAGGAAACGATCAGCTCATCCAGGTCCTGATAAATCAGCCAGTCTGCACCGATCTCTTCACACACTTCTTCCGTGGTGCGGTTGTGCGCAACCAGCTCGGTGGCAGACGGCATATCAATACCGTACACATTGGGGTACTTAACCGCCGGCGCTGCGGACGCAAAATACACTTTTGCCGCTCCGGCCTCGCGGGCCATCTGGATGATCTGCTTACAGGTAGTACCACGCACAATCGAGTCATCCACCAGCAATACATTTTTGCCGCGGAACTCCAACGCGATCGGGTTCAGCTTCTGGCGTACAGACTTCTTACGCTGTTTCTGCCCCGGCATGATAAAGGTTCGGCCGATATAACGGTTCTTCACCATACCCTCACGGAACTTCACGCCCAGACGGTGTGCCACCATCTGGCCCGCGGAACGGGAGGAGTCCGGAATCGGAATAACCACATCAATATCGTGGTCCGGGCGCTCGCGCAGGATTTTTTCTGCCAGGTGCTCGCCCTGACGCAAGCGTGCCTTGTGCACAGAAACACCATCCATGATGGAGTCCGGGCGGGCAAAATAAACGTGTTCGAAAATGCACGGACGCAGCTGCGGGTTTTCCGCACACTGCTCGGAGTGCACGGTGCCGTCCAGCTCGATATAGATACATTCGCCCGGCGCCACATCGCGCACCAGGGAGTAGCCGAGCACGTCCAGCGCGACCGACTCGGAGGCCACCATATATTCGGTGCCCTGCTCGGTCTCGCGCTTGCCGTATACCAGCGGGCGGATACCGTTGGGATCGCGGAAGGCGACAACGCCGTAGCCAACGATCATCGCCACACAGGCGTAACCACCGCTCACACGCTTATGCACGGCGCGCATCGCGGTAAAAATATCTTCGGCTTTTGGCTGAAGCTTGTGCTGCTTGTGCAGCTCGTGGGCGAACACGTTGAGCAGGACTTCAGAGTCTGAATCGGTATTGATATGGCGCAGGTCCTGCTGGAAGATCTGCTCCTTCACCTCTTTCACATTGGTGAGGTTGCCATTGTGAGCCATGGCAATACCGTAAGGGGAATTCACGTAGAACGGCTGAGCCAGCGCAGGGCCCGAGCTACCCGCAGTGGGATAGCGCACATGGCCGATACCGAAGTTACCAGTAAGACGCTGCATGTGGCGCGCGCGAAACACGTCGCGCACCAAGCCATTCGCCTTTTGCTGGTTCAGACGGTCGCCGTCACAGGTGACGATGCCGGCGGCGTCTTGGCCCCGGTGCTGCAACAGGGTAAGGGCGTCATACAACTGCAGATTGACGTCACTCTTACCGACGATTCCAACGATGCCACACATACTTCAGATAACCCCAGTCATTTTGAAATGGTCTCGGTGATCCAGCGCCGCCTCCTGCAGCCCATCGATCAGTCAAATTGCGCTGCGAAGAAGTCCTTGATCGCACCGGCCGCTTCGCGTGCGCGATCTTCAAATTCAAGAAAATTCGGTATTAACGCCGACTGCTGCCACCAGCTGTCCTGATCCACCGGTGCCAGTGCCGGAGCAAAGATCAACAGTGCCATCACAACGATGCAACCGCGGAACAGCCCAAATACCATGCCCAGCACCCGGTCGGTCCCCGAAAGCCCAGTGGCTTCCACAAACGCAGACAAAAACATATTCAGGCCCGCGCCTGCCAATAGGGTGACAATAAAGAGTATGGAAAAGGCCGCGATGACCTGTAGTGAAGGCGTATCGACGAGGTTGGAAAGCAACGGGGCCAGCTGGTCACGAAACATCATGGCCACGACAAAGGCCGCTACCCAAGTGAGCAGCGACAGGACTTCGCGCACAAAGCCTCGGCTTAAGCCGATAAGCGTCGAGATGGCAATGATTGCCAGAATGGTCCAGTCAGCCCAGTTCATTCAACCCTACCTGCTACGCGGCGGCTGCCGCGAAGAGCGCGCATTCTAACTTACCGACCCGGGCCAGTGAAGCCATTCGCCGAACCACTTCACAAACGGAGATCTTAAGGTCCCGCCACAAGCACCAGTATCAGGCGCGATAGCGCAGGATAAGAGTCTGGGTTTTCAGCAGTTTATCCAGCTTCTGCTTGTCTGACTGCGCGTCCACCCGACTCAGTTTGGGGCCCACAAACACACGCACCAGTCGCCCCTTGGGGGTATCGACCGCGCGGGTATAGGCTCGGAAGCCGGCATCCATCAGCTGGTTGCGCACCCGGTCAGCGCTCGCCACCTCTTTATAAGCACCAACCTGCACAACCCAACCCTCGGGCAAGCCCTGGTCATCCAGCTGGGTCTCTTCTGCCGGCATCTGCAGTTCGGGTGCGGGCTCAGGCTTGGTTTCCGGTTTGGCCGGCTCGGCTTTCGCCACCGCGTCCGAGGTTTTCTCAGACTTCGAGCTCGCGGTGCCATCGGGGGAAGAAGATACCGACTCCGGGGCAGGCCCGGCCTGCTCCACATAATCTGGCTGGAAAACTTCGTTTACCGGCGGCGCCGGCTCGACATTTTCCACCGGTTGCGGTTCGGCAATGGTGATGGGGGTAATATCCGGTGGCGCCGGGATCTGACTGGTGACATCAATGTAGCGCGCCCCTTCCCGGTCAAACAGGCTCGGCAGGAAGATGACCGCCAACGCCGCCAGCACCAATGCACCGACAATGCGCTGCTTTACCCCGTCGTTCAGACGACGCGGCGCTCCCTCTGGGCATTGAGAAAAAGAATCGGATTCGCTGTCCCGGCCGGCCATTTCGTTGCTCTCTTGTCACTGCTCTGGGCTATTTTGCTCACTTGAGCGGCTGAATTGCTGACAAAACCTCTGCAACGGTAAAGAAAGAACCGAATACAAGCAACCTGTCTTCGCCTCCCAGGGCAGCAACGGCCAGCTCAAGCTGCTCCGCCACAGGTTTGCCCACCTCTTCCACCTGCCCCACTGCAACACCGGCAGCCGCGAGCCCCGCGCGAACTTGCTCTGAATCCGCGGCCCGGGGGTTATCCGGCAAAAGTGCCGGATACCAGTAGTCCACCAGGCCTTTTAACGGAGCAACAAGCCCATCCAGGTCCTTATCCGCCATCACCGCCACCAATGCGACGGTGCGGCCGGCAACCGGGTGACGAGCCAGCCAGCGAGCCAGGTATTCCGCCGCCGCAGGGTTGTGCCCAACATCCAGCAACACCTCGCGCTCCTTGTAGCGGATCGCCTGGCAGCGCCCGGGCATTTGCAGTGCGGCGAGGACATCACATACCTGCTCCGCGCCGGGCAACTCGCCGGCCAGCGCCAAAGCGGTGATCGCGGCGGCCACGCTGGATGGAGGCAAGTGCAGCTCTGGCAACCCAATGCGCAGCTCCGGTTCCGCGTTTAGCAGATACTCACCTTCGATCAACGAAAACTGATGGCCGATAAAAAAGCTATCGCATCCCAACTCCCGGGATGCATCCACCACCGATGCCGGCGGCTGCGGATCCGCACACACAAACGTCTTGCCTGCGCGCAAGATCCCCGCTTTCTCGCGGCCAATTACCTCGCGGTCATTGCCGAGCCAGGCTTCGTGATCCACCGCCACGCTGGTAATCACCGATATATCCGCATCCACCAGGTTCACCGCGTCCAGCCTGCCACCAAGCCCGACTTCCAACAGTGCAAACTCCACATCCGCGCGCTTGAACAACCACAAGCCAGCCAGAGTGGTGAACTCAAAATAGGTCAGGCTGATATCGCCGCGCGCCGCGTCTACCGCCTCGAAGGCCTCAATGAGTTGCGCATCGCCGACCTCTTCACCATTCACCCGAATGCGTTCATTGAAACGCAATAGGTGCGGCGAACTGTAGGCGCCTACCGAATGATTACCGGCGCACAACAGTGCCTCCATGGTGCGCACACAACTGCCCTTGCCATTGGTCCCTCCCACGGTAATTACGCGCCGCGCCGGCGTCTGCACGTCGAGCGCGCGGGCCACAGCGGAGACACGTTCAAGACCAAGTTCAATTTCGGTGGGGTGTAGCTGTTCCAGGCGAGCAAGCCAGGATTGGAGATCACTCATGAATGCACCAAACGTTCGTCAGAACGCGAATTCTATTCAGGAAAGCCCAGAGAGAACAGGCAATAACAAGCCGAATTGGGGGGGCGATTGAAAATAGCGAAAGGACGACGGGGAAAAACAGGGTCGAAAAGAAAAGAGTATGAAGGGAGCGACGGCCCCGCCCACAGAACAGGAGCGGGACCGCAAAGGCTCTAATTGTTGGTCAGCTTGCTTAACAAACGACCAACGGTATTGCGCATATCTTTACGCGGAATAATCATATCGATGGCGCCGTGCTCCAGCAGGAACTCTGCGCGCTGGAAGCCTTTCGGCAGCTTCTGGCGGATGGTCTGCTCGATGATATTCGGGCCGGCAAATCCGGCGCGCGCACCAGGCTCCGCCGCATTGATATCACCCAGCAGTGCCAGAGAGGCAGAAACGCCGCCGTAAACCGGGTCAGTCATGACTGAGATGTACGGCACTCCGGCCATACGCATTTTCTCAAGCACCGCAGAAGTCTTCGCCATCTGCATCAGCGAGATCAATGCCTCCTGCATGCGGGCACCACCAGTCGCCGAAAAGCACACTAGCGGAATGTTCTCTTCCAGCGCACGCTGGGCTGCACGGGTGAACTTCTCGCCCACTACATAACCCATAGAACCGCCGTGGAACGCAAACTCGAACGCAACGGCAACCACCGGCTTGCCTTCGAGTAACCCCTGCATAGCTACCAGCGCATCTTTCTCGCCGGTCGCCTTCTGGGCCTGGGTCAGGCGGTCTTTGTATTTTTTGACATCCTTGAACTTCAGGCGATCCACCGGCTCGACATCCGTCGCCAGCTCTTCCCGGTGTTCATTATCCAGGAACATGTCCAGACGGCGGCGCGCGCCGATGCGGAAGTGGTGATCGCACTTCGGACACACATCCAGATTGCGCTCCAACTCCGGCAGATACAGGGTGGAATCGCACTTTACGCACTTTTTCCAAACGCCTTCGGGTACCTTGCTGGCACCGGGACGACGTTCAGCGCGAATGACGGAGGGAACAATTTTTTCTAACCAGCTCATTCTGTTTCCAAATCCAATGCTTGCAGGATTGAGTCGCCGGGCTTCGACCCCTTGCGAAGTAGAAGTCAGATTATATGACCGGCGATTCTAAAACCGCGAATTAAACCACTTTCAGAAAGATTGCTCTTGGCCAGATAAGCCGCCTATTCGGGCTTTCTGGCCAACCTCAGCTGGCGCCGCAATCACCTCACTACGGAGCCCCTTGCAGAGCAAGGTGCGCTCGCCAGTTAACTCAACTATCTAATTCAACTATCCAACACAGAGCGCATTTCGCCCACAATGGCGCCCACGCGGTCCTTGGCGGCGGCAGCGTCGGCAGATTCACCCACTGCAGATACCAATACACTGCCGACCACCGCGCCGTCTCCATCGGCACTCACCGCTTTTGCGGAGGCGCCATCCTTGATACCGAAGCCCACACACAGGGGCAAATCGGTGAAGCGACGGATACGGGTCAGATTCTCATGCACGGAATCGAGGTCCAGGTGACCGGCACCGGTCACACCCTTGAGCGATACATAGTAGACAAAGCCGCTGGCCAGCTCGGTAATCTCGGCAATCCGCTCATCGCTGGTCGTAGGCGTCAGCAAAAAGATATTGCGCAGATCGCGGGCTCTCAACAATTCATTCAGCGGCACCGCCTCTTCCGCCGGCAGGTCCACGGTCAGCGCGCCGTCACCGCCAGCGGCCTGGAGCGCATCCGCAAACACTTCCGCACCCATTTTTTCAATGGGATTGGCATAGCCCATCAAGATTACCGGGGTGTCGGCATCCTTGGTGCGGAACTCCTCAATCAGTGCCAGACACTTGCGCAGCGAGGCCTTGTGCTCGAGTGCGCGCTCGTGCCCCTTCTGAATCACCGGCCCTTCGGCCATCGGGTCTGAAAACGGAACCCCCAGTTCAATCAGGTCAGAGCCACTGGCAACCAGCTGATGCATCAGGTCAACGGTATTTTCCAGGCCGCCATCGCCGGCGACAATATAGGTAACCAGCGCCTTGCGGCCTTCGCTGCGCAGCTTGGCAAAGCGACGATCGATTCGATTATTTAATGTAGTCACGACCGGGTTCCTTAAACTTCAATGCCGTCGATAGCGGCAACGGTGAAAATATCCTTGTCACCGCGGCCGGAAAGGTTCACAACAATATTCTGATCCGGGCGCATGGTAGCGGCCAGTTTCAGCGCATAAGCTACCGCGTGACTGGACTCCAACGCCGGCAAAATGCCCTCGGTACGAGTCAGCTGACGGAACGCTGCCAGGGCTTCATCGTCATTCGCCGCCACATAGTCGACACGGCCAATATCACGTAACCAGGCGTGCTCGGGACCTACTCCCGGGTAATCCAGTCCAGCAGATACCGAGTGGGTCTCGATAATCTGCCCATCATCATCTTCCATCAGGTAAGTGCGGTTGCCGTGCAGTACACCGGGCACACCATCATTCAGCGGCGCGGCATGACGACCGGTTTCCACGCCGTCACCGCCGGCCTCTACGCCGTACATTTTTACAGGTTCGTCAGTCAGGAACGGATGGAACAGGCCAATGGCATTGGAGCCACCGCCCACGCAAGCCACCAGTGCATCTGGCAGCTGACCGAATTGCTCCAGACTTTGACGGCGTGCTTCGCGACCGATAATGGAATTAAAATCGCGCACCAACTGCGGGTAAGGGTGTGGCCCGGCCACGGTACCAATGATGTAAAAGGTATCGTCCACATTGGTGACCCAATCGCGCATCGCCTCGTTCATGGCGTCTTTCAGGGTCTTGGAACCGGACTCGACAGGAATGACTTCTGCCCCAAGCAATTTCATCCGGTACACATTCGGCGACTGACGCTTAACGTCTTCCGCGCCCATGTACACCGCACACTTGAGCCCCAGGCGCGCCGCAACCGTTGCAGTTGCCACACCGTGCTGACCGGCACCGGTTTCGGCAATCACCCGGCCCTTGCCACTGTGCTTGGCGAGCAGCGCCTGACCAACGGTATTGTTCACCTTGTGCGCGCCGGTATGGTTGAGATCTTCACGCTTCAGCCAGATACGGGCACCGCCGGCGGCTTCGGTAAGACGCTCCGCCAGATACAAGGGCGAAGGGCGGCCAACGTAGTGGGCCAGGTCGTAATCAAATGCGGCTTGAAAATCCGGATCGTTTTTCAGGCGCTCATACATTTCCCGCAATTCATCGAGAGCGCTGATGAGAGTCTCGGAGACGAAACGTCCACCGAACTCACCAAAGTGCCCGCGGGCATCCGGGTAGGCCCCAAAATCGATGGGTGAACTGGGTTTACTCACGGCTCAAACTCCTTGAATCAATGCATTACTGGACGCGCCGCTGGTAGCGGCAGCGCGAGCTGCGCGAACAAATTCGCGCACCTTATCTGGATCTTTACGGCCCGGTGCGGCTTCCACGCCACCGCTCACGTCGACCGCATCGGGAACTGCTGCGCTGATCGCCTGCGTCACGTTTGCCGGGTTCAACCCTCCGGCAAGGATCACCTGGCGGTCGTTGCGCTCGCGCCCCTGGGGCACACGCTGCCAGTCAAAGGTGTCACCGGTACCGCCGGGAACGCCTTTGCGGTAGGCATCCAGCAGGTAACCGCGCGCATCCGGATAGGCCGACATGGCCTCACTGGGGTTCAGCTCTGGTTTCATACGCAGGGCTTTGATATACGGACGATGAAACTGCCGACAATAGGCGGCGGTTTCATTGCCATGGAACTGCAGCAGATTCAGCGGGACTTGTGCGAGCACCTGCTCTACTTCCTGTGGATGGGCATCCACAAACAACCCGGTCAAGACGACAAAAGGCGTTACGGCACGGGCAATTTCCGCTGCCTGCTCGAGGGATACGTGGCGGGGGCTGGGCGGGTAAAACACCATACCGAGCGCATCGGCGCCGGCATCGACAGCCAGGCGAGCGTCTTCGACACTGGTAATACCGCAGATCTTTACGCGCATAATCCTTACATCGCTATACCTGCCAGACTGGCGCTCTGTCGGACGCCGCTGCGCCCACAACAGAAATCATCATACGACGATCGCCATACATCCCGGGCGCTGGCAGTAGAAGAATTCGGAGAGCAGGCGATACTAGCAGATCACCGGGCGCGACGAAATGCGCACGCACCCGGCCGCCCCGCAAAAGCAGCTAATGGGTACCGATACTGCCAAATGGCAGGGGCACCAATAACGGCCCCGGCGCGACTTCCGGCAGGGTAAATTCCGGCGGATACTGGACATCCACCAGATAGAGTCCATGGGGCGGCGCAGTGACGCTGGCGGCGGTACGATCGCGCGCATCCAGCACCTGCTGCACCCATTCCGGCGAACGATCGCCACGCCCTACCGCCATCAAAACCCCGGCGATGTTGCGCACCATGTGGTGCAAAAACGCGGTGGCACTCACTTCCAGCACTATCAGCTGCCCTACCCGGCCAATATCCAGGCGGGTAAGCCGCCGTACTGGCGAGCGCGCCTGACACTGCGCGGCGCGGAAGCTGCTGAAGTCGTGCTCGCCAATCAGGTAGCGAGCCCCCTCGCGCATGGCCTCCAGGTCCAGCGTGCGCTCGGTCCAGGTCACTTCGCTGGCAGCCTGCGCCGAACGCGTAGGCGCGCTGTGGATCAAATAGCGATAGCTGCGACTGCGGGCGGAAAAGCGGGCGTGGAATTGTGCGGGCACTTCCTGGGCCCAGTGCACGCGCACATCAAACGGCATCTGCGTATTGACCCCCTGCACCCAGGCCTTAAGCGGGCGCTGGGCGGTGGTATCAAAATGCACAACCTGACTGGACGCGTGCACCCCGGCATCGGTACGCCCAGCGCACACCAGTGTCACCGGTTCTGCCGCGACCTTAGACATGGCCTTCTCCAGGGTTTCCTGCACCGTCAACGGGTCGTGTTTTTGCTTTTGAAAGCCGCGCAGGCGAGTACCACAGTACTCCACGCCCAAGGCAATACGACGCAAACCTTCCGGTAATGATTCCCCTGGAGGCACCTCACCATTCGGTTTGTATTGGTAAATCTTGTTCTTCATAGGACGAATTTTACACGGCCCCAGAAAAAAGAAGACCCCGCAAAAGCGGGGTCAAAGTGTTGTTGCTGTAGACAGCGTGAATTGGTTAGTGCGGAGCGCGCAATCAGCCCATGCGCTCGAGCATTTCCTTGGCGCGCTGCTGGTGCTCACCGGCACTCTCGTCAACCACTTCACCAAGGATTTCGCGGGCACCTTCTTTGTCACCCATATCCAGATAGGCCTGTGCCAACTCGAGCTTGGTGCTCACTTCGTCACTACCTTCGAGCAGGTTCAGCTCGGAGTCCAGGTCGCCCTCCAGATCGAAACTGAGATCTGACAGGTCCTCAGCGGTATCCGCTGCTGGCTGGGCACTTGCAGGCGCTTGCACCGCGGCAGGCTCCTCGGCCACTGCAGGCGCTTCCATCACCGCCAGGTCGAGATCCAAATCCGCCGCCGGTGAATCTACGGCCGGGGTTTCGGCCACTGCCGCAACGGGCTCGTCAGATGCGCCAGCCAGATCGGCATCTCCCAGGTCAATGTCACCCAGATCAATACTGTCCAGATCCAGGCTTCCCAAATCATCTTCAAGGTTAAGACCCAGGTCGTCAGCGGCAGCGTCATTTGACGGCTGATCACTGCCCTCCATCGGGCTCAGGTCCAGATCGAAGTCGAGGCCGGCATCGTCTGAATTACTGGCAGCAACCGCGGCCGCTTCTTGAGCGACAGGCTCGCTGCTTTCTGGTGAAGCGTCCAGCCCAGCGTCCAGATCCAGGCTATCCAGATCCAGCTCACCGTCATTCATCAACTCATCCAGCGCGAAATCTTCGGTCGCAGGAGCCGATTCAGCCGATTCAAGCGTCAGGTCCGCACCGGATCCGGCTTCCAGATCGTCGCCACCCAGGTCCAGGGAATCGAGGTCGAGATCAAATTCTTGCTCTGGAGATTGCGCTTCCGGCGCAGTGTCCAGCTCCAGGCCATCCAGATCCGCAACAGGCTGCTCAGTATCTGCTGCGGTAAAGTCGTCACCCAGATCCAGATCGAGAGAGAACTCGTCTTCTGCAGTGTTTGCTTCAGCACCAGCGTCGCCCAAATCCAGCGACAGGTCGTCGAGGGAACCGATATCGTCGCTCTCCACTTCAGCAGGGGCTGCAGTGCTCGCTGCAGAATCACTGCCGGAGAATTCGTCGAGATCATCAAAGCTTGCTTCGAAGCTATCCAGATCAGAACCCAGATCATCCAGCTGCGCAGCCTCCAGGGACTCGCTGGAGAAATCTGTCTCCGGCGCTTCAAAAGGACCGATACCGGCAATGGTTTCGCGCAGGCGGGCCGCACGATCCGCTACCGGGCCATCGCTGTAGCCCAGCAGCTGACGGTAGTGATCGTCAAACTGGTTGCCGTCTTGCTGGTGCGCGTACACCTCCAGCAACATCAGGCGCGCATCGACATTCTCAGGCGCGCCTTTGAGGCCAGTCAAAAGCTTGGCTTCCGCTTCCTGATACTGACCGAGGGACAGGTGGATTTCTGCTTCTGCCACCGGATCGTCAGTCTCTACTTCGCCCAACTGATCCAGGTCGAAATTGTCGTTCGCTTCGAGCTCTTCAACCGCCACCAGAGTGTCATCTTCGAAGGACTCACTCGGCGCTTCCGCCAGCGCGCGCTCAGCAGCCATCTCAGCCTCAACCTGACGGATGGCCTCTTCTTCTTCCTTGCGACGACGCCAGGTGAAGAAGCCAAACAGCGCGGCCAACAAGGCACCAGCGCCAATGCCGATCCACTGAATATTCTCCATCAGGGTATCGACCAGGCTCGGTTCAGGGCGGGTCTGCACCACCACGCGATTGCGACTAGCATCCGCCTCTGCGGCAGGTGCAACTTCCGGAGTGGCTTCGACTTCCGTCGCTTCCTCGCTGGTAGCCTCAAACTCGCTGGCTTCTAACTCGGTACCTTCGACTTCGCTATCTGCAAACGCTGAGCTTTCTTCGCCAGCAATATCCAGTGCCTCACCGTCGATTTCAGCCGATTCAAAGGTTTCCGCTTCAGCTTCCAGCGCGTCATTGGTCTGTGTGGCCGCAGCCTGCACCGCCTGCAACTCATCGTTGGAGACTTCAACCAGGCGCTCCATGGTATCGATCTGTTCGTTCAGCTCACCGATACGCTCTTCCAGTTCGGCGCCTTCGAGGCGGGACTTATCGAGCTCTTCTTCGGTAACCGCGAGCTCGCCTTCCAGCGCATCGCTTTCATTGCTACCACTGCCGGAACCGGACAACACGGACTCGTTGTCACCCGGTGCGCCCAGAGACACTCGGCCTTCCAGGGCGTCACTCTCGTAGGTTTCTTCGACGGTTGCACGGGCATCCAGCGGGGCACCGGTAACATCGGCATCGGCGACACGATCACGCCAGGCGTCATTCTGGGTAGCAACCTGAGAAACCGCTTCGGAGCGCGTTACACCGCGCACTTCGTCTGCGGTGGGCAGACGCAGGACCGCGCCTTTCTTCAGCAGGTTGATGTTGTTGTTGATAAACGCCTCAGGGTTCAGGCGCTGGATGGCCAACATGGTCTGCTGAACAGATAGGTCGCGAGACTCACGACTATCGCGGGCGATTTCCCACAGGGTCTTGTTGGCTTCCACAGGACCGTAGACGCGGCTACCGCTCTCGGTGGACGTCTGCGGCTCAATGTATTCTTCTGCCGGCTCTTCAAAAATCGGCTGCTGTACCTGCTCTTCCACGGTTTCTTCAACCGCCGATACCGGGGCGGTCTGCTCCGCCGGCACCACAGGCTCTGGAGTGCGCTCAACGGTCGGCTGGATCGGGCGCTGGACCGGAGCGTTATTCCGCTGCACCTGCTGGCGCTCGCGCTCTGCAGCGCGGACAGGCTGGGATGCGGTGTTGGTGGAGAACGCCGGCAGATCCATCAGCAGGGTGTACTCCCGCAGCAGACGGCCACTGGGCCAGCGGGTTTCTACCAGGAAGTTCAGGAAGGGTTCGCGAATCGGAGACCGGCTGGTGATACGCACCATCGGCTGGCCGCTGGAATAATCGACATCAAAGCGGATGCCATCTAGGGAATAGCCTCGCTCAACGCCTGCGCGCTCAAAATCTTCCAGGCTCGCCAGGCGAACCTTGATTTCATTTTCACCCAGGCCGCGGGTTTGCAGCAGCTTGATTTCTGCATCGAGCGGCTGATTCAGAGTGGAGTTTACCTTGATCTCACCGAGACCAAGTGCCAGAGCCCCATTGCCACCCAGTGCGCTGACCAGACCCACCGCAAGTGCCAGCTTTTGCACACGCATATCCGATTCCCTTTATTTTTAGAATCACACCAGCACCTGATCACTTTTTATCCACAAAGCCCGCTTCAAAAAAAGCGTTACTTCGCAGACATTTGTCAGGCCCGGCTTGTGCTAATTTTTTGCACAAAATTTATTCAACAAGAGCCGGTGATCAAACACCAGACTCCACGCTTTGGCGACGATGCGCCCCCCGAAAAAGACTTAACCCTTCCGGATTTCCACTTAACCTTCCCCACAACACCCCCAAGTGTTATGGATTCCTGAAAGGCACAAAGTTAAGAAGAAACCTTCAGAAAGGCCGCTAAGTATTAAATATCAATGGGTTTTTAGCAACAAGTGGACAATTTGTACACAGTTAATTGCGACGTCTTTACGCAAATTGTCGGATGCCGCACAAAATACAACCTGTCGCGGATTGATCAGGCCAGTGCGCAGGCGCCCCAACAAGGTGCTCTCGCTGCCAACCGCATCCTGTGCCGACGGGCGCTCTCGCATCTCCAGGCGAGCCCCGTTGGCGAGCAAACCGCGTACCGTGGCCAATTCCTGCTGTTCTTTCAGCTGCACGCTGATATTCGCCAGCTGCCCATGAAACACCGACGCGGTGTTAATCGACGCATCCAGGGCGACGTCATCCCCCAGTAAGCGGCGCAATTCCAGCACCAGTGCCAACTCACTGAAACCGTGGCCGCTTTCCAATTGTGCCTCAGCGGAGCTCAGCAGGTTGAAGGCAAGGCGCTGACCGCTGACCTCATCCACTTCTGGCTCCTGCCCGTTGAACAAGCGTGCCGTCTGGGCGGCGGCGGCATCCACGCTGGCCTTGCCAAGGGCGGACACCGGCTGGTTCAGAACCACCTCTACCGATTGCAGCTGGGACTTCAGTGGAAACAGCGCTTCAGCCAGCATGGCCGCGCCCGCGCCCGGTAACGCAATCACCCTGCGGTCCTGCTCTTCGCGCTGGTTAAGTTCTGCACTATTCAGCAATGGGTGAATAAGCGCGACACTTTCATCGCCACGGGTAAGGCCCGCAGCATCCACTACCCAAGCGCCCGCCTGCTCGGCCTGCGCCAGCGCCGCGGTTGCGGTGTCACCACCGGTCAGCAACAACAGCACCTGCTGTGCAGAGAATGCGAAGTCTTTCAGCGGTGTCACCGGCACACTGCGATTGGCAAACACCTGCGGGTCCACTTCGGATTCATCGTCGATCACCAGTTTGAGCTGGTCCGGGGTGACGGTCTTGCGCTCCTCCAGGATCTCCAGCAGCGCATCAAACGGCGCGCTGCCAACACCTACGATCACCAGTTCCCGGGTGGACTCTGTCATATCTGGACCTATTTCGAGTTTGCGAATTATGCATCTGTGAAAAGCAACGGTTGCTTTTCAGGCAGGTCGACCACTAAAGCAGCAGCCTGAAATTGCGGGGGATTATACTCACGGAGAGTCAGGGGGGAAGCCGCCCCGGAGCTGGGGCGGCAATTAGAACAAAAAACAGCCTGGGGCGTGTTACAGCTTGCCCATCAGGATAAGCAGCACACGGCGCAGCGGCTCGGCAGCACCCCAAAGCAACTGATCGCCGACGGTGAACGCATTCAGGTATTCACCACCCATGCTCAGCTTGCGCAGACGGCCAACCGGGATATCCAGCTTGCCGGTTACCGCAGTCGGGGTCAGCTCCTGCACAGTGACTTCGCGATCATTGGGAACCACCTTAACCCAATCATTGGCGGTGCCGATCAGCTGTTCGATTTCTGCCAGCGGCAGATCTTTCTTCAGCTTCACGGTAAACGCCTGGCTGTGGCAGCGCATGGCGCCGATCCGTACACAGGTGCCATCCACCGGCACATCGGCGCTAGTACCGAGGATTTTGTTGGCCTCAACTTGTGCCTTCCACTCTTCGCGGCTCTGGCCGGATTCCATCGGGGTATCAATCCACGGCAGCAGGCTGCCGGCGAGCGGTGCACCAAATTCGCTGGTGGGGAATTCCGCACTGCGCATGTTTTCCGCAACCTTGCGATCGATCTCGAGAATTGCGCTTGACGGGTCAGCCAACTCGTTGGCAACACCATCGCGAATACTGCCCATCTGGGAAATCAGCTCACGCATATTCTTGGCGCCAGCGCCACTCGCGGCCTGGTAGGTCTGAGCGGTGATCCACTCCACCAAACCTTCGCGGAACAAACCGCCCAGTGCCATCAGCATCAGGCTCACGGTGCAGTTACCGCCAATAAAATTCTTCACGCCGGACTCAATACCCTGGTCAATCACATCGCGGTTAACCGGGTCCAGTACGATGATCGCATCATCGTCCATGCGCAGGCTGGAGGCGGCATCGATCCAGTAGCCTTGCCAACCCTGCTCGCGTAATTTTCCAAACACTTCCTTGGTGTAGTCACCACCCTGACAGCTGACAATCGCGTCCAGCTCGGCCAGTGCATCCAGATCGTAGGCGTTTTTGAGGGGAGCGACTTCCTTGCCAATTTCCGGCGCTTTACCACCGGCATTGGATGTGGAGAAAAATACCGGCTCAGCAATATGTGCGAAGTCGTTTTCTTCCAGCATGCGCCCCATCAAAACCGAGCCGACCATACCGCGCCAGCCTACGAAACCTACCTTGTTCATTGTTAAACCCTGAGAATCTATGTATTTCCTAATCCCGGTGCGCGCATACCAGGCTGACCTGGCATAAACGCACCGGAATCATGTCCGTTCAAGCGACGCGTTACAGCGCCGCCACTACTGCCGCACCCATTTCTGCGGTAGAGACTTTCTTCGTGCCTTCGGTGTGGATATCCCCTGTACGCAGCCCCTGATCCAGCACCTTGCTTACCGCTGCCTCAATGGCATCGGCGGCTTCGCCCATGTTCAGGGAGTAACGCAGCATCATGGCCGCAGACAGGATGGTCGCCAGCGGATTGGCAATACCCTGCCCAGCGATATCCGGTGCGCTGCCATGACAGGGTTCGTACAGACCAAACCCGGTTTCGTTCATGGACGCAGAAGGCAGCATGCCAATGGAGCCAGTCAGCATGGCGGCGGCATCCGACAAAATATCGCCAAACATATTGCCGGTCACCATCACATCAAACTGCTTGGGTGCGCGCACCAGCTGCATCGCTGCGTTATCCACGTACATGTGGGACAGTTCAACCTCCGGGTACTCTGGCGCGAGGCGATCCAGTACTTCGCGCCATAGCACGGTAACTTCCAGTACGTTGGCCTTATCCACAGAACACAGTTTGCCGCCGCGTTTTTTCGCCGCTTCAAACGCTGTGCGTGCAATGCGCTCGATTTCAGACTCTTTGTAGACGTAGGTGTTAAAGCCCTGCTTTTCACCATTTTCCAGCGTCTGGATACCGCGCGGTTCACCGAAGTAAATACCGCCGGTGAGCTCGCGTACGATCAGAATATCGAGACCGGAAACCACTTCCGGCTTCAGCGAAGATGCCTCAGCCAATTGCGGGTAAAGAATGGCCGGACGCAAGTTCGCGTACAGGCCCAGTCCGCTGCGAATTTTTAGCAGCCCGCGCTCTGGGCGAATGGCGCGCTCCAGTGTGTCCCACTTGGGACCACCTACCGCACCCAGCAGCACCGCGTCGCACTCGCCCGCCTTGGCCAGCTCAGCGTCGGTCAGCGGTTCACCGTGGGCATCGATCGACGCCCCACCAATCAAACCCTCACTGAATTCCAGATCGAGTGAGAATTTTTCGTCCGCGGTTTTCAATACCGCAACCGCCTGCTCGATAATTTCCGGGCCAATACCATCGCCCGGAAGAATCATGACTTTCTTGCTCATTTATCTTCCTAAAATTCCACTTAATCCGCTTACTTCACAGCGTCGAACAACCACGGCGCCTGTTCGCGGCGCTTGGCTTCGTATTCACGGATATCGTCCGCATCTTCGAGCGTCAAGCCGATGTCATCCAGACCATTTAACAGGCAGTGTTTGCGGAAGGTATCCACTTCAAACGCGAGGGTTTCACCGCTGGGCTTGATCACGACCTGCGCCTCCAGGTCCACGACCAGCTCATAGCCCTCTTCTTCGTACATTTCTGCAAACAGCTGATCGACAATTTCCTCTTCCAGCACGATCGGTAAAAGGCCGTTCTTGAAGCAGTTGTTGAAGAAAATGTCGGCAAAACTCGGCGCGATGATCGCGCGAAAACCGTGGCCATCCAGTGCCCAGGGCGCGTGTTCACGGCTCGAACCACAACCGAAATTCTTGCGCGCGAGCAGCACTGACGCACCCTGGTAACGCGGGTGGTTCAGCGGAAAATCCGGATTAATCGGGCGCTTGCTGTGGTCCTGACCCGGCTGGCCTTCATCCAGATAACGCAGCTCATCGAACAGGTTCGGGCCGAAACCGGAACGCTTGATCGACTTCAGAAACTGCTTCGGAATAATCAAATCCGTATCCACATTGGCGCGATCCATCGGAGCGGCTACACCTTTGTGCTTGGTAAATGCCCTCATTACGCGGCCTCCTGCATGTCACGTACATCAACAAAGTGGCCGGCAATTGCCGCTGCCGCAGCCATGCTCGGACTGACCAGATGGGTACGACCACCGTAGCCCTGGCGCCCTTCGAAGTTGCGGTTAGAAGTGGACGCGCAGTGTTCGCCCGCACCGAGTTTGTCGGCATTCATGGCCAGGCACATGGAGCAGGAAGGCTCGCGCCACTCGAAGCCCGCTTCGATAAAGACCTTGTCCAGGCCCTCTTTTTCCGCCTGCGCTTTTACCGCCTGAGAACCGGGAACCACCAAGACCTGCTTGACGCTCTCGGCTTTTTTGCGGCCCTTTGCCACCACTGCAGCGGCGCGCAAATCTTCAATACGGGAGTTGGTGCAGGAACCGATAAACACGCGATCCAACTGGATATCGGTAATTTTCTGACCGCCTTCCAGCCCCATATATTCCAGTGCGCGTTCGATGCCCGCTTTTTTGGTCGCATCATTTTCATCGGCCGGACTCGGTACCAGTGCGCTGACCGGTACCACCATTTCCGGAGAGGTACCCCAGCTGACCTGCGGCTCGATCTCTTCAGCTTGCAGCTCGACAACCGCATCAAAGTGCGCACCGTCATCGGAGTGCAAACGGCTCCAGTTATCTACCGCTAACTTCCACATCTCACCTTTTGGCGCGTAAGGTTTGTCTTTTACGTATTCCAGAGTGACGTCGTCCACCGCAACCATACCCGCGCGGGCACCGGCTTCGATCGCCATGTTGCACACGGTCATACGACCTTCCATAGACAGGGAGCGAATCGCGGAACCGCCAAATTCAATCGCATAACCGGTGCCACCAGCGGTACCGATCTTGCCGATAATGGCCAGTACCACGTCTTTTGCGGTAACACCCGGACCGAGTTCCCCGTCCACACGCACCAGCATGTTTTTCATTTTCTTCTGGATCAGACACTGGGTGGCCATTACGTGCTCCACCTCAGAGGTACCGATACCGTGCGCCAACGCACCAAGCGCGCCGTGGGTAGAGGTGTGGGAGTCACCACATACGACGGTCATACCCGGCAGAGTCGCGCCAGTCTCGGGACCGATCACATGCACAATGCCCTGACCGGGATCATTGATGCCGAATTCAACGATACCGAAGTCTTCGCAGTTCTCATTCAGTGTCTTCACCTGAATGCGGGAAACTTCGTCGACAATGCCTTCGATACCGCCAGCGCGCTCTTCCACGTGGGACGGCACATTGTGGTCCGGTGTTGCGACGACGGAATCGGTGCGCCAGGGCTTGCGGCCGGCAAGGCGCAGGCCTTCAAACGCTTGTGGTGAGGTCACTTCGTGAATCAGGTGACGGTCGATATAAATCAGTGCGGTGCCGTCGTCGCGGCTCTTGACCAAATGGTCTTCCCAGAGCTTGTCGTACAACGTCTGTTTTTTATTCTGTGGGTGGCCCATAGCCCCATCTCCTCTATGGATAACATGCTCGAGTCTACGAGGGGCATTGAATAACATCAATTTATATTTATTATATGGCGCATTCACTTTTGGAATACTCCGGCAGGTAACGAGAGAAGATTTATGGAAATTCAGTGGCTTAGAGCCTTTCTCGCGATCTCGGAACAGGGATCCGTGTCGGAAGCGGCAGAGCATCTGCACCTGACCCAGCCCGCAGTGAGCAAACGACTGGCCTCGCTGGAGCAACAACTGGGCTCCCCCCTGTTTGATCGCATCGGCCGTAAATTGCAGCTCACCAATGCCGGCCGCGCGCTGCTACCGCGCGCGCGCCACATTTTGAATGAAGTGAGTGATGCCGAGCGCGAACTGCGCAGTCTTGGGGAGACCATCGGTGGCAGCCTGCGCATCGCCACCAGCCACCACGTGGGCCTGCATCACCTGCCCCCGGTGCTGCGCGACTTCAGCAACCGCTACCCGGACGTGGCCCTGGATATTGATTTTGTCGATTCGGAGCAGGCCTACGAGGCCCTGATGGCGGGCGAGTATGAATTGGCGGTGGTGACCCTGGCACTCAAGGACTACCCAAGCCTCAACGCACAGATTATCTGGCCCGACCCCTGCGTGGTGGTGGCCGCCCCCGACCACCCGCTGGCACAGATGCCCGAGCTGAATCTGGCGGCACTGGCCCAGTACCCGGCGATTCTTCCGGATATGAACACCTATACCGGGCGCCTGATCAAGCGGGAGTTCGACGCCCATGGGCTCAAGCTCACCGCCAAACTGGCCACCAATTTCCTGGAAACCATCAAGATGATGGCCGGTGTCGGCCTCGGCTGGAGCGTGCTGCCCAAAACCCTGGTGGACAGCAGCCTTGCGGAACTGCCTATGCCGCAGCTCACCATCCAGCGTAATTTGGGCATCATCTACCATCGCAATCGCACCCTGAGTAACGCCGCCAATGCGTTGCAGCAGTTGCTGGTAAAGGAGGCCCGCGGGCTCTGATCGGGGCCAGCAGGCAAATCCCGGCGAGCCACTCCGCATTAGCGCAAACTCGGAACGCCAAGTAGCCCGCAAAACCGCAGCAAACAGGACACTGGTGACTTCTGATTCAGGGAAATTTTATAAAAACCCTGTAGAATCCGCCGCATAATTCAACGGGAGCGACCAAAAATGAAAAAAATCACCCTGGCCCTATGCGCGGCCCTGGCTTCTGCCAGCGCCAGTGCCGATACCATCCTCGGTTTTGACGCCACTGCCGGCGCTTGGAAACCCTCCTACACCGGCGCAGTTGGTGTGGACAGCTACAACGTGGACGAGTTTTCCCTGGCGGAAGACAACGCCACCTTCCTGCAGGTTGCGCTGGAGCACCCGATTCCGGTAATTCCGAATATCCTGCTCGCGCACAGTAAGATCGAAACCAGCGGCATGGCCATGCTGAGTGAAGATGTCACCTTCGCCGATGAAACCTTTACCGTTGGCTCTGACGTCACCTCCGATATCAACCTGACCCATACCGACGCCACCCTGTACTACGAGATTCTCGACAACTGGGTGAACCTGGACCTGGGTCTAACTGCTCGCCAATACAGCGGCGAGCTGACCGTAGCTGCCGAGACCCTGTCTGAGAACATCGAACTGTCTGGCGTGCTGCCAATGGTTTACGGTGTTGCCCGTTTCGACCTGCCCTTCACCGGTTGGTCCATCATTGCCCAGGGTAACGGCACCAGCTACAAAGGCGACAGCCATACCGATTTGACGGCCAAAGTGCGCTGGGACTTTGTTCCTGCCATCGACTTCGCCATCGAAGCTGGCTACCGCGTAATGAGCCTGGATGTGCAGGAACTGGACGCTTTCCAGAGCGACCTGGAAATCAAAGGCCCTTACATCGGCCTAAACCTGCACCTGTAATTCCTGCCAAACAGGCATTACAGGCAGACACAAAAAAGGCGGGGCGCTTTTGGCGCTCCGCCTTTTTTATTAATTGGATCTCGTGTTGATCAGGCAGACTCACCTGCCGGGATCGTTAGATCAAACTTTACATCGCCATTCTGAGCGCGCTGACGCATTACATGATCCACCAGTACCAGCGCCATCATCGCTTCCGCAATGGGCGTTGCGCGAATACCAACACAGGGATCGTGGCGACCTTTGGTAACCACCTCGATGGAGTTGCCGTTGATGTCCAGGCTCTTACCCGGAATGCGCAGGCTGGAGGTGGGCTTCAACGCAATGTGCGCGATCAGCTCCTGACCGCTTGAGATTCCCCCCAATACACCGCCGGCATGATTGGACTGGAAACCGTCTTCGGTAATTTCGTCCCGGTGTTCGGTACCCTTCTGTTCCACCGACGCAAAACCGGCCCCGATCTCCACACCTTTAACGGCATTGATACTCATCAGTGCATGGGCCAGATCTGCATCCAGGCGATCAAAAATCGGCTCGCCAAGGCCCGCCGGTACACCGCTGGCATGTACAGAAATGCGCGCACCAATGGAGTTACCCTCCTTGATCAGGGCCTGCATGTACTCTTCCATCTCCGGCACCTTGTCCGTATCCGGGCAGAAGAACGGGTTTTCGTTCACCTGCGACCAGTCGAGCTTATCCACTTTGATCGGCCCCAGTTGCGACAGGTAACCGCGCACCTCAATGCCGAACTGCTGCTTCAACCACTTTTTGGCAATAGCTCCCGCGGCCACGCGCATGGCGGTTTCGCGCGCGGAAGAGCGGCCACCACCGCGATAGTCGCGCAGACCAAACTTGGCCCAGTAGGTGTAATCAGCATGGGCCGGGCGAATCTGCTCGGAGATATTGGCGTAGTCTTTGGAGCGCTGGTCGGTATTTTCGATCAACAAACCAATCGGCGTACCGGTGGTCTTGCCCTCAAATACGCCCGAGAGGATTTTCACCTGATCCGCTTCGCGGCGCTGGGTGGTGTAACGGGAGGTGCCGGGCTTGCGGCGGTCCAGCTCCAACTGAATTTCTTCTGCACTGATCTCCAGTCCCGGAGGGCAGCCATCCACAATGCAGCCCAGCGCGGGGCCGTGGCTCTCGCCAAAAGTGGTGACACAGAACAGCTTGCCAAATGTATTGCCCGACATACCCGGAATTCCCTACCCCAGTGATTTATTCGATGAAAGCCGCGCATTATAGAGGAATCTGTGACGCGGCGCTTTCCAGTACTGCAATTAGGCTGCTAGCGCCCTATTTTGCCGCGCCCTCTTCAAACATCTCCCGACAAGCCAGCAGGTCTTCACGCGTCAGCACGAATACCCCATGGCCACCATCTTCCAGCTCCGGCCAGAAAAATGGCACACGCGGATACGCCGCTTCCAGTGCCTCCCAGCTGTTGCCTACCTCACACACCAGAATGCCCTCTGGCTGCAGGTAGTCCGGGGCCTCTAGCAGCAGGCGCCGGGTAAAATCCAGGCCGTCGTCGCCGGAACCCAGCGCCAGGCCGGGCTCGGCGTGATACTCCGCCGGCATTTCCGCCAAGTCCCGCGCATCCACATAAGGAGGGTTGCTTACAATCAGGTCATAACTGCAGCCCTTCAACCCGGCAAACAGATCCGACCGCACCGCGCGCACTTCATCATTCAGCTGATGGCGGTTGATATTGATCTGCGCAACGTCGATGGCATCCTGCGAAATATCGCTCAGATCCACCCGCGCGCCGGGAAAGGTATCCGCGCAGGCGATCCCGATGCAGCCACTGCCGCAGCACAAGTCGAGTATCGCCAGCGGTTCCTGCTGCAGCCAGGGCTCGAAGCGGTGGCGGATCAACTCACCAATTGGCGAGCGGGGCACCAGAACCCGCTCGTCCACGTAAAACGGCAAATCGCAAAACCAAGCCTCATTGGTCAGATAGGGCGCGGGCACTCGGGCATTGGCGCGCTTCTCCAGCACCGCCATCACCTGCTGGCGCTCTTTCATGGTCAGGCGCGCAGAGAGGATTTCCGGCTTGCTATCCATCGGCAGGTGCAGGGCGTGCGTGACCAACAGGACAGCTTCATCCCAAGCATTGTCGGTACCGTGACCAAACCACAGCTCTGCTTCATTGAAGCGGCTAGCGCCCCAGCGGATAAAGTCCAGAACGGTCTGCAATTCATGCAAATCGGACTCCCGTTTCTCTATCATTAGCGATATTCCTCTATGTTTCACGCTTTACTACGGTGTGACAAAGGCTTAGGGTAGCGCCCCCAAGATCTCCGGAGTCAGTCTCCGGAATCAGCCTTCGGAGAGACTACCCCACCGGCAAACCGGTGATCGAACGCCCGACTTTTTGCGTATCAAGGCGGTTCGGGCGAGACGTTGGAAGCATATTGATGAAAGAACATTACGCACACATCATTGAAGCCATTGGCGAAGATCTGCAGCGCCCGGGGCTGCTCGACACCCCCAAGCGCGCCGCCAAAGCCATGCAGTATCTTACCCGCGGCTACCAGCAAACCGTAGAAGAGGTCGTCAACGACGCGCTGTTCCCATCGGACTGCAGCGAAATGGTGCTGGTGAAAGATATTGAACTCTACTCCATGTGTGAACACCACTTGCTGCCGTTTATCGGCAAGGCACACGTTGCTTATATTCCTGATGGCAAAGTGCTCGGTCTGTCCAAAGTGGCGCGCATTGTAGACATGTTTGCCCGTCGTTTGCAGATTCAGGAACAACTGACCGTACAAATTGCGGAAACCGTACGTCAGGTAACCGGGGCTGCAGGTGTTGGCGTTATCGTTGAAGCCAAGCACATGTGCATGATGATGCGCGGCGTGGAAAAGCAGAATTCGGTAATGAAAACTTCCGCCATGCTCGGCTCTTTCCGCAGTGAGCAGGCAACCCGCAACGAATTTTTGTCTTTGATTCGTTAATTTTCAGGGCCTGTAATTCGTAAGCGAGTTAGACGGTTCCTATAAAGAGGAGAGCCCGGTAATGCCGCATCTAGTGATTGAATATTCGCAAAAACTGGAAGACAGCATTTCCATTCCCGCCCTGGTCAGCAACGGTCAGCAGGCCATGAATGACACCGGACTCTTCAACGCCGGCGCGATCAAAACCCGCGCCGTTCCCTTCCGGGAATTCGTACTGGGAAAAAGCCATGAAGGCTCCAGCAATCTGTTTATTCACGCGGAAGTGCGCATCCTTGAGGGGCGTACCAGCGAACAGAAAGAAGCCCTGAGCGCCGCCATCTTCAATTATCTATGCGAAGCGGCACCCGAGGTTCCGGAAATTTCCGTGGAAGTGCGGGACATGCAAAAGGCGAGCTACTCCAAGCGCGTGCCTTTCTAGATCACTTGAGGCGAAGCGCCTACCCTTCCCCACGTAGAAATGGCTCGAACCAGTGGGCAATCTCTTCCCCGCTGCCTTCCATATGCAGGTGATGACCACCGGCAAACTCACGCAGCTCAATACTCGGCACCTGTTCCGCAAGCGGTCGGATACGCTCAAGCATTCCCTGAATCCCCTCTTTTCCCAGCGCCAGCCGAATTGGCATGGTGGCGCGCGCGAGAAAGGCGCGTACTTGCGGCTCGTTGAGCTTGGCCACCGAAGCCGCCATTAATTGCGGGTCATTGCTCCAGGTAAAACCGCCCTCGCACGGACGGATACCGCGCTCCACCAGTGCGCGCGCCGCATCGTCGCTCAACTTGAACAGGCCGTTCTTTCGCGCATTCACCGCAACATCAATGGACTCAAATACGCGACTCTTGCGGTCGCGATAACGCGCGCGCTGCTCGATACCTTTGCGCAGGGTCTCCGGTGCTTCCTCATCCGTTGTCGGCGGTGGCACCAGGCCATCGATCAGAGCCAGGCGCCGCACCCGCTCGGGAAAAGTGGCCGCCGCAATGGTGCCAATTACCGCGCCGCGGGAATGCGCCAGCATGGAAAACTTCTCCCAACCCAACGCATCCGCAGTCGCCATCACATCTTCGATTTCTGTCCAGATGGTGTAATTCGCATCTTTGTGGCGATGGTAACTCTGACCGTGCCCGGCGAGATCGATAGCCACAACATTGAGGCTGTGTAGAAAAGGCGCCATTGCGTCAAAGCTGGCGCAGTTGTCCAGCCAGCCGTGTAACGCCAATACCGGTACACCCGCCGGGTTCCCCCACTGCCGAGCGGCAATGGCATTGCCCTGAACGTCCAGAACAACTTCCCTGGGTGGAGTAAAGTCGGGAGTAATTTGGGAGGATAAAGCGCTCATAAAAAACCAATGCCAGCGTTCGAATACGCCATGCTGACAGCCCCTAACCACCACCACAATGGCAGCAGGGTTCACGAGTTATGACCGATTGCTTGTATTAAGGGGCTGGACTAAGGGCTTTGACTAAGAAATTGGCATCAGGGCTTGTGCTGCAACCACTCGAGTTCTGCGCAATCCCACGCCCAGACATCCGCAGACAGACAAGCGAGAGTCGAAGTCCCCATAGGGAGTTCTTCCGCACTGCCGCAGAGCCGATTAACTAGAGTGCCCACCAGTGGCTGGTGGCTGACCAGCAACACCGGGAAGTCTTTCTCATCCACTTCCGCCAGTGCATCCAGAACCGCCTGAGCCGGGGTATCGCCGGTCAAGACCTCGTTGATCTCCACCGGCAAATCAAAGATGTCCGCAACAATCTTCGCTGTCTGGCGGGTACGCACGAACGGACTCGCCCAGATAGTCTTTACCTGTGCGAGCTCTGAGGCGCGCTCCTTGCATACCGCGGCGACCTGTTCGCGACCGTCCTCGGTAAGGGCGCGGGTCTCGTCACTTTTACTAATGGGTTCTGCCCGCCCGTGGCGCATAACAAACAACAGCACTAACTTCTCCCAATCATTGCCGGTGAGTTCACCGTATACGGAGCCCTACTTTTCGTCGGCGCTGTTTTCCTTGCGATGCGCGTTGGCAGCGTCTTTGGCAGCGGTATCGGCCGCTGAATCGCTATCTGCCCCCAGCTGGATCACCGGCTCATCAGCCTCTGCCGCTTGGCCTTCTGACGACGCAGTGCTGGCTTTCGTGCGTGTTTTCGGCTTTTTAGCCTCGGTCGCGGTGACGGTTTTCTCCTCAGCGTCAGCCGGGACCTCATCGCTCTCGGTACTTGCATCGGCCTCTGCATCTGCCACCGCAATTACCTCGCCATCGATTTCCTCGGCGCTCTCATAGGTGGAAAGATCTTCTTCCTCGGACTCCGGCCACTCCGAGAAGGGAAACGGTTTCTCTTCCGTGTTGTAGATCAGGAATTGCAGGGTCTGGTAGATATAGGAAGAAATCTGGTCACCGAGGCGGCGCAGGTTGTCATTCGCTTTGCCGCTGACAATGGCAAACAGGAATTGGGCAATCACTACCGCCAGCATGACAAAGCCGGCAATTTCCAGCAGTACCGCGAAAAGCACCATATAGATCAGGCGCAACCACTGATTGGTAGAGGTCAGGTTTTGTTTCAGTTCTTCATTGCTCATTTGGCGATCACCAGTCCTTTGTTGGGCACCAGAAATGGGAGAAGCCGGCCCCTGCCGGCATTGGATTCAGCGGTTTGCGTTCCGCTTTTCCGGGCTCAGCGGTTCAAGAACCCTCAATATAGCCCGGATTTCTATCTGAGCTGCAGATCAGGACTGCGGCCACTCGGAAAACGGAAACGGCTTTTCTTCCGTGTTGTAAATCAGGAATTGCAGCGTCTGGTAGATATACGAAGCAATCTGCTCACCCATGCGACGCAGATTTTCGTTCGGGCCACCGGAAACAATGGCAAACAGGAACTGCAATACGATGGTCGCCAGCATCACCACACCGGCAATTTCCAGCAGTATCACAAACAGCACCATAAACAGCAGACGCGTCCAGTGGTCCGCAGAGGTCAAATTCTGCTTCAGTTGTTCGTTATTCATTCACCGCCCCCAATTCAAAAAAAGGTAAATCAGGATTTGGCCGAATAGGCCACATCAAAGGTTTGCGCCCCGGACATCAGCTCACGGATCACCGTTGGTATCGGGGTACCTTCAAATAATATGGCGTGAATTGCAGAAACCAAGGGCATGTATACCCCTAATTCGTCGGCTTTGGCCTTAATGAGACGAACGGTGTTGACCCCTTCCGCCACCTGGCCGATTTCGGTAACCGCCTCATCCAGCTTCTTGCCCTTACCCACCAAGTAACCCACGCGGTAGTTACGGCTCAAGTCCGAGGAGCAGGTAAGAATCAGATCGCCCACTCCGGCGAGCCCGATAAAGGTCATTGGATCGGCGCCAACTGCCTCGGCGAAGCGCATCATTTCCGCCAGCGCCCTCGTGATCAGCAAACTGGTGGTATTTTGTCCGCGCCCCAGGGCCACGGCCATACCGGTGACAATCGCGTAAATGTTCTTCAGCGCTCCCGCCAGCTCCACGCCAAACACGTCGTTACTGGAGTAGACGCGGAAAGTTTCCGAGTGCAGAACCTTTTGAATGGTTGCGCACAATGTCTCGTCTTCGCTGGCAATCACGGTTGCGGTGTAGTGGCCGGCGACAATTTCCTTGGCGAAGTTGGGTCCACTCAGCACCCCCACACGCATGCCCTCGGCCTCCTCTTTCAGGATGTCGCTCATCAGGTGGAAGCTATCGTGCTCCACCCCTTTGGTCAGGGAGATCAACATGGTGCCCGGGTCGAGCATGGGCGCCGCGCGGTTTACGACTTCGCGGAAGGATTGACTGGGGATGGCGACAAACACGATCTGGCAGCCGCGCACCGCCTGCTCCAGGTCGGCGGTGATCTGCAGGTCCGAGTGCAGTGGCACGCCCGGCAGATACCTCTTGTTTTCGCGCTCGGCCATACAGGTGGCTGCCCGCTCCGGGTCACGCATCCACTGCCGGGTGTCGTGGCCGTTACCCGCCACAATATTAGCGACGGCCGTGCCAAAGCTACCCCCACCAAGAATGGCGATGGGTAAACGGGATTCCGGGGCGCTCGAGGATACGTCTGTTTGAGTCATAACGCTCTGTAGTTTTTGCTATTCAGCGGGGGATTATACGGAGCCGGGTGCCAGCACCCAATGGCCATTTGGAGTTTTCAGCAGTTTTGCCAAGTTCACCGACAAATGCTGTCCAATCGCTGCCAAATCGCGCAAAAAAACAACACGAAGAATATAGTCCAGGTCGGCCGTGTGCGATGGTACGAACGGCGGGATCGGCTTGTTACTCCCGGCAAAACACACATGCAAAAAAGGCCGGCGGGGAGCACCCCGCCGGCCTTCCTGCAAGAACGATCAGCCACCTGTTAGCGGTTGAGCTCCAGCAGCAGAGTGTTCAGACGACGCACATAATCTGCCGGATCTACCAGCTGATTGCCCGCCGCCAGATTGGCCTGATCCATCAGGATATTGGTGAGGTCCGCAAAGCGGTCCTCATCCTGCTCCTGATCCAGACGCTGCACCAGCGGGTGGCTCGGGTTCACCTCAAATACCGGCTTGGCATCTGGCAGCGCCTGGCCGGCCTGCTCGAGGATACGGCGCATCTGCAGACCCATATCATTGTCACTGGCCACCAGACACGCCGGCGAATCCACCAAACGTGTAGTCGCGCGTACATCTTCCACGCGCTCTTTCAGCACGTCCTTGACGCGCTCAACCAGAGCGCCGGCATCTTTCTCGGCCTTCTCGCGCTCCGCCTTGTCGTCTTCATTCTCAGCTTCGCCCAGATCCAGCGCGCCTTTGGCCACATCCTGGAACGGCTTGCCGTCAAATTCCTGCATATGGCCAACAAACCACTCATCTACCTGGTCGGTCAGCAGCAGTACTTCGATACCCTTCTTGCGGAAGACTTCCAGATAAGGGGAGGACTTGGCAGTGGCAAAATTGTCCGCACACACGTAGTAGATGTTCTTCTGACCATCCTGCATGCGACCCACATAGTCTTCCAGAGACTGATCCTGCTTGGTGTCATCGGTGTGGGTAGTGGAGAAGCGCAGCAGCTTGGCGATTTTCTCTTTGTTGGAGAAGTCTTCCGCCGGCCCTTCTTTCATTACAGAACCAAACAGATCCCAGAACTTCTGGTATTCGTCGGCATCTTTCTTCGACAGTTTGTCCAGCATGTCGAGCACACGCTTGGTCAGTGCGCTCTTGATCGCGTCGGTGTTCTGGTCCTTCTGCAGGATTTCACGGGAGACGTTCAGCGGCAGGTCGTTGGAATCCAGTACACCTTTTACAAAACGCAGGTACAGCGGCAGGAACTGCTCGGCGTCGTCCATGATGAAGGTGCGCTGTACGTACAGCTTCAGGCCGCGAGCGGCGTCACGCTGGTACAGGTCGAATGGCGCACGCGCAGGGATGTACAACAGGCTGGTGTAATCCAGCTTGCCTTCCACACGGTTGTGACTCCAGGTGAGCGGGTCATCAAAGTCGTGGGAAATGTGCTTGTAGAACTCCTTGTACTCCTCGGACTTCACCTCGGAGCGCGGACGGGTCCACAGGGCCTGGGCAGCGTTCACCGCTTCAAATTCCGGCGCCTTTTCCTCCGGCTCTTCGCCCTCTGCGGCAGGCGCCTCTTCTTTCAGCATCTCTACCGGAATAGCGATGTGATCGGAGTATTTCTTGATGATGGAGCGCAGGCGCCAGCCATCGGCAAATTCTATGGCATCGTCTTTCAGATGCAGCACAACACGGGTACCGCGATCCGGCCACTCGACATTCTCCACGGAGTACTCGGCCTCGCCGCTGCACTCCCAGTGCACGCCCTGGCTGGCATCGGCGCCGGCGCGACGGGTGAAGACATCCACCTTGTCGGCAACGATAAACGCCGAGTAGAAGCCCACACCGAACTGGCCGATCAGGTGTGCATCCTTCTTCTGGTCGCCGGTCAGGTTCTGCATAAAGTTGGCAGTACCGGAGCGCGCGATGGTACCCAGGTTTTCGATCACCTCGTCGCGGCTCATGCCAATGCCGTTATCGGAGATGGTCAGCGTGCCGGCGTCTTTGTCGAACTCGATGCGAATACGCAGGTCCGGGTCTTCCGCCAGCAATGAAGGGCTGGAGAGGGCCTCAAAGCGCAGCTTGTCTGCGGCATCGGAGGCATTGGAAACCAGCTCGCGTAGGAAAATCTCCTTATTGGAGTACAGCGAGTGGATCATCAGGTGCAGTAACTGCTTGGCTTCTGTCTGGAAACCGTGGCTCTCTTTATGCGCCGCAACAGTCATGGAACGGTTCTCCCCTTGTTCAATTCAACTACAGACAAATCGTCGTCAAGGGGAGGAATATTGGGACGGATGCGGGCAATTCAAGCGTGAACTGAACACCCGCAACGAGAAACGTTAGACAAGCACCAACTGATTATTTTTTCGACGCTGCCGCGGTCGCCTGTACCAGCTTGCCGTGGCCGGTGATATCGGCAATGAAATTGGCGGTGAGATCCGAAATTACCCGGGATTCCGCGTTCATCAGGATGACGATACCGACCTTGCGTTTTTCCGAGTAGGCAATGGCTGCACGGAAACCTGCGACCCAGCCACCGTGAAACACGATTCGATCATCGCCCACGGTATACAGACGCCAGCCCAACCCGTAACCCGCATGATCGATGTAGTCCCTCCAGATGCGGTGGCGCAAGTGGCGGCGGGTTTCCACCCGCTCGGTGGTGAGGTCGGCAATGACCTCGGGTGGCAGTACATCCGGGTAAGCACCCAATTGCGCCTTAAGCCACTGCCCCATATCGCTGATACTGGCGTTCACTCCGGCCGCGGGCGCCGCCAGGTAATACTCTTTCTCTACCTTCACTGGGCGCCACCCTTTACCGGTCTGGACATGGGGGGCCGCGCGATTACTGGCCGCCATAAAGCTTTCCCAGCCCAGGGAGGCGTCTTCCATCTTCAGGGGGACAAAGAAGCGTTGCTTCAATTGCCGGCCGTAGGGGACACCCGTTGCCTTGTGAATTACGTCTTCGATCAGGCTGAACAGCACGTTCTGGTAGCCATAACACTTGCCCGGGGCGCAGTGCGGATCGATGGTGGAAAACATCGGCAGAATTTTCGACAGAGGACGGTTGTCCTCCAGATAGTTGTCGTAGGCGTTTGGCGTCAGGCCGGAGGAGTGGCTCAGGAGGTGCTGCACCTGCAACTGCATGGAGAGCGCGGGGGTTTTAAAGCGCAGCTCCGGCACATAGCGCACCACCTTATCGCCCCAATTGAACTTGTTCTCATGCTCGAGAAGCGCCGCCATACTGCCGGCAAACGTTTTGGATACCGAGGCAAGACGGAACACCGTGTGTGATGTGATCTTCTCCTGCTTCCCCTTGACCCGCACGCCGTAGGTATCCATGGCCACGACCTTATCGTGGTCTACGATCACATAGGCGCCGCCAGGGATCCCACTCTTCTTCATCAACTGGCGGAAATAACGATCGAACTCCCGCGCGCTGGCCTCAACACTTTTCGATGAAGCGGCAGAGGCGGACTTGGCACCTCGTACGGGCTCGGCAAGCGCGTGCCCGGCAGGCGTCGCCAGTATCAATGCGGCAACCAGCGAAAGCCACAGGCCTCGCGCGCCGCTCAAGATTCTGTGAAAAATGCCTTGATACACCTTGAATTACACCATGTGCCGTACTGCAATCCGCAGCGATTCCTCGCTACCCGGCCATATCGACCTAGCAAGTGATTGGCCCCAAAATTTGTGGGGGTACTCGTACTAAGACTAGCAGCCCGCTAAAAAATTCTTTAACCAGAAACATTCAGTCAAAGATTCTTCACAGCCAAAATGACCCGGTAGGTCACTCATTTAGCAGAGGCCGGATACCGCGATCAAAGTGGAACAAGCGCACATGTTAGCGTTTTTTCCACCTTTATGTGATTCACGGGAACAACGGGCACAAAAAAACCGCCTGAAGGCGGTTTTTTTACCGGGAGGGATGCACGTCCCTCCCCGCGCGAACAATGACTTACAGCTTGTCAGAGTTCTCGCTCAGGTAGGCTGCAACGCCAGATGGAGACGCGTCCATGCCCTTGTCGCCTTCCTGCCAGCCAGCCGGACATACTTCGCCGTGCTCCTGGTGGAACGCCAGAGCGTCAACCATACGCAGCATTTCGTCTACGTTACGGCCCAGCGGCAGGTCGTTTACCACCTGGTGACGAACAACACCTTCTTCGTCGATCAGGAAGGAACCACGGAAAGCAACGCCAGCATCCGCTTCAACGTCGTATGCCTGGCAGATTTCGTGCTTAACGTCAGCAACCAGCGCGTATTTAACCTGACCGATACCACCATCGTTGATATCGGTATTACGCCATGCGTTGTGAGAGAACTGGGAATCGATGGAAACACCGATTACCTCAACGCCGCGCTTCTTGAACTCTTCAAAGCGGTGGTCAAAGGCGATCAGCTCGGAAGGACACACGAAGGTGAAGTCCAGCGGGTAAAAGAAGATAACCGCTTTCTTACCCTTGATGGTTTCTGCCAGGTTGAACTCGTCAACGATTTCGCCGTTGCCCAGTACTGCAGCCGCTGTGAAATCCGGAGCGGGCTTGCCTACTAATACAGCCATGAAAATCTCCTCAATGAGATAAATAATGGATTGTAGAAACGGTCACTTTATAACCAATGACTATAGAGTGACAAAAGATCGATAGGGGGCCGCTATGATACACAGGGGCTTATGGCAGTCCCATTAATTTTTTATATGGCGGCAATAGCAGACGCCACCTATCAGTCAGCAGCAAAAACACCCGCCCTCCATCCGTTGACCGAGAAGCCACCAACTGACCCTACAGTTCATATAAAGAGCAGCTAGAATAATGATTGATCGATAGCAAAATCTTATTGACACTTATTCTCATTAACAATAAGATCTCTTTATCGATAAACAGTAGATCGAATTTGCACCAGGTTTCCCGATGTACATCTGTATTTGTAAAGGCATCACCGACAGTCAGATTAAAGACGCGGTCCACGATGGCTCCACCTCCATTAAAGCCCTGCGCCGCCAACTGGGCGTCTCCTCCCAATGTGGACGCTGTGCGGAACTGACCAAGGAAATCATCGACGAGACCATGTCTGCTGGCATGCCCGCCGAAGCGAACGGCGCACTGTTCTACTCCGCCGGCTAATCAGCTGCACCGTCATATGCGTGCGCGCAAGTTACAAGTCAAAAGTAACGCGCGCACGTCGGCTTCTTTGTCCCTCTGCCCTGCATTGCATCCCTACTCCACGCCACCCCACCCGCCTACCCTTACTCGCCTACCCTTAAAAGACGAGATTTCAAGCGTGGGGAAACCGCAACATCATGAAACAGCGGCTGCTATATATCGCTAGCAGACTTCGAACCAGCTTTTGGCTCATCCCCACCTTGATGATGACGGCGGCCATTTTCCTCGCCCTGTTGTTTACCGCAATCGACAATACCTATGAGGCAGGCCATTTGCCCGGGCTCAGCTGGCTGCGTCTGCATGACCCCAGCAGTGCCCGCGCATTGCTCACCGTTATCGCCACCTCTACCATTAGCGTCGCGGGTACCGTGTTCTCAATCACCATGGTCGCCCTGACCCTCGCCTCCAACCAATTTGGCCCGCGCCTGGTGCGCAATTTCATGCGCGACCGCGGCACACAGGTCTCTCTGGGTATCTTCCTCTCAACCTTCGTTTACGCACTGATGGTTATCCGGGTACTTGGCGCTGAGACCGAGCGAACCCAGCCCACCCTCTCGGTCAGTTTCGCACTGTTCCTTGCACTGGGGTGTATTGCCTATCTGATCTACTTCATTCACAACGTGGCGCAGTCGATCCAAATCGACAACATTACCTTTCACATCAACCGGGAATTTCGCTCGGCACTGGACACCATCTACCCGGCGGAAGAGTGCCGTGCCCCGGCCGCCAGCCGCGAAGACCTGAGAGAGCTGCCGCAGAACAAAGACAGCACCTGCGTACGCACAAACAAGGAGGGCTATGTTCAGCTTATTGACCGGCAGGCATTGATCGACTGGGCACGCGAGAACAATTGCTGCGTTCAGTTGCAGAGCCACCCCGGCACCTTTCTCTATCACTGGGGCGTTATGGCGCAGGTTTCTGATCCGCCGCGGCATTTGGATAGTCAGGAGATCGCCAGGGCAATACAAGGGGCATTCACCCTCGGGGCACAGCCCACCGCGGGGCAAGACATAATTTTTTCTATTCGTCAGATGTCGCAGGTCGCAGTAAGGGCCTTATCCCCGGGTATCAATGATCCATTTACGGCATACACGTGCATCGACCGCTTAATGGATGGCATCGGCGTGATTCTCCAGCGGCCCCCACTCCCCAACTGCTTTTACGATCAGGACGGTCATCTGCGGCTCATCGTCAGCGAGCTCGATTTATCTCACGTGCTTGCCGCCGCACTCGACGAAATACTGGAATACGGACGCACCAGCGGCGTGGTGATGCGACACCTGTGCGGTGGACTAATTGAACTTTCCGAGATTTGCTGCCGACGGGAGGATCGCCAGGCACTTTACGGCCTAATGCTGCGTTTGAAAGAGGATTGTGCCATCAGTCTCGAGGACAGGTTCGATATTGACGCGATACAGAAGCATTTATCAAAAATGCGCAAATTGCTGGAGTAACACGCAACTGCGCCGAACATTTCTAGCGGTAACCGCTCCTAACTAGCTTTTTATCTTGCCTCTTCTTTTCACATCAAAACTTGCCAACCTCTCCCTTCACCTGCTCGATTTCCCGATTCAAGAAGAAACCGACGATAGTGCGAATCGCAACCAGCACTCCAAGAAACACTAGATCGTCCAGCGTGTGACTTACCACCGTGTGTAACAAGTCAGAAATAATCAGCAGCTCTAGCGCAAACACCAGCTTGATACCGAGATCACAGCGCGCCATCTGTAGCGCAAACATGCGTTCCGCGTGCGATCCGGTTCTGGATGCGCGCAAGACCTCATAAACCGCGACGACAAAGCCCCACACCATAATCAATGAAGCCGTAGCTTCTATGACAAAGACAGCTCCCGCGAGAAAGGTATGGAAGTATTGCTCCATAACGTCGCTACCCTCAAAGCCCCTTTGTGCGATTAAACCAGACCAGCATCGGTTCCCAACTCTGCCATTACCGCCCCCGCGTATGCGAGCCAGCCAATGATGTTCGGGTTCATTTCGCGCTCATTGACTCTATTGCCCTTCGGCGGACATGTCTTTTTATGTGTACTTAGACGTCAATATGCATAGCTGAAAGATGGTTCGTGGCGGGGGAAAATAAAATCACTGTAGTGTAGTCGATACCCTCGTACGGACTCGCAGTAGGCAGAAGCCGCTGATATTAAGTAGGAATCGTTTTCGTTTACCTTTACGGCTAAATTTGCTTTTAAGCCTTTATATATAGTCCCTGCGTAATTTCGCACTCAGCCTTGACTTGCCGCATTCTGCCCATCAAACTCGACCGCAATTCGCTCGGGGTTCAATGATTTTTATCAATCCAGCCCCTCGAGCGGAAATCGGGACAATAAAATTAAGTGAGGGCTCCCCTGCCCCAAGTAAACGAGTTATCGCTTGAGCAGGAAGCCGCAGGAAACAACATGGAGCTAACGCAATGAAAGGCGATCCAAAAGTCATCGAACACCTGAACAAAGCTCTCGGCAACGAGCTGATTGCGATCAATCAGTATTTCCTGCATTCCCGCATGTTCAAGGACTGGGGTCTGAAAGAGCTGGCGGATAAGGAATATCACGAATCCATCGACGAGATGAAACACGCCGACTGGCTGATCGAGCGGATTCTCTTCCTTGAAGGCATTCCCAACCTGCAACACCTGGGCAAACTGCTCATTGGTGAAAACACTGAAGAAATGCTGAAGTGTGACCTGCAGCTGGAGAAAAAAGCGATCCCGGATTTGCGTGACGGCATCGCCTACTGCGAGTCTATCCGTGACTACGGCAGCCGCGAATTGCTGCAGCGCATCCTCGACTCCGAAGAAGAGCATGTGGACTGGCTGGAAACTCAGCTTAGCCTGATCGACAAGGTCGGCCTGCAAAACTATCTGCAGACTCAGATGGAAAAAGCTTCCGACGAGTAAGCGTCGCTGCGCGGTTGCTGCCTACTAGTTACTACCTACTAGGTAGGGC
This sequence comes from Microbulbifer agarilyticus, assembly GCF_001999945.1. Taxonomy (NCBI): domain Bacteria; kingdom Pseudomonadati; phylum Pseudomonadota; class Gammaproteobacteria; order Cellvibrionales; family Microbulbiferaceae; genus Microbulbifer; species Microbulbifer agarilyticus. Next base: position 2,818,516 of record NZ_CP019650.1, read on the forward strand.
CTGCTAGAGAGCAGCGCGCATCCCGATGTTTGCAGACATAAAAAAACCGCGGTCAATGCCGCGGTTTTTTTATGGGCCGTACGAACGGAAAAGTGCAATCACTCGCCCTGTTCGGCGCTGCCTGCGGCCTCTTCAATCAACGTCTTGAGTTCGCCGTTTTCATGCATTTCCATGATGATGTCGCAGCCGCCCACCAGCTCCTGCTTAACCCACAGCTGCGGGAAAGTCGGCCAATTGGCGTACTTCGGCAGTTCCTGGCGAATATCCGGGTTCGCCAAAATATCCACATAGGCAAAACGCTGGCCACACGCCATGATCGCCTGGGAAGCGCGCATAGAGAAGCCGCACTGTGGCGCATTGGGGCTGCCCTTCATATAAAGCAGGATGTCGTTATCGGCGATCTGCTTTTTGATATTTTCCAGAGTATCCATAGTGGAAGCTAACCTCGGCTGAAAAGTCGGTTGGAAATACGAGTGACCCCGGCTTCTGCGGTGTCGATCCGTCAACGAAAGCGCGCATTGTACCCGATTCCGATTCGATTCCCATCCGCGGCCTGCGTGAAGCTATGGGCCTCTGTTACCGGGCTCCGGCTGTGCTAGTATTGCCGGTTTCCCGGGAAAATTGCGGTCAGAAAACGCAAAAGACGCATTTTCTGCGGTTTTCCCATTGTTCGGGGCCGGCGGATACCGGCCCACGCTTTGAGACCCACCCACAGAGGAGATATACGGTGGCCACTCCCGCACTGATGCAAAACTACGGTAACAGAACCCTGACCCTGGTCAGAGGCGAAGGCAACTACGTGTGGGATGACAATGGCCGACGATATCTCGACGCCCTCTCCGGAATTGCCGTATGCGGTCTCGGCCACTGCCATCCGGCGGTCACCCAGGCCATTCAGGAGCAGGCCAACACCCTGTTGCACGTTTCCAACCTGTACAACATTCCCCCGCAAGAACAGCTGGCGGAAAAACTGGTGACCCAGTCGGGCATGGACAACGTATTCTTTTCCAATTCCGGTGCCGAGGCCAACGAGGCAGCCATCAAATTGGCGCGCAAGCTGGGCAACCAGCGCGGCCTCGCCTGCCCGAAAATTGTGGTTACCGAGGGGGCTTTCCACGGCCGTACCCTGGCAACGCTGACCGCCACTGGCAATCCAAAGGTACAAGAGGGCTTTGCTCCCCTGCCCGAGGGTTTTTTACGTGTTCCTTATAATGACGTCGCCGCCATCGAGAAGCTGGCCGCGGAGCACGAAGATATCGTAGCGATTCTGGTAGAACCGGTGCAGGGCGAGGGCGGTATCCGCATCCCGGATGCGGACTATCTGGCGCGCCTGCGCGCACTCTGCGACAACCAGAACTGGCTGCTGATGCTGGATGAAATCCAGACCGCTAATGGCCGCAGCGGCAAGCTGTTCGCCTACCAGTATATCGACGGCCTGCTGCCAGACGTGGTCACCACCGCCAAGGGGCTCGGTAACGGTGTACCCATCGGTGCCTGCCTCGCCCGCGGCGAAGCCGCAGCACTCTTTAGCGCGGGCACCCACGGCTCCACCTTCGGTGGCAATCCGCTGGCCTGCCGCGCCGGCCTCGCCGTTCTGGAAACACTGGAAAGCGAGTGGCTGATAGAAAGAGCAGCCAGCCTCGGCACCCAGCTAGTGGATCAACTGAAAGCGGAGCTTGCCGGCTGCGCCCATGTTGTGGATATTCGCGGCCTGGGCCTGTTAATCGGCATTGAGCTGGATCGCCCCTGCGCCGAGCTGGTCGATCTGGCCCGTGAACAGGGGTTGCTGATCAACGTTACCGCTGGCAATGTACTGCGCCTGCTCCCACCACTCACCCTGAGTGATGAAGAGTGCGGCCAGATCGCCACCACCGTCGCCGCACTGGTGCGGGAATTCGCCCAACAGGCCGCCTGAATTCGGAGGAAACCAACATGGCAGTCAGACATTTTCTCACCCTCCTCGACCTGAGCCGGGATGAACTGCGCGCAGTTATCGAGCGCGCCATCGAAGTAAAAGCCCTGCGCAACCAGGGTGTCAGCAGCGAACCGTTTCGCGACAAAGTACTGGGGATGATTTTTGAAAAGTCCTCAACCCGTACCCGCGTATCGTTTGAAGCGGGCATGGCGCAGATGGGCGGCAGTGCACTGTTCCTGTCACCGCGCGACACCCAGCTGGGCCGCGGCGAACCGATTGAAGACAGCGCGCGCGTGATTTCGCGCATGGTGGATATGGTGATGATCCGCACCTTCGGTCACAACGTGCTGGAGCGCTTCGCGGAATACAGCAAGGTACCGGTGATCAACGCCCTGTCCGACAGCTACCACCCCTGCCAGCTGCTCGCGGACCTGCAAACCTATGTGGAGCACCGCGGTAGCCCGGAAGGCAAGGCCGTGGCCTGGGTTGGTGACGGCAACAACATGTGCCACTCCTACATTAATGCCGCATTGATGTACGACTTTGAGCTGCGCATCGCCTGCCCCGAGGGTTACGACCCGGACGAATCCATTGTCGCCCGCGCCAAAGACCGGGTAAAAATTGTACGCACACCGCAAGAAGCAGTGAGCGGCGCCGATTGGGTAGCCACCGACGTATGGGCCTCCATGGGCCAGGAGACCGAGCAGCAAATTCGCCTAAACGCTTTCGAAGGTTACCTCGTCGATCACGAACTGATGAGCCACGCCAATAGCGATGCAGTCTTCATGCACTGCTTGCCCGCACACCGCGGTGAAGAAGTGAGCGGAGAGCTACTGGAAGACGAGAAGATCTCAGTGGTATGGGACGAAGCGGAAAACCGTTTGCACGCACAAAAGGCGCTGATGGAATTCCTGCAGGAGAACAGCAACGGCTGATCGCTTTTCGATCACCTTTTAATCCTGCATACCGAAGGGCGCCAGAATATTCTGGCGCCCTTTTTTGTAGCAGCTTATAGCGCCTTGCGGGTGCTCATTTTTCGTACGCACCGCTGTGCAAAGAGCTCCCCTCTCATGCACAATTTTTATCCACAAATTGCATCCCAGACAGCTGATAACTCGAAAGGGCCAAAGGTCAACAATGGCGCTAAAATCGACCTAACAGTGTCGGTTTGATCACACAATGTGCAACCTCGGGCGGTTATTGCCGGGCTTAATTTAAGACCCGATTACTATTAAAAAATATTCTTAAAACACCCGCCCCGCGCAATCCGCTGATCACTTTTTATACCCGGCCAGTAATGGCGGGCGCTAGCGGCAGGAAAAATCCACCGCCGCACCAGCTACCCACAAATTATCCACAAGTAACTCCAGAGTTATCCGCCTTGAATTACCCCCCCAACCGCATTATCTTGTTGCTCATTCGAGGTCGAACCCCAACATATTGGGTTTAGGTACCAGGCCAACCCCAAATTACCCTTGGGAAAACGTCGCCAGGCACTTTCAGCAACCACAATATCTTGTGTTCGACCTCTTTCGCACCAACTAGTTGGCACAGCAGGTTGTCCGTTTTAGGCGCCCTCTTCTGGGCAAAACGCGACACCTGGGCAATGCGCTCAGGCCAATCGCAGTTTCAAAGATGTACCCCGCAAGAGTTATCCGAGCGAAGCCTGTTCTTCGCCACAACTACTTGTGCCTGCGGAATCATTTTGGTTCCTCAAGAGACTGCGCTGGCTAATAAATAAGCGCCTGTTAAGCGCGATGTAAAAGCACTTAACAGAGAAGCACTAGCGGTTGCGTAAAGAGTTAAGGCCACAAGCCGAACTTGTATAAATCAAAGCAAAAACCAAAAGCAGTCGACCACGACACGCACGCACAATTTACGGAGAATTTCATGCACACAGAGACAGGGCGCCCCCAGTCTGAGCCAAACGGCACCACCAAGGAATCGGTAACAGACCAGGCCAGCAGCAATACTTCACTGGCTGCCACTGCCCCCGGTCAGATCCGTGTTATCAAGCGCAACGGTACCGTGGTGCCGTACGCCGACAGCAAAATCTCTGTAGCCGTCACCAAGGCGTTCCTCGCCGTAGAAGGTGGCACTGCCGCCGCCTCCAGCCGTATCCACGAGCGCGTGGCCGATCTGGTTTCCCACATCAGCGCAACCTTCAAGCGTCGCATGCCTTCCGGCGGCACCATCCATATTGAAGAGATTCAGGACCAGGTTGAGCTGGAACTGATGCGCGCCGGCGAACACAAAATCGCGCGCGACTACGTTCTGTACCGTGAAGAGCACGCGCGTCTGCGTGCCGAGAAAGAAAAAGAGAAAGCAGCGGCACCGGAAGCGGCTGCCGACATGCACCCGAGCATTCGCGTAAAAGTTGAAGACGGCAGTAAAGAAGGCAAGCTGGTACCGCTGGACATGGAGCGCCTGCGCACCATCGTACGCGAAGCCTGCGAAGGCCTGACCGACGTCGACGGCGACCTGATCCTCGGCGAAGCACTGAAGAACCTGTACGACGGTGTTTCCGAAACCGACATCAATACCGCGCTGGTAATCACCGCGCGTACCCTGGTTGAGCAAGAGCCCAACTACACCTACGCCACCGCCTTCCTGCTGCTAGACAAACTGCGCTCCGAAGCCCTGCGCTTCCTGGGCGTTGCCGAGTCCGCTACCCAGCAAGAAATGGAAAGCCTGTACAAGCCGGCACTGGCTGCGTACGTGGAAAAAGGAATTGAACTGGAACTGCTGGATCCGGCACTGGCCAGCTTCGACCTGGAAAAACTGGGTGAAGCGATCAAGCCCGAGTGCGATCACCAGTTCACCTACCTCGGCCTGCAGACCCTGTACGACCGCTACTTCATCCACAGCGATGAAATCCGCTTCGAACTGCCGCAGATTTTCTTCATGCGTGTTGCCATGGGCCTCGCCATTAATGAAGAAGACCCGAACGCCCGCGCGATCGAGTTCTACAACCTGCTGAGCTCCTTCGACTACATGAGCTCCACGCCGACCCTGTTTAACGCCGGTACCCTGCGCCCGCAGCTGTCCTCCTGCTACCTGACTACCGTGCCAGACGACCTGCACGGCATCTACGGTGCGATCCAGGACAACGCCATGCTGTCCAAATGGGCCGGCGGCCTGGGTAACGACTGGACCCCAGTGCGCTCCCTCGGTTCCTACATTAAAGGTACCAACGGTAAGTCTCAGGGCGTTGTACCGTTCCTGAAGGTAGCGAACGACACCGCGGTTGCGGTAAACCAGGGTGGCAAGCGTAAGGGCGCAGTTTGTGCGTACCTGGAAACCTGGCACCTGGACATCGAAGAATTCCTCGAGCTACGCAAGAACACCGGTGACGACCGTCGCCGCACCCACGACATGAACACCGCCAACTGGGTGCCAGACCTGTTCATGAAGCGTGTGTTTGAAGACAAAGAGTGGACCCTGTTCTCTCCGGCAGACACCCCGGACCTGCACGACCTGTTCGGTGACAAGTTTGAAGAGCGTTACAACCATTACGAGCAACTGGCTGCGGAAGGCAAGCTGAAGCTGCACAAGAAAGTGCGCGCACTCGACCTGTGGCGCAAGATGCTGGGCATGCTGTTTGAAACTGGCCACCCGTGGATCACTTTCAAGGACGCCTGTAACCTGCGTAGCCCGCAGCAGCACGCCGGTGTGGTACACAGCTCCAACCTGTGCACCGAGATCACCCTGAACACCAAAGCGAACGACGAGATCGCCGTATGTAATCTGGGCTCGGTAAACCTGTCCCAGCACATCAATGATGCCGGCGAGCTCGACATCAGCAAGCTGGAAGGCACCGTCAAGACTGCCGTGCGCATGCTCGATAACGTGATCGACATTAACTACTACTCCGTGGAAACCGCGCGTCAGTCCAACATGCGCCACCGCCCTGTGGGCCTGGGCCTGATGGGCTTCCAGGACGCGCTGTACAAAGCCGGCATCTCCTACTCCAGCGATGAAGCCGTCAAGTTCGCCGACACCACCATGGAAGCGATCAGCTACTACGCCATCTCCACCTCCAGTGATCTGGCGGCAGAACGCGGCAGCTACACCAGCTACGAAGGTTCTCTGTGGAGCCAGGGCATTCTGCCAATCGACTCCATCGAAATTCTGGCCAAGAACCGCGGCGAGCAGTTCATCGACCAGGACACCAGCACCACCCTCGAGTGGGACGTAGTACGCGAGAAGGTTGCCAGCCAGGGCATGCGTAACTCCAACGTCATGGCTATCGCACCGACTGCGACCATCGCCAACATCACCGGTGTTTCTCAGTCCATCGAGCCGACGTACCAGAACCTGTACGTGAAATCGAACCTGTCCGGCGAATTCACCGTGGTGAACCCGTACTTGGTACACGACCTGAAATCCCGCGGCCTGTGGGACAAGGTGATGGTCAACGACCTCAAGTACTACGAAGGTTCCGTGCAGAAGATCGACCGTATCCCGGCGGACCTGAAAGCCAAATACGCCACCGCGTTTGAAGTAGAACCGCGCTGGATCGTAGACGCCGCCAGCCGTCGTCAGAAGTGGATCGATCAGGCGCAGTCCCTGAACCTCTACATCGCCGGCGCCAACGGCAAGAAGCTGGACCTGACCTACCGCATGGCCTGGTACCGCGGTCTGAAGACCACCTACTACTTGCGTGCACTGGCTGCCACCACCACGGAGAAATCCACCGTGAACACTGGCTCCCTCAACGCAGTAAGTGCCGGCGGCGCACCCGCGGCCAGCGCCGCTCCGGCAGCGCAGTCCAGCACTCAGGAAATGGGCGCACCGGCCGCCGTGCCGCAGGCCTGTTCTCTGGACGATCCGGACTGTGAAGCCTGCCAGTAATTGGCCGGCCCTAGATTAAAAGACTCTCGGGGGAGAGCGACCGCAGACACTCGTTTTCAAACGAAGCGCCTGCAACCAAGACCATAAGCGCCGCCCCGGTACCGGATCCAACAAGAGGTCCGGGCCGGGCGCCGACCGCACACCACACACTTGCGCGAGCTGTTATTCAACAGCTCGCCACCCACAGAAGGGGAAGAAGTCATGCTGAGCTGGGACGATATCGATTCCAAACCCGAACAGAAAGCGAAAGAACCGCAACCGGTGCCGGGCGCACTGCAATCCGAGCAGCAGGCAGTCACCGAACCCAGCGCTAACTACCAGGTAGAGAGCGCGAGCAGTGCCCCGGCATCGACCGCGGCCCAGGAAGAAGGCGCAACCGCGAGCAGCGCATCAGCCTCCTCCGCCGTGGAAGCCGCCCGTGCCGCCGTAAACGATCTGGACCCGGCTCCCGGCCTCGAAGAACTGGAAATGGGCGCAGCCCGTATCGAGGTGGACGAGAAGCGCATCATCAACTGCCGCGCCGACCTCAACCAGCTGGTGCCGTTCAAATACGACTGGGCTTGGCAGAAATACCTCGACGGCTGTGCCAACCACTGGATGCCGCAAGAAGTAAACATGAACAAAGACGTGTCCATGTGGAAAGACCCCGACGGTCTGACCGAGGACGAGCGTCGCATCGTGGAATACTCCCTGGGTTACTTCTCCACCGCAGACTCCCTGGTAGCCAACAACCTGGTGCTGGCCATCTACCGCCACATCACCAACCCGGAGTGCCGCCAGTACATCCTGCGTCAGTCCTTTGAAGAAGCCATCCACACCCACGCCTACCAGTACTGTGTAGAGTCTCTGGGCATGGACGAAGGCGAAGTCTTCAACATGTACCGCGAAGTACCGAGCGTGGCCAAGAAAGCGGCGTGGAGCCTGTCCCACACCCAGTCCATCGGCGACCCCAACTTCAAAACCGGCACCCCGGAAGCGGACCAGGAACTGCTGCGCAATCTGATCGCCTTCTATGCGGTAACCGAGGGTATCTTCTTCTACTGCGGCTTCACCCAGATCCTGTCCATGGGCCGCCGCAACAAGATGACCGGTGTTGCCGAACAGTTCCAGTACATCCTGCGCGATGAGTCCATGCACCTGAACTTCGGCATCGACGTCATCAACCAGATCAAACTGGAAAACCCGCACCTGTGGACCGATGCGTTCCAGCAGGAAGTAACCCAGATGATCCTGGAAGGTATGGAACTGGAAGTGGCCTACGCCCGCGACACCATGCCCCGCGGCGTACTCGGCATGAATGCCGCCATGATGGAAGAGTACCTGCACTTCATCGCCAACCGCCGCCTGAGCCAGCTTGGTCTGAAAGAACAGTTCCCGGGCGCGCAGAACCCGTTCCCATGGATGTCTGAAATCATGGACCTGCGCAAAGAGAAGAACTTCTTCGAAACGCGCGTAATTGAATATCAAACCGGTGGTGCACTGCAGTGGTAACTGCGTAGCACACCGACAGTAATAAACGGAATTATTACAAGAAGTAGTCGCTCACAGGAAGAGAGGTAATTAAGCGGGCATAATGCCCGCTTTTTTTATTTAAGAAATTCCATTTAGCGTCAGAATTTCTGATAGACCAAAGAAAATAACGAGTGGTGCGAATGCAACCTTTTAAAACTCAATTCACCTTGTCACGGGATTACCTTGCAGAGTGTTATGACCAGTCTTCACTCTACGGAAAAAGCATCAAGCCAAATTATCTGTTTCCCCTCTTGATGCTAGTCGCAGGTACCGGGACATTGTTTTTTACCGAACAACCCAAAGTTTTGGGCTACATACTGGTTGCTTTCGCACTTCTGGAACTACTCCATATTCGGTTTCGACGTGCCTGGTGGCTAGCTCGGCAGATGTTGGGCAGAAGCGCCAATAGTGAGGTGACTCTGACTATCGACGAAGAGCGAGTAACCACACAAAGTGATCATGCACACACAACACTGCCCTGGTCGGATATCGAACAAGTCGTTGATACCGAGTTAGGTTTGATTCTTATCACCAAGTCCAGTGGCCAGCACTATTTGTCAAAATCGTTATTTCCGGATGGTCTAGTCGAACAGATCAAAGACCGAGCAGCAAGTGCTCGCGCTTAGGTGAAAATGCGCGAGCGCAAAATACCGGCAGATCATGTGGTTCAGCCCACATTCAGTTAAAGCCGGTACGATGGTGTCACCCTAAAACCAAACTCGGCCGTCGCTCTACGGGCGCTGTTTGCTGCGTTGGCACTGATGTAACCGATGAAAAGAAGACTGCTGCTACCCTGCTCCCTCGCGATCCTGACAACGGCCGGTTGCAGCATGGCCCCGTATCAGCATTCACCGGAAGACACCGCCAATCTCTCCAACAGCCCCGCAAAAAAATATCCCAAGGCAGCACAGCCATCCCTCTCACCCAACGAGCTGGTTAAGGCCAGCCTGTATAAGCAGCATCAAGAGTGGAAAGGCATCCCGTATCGACTGGGGGGCATGAGCAAACGCGGTATCGACTGCTCGGCGCTGGTCTACCTGATCTACCGCGATCACATGGGGATCGAGCTACCCCGCACCACTCAGTATCAGGTGCTGGCCGGAGAGTCCATCAAGCGAGCACAACTTCGCCCGGGAGATCTGGTCTTCTTTAAGACCGGCCGCCGGGGCCGGCACGTGGGAATCTACCTTGAAGAAGGTAAGTTCCTACACGCGTCTGTGTCCAAAGGCGTCACCATCTCCCATATGGCGGATCACTACTGGAAAAGCCGTTATTGGCGGGCACGCAGACTGGAACTAGAGCCTATTAAAGGGTCCTGATTCCACCGGTTCCAACAGCACTAATATCCCTTTATGCTGGAATAATCGCCGGGGCACGCGTAGAGTTTTGGCGTCTGCCACAACTAGTAATTGAGCACGATAACCAAAGATGCCTTACGTACTGATTACCCTGGCCATAGTCGCCCTTATCGTCGGCCCACAACTGTGGGTGCGCTACGTGCTGTGGCGCCACTCCACCGAGATCGGCGATATGCCGGGGTCCGGAGCGGAACTGGCCGAGCACCTGGTTGAGCGCTACGAGCTCGACGGGGTAAAGGTTATCAAGGCGGGAAAGGACCAGAACTACTACTCGCCTTCGGAAAAGATCGTGGCACTGAGCCCGGATGTTTACCACGGCAAGTCGGTCACCGCGGTGGCGGTAGCGGCCCATGAAGTAGGCCACGCGATCCAGTTCTGCCGCGAAGAGCCCGTCTCCAGGCTGCGTGACAAGTATCTGGGTAAAGCCGGCCAGATCCAAAAAATCGGCGGCTACATTCTGGTCGCCGCACCAATTCTCACTTTGCTGATCAAGTCACCAGTGATCTTCCTGTGGATCGGGATTGTGGCGGTAATCACCATGCTCGCATCCGCGCTCATGTACGTAGCAATACTGCCGGAAGAGTACGATGCGAGCTTCAACAAGGCCCTGCCCATACTCAGGGAGGGATACCTTCCGGAACACCTGTTAGGCTCGGCACACAGCGTTCTGAAGGCCTGTGCGCTCACCTACGTGGCGGGAGCTCTGCTGGATGTGCTGCGCCTGTGGCGCTGGATACGGTTTATCCGCTAGTCATTGATGAAGCCGTTTTCGTGCCGACATAGAATCGTCAGAGCAGAATCAAGACCGGGGCAGCGGACGCAACCCTCACAACATGGAATGGTCTCGCCAACCCTAACCAACCCCCGCACAGATTGGCACTCAGATCAGACTAAAATAGCCAACACCGAGTTTCTATTTTCGGGCCGGTGCAATCGCCACCTACGAAGGCTAGCGATCTGAGCATGGGTGCCCGCGAGATGGAGAGAACTTCCTATTCATCACCAACCACTAAGTAAGTCAACTTGGCTTGAAAGAACATTTCCAGGAAGTGAGAAACTTACGCCACTGGATACCTAAGCTCATGAGCCGCCGTAAAAAGGCGAACATCTTCAAAATGTACATAGACGAGCGTCTAACCAGCGGATATTCACAGAGATAAGACACCAAGTAAGCAGAACATTAAAAATGCACTTCGACGTACACCATCAAGCACAGGAAAATAAGAAATTAAGCGGGAACAATACCCGCTTAATTATTTTTTGAAAACCACAGAAATAAAAAATAACGCCGCTATCGCACCCAAAACTGTTTGAAATCAGCGCCCAGATTCCTCCGAGAAAAATATAAACGTCGGCTTAATAAACCATTTCAACACTAACAAACCAGACGATCCTATTCACCCGACACCAATATAGGTGTTCCATTTTCAATGTAAACTAAATGCGGCCCACCAGAAGCTGCTTGCTTCAGTTCGGCAACCAATGAGTTAACACCGTCAGCATTCAGTATATTCGCAGGAAGTCTAACCTTTCTGCTTGGGCCGCACTCAGCCTGAAAATTATTGAGAAGTCCAACTAACGCATCCTGACTATAGGCCTCTCCAACCTGGATCCTAATTATGGAACTCCAGGGAATCCCCTTAATAACATCATCCTTTGGAGAGACTATCTCATAAGAGACATAGATGCCCGCACGCTCCAATGTTTTTTTAAGGTTAACTAATTCATGTTCACAACTTTGATCATACGAATAAATATACTCATTTGTAATTTCTTGACTACACGCAACCATTTGCGTAAGCAAAAAAATTACCAAAGCAAATCTACAAAATCTACCTAGATTCAAAATACATACCTCCATCCCCAAAGTATCGAATGGATCGATCCTGAAAACCAAGTAGATTTTTAAAAGACAAGGCCTTAACGCTTTCAGCTCGAACTACAACCTTATTCAAAATTCAAAATTTCCCATCGCGGGCCCGACGGGAAGCCTCGAACAACCTCGCTCGACATGTCACCTCCAGACCTGAGAAAAGTTAATTTTATTCTTACTTGTTTCCAATAACTGCAGAGTTGTCAACCCACTCTTCCATTAAATTCTTCAGCAAGAGCTCATTTACAACACCATGCTTCTTCAGTTTTTCCATAAGTACAACAGTTCTTTTGTGCCCAAACCTTAGCAGTACAGAAAAAACTTTATTTGCGTAATCAACATCCTGGCTTACTCCAATTCCCGAGTAAGCCATCAAAGCCATAAAGTAGGAAGAATCCAAATGGCCTAATTGTGCACCTGTATGAAACTCGCTATATGCCAACACTAGATCTTCAGGGATACAAATTCCCTTATAGTAGGCAATTCCTCTATAGAAATGCGCATGCGAATACCCATCTAGCTCATCTGAAAATATAACGTCAATGAGATCGCAATCATATTCCCTTCGTTCGAAATTAAATAGCGCATTCTCGAGAATTGATCTCCTAAAATCATTCTTTACCACCTCAGAATCCAGAGTTTTCTTTTCAGTATATTCAGCCCTTGATGCAGCCTCATTCTTACTCACCTTAAACATGGATGATGCTTCCGACGCACGCGCAAGAGCGACACAAAATACAAACAATATGATGAGAAAAAAGTTTATATTCAAGCGATTGCCAGAGTTAACCAATGAAGTCAAATACATCTTATTCAGACATCCCCTGCAAATTCTGTTTAGCATTCATTATTCCGCATATAAATACGCCTTCCATGTCCACACATAAGGTTTTACGGCGTTCACTGTCCCTTGCGCGGTAACGGCTGCATTTCCAACCCCCTGTCAATTGCGCACCTACCCCTCCGTCCGTCGTCATAATGGCTGCACCGTCTAATTGTGCAACACCGATATCAATTTCTTTTCCAAGGGCAATCGTTCCCTGCCCATTAGAATCTACTGCCACACTCAACGGAGACAAGTTTTGAGCAGCAAGCTTTGTAATATCCACGCCAATGTCAAGATCGTCGTTGATTACTAGCGGTCCTTTGTTGAGCTCCAGATTAACTTCACTATCTACCAAGTCTTTCAGCTGTAGATCTCTTGGCCTTTCCAGCAACCCACCTTCTCCATGGACCTCATGGTTAAAAGCGCGGGAGAAAGAGCCCGAAATCGCACCATTTGAAAATTTTCCGCCGGAAACCGTCGAGGCTGTCCCGCCCACTACAGCAGCGGCCATCACCCGCGACACACTGAAACCTGTGTTACCCGCATCAATATGCTTGATTCCCCCAGAAGATGCTTGGGTCACACCAGCACTGGAGAAACCCTTTTTTGCCTCTACGGAATCGCCTGAGCACAATCAAAACCGAAGCTGCCTCACATACTTAAATACCAAACCCGCGTGACGATACACTACACGTCGACCAAAGCATGGCCACGCTAATAGCCTAAGGAGAGCCCTTAGCACTCTCATCATGGGTAAACTTGCCGTTCATCATAGTTGCCACGACCTTGGTATCACCAATCTTGTACGGGTCGATATCGCGGATATCCGACTGCAGGAGAACAAGGTCAGCCAGCTTGCCTACCTCGATGGAGCCTACCTTGTCATCCATACGCAGCAGGTAAGCACCGGCCAGGGTATGGGCCCGAATCGCCTGTTCAAGGGACAGCTTTGCACCCTCACCACCCAGCGCAGGCTGCTTGCGCGTAGTCTCACCAAACCCCTGGCGGGTTACCGCCCCCTGCAGGGTTTTCAACGGTTCATAGGTCGGCGCATAGGCTGCCACAGGCCAATCGGAACTTAAGGTCAGCCGTGCACCGGCATCTAACACCGGTTTCGCAGGCTGGAGACGGGTCATCCGCTCGTCGCCGATACGCGACCTTGCTATGTTGTTCGTCAGCGGATCGAGGCCCGCCCACGACAACTGCATATCCGCAGAAATATCGAACTGTTTTAATCGTTCCAGATCGTCCGGGTGGATAAGCCAGGCGTGGGACACCGCATTCCTGCGGTCGCGCTCGGGGTTGGCGGCAATCACCTTCTCCACCGAATCAATCATGCGGCGTACCGCCAGGTCCCCCAGGCAGTGGCAGAACACATCGAAGCCTTTTTCATCCGCGCGCTTGGCAGTATCGGTTACTACTTCGTAATCAATGATGGGCTTTGGGCTCGCTGCCGGATCATCCGCATAGGGTTCGACCAACAGAGCTGTACGCGTAACCTCATCGCCGTCCATATTGATTTTGAGTTTTTGTATTTGCAGCAATTCGGAATTGTATTTATCCCGATACTCCTCCAAAAGCGGGATCGGGTCGATCTCACCATTGTTCCAGTAATAGGTAGCAACGATGCGAAAAGGAAGCTTTCCTTCATCCTCATACTCGCGAATAAGCGAAAATGCATCGTCGTGCTCGATGCCCTGGATACCTGCATCCAATACCGTGGTCACACCAGCGGCGGAGAACTTGGGCATCCACTCATCCATACCGGAGCGGGTGTAATCCACGCCCAGATCGAGCAGCTTTTCCAGCGTGGAGATTTGCGCGGGCACCTCGATAATGTATCCCGTGGGAGTGCCATCTTCATCGCGTTTGAAGTAGCTGAACCCCGGAGCTGGGTCTTCGGTGTTTTTGTCGATACCGGCTACTTCCAGGGCTTTGGAATTCACCCACGCTTTGTGCCCATCTACCGCCCATAAAAAAATCGGTCTCGTGGAATCGATCGCATCCAGATCCGCGGCTGTGGGATCGCGATCATCCCAGACATTAAAGCGCCAACCGTATCCGGTGATTACCTCAAGCTCCGGGTTTTGCTCGGCGTACTCCCGGATTCGACGAAACAGTTCTTTCCTGTCATCCGTCAGCAGATCGACCCCGCGGGCAATCAAAGTGCCCGCAGCCAAATGAATATGCGAGTCAACAAAACCGGGGAGCAACATACCACCCTGCATATCCACCACCCGGGTATCTTTGCCGACCCATGCTTTGACGCCCTCCGCGGAACCTACATAGCTGATCTTGTTACCCGAGACCGCCACCGCCTGCGCTTCCGGTTGTTCCGGATTGACGGTAAATACAGTGCCATTGGTAAACACGACATCAGCAGACTGGCTATCCCGCTCGCAACCGGCGACAAAACAGAGACATACCAAGGTGACAACTAAGAAAGTCGCCAAGCGAGTGAACGGAGTTGAGAAAAAGCGCATCGGATACAACCTTCCATGGTGTACTGCGAATCGGACAGGAAAAGCATAGTGCCGAATCAATGGGGAAACAGAGGGCCTGTCACCAATGGTCTGGATTGGCGAACGCCTCGACACACTCGGTTACCCCGCGCATTGCCGGAATCGGGCTTCCATCCAGCGACTGCCCCAACCACCCAATGGGTTGGCTCAGGGGATAAGGTGCCGCAACAATACTTTCGTCAATTTGCGCAAAGCCGGTCTTCGAATAAAAGGCTGGGTCGCCATAGGTAAATACCAGATCAGTGCCCTGTGATCGCAACTGGTCGAGCCCGAAGGTAATCAGCGCCTGCCCTATCCCGGTCCCATGTACCTCGGTGGCAACGGCAACCGGGGAAAGAAGAAATGCCCGCTGACCGCTGGGAACCTTCAGGCGACTGAAAAATATGGCGCCGACAATACGCGTCCCGTCTTTGGCAACACAGCCAATGAGAGAATCCGCTGGCGTTGTTGTGATCAGGCTGGAAACCAAAAATCCGATACTTTGCCCTTCGGCCGCACCTTCTGACGCCGAAAAAACGCGAGTAAAGAGTTCGACGACTTCGTCGGTCGCCGTGGATTCGAATAATGAAAATTCCATAGATCTGACTTCTTACAATCCATTTTGCTGGTAGCTATCACTATGGCAGCTACAACCTGAAGTTACTGACTAAACTCCTATTTTCCGTAATGGCGCCCGGAGTGAAGCCAGGTGAATTCCGCCGACAACCCCACAAAGTCCGCAACGAAGAAAACCCTGACAGCCACCACACTCGGCCTGCTAACTGCTGCCACCGTGGTTACCAGCCTGCGTGGCCTGCCGATGATGGCGCAGGAAGAGCTGACGATGTTTATCTACATCGGTTTCGCCACCCTGCTGTTCCTTATTCCCGCCGGACTCGTTGCCGCTGAACTGGGTGGCGCTTTCGGGGACCGGTCTGGCGGCGTCTACACCTGGGTCGGCGAGGCGTTTAGCCCGCGCCTGGGGTTTACCGCCATCTGGCTGCAGTGGATCCAGAATGTCGTCTGGTACCCAACCGGGCTCAGCTTTGCTGCGGCCGGCATCGCCTATGGTATTGGCCTGCCTCACCTCGCCGACAACAACATCTTCGTCGGCCTGTTCTGCATCCTCTCCTACTGGGCGGCAACCGCAGTGGCGCTCACCGGTACAGACCTGCTCGCCAAGGTCACCAAATTCGGATTCTTGCTCGGCACCGTATTACCCGGCCTGATTCTGATGGTACTGGCCATCGCCTGGGCTACCGCCGGCCATGATATTGGCTGGGAAACCGCGACCAACCCCGCTGTGACCACCGAAGAGGATGGCCACCACCACCCGCGCTGGTTCCCACATGTGGCCGGACTCGGCTCCCTGGCCTTTCTGGGTGGCATTCTATTGAACTTCGCCGGCGTAGAGGCACAAGCCACCCACGCCACCGAAATGCGCAACGCCAAGCGGGACTACCCGATCGCCATCTTTATCGCTGCCGCGGTTTCTTTTGCCATCTTCACCGTGGGCGCACTGGCTGTGGCCGCAATCCTGCCCTACGACAACATCAGCCTGCAGACAGGAGTATTCACTACCTTCGAGCAAGCCTTCGACAAACTGCTGGGAATGAAATGGCCGGTACAGGTACTCGCACTACTGGTGTGCTATGGGGCCCTCGGTGGCGCACTGGCCTGGCTCGCCGGCCCCAGCCGCGGCCTGCTGGCCACCGCGCGTGACGGCACCCTGCCCCCCTGGCTGCAGAAGACCAACAAGCAGGGCATGCAGAAGAGTATCCTGCTGGTTCAGGGCATTATCGCCACGCTCATCTCCAGCATCTACTTTCTGTTCAAGGACGTGGCCACGGCATTCTTCCTGATATCAGCAATGACCATCACCCTCTACATCATCATGTACATGATGATGTACGCCGCCGCCATTCGCTTGCGCCACACCCGTCCCGACCTGCCCCGCAGTTTCGAAATTCCAGGCGGAATGACCGGCATGCTACTGGTCGCGGGCATCGGGTTCCTCGCGGTGGCGTTTGCCTTCGTGGTCTCGTTCTTTCCTCCCGACCAGTTACCCGTCGGCAGCCCCAGTACCTATGTGATTCTAGTGGCTGCTGGCGCCGTGGTGTTTACCGCAATTCCTCTGCTGATTTACCAATTCCGTAAGCCAGGCTGGAAGCAGCAACAGCCCACTACCGAGCAGTAATAGATCAAGGTAACGACGATGAAGACACAATCCCCATTCGACGAATTCTTTGATCAACTGAATGAAGACATCCCCGATCACACCTTCCCGCGCACCACCATGTCGGCCTTTGCCGCAGAGGCCACGGTAAACAGTGAAGCCTGGGCAGATGCGAAACCGGTGATGAACCTGTCATCCTTTGTCACTACCTTTACCGAGCCTGAAGCCTTCGAGGTACTGAAAAAACACTACCTGAAGAACTACATCGACCACGACATGTACCCCCAGCTATTCGAGATGGAGGGACGCATGGTGCGCTGGCTACATGACTTGTGGAATGGCCCGAAAGACGCGGAGCCGTTCGGTACCGCCACCATCGGCTCCTCGGAAGCCTGTATGCTGGCGGGACTGGCGCATAAATGGAATTGGCGAAAAGCACGGCAAGCTGCCGGGCTGGATGCGAGTCGCCCCAACATCGTCACCGGTGGCAACGTCCAAATCGTGTGGAAAAAATTTATGCGTTACTTCGATGTTGAGCCACGCATCGCAGAACTCGCCCCGAACCAGTACCGGCTCACCACAGAGCACCTCGAGCAACTCGTCGATGAGAACACCACCGCAGTTGTGGCCATTGCCGGGCAGACATTTACCGGTGAAGACGATGACTTCCGGGCGATTCACGATTGGCTGGACGATTACGAGAAGCGCACCGGACACAATATCCCGATGCATATCGATGGCGCCTCCGGCGGATTCGTCAATCCGTTCCTCTATCCGGACTACCAGTGGGACTTCCGCTTACCGCGGGTACAATCGATCAATGCCTCCGGGCATAAATTCGGGCTGGTACCGCCGGGACTAGGGTGGCTTGTATTTAAAGACCGCAAAGTATTCGACGAGGACCTTATGTTCTACGTCAACTACCTAGGTGGCGAGATGCCCACCGCCACATTGAACTTCAGTCGTAATGCAGCGCCCGTCGCCTACCAGTACTACGTATTCCTGCGGCTAGGCTTCGAGGGGTTCCGCAAAATCATGCAGTGCACCCTCGATAACTCCCACTATCTGCGACAGCGATTGCTCGATAGCGGCTACTTTGACGTCCTCAACGCCACCCAAAGAATACCGGTGGTGGCACTCACCTTGAAAGAAGAGTTCACCAACTTCAACGAGTTCGACGTATCGTTCAAAGTACGGGAAAAAGGATGGGTGCTTTCGGCCTACTCGATGCCGCCGAAAGCGCAAAGCGTAAACTCTTTGAGAATCGTGGTACGGCCTCACCTAAACCACAACGTGATCAAGTTTCTTGCTGAAGACATTATCCACGCCTGTAACTGGCTCAAGGAACACGGCGGCAATGCAACCCCGCCCAAGCTACATAATGCGCACCAGAGTTCGGTGAGTAAATGCTAACGCGGCAGCAGCCACTCAACGATCTTGCAGGGCCTTCATCACACAGTGATTAGAAGAACGCCGCTCGGGCTGCCAAAAATACCAACAACAATAGTGGGACATTAGATGCGACGAAGACCGCAAAACGCACCTCAATCTTATTTCCCAGTACCTGCACAAGACTGTGGATAATACGCAAAGCCACATAGGTCCAGGCCGCATACAAGGCAAGCCCACTAGACACGCCCATAACGGCGAGCGCAAGGACAACCGCATAGAACAGCGTAGGCTGCTCCATCAGATGGTTATAATTATCCGCCTTCCAGCGCACGCTCGCAGGGAGCTTCGCCATCTGCTCACCTCTTGGCGCCATCGGGTCCATCTCCAACTTCATGGAGATAATCGCCGGCAACCGGGTAGCGTACATCCACAGCCACATCACCATTGACCATACAATCAGCGCGACGACTGGCTGAATTAGCTGATTCGTTGAATCCATATCACTTCTCGTTCCTGGCTATATCGATTAATGGTTATGCTTCTTCCACTTTGAAGAACTGAATACTGAGTGGGTATTTCCAGAGTTTCCCCTCGCTCGCGTTTATTGCTCCGACCACAACAAAAATGATATCCAGGAGCAGTAATATCAGGAATCCAAAAACCCCGATAACAATAATCATCAAGAAAATTAAAATGACCGAATAAATAAGAGCGCTAATCATCCAGTTAAGGATAACTTTCCCATGTCGATCGATCTCAGGTGAATTATCCTTATTCACAGCCCACATAATAATGGGCAATATCAAGCCAGCACCCGGAACACAAAAACCCACTAACTGGCTCAGGTGCATGAGCATTAAATACGTGTTTTTTTCAAGCCCCCAGGGCTTAAACTCATCCATGATGTTCTCCTAGATTGCTGGCGTGCGAAGCCATGGCCCGGCGAGGGGATTCTTTTCTGCATTTACTGGATCTGTAAAACCAAAGTCGCCAGCCAGACAACAACTCATTATCCAGCTGGCTATGATTTTGGCAATTCCCTGAGCAAACCCCAAATAAAACTCAATAATTACAACAACTTATGGAACCAAAACCATTCAGCTAGCAAATTAAATCGGAACTTATAAATGAGTCTCTGCTGCAAAGCTGGCAATACCGGGCTTGCGCTAATAGTGCAACAATCTCTACACACGCGCTGTCAGTTCGACATTCCTCATTCTATCAATCCACTTTCCACCGGCAGGCCACTGGGTACACTTTCCGGAATCAACGATCTTAAGTTCTCGGGCTCCGCAGCAGGATCCGTCTGCGCCCTTAGAAAAGCTACCAGTATCTCGATTTCAGAGGTGAGATTGCCAGCCCCAAAAACCTTACCCTCCTCCTGCGACAACGTGTCATGGTCATCCAAAAGGCCAATGATGATTTGCCGATACTCATCGGTTCTGATTAAACCTTCAGGGTTGAACTGTGTAAACAAAGCCTGCTCTGAAGCGCTGACTTGACTCACATAGTCAGGAGTTTGATCAAATGCCGCTGTAGCCGTGTTGTAACCCATGTAGTTAGCAATCCAGAATTGGCGAGGGGTAGCATAAATTTGTACGTGACTGCTCAGATCGGAAAACTGCCCCAAATGCCCATAGGGAGCCGTTAACTCCACATTAAATAAAGGCTGGGTTCTAAATTGGTAGCGGTGGGCCAACTGTCCGGTGACTCGCTCACGCCCAAAGTCCAGCCTACCGTCTGTTCCGAGACCGAACTCGCCGTTCGCACCATCCCCTTTACCAGGGCCAAACTGAGCCAGCGGGAGATTGTGAAAATCAAAATCTGACATAACAGAGCCGGCATGACATACATCACAGCCAGTATCGTAAAAGAAGTGCGCGCCCCGGATTTGCGCTTCGGTCAGAACATCAGGGTCATTCAATACACCATCTGCAGAGATATCACGGATAAATCTCTGCCAAGGGTTGTCACGCTTATCAAACCCCCGAATTTCAAAAGCAGCAATGGCATTGGCAGCATGCGCAAACGTCATCTCATCAAACCCGACATCGGGGTAAGCGGCTTCGAATAGAGTGACATACTCCGGAATCGCCCCAAGCCGACCCATCAGCGCGTTCCAGATACCCGCAAAATCACCGTCCTCGAACGCTGCAAGCTCATTATCCGCAGTGACTTCTCCCCGCATCTCCGCCCGGTTGGCGACTGGGAACATTGCTTGCGCCGCCACGAGCCCATACCCCTGGAAACCATCGACCTCCGGCCTGGCAAAGAATACATCAAGCATTCTCTGATCAATGTCACCACTCTGGTCCGCTGGAGTACGCAGCGCTCCGTTCTCGTCCATCTGTATACGTCCATCCCAGAACATATTCTCAAACAGATCTAGATTAAATAGTGGCATCGCATGTCTGGCCACCACCTTGCCACCCACACGGTCCCGACCAAGATTGGAACCGCCAGTACCCAAAGGGAGCGAGCGAGCATCTCCGCTTCCGAGAAGCGGGTGATGGCAGCTCAGGCAAGAAATGTCTCTATTGCCACTGAGAATTTTGTCAAAAGCAAGAGCTTGGCCAAGCATGTACATCGTATCGCTGACATTTGGGGCCGGCGCGACCGGCTGTAAATTTTTACTAATTACAAAATCAACAAGTTCAGCGTTTGTCTGGGAGAACGGCTGATCGATTGAATCCGTCGTATCGACGTTCGTCTCCGGCACAATGAGCTCTGCCCGCTGTACTAGGTTCAGTAGCAAATCCTCGATAATGTCCCGCTGCGTAAAGCTCAGCCACGCGCTCAGATCTGTATAGGTTAGTGTCGCCGCCCCCAGCTCCTCACGGATAGACGCGGAAAACAAAGTATTGCCGTCTTCCAATTCGGCCGCCAGGCCCGCTGCCAGCAGCTCTAGCAGCTCGTCGAGCCCTATCTCTCGATCATTCTCATTACTCGCCGATATAACAGCCAATACAAAGGCATACTCAGCACTGTCATCGATCTCTGAAGGCTCCAGTAATAAGTCTCTTGGCACCAGCGTCGTTACATCGACATCAGCTTGAAGCCCAAACGCGGCAGCAACCTTCGCATTGAATCCGGACTCTCCGACTGCAGTATCCAGACTACCCGTTGCTTGTGCCAGTTGCGTCGCAATCTCAGTGAGTGGTGTCACGACAAAATGGAAGCTGCTGCCACTCTCGGGCTCTATGCTGACGACCGAGCGCATCGGCGGTGTTGGATCGGTAGATTCCCTGTCCGTTGCCTCGTCAAAATAGACACCACCAGAGCATTCGATCAATGCGATACCATCGTAATCAATTGCCTCACCGAAATGCGCAACTCCGAGATCTCCTGTTAAGGAGCTCGTTACCGGATCGGCCTTTTCGCCGTCATTCACACTAAATAACACACAGTCTGCCCCTTTGACGGGGCCCTTGAAGAAAGTGGTCGATATATTTAGTGCATAGATCGGCGGATTGCTATCCCCGCCACTAGGACTACCGTTGTCCAGGTCGCTATCTGGCACCGCAGAGACAGCGTCAGAACTGCTGCTTCCCCCTCCACACGCTGTTAAAAAATAGAGAACAATGAATAACGCCGTTTTCACTGACCGACCGTACGCCGCAAAATCAAATCTACCACTCAAAAATCTATATTGTTCCGCATGTTTTAAATGTCAGTACTATTCGGATGGACTTCAGAACAGCGCCGCATGGAACACATATGTTCTTTGTACAGAAATCACACAAATCCAGAAAGTGACACGCGATCCCATGCAGTCAAAATTTCGGCATTCAAACTTCTAGCCCTTCCCGCCCCACTCACAAACAGCACAATTGGTCTGCTCAACACGAGCAAATCCTGATATCTAGCGTTTGAGCTTTAGATTGGTTGACATGCAATCAGAAAAAATTAAGAAAATTCACAGGAAAGAATTCACATACATGGCCAACTCGATCTGGACGATCAGTAATCGATCAATACCTGAGTACTGTACGTTGCAGAAAAACGTGCTGGAAAATGGAGAAGATAGGTAAAGTAATCGGTCGGATTAGTGAAACAACGCCAGAAGTCGTCAACCAGTGAAAATAGCAGATAATGCCGCCGGCTAGGGCAGCTTACCTTGTGCGAATTTTACGCAAAAATGGGACTAAAACGACCTGCGGAAAAGGTACACAAGGTAAGCTGTCCCGCAGAGGAGCCCAGGCCGGGAGCTACGTTCCCCGCCTTGTTATACGATTGATGTTGCTTCAATTCTAATGATTTCCATGGAATATCTAAGTAGAGACTATTTGTAATCGCCCCATGGAGATTTCTTCTCGAATGTCGAGACATAAAGTTTCTCGACCTTGTCTCGTGCCCATTGATTTTTTCGTAGAAATTTTAGCGATGACTTAATTGATGCATCACTCTTAAAACAATTTATGCTAATTCTATCTGCCAAACCGTCCCAGCCATAATGCTCCTGTAATCGCGTTACTACTCTTTCGAGCGTAACACCATGTAGTGGATTGTTCGGTTGCTCTTTACTCATTTTTCAATCGATACTCTAGATCTGAAACCGCATAACGCCGCCGGCAGGGGCAGCTTACCTTGTGCGCATTTTGCGCGAAAATGGGAGCACAGCGACCTGCGCAAAAGGTGCACAAGGTAAGCTGTCCCGCGGAGGGCCCCAGGCCCGGAGCAAATTGCCCGGCCTTGTTATGCTAAATATCCGCCTTTGCATATTCAGGCTCACTATAACCGAGCCTCACCATGTAATCACCTAAAGCAACATGCTCAGGCCTGTTGACACCTGTACTCTGGACTATGAGTATTTTTTTGAATTTTTTTGGATCTCTTTCTATCAAATACGTAGAAATCTGATCTCTTGTTTTTATTTCAATCCCATTCACGACAAAGTGTTTATCGTATACCTTAATTAGTAAATCATATTTTTGACCCCAAAATGAGTAGTCATCTGCAATCACATATTGGGTGGTTAGTAGAAAACAAAGCGCTACTAGAATATTTCTCATTACTGATCTCGAGCATAACGCCCGCAACAGGGGCGACCAATGCTAGGCACGTGTTGTGCGAAACTGGGAGCGCAGCGACCCGCACAACACGTGCCTAGCGTTGGGCGTCCCGCGGAGGCCCGAAGGGCCGGAGCATTTTGCTTGCGCTTGTTATGCATATTTCTTGCGACTAGCCATAAAAGCAGCAAGGGCGCCACAACCAACAAGAACAACGAAATGTGGAACATAAATAGTGTATTGACTGGTATATGTGACAAATAACAATGCTTCACAAGAAATCAGTGCCGCTATTGCAGTAACCCATGGATTGAGCCGCAAAATTTTTATCGAGAAATATACAAGTAGAAACGCTATGACTCCATAACCCAGGAATTGGGTTACTGCAATTTCCCAGATTAGAAAACTTTTACCAGATAGCACTTCAGCCACTTCTTGTGGAACCGCAATTGCTGCAGAGAATCCCGTGAAATACACGCCCAAATACGCTATCGCAATGCCGATCGCTAATCCAATTACTACGTTTTTCAACTATCTCTCCTTGAATGCATAACGCCCGCAACAGGGGCGACCAATACTATGCACATTTTGTGCGAAATTAGGCGCGCAGCGACTCGCACAAAATGTGCATAGTGTTGGGCGTCCCACGGAGGCCCGCAGGGCCGGAGTCAACTGCTTGCGCTTGTTATGAGTACCTCCAGGAGTAGCAGCGCAACGAAGAGAAAAAAGAATATGAATGATGTTTCATACCTTCTTTTTACTCGTCTTTTAGACGCTAACACTTCCTTTGGTAGATCCTCTCGCTCAAGTTCCGCATTGCCAAATATCAGCCCCCAATAATAGTAGGAACGGTTGAAAAGCGAAAAATACTTTTTGTGAAGATCCGGACGTTCGTTCTTTACAGCCTTTAAGAGGCTCCTGCCTGAAACCGTGGCAAACAGAAACAACCCAAACCCCAAAGCAAAACAAATTATTCCAATAACTAGCATGCCGTCAGTACGTACTCATAACGCCCACGGCAGGGGCGGATTACCTTATGCGCGTTTTGCGCGAAAATGGGAGCAAAGCGACAGCGCAAAACGTGCATAAGGTAAGCCGTCCCGCGGAGGCCCGAAGGGCCGGAGCTTCATTGCCCGTGCTTGTTAAGTGGGGACTAGCATCCGCCATCGCCCCCACCCCCGCCGTCACCTCCACCACCATAACCGCCATCGCCCCCGAAATACCCGCCGCTACTGGTACGTTGATTGACACCAAATTTCACAATAAACCAGAGAATGCTAGATATGAGAAAGCCAGTAAAGATGATTGGTGCAAAGACTGAATTGAATGAATAGCTAGAGGACAGTTCTATAAAGTGCCAAGAACCTAAAAGGCCCACCAGATTGAACAAAAATGACTTCATTGGTATTCCTTTATTCACTTAACGCCGCTAGCAGGGGCAGCCGGAGCGCTTGGCGGGCGAAGCGCGCCGCGTAGGCTGTCCAGCCGAGCCCCGGAGGGGCTGGGCGGTCCTGCCTAGCCTCGTTATTGCGGCCGCACTCTGAACTACCTACTAGCACTTTGCCAGCCACGGCTTGGCTGGCGACTGCCTAAATTTACGAGGAAAGAATACCGCACTTCCCCCACCTATTTATTATCTTACTGGCACTCCAAGAAAACACTCAGGATTGCCCTCTTCTGCCGAACCTGAGCGAACGCTCTAGGAACGAACATACTGGAATAGCAACCAGCCAGACTAGATCAATATTGGATGCTATTTTGTGGCACTGAAACTTCAGCAGCCTCGAATAGACGAAAAAAACCTACCGGCACCAATAACGCCGCCAGCAGGGGCAGCTTACCTTGTGCGCGATTTGCGCGAAAATAGGAGCGCAGCGACCCGCGCAAAACGTGCACAAGGTAAGCTGTCCCGCGGAGGGCCGAAGGCCCGAAGCTTCATTGCCTGGCTTTGTTATGTGTTTACCTAACTAGGGCCACATGTTCTCCACTCTCAATTTCATGTATTGAAATTTTTATGGGCACGTCAACTGATTTATCAAAGCCAAAAATTTGAACTGTTAGGTAACGCGGTTTAACGGAGCCAAGGCAATTTTGGCATTCGTAAACTTTATCTACTGTAAATATCCCACCTTTTGGAAAAATCTTTCTAGATATAATCTCAGGCGACTCATGCTGGACTGAATACAGCCTACCTAGCCTATAAATATCTACATCAGCTCCGTACCCGGGAGGCAAGTTGATCCCAGTAATTTCCATATCATGTGTCGTTACATATTTCTTCCCAACGTAAAAAGAAACAGCAGGATCATCGCTAATTTCTACATAGTTGGCTTTGCAGGCCGCCAGAAAAGCGATAGAGACTATTACGAAAATTCGATTCATCTTTCTCTACACATAACGCCCGCAACAGGGGCGACCAGTCCTATGCACCTTTTGTGCAAAAATGGGAGTGAAACGACCAGCACAAAAGATGCATAGGGTTGGACGTCCCGCGGAGGCCCAAAGGGCCGTAGCAAACTGCTTGCGCTTGTTATATTTACCTTGAGGGAGGTACCGAATCTGGCCACCGCCTCATACGTTCATTTTCCTTTTCCTGCTCACGCTTATCATCCTCACGCTTTTTGTAAATCTGACACGCAAGCTCACTGAACCAGTCGCGATTATTCTCTTTGCCGTGGATATCAACAGAAGAAGAACTGCAACAACCAGTAAGAACAAATACTAACATTGACACTAAAGCTTTTTCGTACATTCATTGCTCGGAAATATAACGCCCGCAACAGGGGCGACCAATGTTGTGCGCTTTTTGCGCAATACTGGGAGCGAAGCGACCGCGCAAAAAGTGCACAGCATTGGGCGTCTTGCGAAGGCCCGACGGGCCGTAGCGTATTGCTTGCGCTTGTTATGTTTTAACCCATGAACGAGATTGCTAAGAATATTGCCGCAATAACGGCTGCAAAAGCGAACATTGAACCCAACTGTCGACGCCCCTGAAAATTTCTCTCCCTTTCATGAAATAGAGATTTCAACCCTGAGTCATCTAGATGAGAGCAATGGGAGCACTCACCTTTCCTAGTATCGTATTGGTAAAAGCAGCGCTGGCACTTTCGAAAGTACTTACGATGTTCAAGTAATTCTTTGAACTTATATAGTGCTGTGCCAAATGCCATACGATCCTCGAGAAACATAACGCCCAGCGCAGGCGCAGCCAGCGCTGGGCGCATTTTGTGTTAATGTTTGAGCGGCAGCGAGCAACACAAAAGGTGCGTAGCGTTGGCTGTCGCTCTGCCGCTGCTTGTTAGGGCTACTTTGGTTTCCTTGCCACGACAAAGCCTTTTGTAGGTGCACAACTTTCCCAGCATGAAGTACCAACCACAATATCCGGATACTCATAAAAATAGAGTGCCAACTCCTTATTTTCATTTGTAGTAGCTGAAAGCTCCCAAATTTTAGGCTTAGCCTTTGGGACATCCTGCCCAATAGATCCGAATATATTTTTCTGGTGCAAGCCGTGCAGGAATTCATTTGCACTTCCACTAAGCTCATCAACTGATATAGAGGTGAAATAGTATTCATCTGGCCCCAAACTCGGCTTCTCGTTAGAGACTAATTGGGCTGGATAAATTATTGGCCTGCGTTCCGGGATGAGGACGAACCCATAGTTTTCCGTAAAAGTAATAATGTGACCATATTTTGAACATTCAACTTTTGCCCATTGCTCTATAGGGGCTCCCGTGATTTCGGTAACGGAAGACTTCGGTGCATTATCACACGTTCCCGCGAACGCTTGCGCAGCCGATAACAGCAAGCCAGTTAAACTCAGTTTTATAATTTTTTTCATACTCTAAATCCAATTATCCCTCGATCAGAGCGTAGCCCTAACGCCGCGCTCAGGGACGGCTTACTTTGTGTGCATTTTGCGCAAAAATAGGAGCGCAGCGACTGTGCAAAAGGTGCACAAAGTAAGACGTCCCCTGCAGCGCCTTGTTATGCATCTTTTTCTTGAGGTTTTGCTTCGACTACAAGCATTACAAAACCAAGGAATAGAATGAAGTTTAAGGCCAGGTCGAACAAACTGTTGGCATTAGCTGCGGTATTCGCAAAAATATTTAGTACCAAGAACGGGAAAAAATATATTGCAACTAGCTTCCAATTGAACCCTATCGAGAACTTTGCACCACATTTAGGGCATGACTTACTTTTTGCCATTGAGTTCGCTTCTTTGGAAAGCAAACCGATTTTGTAGGAGCAACTTGGACACTTCATTATTATCTCCTGATGCATAACGCCCACGGCAGGGGCGGCTTACTTTATGCGCGTTTTGCGCAAAAATGGGAGCGTAGCGACCGCGCAAAACGTGCATAAGGTAAGCCGTCCCGCGAAGGCCCGAAGGGCCGTAGCTTCACTGCCCGTGATTGTTATGTTTCTCGGACTAGCTTCTTTAGCACAAATGTAATACCCAATGCAGCAAGGACAAACACCACCATAACCTCGTGATTTCCAGTGTTATCTGCCCACCTTTGAGCCCTCTTCTTACTCCCCAAAATGCTAACAAGTACGAGCGGCAACCAGATTACGCCCAAAATTAAGCCAACTGCCAGCGCTGCCTGGCTGTCTGCTCCCTCTCTATAGAAGACGGCAATCGAGACAGCCAAGAGAGATATACCAATAATGAACAGTAGAACTCTTGAAGATAATTCATCAAATTCTTCTCTTTTCCTTCTACTACTCACGATTACTCCTGAAACATAACGCCGCCGGCAGGGGCAGCTTACCTTGTGCGCGTTTTGCGCAAAAATGGGAGCAAAGCGACCTGCGCAAAAGGTGCGTAAGGTAAGCTGTCCCGCGGAGGGCCCAGGCCCGGAGCAAGTTGCCCGGCCTTGTTAGTGCATTGGTATTACTACCCTCTTGGCCTCGGGAAAAACAACTCCAGCCTCTTGCGCAATTTCTTTTGAGTTAATGCCGCTGAAGTACAAGTCTATAACACCTTTGTTTTTCAAAAAAAGGCTAATTACAGCAGCTTCCTGGATCAACTCAACACTCTCTCTCCTAATCCGAATGGTTTTAGGACCAAACGGCCAAGTACCTAGCGAAGTAGTAATTTCAATTCGATCTCCAAGATCACGAAAAATCCTTTTTTCAATATCGTGAAATTTTCTATTCGTATATTCTTGAGTTATGTATGGAGCCAAAAAGGCGATAAGAAATGAACTTATTCCAGTTATCAAATATTCCAAGATACAACCTTAGTAACACTAACGCTTTGCTCACCGGAAAATTGGGAGCGCAGCGAGTAATTTTTCCGCGTGCAGCAACTTGTTATACGCTTTTACTTTAACCATATGGAGTAGTCCAACTTTCCTAAGGTTGTGGAAAGGTTGGCGATAGCTATAGCTTGCCCAACACTTGTTAGAGTAACTTGACCACCTTTAGCGTCTTTGTCAAAGGTATCCAAAAGGATTTTTGATGATGGAGAGAATGCTGCGAGATCTGTTTTAAATTTTTCTAGATCGGTGTATCCAAAATATTTATAGAGTTGCGTCATCCAGCCATTATAAATATCGACGCTCATCATCGAAGCAATTGAACAAGTACCCGCATATTGAATATGTCTTTTTTGAGAATCTGACAAATTAAACCCCATTGATACAGCTGCCAACGCTCTCTGCGAATATGGTTCCAAATGCGATAAATGTGGAAGACCTTGGACGCCAACGTGAGTCATATAGTGGATAAATGACAAGTAGGCAATTTGTGCCTTGGTTATTTTCGGAACCACTGTAACAGCTTCAGATATGACTATATCTTTAAAGTCATTAGCGGAGGCGGAGGCTCGCTCTGCTATTAAATCGACCAATACCGACGGATTGGCCTTTTCACCTTTGCGAGCACTAGCTTGTACAGCATCATTTATAGCTGCCTGTACATCAGGATCGGTGAATTTCTCAAGAACAATTTCCCCTGATTTTTCTACTATTTTTTGCTCTAACGAAGCAGCGAATTGTTGTACATTCCCTTCTGCTGCTCGAATAGCCTCATCTCTCAAGGATGGAAAATTATCGCGTAAAAACAGCAGGCATAATTCCTTCACTTCTGCAACGGATAGCCCCATATTTTGGGTAACCGTAACATTACCTCCCGCCTGAATGGCAGTGCCTTCAGCTTCTACCTTTTGATTTTGTTTGTCACCTATCACGAATTATCCTTTTTATCCGTTGATCCGATATTTATGCTCACGTCACCACCGGCTTGTATACCTGTAGCATGTTTACCTATGCGCTGAGACTGACCTGAAGCTTCTTCTGACTTTTTATCGAAGAAAAAAGTCGATATCAATGCAGATAGTGATACAACTGTAGTCAGGGCTGGTTCAAAGCTACGTTCAAAGTAAAGCCAGGCACATGAGATACATAGTGCAACAAAAGCCAATATTCTAATTATGATTCTCATGATTCTCATGATTCCTCGCTAGCGTATAACGCCGCCAGCAGGGGCAGCTTACCTTGTGCGCGTTTTGCGCAAAAATGGGAGCGTAGCGACCTGCGCGAAACGTGCACAAGGTAAGCTGTCCCGCGGAGGGACGAAGGCCCGGAGCATTTTGCCTGGCCTTGTTATGTTTTTACTCAAAACTTGTGTTTCTCTCAATATCTTGAATCAAATGGTAGATATTGCTGCATAGCGTACAAAGCCTTGAGTTTATCTGATCCAGTTCCTGCTCTGAGACTTGATGCCCGTTCGCGGGATGAATTACAAGGTCATTGAGAGTACCAATAGTGCCGAACCATGTTTTTGCTTCTTCGATACCTCGATAATTTGAGACAGACAGAAATGAGCGAGCTTTCTTAACTGCACTGCTCCAGCCGTCTTCGCCAACATGCTCGAGAAGGCTGGATAGCTGATCCATTTCCCTGATCATTTTTTCAGTTAATGGCCCCATAACTCTCCTGAAACATAACGCCGCCGGCAGGGGCAGCTTACCTTGTGCGCGTTTTGCGCAAAAATGGGAGCGCAGCGACCTGCGCAAAGCGTGCACAAGGTAAGCTGTCCCGCGGAGGGCCGCAGGCCCGGAGAAAATTGCCCGGCCTTGTTAGAGCGATTGACCACATCGCTCCACCAATTTTGAATTATATGCCTCGGCTTGTAATACATACCTAGTTGAACTTTTCATGCCCTCAACCTTCCCTCGATCGCTAAGCCCATAAGAGTCCAAGTCAATAGCGCCAGAAGAGATAGATTTTTGCCTACGATATTCATCGCAGACATATCCCTCTAACTGGCTAGCGATGGTTGACTCATGATCTCGCGCCGACTCCGAAAGAAGATCCGCGATTGCCACCATTGCTTTTCCTCGATCGGTGAGCGAAGCAACATCATGGTGCACCGCCCACTGTTTAGATACAAAGAAATACGAGACTGCGAGCCCCATTATCATTCCAGCTATGAAAATCGATATTTTTACTTTCATCGCTCTAACGCCGCCAGCAGGGGCAGCTTACCTTGTGCGCGTTTTGCGCAAAAATGGGAGCATAGCGACCAGCGCAAAACGTGCACAAGGTAAGCTGTCCCGCGGAAGGCCGCAGGCCTGGAGCTATTTGCCTGGCCTTGTTATACGTTTCACTCAAGACCAAGCACCATACTTGGCTATTGATGGAAATGACAACGTGACTATGACAAAAACAACAAACACTAGAAGCTTTATCGCTAATACTACCAAAGAGCTGTGCCACACACTTTTGTCACCCTCTGGGTTACTCCATTCACCCGGCATGTCATCATCAAGTGTAATCAAGTGGCCGACGGCGATCAAAGCCGCGAGCCCACATAAGGTATAGGCATAAGCAACGCCTGCGAAAAACGACAAGCCAATTGTTACGGCCACAATAAATAGCGTGGAATATATAGCATTATTAAGGGTCAAAATTCTGACCTACGTATAACGCCGCCGGCAGGGGCAGCTTACCTTGTGCACGTTTTGTGCGAAAATGGGAGCGAAGCGACCCGCACAAGTTGTGCACAAGGTAAGCTGTCCCGCGGAGGGCCGTAGGCCCGTAGCTAATTGCCCGGCTTTGTTAAGTGTTTTTCCATGCCTTGGACCATGGGTTCCAACTGTCTTCATTGCGCAAATATACCAAAAGAGGCAAATGTTCCATTTTCTGGGGGAATGGAACTGCCATCATTTGCTCTTTGAAACTCCGATGACTCTCTGAGTAGTTGGCCAATAAATTAGTTAACGCAACACTAGCAACTTCTCTAGCCTCTTCGCTTGCTTCTCCATCAAATATAAAGCGAGCAACTAAATTTCTACCGTCCGGAGACAACTTAAAAGATATCGCCCTAAAAGATGGGGCAATTTCGCCCAGAAGTGCTCCTTGAGCATATTGCATCAATTTTATTTCTTGCTCGGTTCTCATAGACACTTAACGCCCACGGCAGGGGCGGATTACCTTATGCGCGTTTTGCGCGAAAATGGGAGCAAAGCGACAGCGCAAAACGTGCATAAGGTAAGCCGTCCCGCGGAGGCCCGAAGGGCCGGAGCTTCATTGCCCGTGCTTGTTAAGTGGGGACTAGCATCCGCCATCGCCCCCACCCCCGCCGTCACCTCCACCACCATAACCGCCATCGCCCCCGAAAAACCCGCCGCTACTGGTACGTTGATTGACACCAAATTTCACAATAAACCAGAGAATGCTAGATATGAGAAAGCCAGTAAAGATGATTGGTGCAAAGACTGAATTGAGTGAATAGCTAGAGGACAGATCTATAAAGTGCCAAGAACCTAAAAGGCCCACCAGATTGAACAAAAATGACTTCATTGGTATTCCTTTACTCACTTAACGCCGCCGGCAGGGGCAGCTTACCTTGTGCACGCCTTGTGCGAAAATGGGAGCGAAGCGACCCGCACAAGTTGTGTACAAGGTAAGCTGTCCCGCGAAGGGCCTCAGGCCCGTAGCAAATTGCCCGGCTTTGTTAAGTGTTTTTCCATGCCTTGGACCATGGGTTCCAACTGTCTTCATTGCGCAGATATACCAAAAGAGGTAAATGTTCCATTTTCTGGGGGAATGGAACTGCCATCATTTGCTCTTTGAAACTCCGATGATTCTCTGAGTAGTTGGCCAATAAATTAGTCAACGCAACACTAGCAACTTCTCTAGCCTCTTCGCTTGGTTCTCCATCAAATATAAAGCGAGCAACTAAATCTTCACCGTCCGGAGACAACTTAAAAGATATCGCCCTAAAAGATGGGGCAATTTCCCCCAGAAGTGCTCCTTGAGCATATTGCATCAATTTTATTTCGTGCTCGGTTCTCATAGACACTTAACGCCCACGGCAGGGGCGGCTTACATTATGCACGATTTGCGCGAAAATGAGAGCGAAGCGAACCGCGCAAAACGTGCATAAGGTAAGCCGTCCCGCGGAGGCCCGAAGGGCCGGAGCTTCACTGCCCGTGATTGTTAAGTGTGGCATTTCTCAATGCTCAGCTCATACACACCATCTTTAGGCTGAAACATTTCTACGTGTTGAATCCTACGTTTTTCATGCCAACCACAGAAATTGAAGTCTTTTTCTGTTTGGTGGCAGATGGATAGTGCTGCCTGGATATTTTTTGCTTTCACATTGGTGCAATTCAATTTTGTGCAAGAACCGCTACTTTCAATTTTTACTTCAACTGAACGGTGCGCAGAAGCTTCAGATATACAATTACCTTGAGCGAGCGTAGTGGCTGAAAAAACAAGCAGAGCTACGTTTATTATTGTTCCAAGTGATTTCATGGTACTGACACTTAACGCCGCTAGCAGGGGCAGCCGGAGCGCAGCGTAGGTTGTCCCAGCCGAGCCCCGAAGGGGCTGGGCGATCCTGCCTAGCCTCGTTATTGCGGCCGCACTCTGAACTACCTACTAGCACTTTGCCAGCCACGGCTTGGCTGGCCACTGCCTAAATTTACGAGGAAAGAATACCGCACTTCCCCCAACTATTTTTTATCTTACTGGCATTCCAGGGGAATACTCTGGATAGCCCTCCTCTACCGAGCCTGAGCGAACACTCTAGGAACGAACATGCTTGCATAGCAACCAGCCAAACTAGCTCAATGGTGGATGCTATTTTGAAGCACTGAAACTTCAGCAACCTCGGATAAACAAAAAAACCTACCGGCACCAATAACGCCGCCGGCAGGGGCAGCTTACCTTGTGCGCATTTTGCGCGAAAATAGGAGCGTAGCGACCTGCGCAAAAGGTGCACAAGGTAAGCTGTCCCGCGGAGGGCCGTAGGCCCAGAGCAAATTGCCCGGCCTTGTTATGTACACTTGGCACCAGGCTCGGGCGGATGCTCCTTTAACCACTGCTTATCATTTGCTTTAGTTGTGTAGTTCCACTGCGTTTCAAGAGTAACACTACTGTCCACGAGTAAATTAAGTGCCGATTCTCTTTTACATTTTATTCGATAGACGCTGAGCACATGAACTACATTGTCCAGGTGCCCTTTATCTAGCAACTCCGGGGCAGGTTTGATTCCAACATTTGGCTCGTATACCAGCGGCATATATTGACGCATTGCTTGAGCATGAGCTGTTGCTGAAAATACTAGAACTAGAGAAAGTGCCAAAAATTTCATTTCAGTACATAACGCCGCCGGCAGGGGCAGCTTACCTTGTGCGCGTTTTGCGCGAAAATGGGAGCGCAGCGACCCGCGCAAAAGGTGCACAAGGTGAGCTGTCCCGCGGAGGGCCCTAGGCCCGTAGCAAATTGCCCGGCCTTGTTATGAATTACGATCTACTCCCAACCCTAAAAACGTCCAGTATAAGATACAGAATACTCCCGGGGCTGGCGCAAAGACGAATAACATTATTCCACTCACTTCACCCCCTCCCTGCTGTGTCATCCAATAGTAGAACGAGAGAAGTAAAAAAATGGCAATTAGTAAGAATATGTAAGCTGAGGCTCTGTATCCCTTTTTAGTAAAATTTTTCCAGTTGCAAAAATCGTAGACACCCTTAATCACCCCAAATGGGATAGTTATCAACACAACGAGAAAAAATGTTACCGCAAAAAAACGAAGCATTTCTTCCATGATATAACCTTCTCAGACGAAAAATCCCTTACGATTCATAACGCCGCCGGCAGGGGCAGCTTACCTTGTGCGCATTATGCGCGAGAATGGGAGCACAGCGACCTGCGCAAAAGGTGCACAAGGTAAGCTGTCCCGCGGAGGGCCGCAGGCCCGGAGCAAATTGCCCGGCCTTGTTATGCACGAGCTTGCTCTGCTGCTGCGCGTACCCCGAGAATAAATAGCGTTACGGCGACAATACTCGTTATTGAGTAAACTAGGTCTTCAGCTTCACCGACCCACTCTACACCTACACTCGCACCCACAAGATGAGCCACCGGGCCGATTGTATAGTTGAACAAGTTTGTCAAAAAATACACTAAGAATGCTCCGGAAAAATATGCCAAATGTTTGAGTCCAGATGACTCTTTCGATTTCTTTAGTGATAGAAAACAATATAGATAGGCTGCGGTACACACCAATCCAACTATCACTGATATAACAAAAACAACTGACACTGAGCTACCCTCTTCCATCATTCCTAAATTTTTTATTAATAGTTGCATAACGCCCTAATAACCGGCAGCCGAAGCGCAGCGTAGGCTGTCCGGCGCGCAACGTGCGCGCGAAGTTCATTAGTTTGTTAAACCTTTCTTCCACTGATGTATCGGATAAGCTCCTCCCCAAACATTGTAAGCCTCATGTTAATAAAGTTTGGTCCACCAGAACTAGCGCTGGCACCTTCTGGTAAGGCCACTACTCTTTCGTTCATAAGATCATTCATGAGACGATAAACAAGCTCTCTTGATTTTAAGTCATTATCATAGCCTGCCAAATTCTTAAAGAATTCTAACTGTCTTTCCTGGGTTAGTTGAATACTTTTGTCTACCTCAGACAGAGATGCCAAATATTCAAGAAGCTTTAGGTGCAGCGAGGTCAGCCTAGCAATGGAGTTGAGATAAATACAAACCAGTGATTCTTCGAGGGTTTGATCTAATGCAACTGAAATAAGGCCATTGGATAAGGCGTTAATTACATCTTCACTTGAGGTTCTAACAGCAATATCGCTTGATCTTAGAATGGCTGATAAAAGTGCTTTATTTTCTCTAAGCTCACTTTCAGTCTTCGAATGATTGTCAATCAAGTCATTGATCGTATCACTTAGGTTATACAACCAATTATTTACTCTCGTTTCATAGGGAGGGGCAATAATCGTATTCAAGGATTCTGTAAGCGCGCCCCCCACTGCGGGTACAGCTGATAAAATACTTCTTGCTATTCGATGTACTTTATCAGTTGTGGGCTCCACCACTGGATCAAACTCTTCTTTTTCAATTTTGTTCACGGGAAACCTATGAGTCGGATTATTACCGGGTTTAACAGTTTTATTCATTGGCCCTGGTCTTTTGTTGTAATTGACTTTTGTTCCTGGGATGCTTTGGATGTCAGAAGAATTAAATTCTTTAATATCAAATAGTTAGCAAACTAACTACATTGAACAAAAATACCAAAAGAAGACCGAGTCTATTGTTCCTGATTTTAATATGGCTCTTTGCTTGTTATCCAAGGCCTTATCAATCAAGCACTTAGCCTACTGCAATCCGGGAACACACGCCATAGGCTGCTGTTCCCGGAATTGACAGGACCGAAACCCTAGAATACTGTATGTATAAACAGCTGGGAGTTTGTTATGGATGACATTCGGCCAAGGGTGCCCGCTAGGCCTGTTCGCTTTTTCGACAAGTTGCGTCTGCATATGCGAGATGCCGGCTTGGCGTATACGACGGAGCGGACTTATTTACATTGGATTCGCCGCTTTATTCTCTTTCACCGCAAGCGACACCCGTCCGAAATGGGGGCGGTAGACGTTGAGCATTTTTTAAATCATCTGTCTGAACAACGGGATTGCTCGGCTGGAACACAACGAATTGCTCTGAATGCACTGGTTTATCTCTACCGGCGGTTCCTGGACGTACCGCTCGATGGCCTCTCCTTTACCCATGCGAAACGACCACGTCGGCTACCCGTTGTGTATAGCCGCAAAGAGATCGCGGCGATACTTTCTCATCTTAAAGGAGCCGGGCGGCTGCGGATAGAACTACTCTACGGTGCGGGGCTGCGTTCCGCGGAGTTGCTGTCACTACGTATTAAAGATATCGATTTCGGTAGCAGTAATATTTATGTGCGCAGTGGAAAGGGTAATAAAGATCGTACAACGATCTTGCCTAGCGCGCTGGTTCCAGAATTGAAACGACAGATCGAACGCGTGCGAATTTTGCATGCACAGGATATTGCCGATGGATACGGCGATGTTTATTTGCCGGACGCGCTCGCGCGTAAATACCCAAAAGCGGCCCGTGAAACGGCCTGGCAGTTTCTATTCCCCTCCTCTCGTGTCGGCCCATGTCCTCGAACAGGCGAAGTCAGACGGCACCATTTACACCCGTCAGCCCTTGCAAAGCAGATTCGCCGTGCTGTCGTCGCGGCCGGGATTCACAAGCCGGCTCGAGCACATGCATTTCGTCACAGCTTTGCGACGCATCTGCTCGAGTCCGGGTATGACTTGCGTACGATTCAGGAGCTTCTCGGGCATTCTGACATCAGCATTACGGAAATCTATACCCATGTGGTAAATCGTGGCAGTAAGGGCGTACTCAGCCCGATGGACTGCCTTTCGAACAACGGCGAAATTCAGGAAGAGCCTGCGCTGTATGCAATTGCGGTTTAATGAGATTCCACAAAGATTCTCCAGGCATAAAAAAAGCCCCGCAATTGCGGGGCTTTTTTGGATAGGTCGGTAAGGCTGACTTACATCATGCCGCCCATACCACCCATACCGCCCATGCCACCCATGTCAGGTGCTGCGGCAGCCGGCTTGTCTTCCGGCAATTCAGCAACCATGGCTTCGGTGGTGATCATCAGGCCAGCGATAGAGGCTGCCGCCTGCAGTGCAGAGCGGGTTACCTTGGCCGGGTCCAGGATACCCATGCCCAGCATGTCGCCGTACTCGCCGGTACCAGCGTTATAGCCGAAGTTGCCTTCGCCTTGCTTAACCTTGTCCACAACCACGGAGGCTTCGTCACCAGCGTTGCTAACGATCTGACGCAGAGGCATTTCCATAGCGCGCAGGGCTGCTGCGATACCGTGGTTCTGGTCTTCGTTGTCACCAGTTACAGAGATCGCCTGAGTTGCGCGAACCAGTGCGGTACCACCGCCAGGTACAACGCCCTCTTCTACCGCAGCGCGGGTAGCGTGCAGTGCGTCTTCAACGCGGGCTTTCTTCTCTTTCATTTCAACTTCGGTGGCTGCGCCAACCTTGATCACGGCAACACCGCCAGCCAGCTTGGCTACGCGCTCTTGCAGCTTCTCTTTGTCGTAGTCGGAAGAAGATTCTTCGATCTGGGCACGGATCTGCTTAACGCGCGCTTCGATGTCAGCTACGTCGCCAGCACCGTCAACAATTACGGTGTTTTCTTTGGACAGGGTTACGCGCTTGGCGGTACCCAGGTGTTCCAGAGTGGTAGCTTCCAGCTCCAGGCCAACTTCTTCAGAGATTACGGTACCACCGGTCAGGATGGCGATGTCCTGCAGCATGGCTTTACGACGGTCGCCGAAGCCAGGTGCTTTAACCGCAGCAACCTTCACGATACCGCGCATGCTGTTAACAACCAGAGTGGCCAGCGCTTCGCCTTCTACGTCTTCAGCGATGATCAGCAGCGGCTTGGAGGCCTTGGCTACTTGCTCCAGCAGCGGCAGCAGGTCACGGATGTTGGAGATTTTCTTGTCGACCAGCAGGATGAACGGGCTTTCCAGCTCAGCGGTCATGTTTTCCTGGTTGGTGATGAAGTATGGAGACAGGTAGCCGCGGTCGAACTGCATACCTTCAACCACGTCCAGCTCGTTCTCGAGACCGGAACCTTCTTCAACAGTGATAACACCTTCTTTGCCAACCTTTTCCATCGCTTCAGCGATGATGGTGCCAACGCTCTCGTCGCTGTTCGCGGAGATGGTACCAACCTGGGCAATGGACTTGCTGTCTTCACAAGGGGTGGACAGGCCAGCGAGGTGGTCAACGGCTGCAGCAACAGCTTTGTCGATACCGCGCTTCAGGTCCATCGGGTTGAAACCGGCTGCTACGGACTTCAGGCCTTCAACTACGATTGCCTGCGCCAGTACAGTCGCGGTGGTGGTGCCGTCACCGGCAGCGTCATTGGCTTTAGAAGCAACTTCTTTCACCATCTGCGCACCCATGTTCTCGAACTTGTCTTTCAGTTCGATCTCTTTGGCTACAGATACACCGTCTTTGGTTACGGTCGGCGCGCCGAAGGCTTTGTCCAGAACCACGTTACGGCCTTTCGGGCCCAGGGTGGTTTTTACTGCGTCGGCCAGGATGTTTACACCGCTCAGCATTTTCTGGCGAGCGTCGTCACCAAATTTTACGTCTTTTGCTGCCATGATCTTTATTCCTCAATTCTGTTCGTGGTTGCCTATTACTGGAAATAGTTGGAGCTAGCTGAAGCTAGACTCGGGCCTTAG
This sequence comes from Microbulbifer agarilyticus, assembly GCF_001999945.1. NCBI lineage: Bacteria > Pseudomonadati > Pseudomonadota > Gammaproteobacteria > Cellvibrionales > Microbulbiferaceae > Microbulbifer > Microbulbifer agarilyticus. Next base: position 2,857,511 of record NZ_CP019650.1, read on the forward strand.
CCTTCCAGTACGCCGTAGATGTCGCCTTCGCTCATGATGATCAGCTCTTCGCCGTCCACCTTGAGGGTGTTGCTGTCGGCGTAGCGACCGAATACAACGGTGTCACCCACTTTTACGGACAGTGCACGAACGTCGCCATTGTCCAGCTGCTTACCTTCGCCCACGGCAACCACTTCGCCCTGGTTTGGTTTTTCTTTCGCTGCGCCAGGCAGAACGATGCCACCGGCAGTTTTCTGTTCTTCTTCCTTACGGCGTACGACTACACGGTCGTGTAAAGGACGAATTTTCATGGATTGCTCTCCAATGAGTCGTTTTAGGGTTGCATTTACTTGCGGGCCAGCCCCATTGGCGAGGCGGGCTCCATTCCTGCGCGCGAGCTTCGGGCGCAGGGAAAATCTAGGTGGAAGCTATATGCGGGAGGGAAAGTGGGATTTCAACGGCGGCGGAGAAAAAAACCCGGAGAAATTTTCAGGATAGCGGCCATACGGGTCTGGCTGAGAGAGAATCGTTCAAAAAACCAGCATTAGCGCTGGTTTTTGTCGTCGTCTTCGCGTTTGAAATCACCCTCGATAACATCGTGGGGACGCTTTTCCCCGGACTGGGATTGGGGGCCGTGCGCGTGATCGCCTCCCGGTGGGTAACCGGGGCCACGTACTACCACCACGTGACTCAATAATTTGCCCAGGAACAGGTGCCGAATACCCGGGATAAGACAGGCAAAACCAATGGCATCGGTAATAAAGCCGGGAGTAAGCAGCAAGGCGCCACCGACCGCCAGGAATATACCCTCAGCCATTTCCTGTGCAGGCAACTCGCCCACCGCCATTTTCTGCTGGGCACGCATAATGGTGGAAAGCCCCTGCCGCTTCAGCAACGCCAGCCCCACCACGGCGGTCAGCAGCACCAGCCCAATGGTCGGAAGCGCCCCGATTTCCTCGCCCACGCGGATCAGTACCCACATCTCCAAGATGGGCATGATGATAAACAGCAGTAGGAATGGGCGCATGGCTTGAGTCTCTGAAGAAGCGCTTGCAAGTCACACTGGCAAGCGCTGCGAAATTGTTACAGGAGGGAATTAGATGCGGGCGCCGCCATCAATTTCAATGACTCGACCAGAGAGATAGTCATTCTCAATGATAAATGCCACGGTGCTGGCCACTTCGTCCGGCTCGCCGATGCGGCGCAGAGGAACCTGCTTGATCAGTCCCTCGAGGATTTCCGGGCGCATCTGTGCAACCATCTCGGTACCGATAAACCCAGGGGCAATGGCCGCAACACGCACCCCGTAGCGTCCCAGTTCCCGGGCCCAACTCACGCTCATGGTCGCAACACCCGCTTTGGAGGCGGAGTAGTTGGTCTGCCCCATGTTTCCGGCGCGGGAGACACTGGAAATATTGATGATAACGCCGCCATTGCCTCGCTCAGCCATAATCCCGGCTGCGGCACGGCCGCACAGGAAGACACCGGTCAGGTTGACGTCGATTACCGATTGCCACTGGGATAGCGACATACGATCGGTCACCTTGCCATCCTTCACCTTCAGCAACATACCGTCGCGCATGATCCCGGCGTTGTTCACCAGAACATCCAACGCGCCAAAGTCTGCGGTGATCGCGGCGAAGCACTGGTCAACCGCCTCCTCACTGGTGACATCCACCTTGTAGCTGCGGGCCTCAGCGCCCAGGGCCTCACAAACGGCAACACTCTGGTCTAGCGCCTCCTGATTCACATCCAACAGGGCAAGGCGCGCGCCTTGCTTTGCCAGATGTTCGGCCATGGCGCGGCCCAGTCCCTGACCACCACCGGTGATCACCACAACGCTATTTTCAATCTTCATAAACTCTCAGCACTCTCGTCGATTGCCCGGTATGTCGAGCTTGTTATGTTTTTGCGATCGGTTTTACCAGGAATAGCCCACACCGACCGTCACTTTTGTGTCCTGCTTTTCACTGTCGATGGAGGGAGTGTTGTCATACTGCCACGCATATTTCACTTCCATCAGAATGCCCTTAACCAGTGGCGTCCGCACACCAATTTCCGCATTGCTCTGGTAGTCCTCACTGCCCTCGAAGGACTGGAGAACTTCCTGGTTGTAATAAACCTCAGGCCCCAAGTCGAACTTGTAGCGAAAATCCCAGGCCGACCGGCCCGCAGCATAGCGCTTGCCAGAGTTCTCATTGAGGCTCGGGTCAATGTACTCATCCTGCAGGCTACTCACACCACCCTGGATAGAGAGTGCTGCTTTATCCGTATCGAAAAACAGGTAACCCAAACCGAGACCCAGCGTGGTACTGAGGTCGAGATTACGTGCTTCTTCATGCAATAACGCGCTGTTGCCAGCGGCAAACCATTTCTCGGCGAAGATCCAGCGCAAGTCATAACTCAGACGATACTTTTCGAGGTCATCAATTTCTGGGTTGTTCTGATTCTGATATTGGGTGCCAATAATGTGGTGGAAGTCACCGTGGCGTACGTCAAAATTCACATTGACGTCCCAATCTTGCCTCTCACGGTTACCATCTTCGAACACCCCTGCGGCAGACACGTTGCCGTGCAACACGATGGGATTACCGACAAAATTTACATAGGGTTCCGCGCGGTCGATGGCGGGAAAATCCATCACCCAGCCCGCGCCTTCGTCACAGTAGAGCTCCCACTGCTGACGGCGGTGACCAGCGAGTGCACATGGTTCATCTCGCCCCGCAATTTTCAGGTCTTTATCGGTTTCCAGCGACAGAATCTTGGCTTTCTCCACCGTGATATCGCCGAAGTTTTCTGATCGCCAGATCACTTGCTCCTTCTCGACCAATACCAGATCGCCATAGATACGATCGCCATTAGTCAGGCTCAGCACACCAGCGTGCGCACCGGAGGTGGCAAGCACAAATACAGCAAGAGAGACTGGCGCAACTTTCAGCCAATTTTTTGAAAAAGAGGAGAAAAATTTCGCGGTAAATGCGGGAAAACGAGGTACAACAGACAGCACGAAACAACCTTCCGATAGCTTGACATTATTAATTGCGAGAAACTAATAATTCAGGAGTTCGGCAACAAGAAAAAACTTCCAAACATCCAGATAACACATGGTGCAGAAACCAATGTCAGCAAACAATGATGCCACAAGTCGCATCTGCCTTGCACTTGCGCAGGTGCCGACGGGACGAGTGGTGACCTATGGAGGATTAGCCGAGATGGCTGGGCTGCCCAGAGCAGCGAGACTGGTGGGGCAAACCCTGCGAAAGTTACCGCGGGATACTACTCTGCCGTGGCACCGGGTGCTCAACGCCCAGGGTCGCATTTCAATTCCAGAACCAGGGTATCAGAGGCAGAAAAGCAGATTAGAGGCCGAGGGCATAGTCCTGATACACGGGAAAGTCGATCTTGAACGATTCCTCTGGCAGCCGTAACGCGGTACTACTAACTGGTCGTCGGTGTATCCACTTCAGCCTTGCGATTGTCTCGCCACCAGACGTAAACCGCCAATAGGACCGCAGGTATCCCGAGGATCGCGGCATAAGTGAAAAACACGGAGTACCCCATAGAGTCCACCACGATCCCGGAAAAACCGCTGATAAATTTGCCCGGTAAAGTCATCAACGAGCTGAACAGGGCGTATTGAGTCGCTGTGTACTCCTGGTTGACCAGGCTCGACAGGTAGGCGATGAACACCGTATTGGAGATACCCGCACTGACATTGTCAGCGCTAATCAGGATCGCCAGCCAGTTCTTATCTGGCCCGATCTGTGCCATGTGCGCAAATAGAAGGTTGGTCGCGGCAACCATCACTGCACCCAGAATCAGCGGGCGCATAATACCGTAGTGCACAACAAGCAACCCACCGAGGTACGCCCCGAGAATTGAAAAGAAGAAACCAAAGACTTTCACGATCTGGAAAATATCTGTTTTCGAAAACCCCAGATCCAAATAAAACGGGTTAGCCATAACACCCATGGCAAGGTCACTGATACGATAAATACCGATTAGCAGCAAAAGAATCAATGCAAAGCGCCCGTTGCGCTTGAAGAAATCAATTACTGGGCAGATAACCGCTTTTACAAACCATTCTTTTAATCCGCTGTGCTCCCCGGAACCCCAGATTCGCTCTATCCAAGCACGCTCAAACGGTTTGGCCAATTCCGCCGCCTTGGTATGATCGGGCTCGGCAACTATTAGGGTGGTAATAATACCCACACCCATCAGTCCCGCCATACTCAGATAGGAAGTCGACCAGTCCGCAATGTCGGCAATGTACAATGCACCACCACCGGCTACCAATAACGCCACTCGATAGCCAAATACATAATTGGCAGCCATGGCGCCTTGAAGTTCTTCACTGGCGGATTCGATACGAAAAGCGTCAATTACGACATCCTGAGACGCTGCACAAAATGCAACAGCCACGGCGATCAGTGCAATTTTCGTCAGGGCCAGCTGTGGATTGAGATTGGCGAGAAAAAACAGACAAAGGGCAATGCCCAGTTGCGATAGAAGCAACCAGCTGCGGCGTTTTCCCAACAAACCATTAAAGAAAGGAATGCGCAGATGATCGATCACCGGCGCCCAGGCAAATTTGATGGAATAAGTAAGGCCAACCAAACCAAAGAAACCAATCGTGGTTCGGCTCACTCCATAATCCGTGAGCCACGCCGCCAGTGTTGAAAACACCAACAGGAACGGTAGTCCGGCAGAAAAGCCGAGAAAAAACATCGCCAGCACTTTGGGTTTCAGGTAAACCCGCAGTGCCTGTCCCCAGGTCATTTTTGATTCTTGCATGGGCAGGCTCTTCTTCCTTTTATCGGCTTGCCTGAAGTTTCTGCACTAGGTCCGTAACAGCACTAAACGCCTAGCGTCCAAATTTTACTTCTAATTGTGCTTCAGCCAACTTGTTGACCTCAATCTCGGCAGCCACTGCGGCGGCGGGAATTTCATCATCCAGTGCCAACTGCTCTACCTTAAGTGCATAAACACGAATTTGATAGCGATGCGCACCCTGGCCTTTTGGCGGGCAGGCTCCAGCATAACCGGGATCACCCAAGCTGGAGCGGCTTTGTATCGCCTCAGGTACCAGTCCGGCTTTAGGATCACCACTGCCTGCCGGCAACTCGGTAACCTCTGCGGGAATGTTGAACACGACCCAGTGCCAGGCATCAATCGCCGCAGGCGCATCGACATCCTCCATCACCACGGCAAAACTACGTGTCCCCGCCGGCGCACCAGACCAGACCAACTGGGGCGAAAGATTCTCACCGTTACAACCCAACCCATAGTAGAGCTGCGATTCGCGCAAGGTATCACCTTCAGCGTAATCAGTAGACGTCAGCACAAAGGTTTCTGCCCGTACCGCTAAGGACAAAGCCACACCGAAAAGCCCGATCATTGCGCGCAAAAAAATTATTACAGGCGCCATGCAGTATCGCCCTCCCAGTGTAGCAGCCCACGGTTGCTAATCAGCTTGCCCGTGAACCCAGTGCCATTGCAACTATTCGTCGTACGCATAAAAACGCCCAGTAATTGCTGATGCAAAGAATTCACGGCGCTTCCGTTAACAACGTAGAGATAGCTGCCAGGTCCATATTACCCCCGGTAAGTACCACAGCGACCTTCTTGCCACGGAAGCGAGCGCGGTGCTCCAGCAGCGCCGCCACCCCTGTTGCAGCGGAGGGCTCCACCAGCTGTTTGGTACGGGTCCACAACAATTCCAGTGCCTGCCGAATACCCACCTCGGAAACAGTCACGATGTCGTTAACGGTTTCCCGAATTACACTAAAGTTACGCAACCCAAGCGTTGTGCGCAGCCCGTCAGCAATGGTGTCGGCAGTCTGCTCGGTAATACGCACACCACCGCGCAACGAGCGCTGAGCATCATCCGCCCCCTGAGGCTCTGCACCAAGCACCTTAATTTGTGGGGCTAACGCCGAGACCGCCAATCCAACACCAGCCAGCAGGCCTCCACCACCAACGGGAGCCACAAGTAAATCGGGCTCAAACCCCAGTTCACGGCATTGCCCAATAACTTCCTGCGCAACCGTCCCCTGGCCGGCAATAATCCGCGCATCATCAAATGGCGGCACGACGTGCGCGCCAGTCTCCGCGACCACCTGCGCCAGAGTGGATTCCCGCGCGGCAAGGGTCGGAGCGCACAGCACAATTTTTGCACCATAGCCCGCAACCGCGGTTCTTTTTGCCGCGGGTGCGTTTTCCGGCATTACCACGGTGCACTGGATTCCCCGCTGCGACGCCGCCCAGGCAAGCGCCGCGCCATGGTTGCCGGAGGAGTGCGTTGCCACCATGGAAGTGCCCGCCGGTAATTGGAACAGGGCATTCGCTGCACCACGGGCCTTGAAGGCACCCACCTTTTGCAAATGTTCGCACTTGAAGTACACCTCAGCGCCCAGTATGTCGTTCAGCGCAGAGGATGTGATCAACGGTGTTCGGTGCACGAGACCGCAGAGCCGCTCGGCGGCGGTAAAGATATCCGCGGCCAACGGCAAATCAATGGATTCGACAGGAGAATCAGACACAAAGTTACCCATCAAAAAACCGCCCTAATGAGGGCGGTACGGAGAGCTCGGAAAAAAATACCAAATAAAACACAGTTCTGGGCAGCAAACGAACCCGTTAGCCCCAAAGCACATACAATGCCATCAGCGTTATCCACATCAGTAGCGCGCGGGACAACAAACTCTGCATTGCCTCGACTTCGGCGCCGCACAACCGCTGACCTTCATTCACCGCAACACCAGCACTGCACTCGCTGCTGTCGATGCCGCCAAGGGCACCTTCCATATAGCGCTCGAGTACGTCTGCCGTCGTGGTTTCCTTACAGGTCAGGCGTTCACGCCAGGCACGATAGCAACCGGCAAAGTTACCCACAATCGCCAGCGAGAAGCCCAAAGCGCGTACCGGTAGCCATTCGATAAGCCACAACCAGCGCGCTGCCAGCGCAGCCTCTTCCGTCTGTGAATTTTCCGCATCACCTTCAGCGTCAGCATCGTCGCCCGCAACAGCATCGGTTTCTGTCTCTTCGCGGGCAAATGCGGACAGGGCCATCTGGCTCATACGGTACAGCAATGCACCGGGTACACCGAGTAACAAAAACCAGAAGAGCACCGCGAACAGCCGCTCGAACGCGCGGTAGACCGCAGAGTGGAAAACCAGCCGATGCAGAGACTGCGCGTCGGAGGCCTGCGCAACTTCTCGCTCGGCATCCGGGCCCAGCAGTGGGGCCGCTGCGGCTTTGGCCGCATCCAGGTCGCCCTGATACCAGGCGCGCAGGTAACTGGCGACCGCATCGTTAAAGTTGCCCCGCCCAAAGCAATACAGCAGTGCGGGCACGCTTACCACTATTACGCCCAGCCAACCCAGCATGGACTCGGCCAGTGCCAATAACAGTGCCACTGCCATCACCGGTGCCAACACCAGAATGCCGAACCCAAGGCTGTAACGCTGCTTGAGAGCCGGCCAATTCAACACAAAATCCTTCCAGCGGCCAAACCAGGCATCCCGGTGTAGCGGGCCACCTGAGCCCCAAATCTGTACCAATGCCAACGCCAGCAGCACAATCAAAAGTGCCATAATTCCCCCATTATCATCTGTGGCTAACCCACCCCACGCTAGGCCTTGGGCAGATCGCCTTTGTTATTTCCGGCGAGCGCATCCAGCTCGTGAAAATATTCACTCCAATGGAACCCGGGCCCCGGGTCCAACTTCCTACCGGGTGCAATATCCGAGTGCCCGGTAATTCTCGATCGATCGATACCAGGGTATTCCTCGACAATCGCCTCTGTGACCTCCGCCAGCGAGGTGTATTGCTCCGCGGTAAAGGTATCGGTGTCGAGCCCCTCGAGCTCGATACCAATGGAAAAATCGTTACAGTTATCCCGCCCGCAAAAGGTGGACTGCCCCGCATGCCAGGCACGTGCGGTGAACGGCACATATTGAGTTACCCGCCCATTCCGATCGATCAATAAATGTGCAGAGACACGCAAGGTGGCTATCTCCGCAAAATACGGATGCGCATCGATATCCAGATGGCCGAGAAAAAATTCGTCGATAAAGGCGCCACCGTACTGACCGGGAGGGAGACTGATACTGTGAATGACCAACAGATCCACATCGGTATTCTCAGGACGCGCATTGCAGTGCGGACTCGCGACCCGGCGTACACCGGAAAGCCACCCTGACTGGATCTGATATTTCAAAACATGACTCCGCTGAAACTGGGCACGAAGTTATTTTATGGAAGCGACGAAGAGTCTGCCAATAGGCGCTGATACGAGTTACGGGAGGAATATAGCTTTTTTGCGAAAAACGGGCACTTTCTGAACAGAAAACACCCTTATAGACATACAAATGGAATTAGAAGCGCGCAGAGACCAGCGGGTCACAAGACTATACGCGCTCAGCAGGACACAGCAGAAAGCTAAACGCTGATCGCGATTTTACTTTCGCCACAGTTGCCGACTACATACTCCAGCGCTCGCTCAAACAGAGGCCCCTGCTCCAGCGGCAACAGTTCCTCGTTGCGCAAGGCATGTGCCAGCTCCAGGCGCGAGTAAACACCAACTTTCGCACCCTGGCGGTTTACAAACATAAACTGGTCCAGGTCGCTGATGATTGCAGCCAGTCGACAGCGCACCGGAAGCTTTTCCGCCCGGCGCAGTAAGAACCAGCTGTCTTTGAGGTGGTAAGTCTGTTGCCAGTGATTGTCATCGCTGGGCAACGGCTTCAGGTCCTCTGAATTCGCCGCAGCAGCCTCGGTGACCACTTGCTGAATCTCTTCCACCTCCGGCAGCGCCTTCTGCTCCGCCGGCAACTCACGGGATTCATCCAGTACCTGTGTTTCAGCCACTTGCTCTTCGATGACTGCAGCGTTAGTCGCTTCCTCTACCGGAATGGACACCACGCTATCGGCCTCGCGACGCAACTCTTGTACCAGACGCTCTCGGGTACGCCGTTCACGCTCTGACTCGACGCGCTCGCCCAATTTCTGGCGTTCACGGTAGAGCATATCCAAGCCGCCCATCAGACGCTGACGATCACCCGGGCTCAACGAAAGCGATTGCGCACCGGCCTCAAGACGCTTTTTCAGCACCGGCAACAGGCGACGCATTTTCACACTGCTTTCTGGCATGGGTGCAACCACACTCCATATCAGATCACGTGCGGTCAGAACATGCTGACGCCAGGCACTGCTATCGGTACCTTCCTTGAGACAGGCGCGGAACAGGACGCTGCTCCAAACCCGGTTTAGCCACTCATGCACAATTTTCGGCAACTTGCGCTCGGCGGTCAGGGCGTCAAATACAGCGGCGACACGAGCCTTGGAGGCCTCAACACGCGCAGTACCCTGGGCTTCGTCTACGGTGCGGCGCTCCATCACTTCCGCACGTTTGCGCTCGCGCGCAGAGAACTGACGGAAAGATTCGAGCAGGCGCACAAAGATTTGTTCGTCTCGGTCGTACTCAGCCAGTACCGCCTCGACAATAGTGCAGACTTCCCGGTACAGCGGATCATTCAGATAATTTTCGCCTGGCTGCCAGCCAATGGCGGCGTCAGCAAGCTCGTTTAACAGGCGACGTGCGGGGTGCCCACCCTTGCTGAAAAATGCCTTGTCCCCGACAGCCAGCTTCAACATAGGCAGCTGCATGCGGATCAATTGCACTTTGATTGGTTCGGCTAGGTTGCGGTCCTCGAGCATAAACGAGAACAACATATCCACAAGGCGGATAACTTCACTGTCCAGCTCGTGCAACGAAGCGCTTTTCTCGGATTGAACCAGGCTTTGCTGTAGCAACTCGGTAACATTTACCAGCTGACCGGTCGCACCGGTATGCGCAGGCATGGACATCTGGAAATGACCCAACTGCTGCAACAGCGTGGGTGTTGCCATGGCTGGAACGCCCGCTCCGGCTGGAGCCAAACCAGGTCCACCAGAATAGCTTGCGGCAGAACCCGCGCCCGCACTGGGGTAGCCAGTGGCCCCGGGCTGACCCGCACCAGCAGCAAAACCAGCGGGCATACCCGCGGCAGGAATATCTGCAGCGCCAGGTATTTGCACCCCTGGCTCACCGGCCAACGGCGGCTCTACTAGTGCAGTCGGCGCGCCAGGTATCGGCGGTTTCTCACCTCCGTGGCGGCTCCGCTCACGCAGCGGGTCTTGAATATGCGGCAAAACCCCCTGCTCGATCAGCAGACTGTTACAGTCCTCGTACAATTCACCCAACCGATTGGCGAGTTGCAATTCAAACTTCTTCAGCACCGTCATCCGCGCGCGCAGGGAAATTTCCACATCATCGAGCGCATCCGCGAAGGCCGCGCAGATCGCTGCGGGGCCTAACGGCAGGTTTTCATCGTAAATTTTCTCTGGCAGCAAGGTGTCAAGGCGCAGAGAAAGTGCCGCGATAGGCTCGGCATGATCCCGACGAATATTGGCTACCATGGAACGGATAGCGACCTGCTGCTCCAGGTCGTCATTATTGACAAGCGACAGACCGTTAGAGGCTGCACGCAAATCAAGCTCGGCATCCTCGCCGGGGGAATCGTTGCGGGGGTGGTGAAAACGTTCTTCGACACCGTCACAGAAGCTATCAACAAGGTTGCTGTGCTCTACACGGATCGCACGAATAGCCTGGAACAGCTGGTCTTGCTCGTCCTGTTGATGTGCTTTTTCCGCCATCGTAAACAGGGAGTCGTCGACCTGGGCAAAGACTTCCTCCACCCGGGACTGGATCCACTGAATGGCCTTTTGATTGACTAGGCTCACGGTTTTACTTAGTTGTCGGGTGGCAGACTTAACCCCAGAGGCACCACCTCGCCCCGACTTCCCGCCACCACTGATTACAAAAAGCTCGTTATTACTTCTTTCCATATCGTCCATGCTCACCCCAGTATGCCCTTCCTGGCATCGGTTTGACGCGCACCTGCTCGGGTACCTATCTCAAAAACCAACGATCCGAACAGAATGCATCTGGTCATCAGTGCGAATTTTTGGCGCACTCATAATGGTTTGCGCGCCAAAACCGCAGAAATCTATGACTCATGATTATAAAAGCTGTGACATCAAGAGGCAAAAGGCGACCGATGTCTCAAAACATGCCCTCAATATCCTGCAAAGCACAATGACACGCAAGTGCCAAAAGGGACCAATCTGCGTGAATCTCTTTGAAAATTGTACGGATGTACCACAAAGGCATGATATTCAGGAGGGATGGCAGCCAAATTGTGCATTTAGATGCCACGACTGCTTGGAGACAAATCGTTACATTTAGTGGATAGGATGGCAACCCCCGGGCACCCCAGCAACCATGAGAGCACCCCAAAAAGGAGGAATCAGTGCATCTCCCCCCGGGACTTACGCACGGTACCAATAACCGATTGCAGAGCGCGCTCGAATAGCATGCCGTCATCCATAGACATCAACTCGCCCTTGCGCAGCGCAATTGCCAGCTCCGCGCGGGTGAACTCCGCCACTTTGGCACCGTTGCGATTAACAAAGATAAACTGATCAATATCTTTGATAACCGCGGCCAGGCGGCAGCGGAACTGCTCTTCCTCGCCACGCTTGAGCTCGAACCAGCTACCTTGTGCCAGACGGAACGTCTGCTGCCAGTGGGTATCGGTTTCGGGAATATCTTCACCCTCGAGAGATTCTGGCTGCAATTCAACTTCGGCAACGGCCTGCTCCAACGCTTCCATCTCTGGAAGCTCTGCCACAACCTCCTGCACGGCCTCGCTCGCAGTCGCCTTCTCAACTTCATGAGCCTCTGTTTCAGCAACTGCCACAGGTTCTTGCTCTACCACCTCAGACTGACTGGCGGCTTCTGCCATCGCACGCGCTTCCTGCTCAACCTGCTGGCTGCGCTCTTGTATCAGGCGCTGAGCCAAGGCAAAGCGCTCGCGGTAAATCTCCTTGAGACCCGCGAACAAACGACGCGCTTCAAAAGTATTCAGGGAAACCGCTTCCACGCCGGCCTTAAGGCGATCCTGCAGCGCAGGCAACAGCCCGAGCAATTGTTTACGGCTTTCCGGCATTGGAGCATGCACACTCCACACCAGATCGCGGGCGGTACGCACATCCCGACTCCAGGTTTCGCTGTCGGTACCCTCTTTGATACAGGTCAGGAACAGCATATTGCTCCAGACCTTCTGTAACCAATCGGCAACCACCGGCGACAAGTCGCGCTCGGCCATCAAAGCGTCCATCACCGCCGCAACCCGGGCACGTGCAGCCTGCGTCTTGGCCTTGCCGTCGGCCTCATCCACGATCCGCCGTTCCAGGCGCTCAGCGCGCTTGCGCTCACGCAGGATAAACTCGCGGAAAGACTCCAACAGGGTGGAGAAAATATTAATATCCTGGTCGAACTCTGCGAGCACACGGGCAACCACTTCGCTGATTTTTTTGTACAGCGGGTCTTTCTCGTAGTTGTCTTTTGCCTGCCAGCCGGTACACGCATCGGCCAGTTCATTCAGAAGCTTACGGGCCGGGTGACCACCCTTGCTGAAGAACGACTTATCGGCAATCGCAACCTTCAACAGCGGCAACTGCAGGCGACCCAGCTGCGACTTGATTGGCTCAGCCAGATTCCGGTCTTCAAGAATAAAGGAGAACAGCATCTCCACCAGCTTGATGATATCGCTATCCATCTTTGCCAGTGAGGCAGATTCACGCGCTTCAACCAGACGCCCCTGGAGCAGACTGTTGACGTTGAGCAGCTCAACCTGACCATCGCCATAGTTCTGCGGCAAGTGAGACTGCAGCGCACCAAGATGGGAAAGCAGATCTTGCGGGGCCATCGGCGCGACACCACTTCCCAGTGGGATAAGGCCGTGTCCATAGCCCCCTCCAACAGGAGAACCTGAGTACGCCGCACCCTGCTGTGGAACCCCAGCACCCTGCTCCGGAGCAACCTGCCCGTCAACCGGTGCACCTTGCTGCCTTTGCGGACGGGATGCCTGACGCTGCGGACGCGCACTCCGCTGCTGCTTCAGAGCTGGCAAAACCCCCTGCTCAACAAACAGGTTGTTGCACTCATCGTAGACTTTGCCAAGGTTCGCCATCACTACCTGCTCAAACTTCTTCAGCAGGGTCAGGCGGGCACGAATGTGCAGATCCAGCGTGCGCACTGCCTCTACAAAAGCATCGCAAATTGCGTCGGGGCCGAGAGGGTTGTTCTTGTCGTAGATCTTGACGGAAAGAAGGGTATCGAGGCGCAAAGAAATTGCGGACAGGGATTCAGCGAAATCACGCTTGGCATTCGCGACCATCGTGTCGACAGCAACGAGCTGCTCGAGATCGTCGTTATGCACCAGGGAGAGATTATCTGCCGCGTAAGGGTCTTCGTCTTCGGAGGCAGCCTCCTGCACATAAAATGCTTGCGCACATTTGTCGGCAAACAGCTCTACAACGCGGCGACGCTCTACACGCAACAGACGCAGCGCCTGAAAAAGCCCATCCTGCTCATCCTGCCCGTGCGCCTTCTCGGCCATCGCAAACAGCGAATCATCGACCTTGGCGAAGACTTGTTTGGCCAGCTCCACAAGCTGCTGTTGCGCCTTGTCGCGCACCACTTCAACTGCCGCTGGCAGGCTCGCATCCGTATGAGATTCACGTTTGCCACGTGTGCCACCCTGCAGGGAGACCACATTGGAAGGTGAACGTTCGCTGTCTTTCATGCCATCTAGCCTCGTCCGGTCTTCCGCTGGGGAAGATTCCGGTGATGCATCACAGCAGCCCTGGGAAGCCACCGTGCTCGAATTATTGGATTTCTTGCGCTCTCGCTTATCGGCCCGAAACACCACCTTTGAGCCAAAGGAAGCAGAGAGCAAGGCAACCTATTTTGGTCGACCGTTGATTCTAAAGACAGTTCGTGTCAACAAACAACCTCAGACAGAATCGCTAGACCGTTTTTGCGACTTCATTCACAGGTACCCACACCGGTAAGCCCCAAAGCAGCCCGCTCAGCTCGCTGCCGACACCTTATACGCGTTCTTCTTGCGAGCAGATTTGCTAGTATTGGCGCCCCACAATGCCCCTGCTTTCGGATTTCGTCTTTATTTAGGCGAGTACTATTGAGGTTCGAGTATGACGCCCGCCACTGCCAACATCCCCAACCTTGTCCCGGACATCCAGCGCTCAGTACGCGATGCACTGACAGAGGACGTGGGCGATGGGGACATCACGGCACAGCTAATTCCGGCCGAGCGCCAAGCCCGCGCCAGGGTGATCACCCGTGAGGAGTGTGTATTTTGTGGTCGCGCCTGGGTAGACGAGGTGTTTCGACAGCTCGATCCTGCGCTGAATGTCATTTGGCACGTGGAAGACGGCCAACGCGTCGAAGCAAACAGTACATTATTTGAACTGGACGGCAACGCCCGCTCCATTCTGACCGGCGAACGCTGTGCACTGAACTTTGTACAGACGCTTTCCGGTACTGCTAGCACCGCAGCAACCTATGCAGCGCTGACCTCTGGCACCCAGATAAAAATCCTGGATACCCGCAAAACCATTCCCGGCCTGCGTACCGCGCAGAAGTACGCCGTACTTTGCGGGGGCTGCGAGAACCATCGCATTGGTCTCTACGATGCATTTTTAATCAAGGAAAACCATATCGCCGCAGCCGGCGGCATCCGCAATGCGGTCCAGCAGGCCCATCAGATTAAACCCGGTGCGCTGGTGGAAGTGGAAGTGGAAAGTCTGGAAGAACTTCAGCAGGCACTCGATGCCGGCGCCGACGTGATCATGCTGGATGAGTTTACCGATGACATGACAGAGCAGGCACTGAAACTGGCCAAGGGCCGGGCCAAGATTGAAATTTCCGGCAGTGTGAATGAAGCCCGCCTGCAACAACTGGCGAACCTGGAAGTCGATTACATTTCCTCAGGCAGCCTGACCAAGCACCTGCGTGCCATCGACCTGTCTTTGCGCCTGTACTCGGAGTAAATAAAGCCCCGTATAAACAGCGCTAGGTGTAGGGATTATGCAGAGGGCCGATATATCCAGTACTGGTGCAGCAAGTAGTTACTCACCAACGTCACCAGCGTTGCCCCTACCTGCGCAAACACGTAAGGCAAAAACAACAGTAGCAGAGCAAAGCTCAGCGTATTCACCCCCAGGCCAATAGCCACCACAACAATAAATCTTGGCAGCGCCTGCCGGTGCCCGGCGCGGCCATGAAACGTCACGTGAAAGTTCAGCAGGTAGCTGACCACCGCGGCACCACCGTAGGCGACCGCCGATGCAGTCACCGCAAACACGCCAAACAGCTCCACCAGCACGATCAACAACAGGTACTGGACCGCCGTTGCTACCCCGCCGACCAGAATAAAACTCCCGAGCCTGCGCGCAAGGCCATACAGTGGCCGCAACAGCCACGCGGTGCTTTGCCGGTCGGACGAGGAGTACTCGGCGGATGTGGGGTCAGACTGGGGCATGATGTTGCGGTTTGGACTCAACTGGTTCAAGGGCCTGTGAAATAAGTGAAGGTTCGACCACCACGGTGCCCTCCTGTTCCACCGACTCAGGCGATACGGTATCTGCGGCTGCGGCATCATCGGCACGACGCCGCCGCATTGCCCCCGCTAGCACCACCGCCTGCACCAGCAGCAACCCTTCTACGGGCTTGCGATAGCGGCCTTCATTCACAGAAATCGGCAGCAATCCCTGCACCAGAACCCAGGTAAACAGGAGTACACTCAATAACCGCGTACCGCCGAGTCGGCGCCAGTACAACAGGGCAGCCAGCATTAACAGCAGGGTAATGGGCGCCCACACCCAGCGCGTATGATGGTTCACGGCCTCCAGCCAGCGAGCCTGGTTATTATCCGGCCAGGAAGAACCAAAAAACAAATTCACCAGATTGTCGCCGGTCAGCTGCAGGTAGCGCGCGAACGTCAGCGGATATTCGGCCATCACCGCATCCCAATCTTCGGAACCATTGGTGATATCGATATCAGCCTTTACCACACCTTCCCGGTTTGCGCTCCAGTCGCTAAGCGGTGCCAGGGGTTTCGCATCCATCGCCGGCGAGGCAAACCAGTACACCCAGCGCGCACCATTGCGATCGTAGCTAATATGAATGTCGCGCTTGCCGGAGCGCGCATACAGTTCATTCAACTTGCCAATACCGTGAGGCGCGACCAGGTGCATGGCGGAATAGCTGCGGTACACCAGTGGCCCCATGATCAGGCCAAGTACCAACAGGCTATAGCCGGCCTTGGCAATCTTTTGCGGCTGCACCAGCCACAGCCAGGTGGTAACGACGGCGGCAAACGGAATCGCGATACCCCGCGTCAATCCGGCGGCCGCCCAGAGCACAACCATCAACAGGAAGCTTGCGAGTGTTTGCTTACGTCGACAGCGCCAACTGGCATAGAGCGCAGCCCCCAGCAACGGCAACAACAGGGTCTCCTGCATGAAGTAGCCGTATATTGCGATCCACGAAGGCAGTAGCGAAATTCCGGCCCACACGGCCGTTGCCATCAGGCGCGACGACAATAACTCGCGCGCAAACCGATACCAGATCCACGGGGTAACACAGGCGAGTAGCACCGTGTAAAACGCGATTAGCAGTGGCTCACCCAGTGTCAGCTTGGCAAGCATCCCGATATACAGCTGGTACATCACCGGGTCGGTGAGCGTCATGGGGTCGGTGCGCAGGGTTTCCGTGCCCTGCTCCCAATGCCGCTGCGGATCACTCCAGATAAAGTCAATTGGGTTGTACGTAAGGATATGGTCGATGCGCAGCCAGATACCCAGCGCGATCAACAGATACAGTCCCGCATACAACAACCAACGGCGGTCAATATGCAGTGTTCCCTGGGGCAGAACGATCAAGGCCAGATCGCCCCCCCTGCTCAGGAGCGCACCTTGGTCACGCTTGAAAAAATCGAATTTCATCGTTGCGGCCGGCTCCGGGACTACACGGGTTTAGCGGCGGGTTTAGCCGATGTTGAGGCGCCAGATACCAGCGGCTCGACAGCCGGAGCATCTTTGCCACGGTAAAAGAGCCGGCCGTGTCCAAAGCGCAGTATGGGGAACCAGCGCCCCAAAAATGCAAAAGCCCCACGCTCGCCAATGTAATGTGCGTAAGCGACGTAAGTCGGATCCCAGGACAGGTGACGCTCTTCGGTGCGCGCGCGCATGAAGTAGATAAAGTTCACCATCAATAACAGCAGAGACTGACGCAGGGCCTCGGTCCCACTCGCACTGACCATAAACGGCATGGAGATCATCCACCAGGAAATGTTTTTACTGATGTATGCCGGGTGCTTGGTAAACCGATAAGGGCCGTTGGTGAGAATGCCGCGATGGGTCAGGTTGGAAAAACGGATTCCAAACGGAATACTGGCCCATACGTAAACGGCAATGAGCAGCAAAATAATAGAACCCCAGAGGCTGTAGGCCCAGGGGGTATCCCAGAACCAGTATCCCCACGCCGGCGCATCGTCATATTTGAGATAGGTGCCGGAAAAGAGGCTCCAGAATGGCTGGTATCCGATCAGTGCCACCCCCCAACCAAGGAAGCTGGGTTCCACGGTGCGGATATGTGAATCGAACAGGCGCAGGGTGCACACATAACCCACGGTGACAAACAGCAGATCAATGTAGAAAAGGAAATTGAACGTGAAATCAAAGACCGATTTGAAATTGACCAGCAGACTGGAAAAATCAAAATTCAGCAGGTTCGTGAGATTATTGCCGAGATAAACAAACATCAGCGGCAGGAAGAACAGCTTCACCAGCCAGCCGAGGTACAACTGGCCAACGGCTTTGCCCGATACCTCTTTGGTATTCCCCATCACCCAGCTTCCGAGCTGCCAGTAGCCATCTTTCGGTGACTGCATGGCACCATCTACCAGGTAAAAATAGGGGACCGCCAGCGCCATCCACCAGGGCAACACCGCTTTTACCACCGCGTAATAATTATCGTAAAAGGAACCGTGATACTCGGGGAATAGCCAGTACACAAACGCCACCGAGCCAATCGTGAGATAAAAACCCACCAGCTTCAGGGCGGTGCGGCCCCAATTGAAATTCACCCGGCGAAAGTCGAGACCGGCGGACGGATTGCGCCACGGCTTAATGAAGACCCATTCCAGCAGGATGATTGGCAATGCCAATGCGACAGCAACCAGCACCAGTGACTGGGTTTTGACATGCAGATCCTGACCGTATTCCCGCAACCAGAAAACCGCAGCGAGCGACACGCCGAGGGCAAACAGGTTGATCCACATATTGGTGGGGGCATCCGGACAGGACGGGACAGCATCCGCCCCACCCTTCCGAGACGGAGAGGCGCGCTGCGCGGCTGGCTTTTTGGAGGCCGGATTTTTACTTTTTATTTTCTTCATGCTCGGTCCAACTTGTACAGCCGAACCAAGTTTTGGCATCACGAAAAATACCAGATGGGGCGGCCAGACCACAGGTCATATTTGCACCAGTTTACCGCCATACCCGGAGCACCGCCAGAATCCTCAGGACATCACTGGATAAGGGGAGAACCAATAGTCAGTTAAGTCGCCCAACTAGTCACCCGACGGGTCACCTGACTGCTCTCAGTGATGGTGCTCATGCTCCGCTGGAGCTTCTTCCTGCTCGGCCGGCTCAGTTTGCGGCACCGTGTCGGTAGCTTCAGTGCCGTGGCCCTTGTGGTTGGCATGCATCGAGTGCTCGCCGTGGACCTCAGTGACACCCAGAGTTACACCCTGCTCGCTGGGGGTATTGTGAGTACCGTGGATATTGTGAGTACTGTGAGCATCGTGGCCAGTGTGAGCGCCATGAGCGCCATGCCCCAGGGTTCCCCAAAGTGTCCACACCCCGAACACCAGCACCAGGGACGCCATG
The DNA here is from genome assembly GCF_001999945.1 of Microbulbifer agarilyticus. Lineage (NCBI taxonomy): Bacteria > Pseudomonadati > Pseudomonadota > Gammaproteobacteria > Cellvibrionales > Microbulbiferaceae > Microbulbifer > Microbulbifer agarilyticus. Next base: position 2,876,355 of record NZ_CP019650.1, read on the forward strand.
GATAAACGCACCCCTGGCTTTTGCACAATCTTGCGCAAGCGCGCGGCCGCCATGCCGGTCGCCAGCACCGCAGGGGCAGTGCCCAGACCGAAGGCGAACATGGCGAGCGCTGCCTGCTTACCGCTCCCCTGGGCAAGCGCGAAGGTCAGCGCGCTGTATACCAGCCCACAGGGCAGCCAACCCCAAACCGCACCCAGCGCTACCGCCTGCGGGGTCGACTTTACCGGCAACAGGCGTCGCGACAAGGGCTGCACTGCGCGCCACAAAACCGCACCGCCGCGCTCCAGCCATACCAGCCCGCGCCACCAATCCGCCAGGTACAGCGCCATGGCGATAAGCATCACTCCCGCGACAATACGCAGTGGCGCCAGGCCAGCGGCCAAATCTGCAGCCAGGAAGGCACCGAGGCTGCCCACAAGCAGTCCCATCAACGCGTAACTGGCGATGCGTCCGGCCGAGTATCCGAGCAACTTGGGCCACTGGGGCTTCTCCCCCGGTACCGCCAACCCAAGTGCACCGGAGATTCCGCCGCACATACCAATGCAGTGACTGCTGCCCAAAAAACCGATCGCCAGCGCAGCGGCGAGAAAAGTCCAATCCGTCATCAGTCCGGCTTCCGCTCGTCACTAGCACTCGACGCTTTGCTTGCGGATGCCCCCGGTGGTACCTCAGCACGCACTGTCTCAGCCTGCTCCGTATCTGTCTGCTCCGTATCAGCCTGTTTTAGAGGCTTGCGGTCGTCTTCAAACAAGATCCGGCGGCTTTCCGTTTCCAAGTCATCGTACTGGCCATTGTTCACCGCCCAGAAGAAAAACTTCACCGCGCAGGCGACAAAGACGATCACGATGGGCACGAGAAGAAAAATACTGTCCACTTAAACCTCGAAATAGGATTTCGGCATCATCGGATTTATGCCGCGGGCTGCCAGCGCGACAAACGCAGCGCGTTAACCACCACCAGCAGAGAGCTCAACGACATGCCGATGGCGGCGGCCCAAGGTGGCACCAGCCCGAGGAAAGCCAGAGGCAGCGCCAGCAGATTGTACAAAATGGCCCACCGCAAGTTTTGCCGGATAATTTTGCGGCTACTCGCCGCCAGGGCAAACGCGCGCGGCAAGGCGCAGAGATCGCCCTTCAATAGGATTGCATCCGCCCTGGATTGCGCGAGGTCCGCCGCCGACATCATCGCCACGGATACGTCGGCACCGGACAGCACCGGCACGTCGTTGATGCCGTCGCCAATCATCAATACGCGCTGACCGTCACTCTGCAGTCGTCGCAACTGCTGCAGCTTCTGCTCGGGAGAGGCTCCTGCCTGATAGTTGCGGATACCCGCAAGGCCTGCCAGGCGCGGCACTTCTGCAGACTGATCGCCACTCAGTAACTCAACCGCGACGCCCTGCTCACCCAGCATGTGCACCGCACCGGTTGCACTGGGACGCATATCATCGCCCAGCCCAAGCCAGGCTACCGGCCCCGAACCATCACCCAGTAACAACCACTGCCCGGGCTCTGCGGGGGTAGATATCTCAAACCCGGAAGCACAGATTTCACCGACAAAGCGTGGCGCACCCAGACGGTATTCGACACCGTCACATACGCCTGCCACACCCTGCCCGGTCACCGCACGCAGGTTGCTGGCCGAACGATTGCCAAACCAGGGGCGAAACGCGCGCGCCAGCGGGTGATTGTTTTCCACCTCCAGGGCGGCAGCGATATCGCGCGCCGACTCTTGAGAAACGCCGTCCCTGAGCGGTGTCACCACGCGCAATTGCGGTGCACCCTCGGTAAGGGTCCCGGTTTTATCGAAGATCACGCGATCGACCGTGGGCAAGGTTTCCAATACATGCCCCTTGGCAACCAAAAGTCCCAGCTGCTGCAAACGGAGCGTCGCCGCCGCCAGCGCTGCGGGCGTCGCCAGTGACAGTGCACAGGGACAGGTAACCACAAGTACCGACAGGGCGACCCAGAACGCGCGCCCCGGGTCCTGCTGCCACCAGAATACAAAAGCGGCCACCGCAATACACAGTACTGCGGCAATAAACCGCCCGGCAATCCGGTCGGCGAGCGCCGCCTGCTCCGGCTTGTCCAGCTGCGCCTGCTCCACCAGCTTTTCGATTGCGGATAGGCGTGTGCCACTGCCGGCGGCGGAAATCCGCACGGTGAGCGACGAATCGCTGTTCACACTACCGGCAAATACACGGCTGCCGCTGACCTTCTGCTGCAACTCAGACTCGCCGGTAAGAATGGATTCATCAACCCCACTCGCACCCTCGGTAACCACACCATCCACCGGCACGGTATCCCCCGGGCGCAACAGGATGTGCTCGCCAACCGCAAGCGCCGCCACCGGCACGGATTCAAGCTCACCATCCTCTCCGCGACGCAGGGCGGCTAACGGCAGCAGCTGCGCAAGCCCGCCACTGGCCAGCCCCGCCCGATGACGCGCGCGCATCTCGACAAAGCGCCCCAACAGCAGGAAAAAGGTGAACATGGAGACGGACTCGAAATACACCTCGCCGGTGTCGAAAACCGTGGCATAAACACTGGCACCATAGGCCAGCCCGATGGCCAGCGAGACCGGTACATCCATTATCAGGTGGCCGCTGCGCAGGGCGCGCCAGGCCGCCGCAAAAAACGGCTGCGCCGCATAACACACCACCGGTGTTGCGACGATGAGAGACACCCAGCGGAAGAACTGCTCGAATTGAACATCGATGCCTTTGTTACCGCCAAAGTAGAGGGCAATGGCAAACATCATCACCTGCATGGTGCCCAGACCAGCCACCCCCAGGCGCCGCATAGCGGTGCGACGCTCCTGCTGGATCAGCTGTTCATTGTTGGCCGCGGTTGCCGGAGAAGGACGGTAGCCAATGCGGGTGAGCGCAGCAAACAACTCGCTCAATTTGACCTGTGACAGGTCAAGCACGATCTGCGCACGATGGGTACTGGCATTGACCGAAACGCGGTGCACGCCAGGCATCGCCTTCAGCTGCTTTTCGATTAACCACACACAGGCGGCACATGTGATACCGCCCACCAGCAGGCTGGCAACCTTCAGAGGTTCAGCAGTATCGACTCCGTGGAGGGAACCCGAGAAATCGCGCACGAACTCTGCCTGCACCTGCGGCAGATCATACGCTTGCCAGCGCTGGTCCTGCGACGATGTTTCGGGGCGTTCGCTGCTGTTTTCACGAAACCGATAGAAGTTATCCAGGCCACCGGCGACGATCGCCCCGGCAACAGCTTCGCAGCCTGGGCAGCACATGGGGCGGGCAACCCCATCAATGGTGACGGAATACTGGCTGCCCTCAGCCACGGGCAAACCACAGTGGAAGCAATCGCTGGGCTCGGCAGCGACACGGGAAGGATCAACAGCAGAAGAATCCGGCGCGAGAGAATCGCTCATCGAATCACCCATGGATTCATTGCTCCGCAGGCTTCAGGGGCACTCCATTGCCAATATTGAAATTAATCTCCCCTTTCAGCCGCCACTCCGCCTGGTCGAAGTTCTCCGGGTTCAGTTCCGGCATCAGCTGCAAATACCAGCGGTGGCGCATGGGTGCGGCGACTTCTCCGCGATAGCGGCCGATGGAAACCTGCTCGAGCACCACATGCTCATCCAGGTCCGCTTCCACCGGGTGGCTGAGGATCAGCAACAGCTTTTCCGGGTACTCAAGGCTCCCACGCAAATCGAGGGACACGGACTTTTCCTCCGGAGAAAACAACAGCATGCCCGCCAGACCGAGCGCTTTCGCCTGCTGGTCCTGCTCAGCACGGTAGTGATACAGGCGACTGTCCTTGTAATAGGTATCGCTCACCACGTCATCGCCATGCCGCACAGCAATGGACAGCAAAGAAAAAGACACGATCACCACCACCACCAGTGGCGCCATCACCACCCAGAACCAGGGCTCGCGGTACCAGACACCTGGCGATTGGGAATTTTTTTTCTGAGGCACGAACTTATTGAACCCGAACTCTAAATCTACGAATTAATTGGAATAAATGCCTGCTCGGGGGCAAAGCCCCCGCTGGCTACTTGGGACCGATAAACACGGTCTTGTGACGATCCTTGAGCTCGGGCGCATCTTTGGCCTGAATCTCAATATAGATGTCGTGCTTGGTATCCTTCAGCTGTTCCTTGGGCACACTAACCCGAATCGGCACAGAGTATATCTCGCCGGGAACGACATAGGGATTCCCCTGCATACGCAAGGAATAATCGTACCCCTCTTTGCCGTCTATGCGCACGGTAAACTCGTGCGGGCGCTGATCCATATTATTGATTTTGACCGTGTAGACATTCTGCACCATACCCTGTGACACCCGATACATGCGGGCACCGCGGTCACGCTGCACTTCCGCCTGCACCGGCGAGCGCGTCACTACCTGATGGGCGAAGGCGCCGATAAGGATGAGAAGCACCAGCCCATAGCCCAGCAGACGCGGGCGCAAATACTGGGTTTTGCCCGTCTCCAGCTCATCCTCAGAGGTGAAGCGGATAAGCCCACGCGGGTACTCCATCTTGTCCATCACACTGTTGCACGCATCCACGCACAATCCACAGTTGATGCACTCGTACTGCATGCCATCACGAATATCGATATCTACCGGGCACACCTGTACACACCAGTAACAGTCGATGCAGTCGCCCATGCCCTGGGATTTATAATCCACATTTTTCTTGCGCGGGCCACGGGCTTCGCCACGACGGGCGTCGTAGTAGACAGCAAGGGTATCCTGGTCGTACATGACCGACTGAAAACGTGCGTAGGGGCACATGTATTTGCACACCTGCTCACGCATAAAACCGGCATTCATGTAGGTGGCAAAGGTAAAGAACGCTACCCAGAATACCCCTTGGGGATGGGCCTGGAAGGTGGCCAAATCCACCACAAGATCGCGAATGCCGTAAAAATAGCCGACAAATGCCAGTGCTGTCGCGAGGGAAATAAACAACCAGATCGCGTGCGTGCCGCTTTTACGCAACACTTTTTCTGCCCCCCAGGGTGCCGCATCCAGCTTCATGCGCTTGGCGCGATCGCCTTCACACACCCGCTCCGCCCAGATGAACATCAGGGTCCACACCGTCTGCGGACAGGTAAAGCCACACCACACGCGACCGAGCCAGGTGGTAATCGCAAACAGAGCGAAAGCAGAAATGATCAACAGCCCCGCAAGCAGAATGCCATCTTGCGGACCGAAGGTAGCCCACAAGATATGAAACTGCCGCGCGGGCAGATCAAACAGAACCGCCTGCTGACCATCAATGTTCAGCCAGGGTATAAAGAAAAAAGCGAGAAGTAGTGGTAGGCCGGTGTATTTACGGATTCGGGTGAAAACACCACGGATATGACGAATATAGATTTTATCGTCGGATTCGTAGAGCATCCGGTAGCGGACTTCGCCATCACCATCTTGCTCTTCACGGGTCGGAATTCTATCGCTCACAATACCTCACTCCCCCGAAATTGTGTCATTCGGGCATTCCTGCAGTGGATGCAATGAGGCTTGTTCTTCTTCCCTGCGGTGCCCTTCCCTCAGGCTGAGGCGGCGATCATTCGCCGCCCGCCTGTTCAATAAGCTCTAGCAAACAAGCTTACTGCTGTACGTCTTCCTGACGTGACAGGCTGTAAACGTAAGCTGCAACCAGACGAATCTTGTCATCGCGCAACTTGTCTTTCTGAGACGGCATGTTGTTGCTGCGGCCACCGCGCACAGAGTGCTGAATCTCTTCGCGAGTACCGCCGTACAGCCAAATGTCGTCGGTCAGGTTCGGCGCACCCAGAGCCTGGTTGCCTTTGCCGTCCGCACCGTGACACGCCATACATACAGTGCCAAATACCTGTGCACCCTGCTCCGCCAGCGCCGCGTCGTGCTCCTGACCACTCAGGGACAGAACATATTCAGCCACTTGCTTCACACCGTCACCACCGATAATCGGCTCCTGCGGCGGCATCATGCCCTGACGGCCATTGTGCAGGGTCTCGAGGATTTTTTCCGGAGAACCACCGTACAGCCAGTCGTTGTCTGTCAGGTCTGGGAAGCCGTAGTTACCACCACCATCAGCGCCATGACACACGGCACAGTTGTTGGCAAAAATACGCGCGCCCATTTTCAGCGCATCGCGGTTTTCCGCGATCTGCTCAATCGGCATTTCTGCGTACTTACCGTAGGTTTCCTTGAAGTCCGCTTCGGCCTTGGCCTGGTCTGCCTTCAGTGCACCAACGGATGTCCAGCCGCCGATGCCCTTGAAGTTACCCATACCCGGGTAAATCACCAGGTACGCAACAGAGAACACAAGGGTGATGATAAACAGCAAAAACCACCACTTAGGCAGCGGGTTGTCATACTCTTCGATACCATCATATACGTGGCCAGTGGTTTTGTTTTCCGGGTCGTCCTGATCATTCACCGCCACTTTGCGGTTTGCAAAAAGAATCCAAGTTACCAATGCAAGATTGGCGAGGGTGAGCACAATTACCCAAACACTCCAAAATGTACTCATTTGTCCTGCCCCTGTTTCTGTTTCTCACCGGCCTTCTTTTCGGCCGTGCTATCGCTCTCGCGAGCGCCCTTATCTAGAGTTTCCTGCTCGTCGGCAAACGGCAGCTTGGCATCTTCCTCAAAGCGTTTTTTACGTTTTGGCGAAAAAGCCCACCAGCAAACCCCGAGGAATGCCAGCGAACCGAGAACCACACCAATTTGCCGCAGAATATCAATATCCACCGAGCACCTCGCTTAACGCTTTTGCTGTACCAGAGTACCCAGCTGCTGCAGGTAGGCTACCAGCGCGTCGATTTCAGTTACGCGACCACCAATAAAAGGCTTGCCGGCATTGGCAATATCTTCATCAGTGTAAGGAACACCGACGGTGCGCATCGCGCGCATTTTTGCCGCAGTGTGCTCACCGGTCACGATATTGTCGAACAGCCACGGGTAAGCCGGCATGATGGATTCCGGTACCACGTTGCGCGGGTCGTACATGTGGGCGCGGTGCCACTCGTCGGAGTAACGACCACCAACACGAGCCAAGTCCGGACCAGTACGCTTGGAGCCCCACAGGAAGGGGTGCTCATACACGGACTCTTGCGCCATGGAGTAGTGGCCATAGCGCTCCACTTCCGCACGCAGAGGACGAATCATCTGCGTGTGGCAAACGTGGCAACCCTCGCGAATGTAGATATCGCGGCCTTCCAGCTCGATGGGACCCAGAGGTTTCAGGCCTGCGATCGGCTCGTTGTTTTCTTTGATAAAGAACTGAGGAACGATTTCAACCAGCGCGCCAAAGCTAATCGCAATGACGGTGAACAAAATCATCCAACCGATGTTTTTTTCTACTAAGTCATGATTCTTCACGATTCAATCCCCCTTAAACACTCTTTGCCACAGGCAGACTTTCATCGCGACCAACCTCGCCTTCTTTCGGCTCATCGGTAACGGTACGGAAGATGTTGTACGCCATCAGCAACATGCCAGAGGTGAAGATTGCACCGCCCAGCCAGCGAACGATGTAGCCCGGCTTACTGGCAATCACACTTTCCACGAAGCTGTAGGTCAGGGTGCCATCGGCGTTAAATGCACGCCACATCAGGCCCTGAGTAATACCGTTCACCCACATGGCGGCGATGTACAGCACGGTGCCGATGGTCGCGAGCCAGAAGTGGGCGTTAACCAGCTTCACGCTGAACATTTCCTTGCGGTTCCACAGAATTGGGACCAAGTGATAAATGGCACCGATAGAAATCATCGCTACCCAACCCAAGGCACCGGAGTGCACGTGGCCAACGGTCCAGTCGGTATTGTGGGACAGTGCGTTAACGGTCTTGATGGACATCATCGGGCCTTCGAAGGTAGACATACCGTAAAAGGACAGAGACACAACCAGAAAGCGCAGGGTCGGATCGGTGCGCAGCTTATGCCATGCACCGGACAGGGTCATGATACCGTTGATCATGCCGCCCCAGGACGGTGCCAGCAGGATAATGGACATGATCATCGCCAGGCTCTGGGTCCAGTCAGGCAGGGCAGAGTAATGCAGGTGGTGGCCACCGGCCCAAACGTAAATAGAGATCAGCGCCCAGAAGTGCACGATGGACAGCTGGTAGGAATATACCGGGCGACCAGCCTGCTTGGGCACGAAGTAATACATGATCCCCAGGAACGCTGCCGTCAGGAAAAAGCCCACCGCATTGTGCCCGTACCACCACTGAATCATGGCATCGGTAGTACCCGCGTACGCAGAGTAGGATTTCCAGGTGCTCACCGGAATGGCGATGCTATTAACGATATGCAAAACGGCAACAGTGATAATGAAGGCACCGAAGAACCAGTTCGCCACATAGATGTGCGAGGTGCGGCGCTTAACAATCGTCCCGAAAAACACCAAACCGTAGGCAATCCAGACCAGCGCAATCAGGATGTCGATCGGCCATTCCAGTTCGGCATATTCTTTTGCAGAAGTGATACCCAGCGGCAAGGTAATCGCCGCAGCGATAATGACGACTTGCCAGCCCCAGAAGGTGAACGGGATCAACCAGCCACCCCAAAGACGGGCCTGACAGGTACGTTGCACCACATAGTAGGAAGTGGCGAACAACACGCTACCACCGAACGCGAAGATAACCGCGTTAGTATGTAGCGGGCGCAGTCGGCCAAAGTGCGTGAATGGCTGCCAAAGGTCATTCAGTGCAGGCCACGCCAGCTGAGCGGCGATCAATACGCCCACACTCATTCCAACAATGCCCCAGACCACCGACATAATGGTGAACTGGCGCACAATGTTGTAGTCATAGTCCGGCAACTTGCCGGCCTCTGCCACCGTTGTCGTCATTGTGTAACTTCCGTTGCTTTTTAAAATTCGCTTCCGTCAAACGTGCAGGATTCGCCAATTAAAGTAGTGGCTATTCCCTTCACGTTAGACCGAGTAGGCACAGGGAAGACGATTTATACGCTGTAATCGCCCTTCCCAACTGATTTAGATCAAGTCACGACCTTTACCCGCGGCAATTCGCAGGCGCAGGGCATTCAATTTGATGAAGCCCTCGGCATCTTTCTGATCGTAGGCGCCGGCATCATCTTCAAAGGTCGCGATACGCTCATCGAACAGGCTGTCGGCCGAGCGACGGCCAACCGCGGTCACGCTGCCTTTATACAGTTTCAGGCGCACTTCGCCGTTAACTACGGACTGGGACTCATCGATTGCCGCCTGCAGCATGCGGCGCTCCGGGGACCACCAGTAACCGTTGTAAATGAGCTTGGCGTAGCGCGGCATCAGTTCATCTTTCAAGTGCGCCACTTCGCGATCCAGAGTGATGGACTCAATGGCGCGGTGTGCTTTCAGCAAAATGGTGCCACCAGGAGTTTCGTAACAGCCGCGGGACTTCATACCCACGTAACGGTTCTCGACGATATCCAGACGGCCAATACCATTGGCGCCACCCAGCTTATTCAGGGTTTCCAGCAGGGTCGCCGGGCTCATGCGCTCGCCGTCGATGGCAACCGGGTCGCCGTTTTCGAATTGCAGCGTAATATAGGTAGCCTTGTCCGGAGCCGCTTCCGGGCTGACACTCCAGCGCCACATATCTTCTTCGGCTTCGGCCCACGGCTCTTCCAGCACACCGCCCTCGTAGGAGATGTGCAGCAGGTTGGCGTCCATGGAGTACGGGGACTTTTTCTTCTTGCCGGAAAAATCCACCGGGATGTTGTGCTGCGCGCAGTATTCCATGAGCTTCTCGCGGGAGTTCAGGTCCCACTCACGCCACGGGGCGATCACCTGAATGCCCGGTTTCAGTGCATAGGCACCCAGCTCGAAGCGCACCTGGTCATTACCTTTACCGGTAGCACCGTGGGAAATCGCATCGGCACCGGTTTCGTTGGCAATCTCGATCAGGCGCTTGGCGATCAGCGGGCGCGCGATAGAGGTACCCAGCAGGTACTCACCTTCATAGATGGTGTTGGCGCGGAACATCGGGAATACATAATCGCGCACGAACTCTTCGCGCAGGTCATCGATGTAGATTTCTTTGACACCCAGGGCTTCCGCCTTGGCGCGCGCGGGCTCTACTTCTTCACCCTGACCGATATCGGCGGTAAAGGTAACGACCTCACATCCATAAGTATCTTGCAGCCAGCGCACGATCACCGAAGTGTCGAGACCACCGGAATACGCCAATACCACCTTGTCGATCTTGCTCATTACTATCCTCTGTACAGTAAGCCCTCAGTCCTGGGCGATGATCCGGACACAACTGCTAACCACAAACGTACCCCCTCAGGAAAATGCGATCACCTGCGGGAAATCTCGTTCTGGGGGGGATTATTTTTGGATGTGTGCCCAGTCGTCGCGGAGAGGCCGCGTTTTTTCGGGGCGGGATTGTAGCGCCTAGAAGGCCCTACGGCCAGCACCATACCGGGCCTCCGCAAATAGTGATTATTGGCAGGCGGAATACGCTGGTCACTTTACACCCAAACTGTGCACCGAAGAGGCATTTACCACAGTTTTCGCAATTTTTTGGCGCTTCGGGTAGCATCGGCGCCGCGTTCAATCCGGGAGGAGATATTCGGTGGATTCCAAACAGCAAATTACCCTGCGAGCACCAGACGACTGGCACATCCATTTGCGCGATGGCGAGGCACTGACCCGCACCGTTGGTGACGCCGCAGACCAGTTCCGCCGAGCGATCATCATGCCGAACCTGGTACCCCCGGTGGTGAATGCGGATGATGCGCTGGCCTATAAAGCGCGCATTGAAGCGGCAGTCCCCGCAGACAACCCGTTCACCCCGCTGATGGTAATCTACCTGACCGACAACACCACTGCCGAAGTAGTCAAGCAGGCCCACGCCGCAGGTGTGGTAGCCGCCAAGCTCTATCCGGCCGGCGCCACCACCAACTCCGACTCCGGCGTTACCGATATCGCCAACATTTACCCGGCGCTGGAAGCGATGCAGGAATGCGGCATGAATCTGCTGCTGCACGGAGAGGTCACCAGCGCGGATATCGATATCTTCGACCGCGAGCGCGTGTTTATCGAGAATATTCTGGGCCCGGTTGTCGACGACTTCCCTACCCTGAAGATCGTGCTCGAACATATCACCACATCGCACGCCGTTGAGTTTGTCAGCCAGGCCCGCGAGGGCATCGCCGCGACCATTACCGCGCACCACTTGCTGTACAATCGCAATCACATGCTGGTGGGCGGTATCCGCCCTCACTATTACTGTCTGCCGATTCTCAAGCGCAACTCACATCAGACGGCGCTGATTGAGGCGGCTACCAGTGGCAGTCCCAAGTTTTTCCTGGGCACAGATTCCGCCCCACATATTCAGGGGAAGAAGGAAAGCTCCTGTGGGTGCGCCGGCTGTTACACCGCGTTCAGTGCCATCGAGCTCTACGCCGAAGCCTTCGAACGCGCCGGTAAACTCGACAAACTGGAAGGCTTTGCCAGTGAATTCGGCCCGGACTTCTACGGCCTGCCGCGCAACTCCGATACCATTACCCTGGTACGCGAGCCGTGGACCCTGCCCTCCGGCCTGCAAATGGGTGACGACGCACTGATCCCGCTGGCCGCCGGCGAAACGTTGAATTGGCGCCGGGTTTGATCCCGGTTGCCGCCCGCTAATTTGTGATTGATTAAGACTTCAGGATTCCCGTGACACCAGCAGAAACGCCCTCCGGCCCCAAAAGCCTCCTGGCACAACGATTCCGGGGATTCCTTCCGATCGTCCTGGATCTGGAAACGGCGGGCTTCAACGCTCGCACCGATGCCCTGCTGGAAGTTTCTGCGGTCATCCTGAATATGGATGAATCCGGCACCCTGTTTGCGGAAGAGACCCACAGTTTCCATATCGAGCCCTTTGAAGGTGCCAATATCGAACAGTCTGCACTGGACTTTATCGGTGTGGACCTGGATTCGCCGGACCGTGACGCCTGGCCCGAAGAGATCGCCCTGCCCGAACTGTTCCGGCATATCCGTCGCGCCATCAAGGCACACAGCTGCACCCGCGCAATCATGGTTGCGCACAACGCCCACTTCGATCTCGGGTTTATCAATGCCGCGGTGGCCCGCTGTGGCCTGAAGCGCAACCCATTTCACCCCTTCTCGTGCCTGGATACCGCAACTCTGGCCGGACTTGCCTATGGCCAAACCGTGTTAGCCAAAGCCTGTCAGACCGCCGGAATCCCCTTCGACAACAGCAGCGCCCACTCCGCGGAATACGATGCGGAGAAAACCGCCGAGCTCTTCTGTGGCATCGTTAATCGCTGGCGCGACCTGGGCGGCTGGCCGCTGGCCGATGCGCCCGTCGACGGTGACGGAGACGCCGGAGAAGAAGGCGACACCGCCGACACCTGAGCAACCCCTGAGCAACCATTGTCGCAGGCTCACTGCACCTCATACCTTAGTCGTATGTCGCCGTTAAAATCCCGCCGCTAGGCTGGAGCGCTAACAACGAAATTAGGGTGAGTACGATGAACATTTCCTCCCTCCGCAAGTATCTGGCAGCGCCGCTCGGGCTGTCCTTGCTGCTAAGCGGCAACGCAATCGCCGGCACCTGGCAAAAAGATGTGGCGATTGGCGGATTCGAAAACGTACACATCTACACTCCAGAAACCACTTCCCCCATCGGCAATGGCCGCTCCTTGCTGGTGCTATTGCACGGGTGCGTGCAGCCCATCGACAATTACCTGGATGCCAACCTGGAGCGCGCCGCCGATGAATTTGGCATGGTGATCGCCCTGCCCGACGCGGCAAACAAGGCCGGCTTTAGCTGCTGGTCCTACTGGCAGGGTGAGCGCTCCCGTACGGCGGGGGACTACAAGAACTTGATCGAGCTGGCCTCGAGCCTGGGCAGCGACAGCGACCAAGGCATCGACCCCAATCAGGTTTACATCGCGGGCGTCTCTTCCGGCGCCGTTTTTGCCAACACTACCGCCTGCCTCGCGCCAGACGTGTTTGCCGGCATGGGTGTCAGTGCCGGCCCCAGCATTGGCACCAGCCCCAAGGGTGCACTCGGTTTTTGTGAGACCGCCGATGTGGCAAATCGATGCGCGACCTATGCGGGTGAGTTCGATACACACTTTGCCACCCAGATCACTTCTGTGGCGCACGGCACCGAAGACTCCACCGTGGATCACTGCTACAACGCGCAGAATGCGGAGGGAATGGCAGATCTCTACGGGGTAGAAAAGGTCCCAAGCACCAACACTTACTCAGAGGGTGACCGCACCGCGAGTGAAACCCTGTGGGAAGACGGACGTGTATCCATGGTCTGGCTGAATGAAGTCGGGCACGCCTGGGCGGGTGGCGAAGGTGCGGAGGGGCGCTTCATCAGTTCAGATGGCGTGAGCTATGCCCGCTACCTCGGCAAGTTCTTCTCTGAAAACAACAAGCGCGTACAACCTGACTGAACGCCGATTCCGTGGGGCTGCACCCGCAGCCCCACCTTCCCCACCCCCGAATTCTTTGACATACGACCGATGTTTCACACAGAGGTTACCCCTGCCGCCAACCCATACCTAAGTCGGATATGCACTGTTATGGGGCCCCGCTAGTCTCGTATCGCTTCCTATAAAAATATAAAGGTGAAAGCGATGACAATAACAAAAGAGAGAAAACTCCTGGGCGCGAGCCTGGGGCTATCCATGCTACTCGGCGCAGGTACAGTATACGCGGGTAGCTGGCAACAGAATGTGGCCATCGGTGGCTTCAACCGAGTGCACATTTACACCCCCGATTCCGTATCCCCCATCGGCAACGGAAAATCCCTGCTGGTGGTGCTGCATGGCTGCACACAGTCCATTGATGCCTACCTGACCGCGAACTTGGAAGATGCGGCAGAAGAATACGGCATGGTGGTTGCGGTTCCCGATGCAGTAAACAAGGCCGGCTTTAGCTGCTGGTCGTATTGGCAAGGAGCACGCACACGCACCGCGGGAGACTATGCCAACCTGATCAATCTGGCCAATACCATGACTGGCGACGCCGCGCGTAACATTGACGCGGATCAGGTGTATATCGCCGGACTATCGTCTGGCGCTGCATTTGCCAACACAACCGCCTGTATCGCCCCCGACATCTTCGCCGGTATGGGTATCAGTGCCGGCCCCAGTATTGGCACCAGCTCCAATGGCGCCATCGGTAGTTGTGAGACCGCCAACGTCACCAGCCGCTGTAATTCCTATGCCGGCAGCTATGCGAGCCACTTCGACACCCAAATAGCCTCCATCGCCCACGGCACCAGCGACACCACCGTCGACGACTGCTACAACCGGCAGAATGCCGAAGGCATGGCCGGCGTGTATGGCGTTAGCGAACTGTCTGGCACCAACACCTATACCGACAATGGACGCACCGCCGCGGAAACCCTGTGGCAAGACTCAAGAGTATCCATGCTGTGGCTGAATGGAGTGGATCACGCCTGGTCCGGCGGACAGGGCGCCAGCGGTAGCTATGTGAACGGCAACGGAATTAACTACGGCCGCTATCTCGGCCAGTACTTTGCCGACAACAACCAGCGCGTTGACCGCAACCAGGGGCCGGAGCTCAGCAACATTGCTGTGACGTCCAGCGGTAGCCTGATCACGGTGAGCGGTACTGCAATAGACGCGGAAGGCAGTGTGAGCAGTGTTGACGCCACTTTTGAGGGCCCTGCCAGTGACTCCGTGAGTGGTACTGTTGATGCCAGTGGTTATTTCTCCCTAAGCAGCATGACGCTGGTGGATGGGCTGTACGAGGTATCCATTTCCGCAACGGACAACGAGGGTGCGGCAAGCGAAAGCTACGTATCCACTGTTCGTGTTGGTCCCGCGCCTCCTCCCACCGCTCCCGAGCTCAGTGACTTGGCAGCGGCGGTAGATGGCCAGTGTGTCACCGTAACCGGCACCGTGGTCGATCAGAACTTGGACCTGGATAACGTGAGTATTGCCTTCAGCAATGGCAATATCGCCGCAGGCGTAACAGGTACAACCTTTTCCGGCCAACAGTGTGGTTTGCCCGGCGGCCAGGGCAGCGCCACCGTAACCGCATCCGACTTAAGCGGTCTCAGCAGCAGTGCCAGCGTAAGCTTCGTCGCTGATGCCGGTGTTACCGCTACTCTGGATGAGCACATTGCGGCGACGCGTCTGGACTACACCAACTACGCCAACTGTTATCTGGAGTACAGCACCGCCGCATTCCGCCTGGATGAGAAGTCAGTGGGTGGCGGCATGTGCCAGTGGCAGGATAACGATGCCTCGTGCAACGGGCCTCAGCAAGCCTGTTCCACCGGTGGCAGCAGTTCAGGCAGCAGTAGCTCTTCCAGTAGCAGTTCCTCCAGCAGCTCCTCCAGCAGTTCTGGCGGTAGCGGTAGTTCCGGCGGCAGCAGCTCTTCGAGTAGCAGCTCCTCCAGCTCCTCCAGCTCTTCTAGCAGCTCTAGCGGCGGCAGTGGCAGTAGCAGCAGTGGTGGCGGTGAGCATGCATGTACCGAGTACACCGCCAATAACTACAGCCATGTGACAGCCGGGCGCGCTACCACCAGTGGCGGCTACGTCTATGCACTCGGTTCTGGCGACAACCTCGGTCTGTACAACATCTTTTTTACCACCACCTTGGCTGAAACCGGACCGGACTATTACGAACAGGGCAACTGCCCCTGAGCAATAGCTGAGTAGTCCCAAATAACGGAGAAAAAGGCCTGAGAAATCAGGCCTTTAACGTTTCTGGGGCAGGGAAAGCTGTAGCAGACTTAGCCGCTTCGTACACCATTTAAACAGATGAGCGTACTGGCGGGTGATTTTTTGCACAAAATGCGGTATTATCTGCCGTTCATGCATAAAAAGTGGAAAGAATAGTGGCTAAAAAAGCATCTGGCGCTAACAAACGCAGTAAGGAAGCTGTTTCTACAGAGTCGCGCGAAGCCATCGAAGCTCAGGTACAAGCCTTCTTGGCCAATGGCGGCGAAATTGAACAGGTACCCAAGGGCGTCAGCGGCCAGACCAACACCTCTGGTCCCAAGCACATCACATTGGGCAAAAAGCCGCGCAGCTAATCCTGCCCTTGCCTCATCAGCTTTCCGCCGGCGTGTAAGAAAAACCAGCGGAGGCCTGATCCGTCACTAACGGCGAGGCAAGGAGACACAAAAAAGGCGGGGTTAGCCCCGCCTTTTTTGTGTCTGTCTTTTCCGCGTGACTACGGCATTTCATCCAGGTCCGCACCCTCTTTCACCGGCGGCATCAGGTCTTCCTTGCTGATATTCATCGCCATCAAGGTGTTTGCGGCAACGTACACAGAAGAGAAGGTACCGATAATCACACCGACAATCAGTGCCAGGGAGAAGTTGTGGATCAACTCACCCCCGAAGAACTGCAGAGCCCAGAGCACCAGCAAAGTGGTGAAGGACGTCATGAAGGTACGGCTCAGGGTCTGGCTCATGGAGATATTAATCACCTCGGCAGGCTCCGCCTGACGCACCTTGCGGAAGTTCTCGCGTATGCGGTCATACACCACGATGGTGTCATTAATCGAGTAACCAATCACCGCCAGCACCGCAGCCAGTACGGTTAAGTCGAAGTCGAGCTGCAGGATCGCGAAGAAGCCAAGCACAATAATCACGTCGTGGATCAAGGCGACCACCGCACCAATGGCGAACTTGTACTGGAAGCGTAGGGCCACATACGCCATCACCACTGCCAGCGCAAACAGCATCCCCAGGCCACCATCGTCGCGCAGCTCTTCACCAATTTTCGGCCCCACCATTTCCACACGACGCAGGTCGACACCACCATCACTACCCTGACGCAGCACGCCAACAACCTTGTCGCCAATGGAGTTGGTTGCTTCTGCGTCACGGGCGTTCTGTTGCGTCTGCTGCTGAGCAACTTCCGGTGGCAGCTTGATCAGTAGCTCGCTGTCGGAGCCAAAGCGCACCACTTCGGCACCGTCATAGCCCGCTTGTTGCAGCTGACTGCGTACATCGGCGATCTGTGGTGCATTCTGATAGCCCACTTCAATCTGGGTACCACCGGTAAAGTCCAGGCCGAGTTTCAGACCATTCATCGCCAGTGCAATCACTGACGCAATCACCAGGACAAAAGACATGGCTGCGGCAACTTTGCGCCAGCGCATGAAGTCGTACACGCGCTTGCCCATGTACTCGGTGATTTTTCCGTTCTCTTCTTTGGTATTACTACTCATCACCGTCCCCTTAAATCCACAGTTTCTGAACACGGCGGCCGCCGTAGAACAGGTTGATCAACGCGCGGGTACCCATGATGGCACTGAACATGGAAGTCAGAATACCGATCGACAGGGTTACTGCGAAGCCCTGCACAGGCCCGGAGCCAATGGCATACAGAATGACCGCGACAATCAGGGTGGTGAGGTTGGCGTCGACAATGGCGCTGTAGGCGTTGTCAAAGCCCGCATTAATGGCCGATTGTGGCGGCAAGCCATTGCGCAATTCCTCCCGTATCCTCGAGAAGATCAACACGTTGGCATCCACCGCCATACCGATGGTCAGTACCATACCCGCGATACCCGGCAAGGTCAGAGTGGCGCCTAGAATCGACATCACCGCTACCAGCAGGATCAAGTTGGTTGCCAGGGCGATATTCGCAGCCAAACCAAATACGCGGTAGAAGATCAGCATACACAGCACAACGGCCGCCAGGCCGATCTGTACCGAAGTCACGCCGACCTTGATGTTATCCGCACCCAGGGACGGGCCGATTACACGCTCTTCGACAAAGTACATGGGGGCAGCGAGTGCACCAGAACGCAGCAGCAGAGCCAGCTCCTGTGCTTCCGCGGGACTTCCCAGACCGGTGGTACGGAACTGTCGGCCGAGGGGGCTCTGCACAGTGGCAAGACTGATGATCTTCTTATCATCGGTGCGCACCTGAACGGTGACTTCATTGCCCTCTGCGTCAACTTGGGTCTCCGGGGTAAAGCGGCTCTCTACGAACAGCGTACCCATGCGGCGGCCAACATTTTTCCAGGTAGCGCGGTGCATCAACTCGCCACCGCGAGAGTCCAGGGTGATATTTACCTGTGGGAAGCCGCTCTCATCGTAACCAACCCGAGCGTCGGTAACGCGCTCACCGGAAATAATGAGTTTGCGCTCGAGCCAGGCTCCACCGTAGGCCGCACGCTCCTGCTCATTACGGAATTCGAAATATTCTTTATTGGTGACCAGGGCATCCTGGCGCGCTTCCATACGGTATTCCAGGTTGGCAGTCTTACCGATGATACGCTTGGCTTCCGCGGTGTCCTGAACACCGGGCAGCTCTACCACGATACGGTTGCGGCCCTGACGCTGTACGATCGGCTCGGCCACACCCAGCTCATTCACACGATTGCGCAGGGTGGTGAGGTTCTGGGTAACCGCATAGTCTTCGAGTTGCTTGATCTCCTGGTCGGCCAGGGTTGCGCGGATCTCAAGATTGCTGCCGCCACCAGTTTCGGTCAGCTGCAGGGTGGGAAACTCACTGCGCAGAGTACGCATACCCAGAGTACGCAACTCATCACTACGGAAACGAGCCACAATTTCACGATCATTTTCCAACTCCACACTGCGGTAACGCGCTTTGGCTGCGCGCAGCTTGGACTTCACGTCGGAAACATAACCTTCCATATTGGTTTTAACGATGGAGTTGGTATCCACTTCCATCAGGAAGTGCACACCACCGGCCAGGTCGAGACCCAGCTTCATCGGGCTCGCCCCCAGATTACTCAACCACTCTGGAGTGGTGGGCGCCAGGTTCAGTGCCACCACGTAGTCGCTATGGCCGAGCGCCTCCTGAATAGCGCGCTTGGCTGGCAGCTGCTCTTCGATGGACTTCAGACGCAGCAGTACAGACTTGTCCTGTACCTCTCCGCCGAAATACGCGATTCCCGCGTCATCCAAGGATTTCTGGGCTTCACTGAGTACATTCTGATCAATTTTCAGGGCACTGGACTGACCGGAGATCTGTACGGCCGGATCCGGGCGATACAGATTCGGGGAGGCGTACAGCAACCCCAATCCGACGATGATCAGAATCAGGATATATTTCCAGAGTGGGAAGCGATTCATGCTGTTCTCATTGTTGGAATGGCCCGTTGTCGGGCACGTTTTTTTGGTAACTAACGATATGCGGCCCCCGCGCCCAAATACAAGGCGCGAGCGCTACCGTACAGAATTGCGAGCTGATTATACGGGGATCATCAGGTGGCACAAATTGCCGCCCGGCAATTTAGTCCAGCGGGGGCACCGGACGCCCCAATCCCGCATAGAAAGACGCCACATACTCCTCGAGGGTACCCGCCGCAATGGCATCGCGTAACCGTTGCATCAGGCGCTGATAGTGTCGCAGGTTGTGGATCGTATTCAGCTGGGAACCGAGAATCTCGCCGCATTTGTCCAGATGGTGCAGGTAGCTGCGGGAGAAGTTCTCACAGGTGTAGCAATCACACCCTTCCTCCAGTGGCCCAGTGTCGTGGCGGTGCTTGGCATTGCGAATCTTGACCACACCCTCGAAGGTAAACAGGTGTCCGTTGCGGGCATTGCGCGTCGGCATCACGCAATCAAACATATCCACACCCCGGCGTACGCCTTCCACCAGGTCTTCCGGCTTACCCACACCCATCAGATAACGCGGCTTGTCCGCCGGCATCTTGTGCGCCAGATGATCGAGAACCTTGATCATCTCCTCTTTTGGCTCGCCTACGGAGAGCCCCCCAATGGCGTAGCCATCAAAGCCAATATCGGTAAGCCCGGCAAGGGACACGTCCCGCAACTCGGGATACATACCACCCTGGACGATGCCAAACAGCGCCGACGGGCTATCCCCATGGGCGTCTTTAGAGCGCTTGGCCCAGCGCAGGGACAACTCCATGGACTTGCGCGCTTCGTCCGTGGTCGCCGGATATGGAGTGCACTCGTCAAAGATCATCACCACGTCGGAACCCAGGTCCTTCTGTACCTGCATCGACTCTTCGGGACCAACAAATACCGGGCTGCCATCTACCGGCGACTTGAAGGAAACCCCCTCCTCGCTGATCTTGCGCATCTTGCCAAGGCTGAATACCTGAAAGCCTCCGGAATCGGTGAGTATAGGGCCCTTCCACTGCATAAACTCATGCAGGCTACCGTGGGCCTTGATCACCTCGGTACCCGGTCGCAGCATCAGGTGGAAAGTATTGCCGAGAATGATGTGAGCACCAATGTCCTCAACATCACGCGGTAGCATCCCTTTTACGGTGCCATAGGTTCCAACAGGCATAAATGCCGGGGTTTCCACCGTGCCACGAGGAAAATGCAGCCGCCCCCGACGGGCCTTGCCGTCGGTGGTATCCAGCTCAAACTTCATAAAACATTCGCGGCTCAAGGCTTTCTCCTCATCCAAAACCACTTAATTCAAACTCTGTGTGGAACTCAGTCGTCCGCTTGCCCAGCGCCCACCTCAGCGGGATCGACTGCCGGGTTGCGTTCAATCAGCATCGCGTCGCCATAACTGAAGAAACGATACTCTTCGGCAACCGCCTGTCGGTAGGCATTCATCGCGTTGTTGTAACCGGCAAACGCACTCACCAGCATCAACAGGGTCGATTCCGGCAAATGAAAATTGGTGATCAAGCGATCCACCACGCGGAAGTCATAGCCGGGATAAATGAAGATCTCGGTCTCGCCCTGAGTCGGCTTGAGCTGGCCGCTGACCGCGGCACTTTCCAGCGCGCGCACACTCGTCGTACCAACGGCAATTACCTTGCCTCCACGAGCACGGCAGGCTTTCACCGCATCACACACCTCAGCAGACACATCCAGTATTTCACTGTGCATCTTGTGCGTGTTGATATCATCCACTCGCACCGGCTGGAAGGTGCCGGCGCCCACATGCAGGGTAACGAATGCAGTATCCACACCCTTGTCCCGCAACGACTGAATCATCTCGTCATCAAAATGCAGACCAGCGGTCGGCGCTGCTACTGCACCCGCGTTACGACTGTATACCGTCTGGTAGCGGTCTTTGTCCGTTTCCGTATCTTCACGGTCGATATACGGCGGCAAAGGCATATGTCCCTGGCGCTCAAGTACAGGGAGCACCCCTTCGGCGGGAAACTCCAATTCGAACAGCGCGTCGTGGCGTGCAACCATCGACAGACGGGAGCCGTCCTCGAGAAAAATTTCACTGCCAGGCTTGGGCGATTTACTGGAGCGGATATGTGCCAGTGCACGATGCTCGTCGAGCACGCGCTCAATCAGGATCTCAAGTTTACCGCCGCTCGCTTTCTGGCCAAAAAGACGTGCCGGAATCACACGGGTATCGTTGAATACCAGCAAATCCCCGGGCGCAATCAGATCCGGTAACTCCGCAAATTGGCGGTGACCCAGCGCCCCGGTTGTGCCATCCAGACACAAAAGGCGACTGCCGCGGCGCTCCGCTGTGGGCGCCTTTGCGATCAGCGATTCGGGCAAATCAAAATAAAAGTCCTGGCGTTGCATCAGTTCAGTCTAGGCATTAATCAATCGGCCGCGAAGAGTAACGGAAACCACTTCCACAGCCAAATTTGGTTGACCATCCACAACTCATCGCTATAATCATCGTCCTTTCCTGACCGACCTTTATGGCGGTTAGTGAAACTGCCAGAGTGGTGAAATTGGTAGACACAGGGGATTCAAAATCCCCCGCCTTAACGGGTGTGCCGGTTCGAGTCCGGCCTCTGGTACCAAACAAAAAAGCCCTGATTGCGCGAGCAGTCAGGGCTTTTTTGTTTGGTAATGGAAGCCGGCGAGCCCGGTACTCGGTTCGACCAACCGCGCCAGCGGTTGGGACGCCGCCAGGCGCCCGCAGAGGCACATCGACGTAGCCGATGTGATCAGTCCGGCCTCGGGCCAGTGTCACAACATCCTATATATTTCTTCATCACCCACGCTCCCCTCAACTGAATCAACTATTAGCTAAGGTGCACTTGCTGCAAGGCCGGTGACCTACACTGGGTGTCGAGCTGCGCTCGCCATCGCTGCGCGACGCCTTTCGGCGCCCGTGCCTTCGCACCTTTGGTGCGGCCGGGGTCGCGCACGACCGCTCACATGGCAGCGCTTTGCGCTGCGTGGTAGTGGCAGTAGCTCACCGTATCCCAAATAAAAAAAGGGCCACCCAAATGGGTGGCCCTTTTTTTATTTAGAAGCCTGACGATGACCTACTCTCACATGGGGAATCCCCACACTACCATCGGCGATGTTGCGTTTCACTTCTGAGTTCGGCAAGGGATCAGGTGGTTCCACAACTCTATGGTCGTCAGGCAAACTGGCTTGGGTTGGACTGGTCTTATGAGCTTTCTGCTCTGCGCTGCCTGTTATCGCTGTTTGCCTCGGTCTTGCGACCGGCGATAACCCCAAATAAGTCGGTAAAACATTCTGTAGTAATACACCGCAAGAACGTATGTCTCTTCTTGCGCACAATCCACTGATCATCCGATCAGTAATCGTTAGTAACCATCTCTGTTGTATGGTCAAGCCGCACGGGCAATTAGTACTGGTTAGCTCAACGCCTCACAACGCTTCCACACCCAGCCTATCAACGTGGTAGTCTTCCACGGCCCTTTAGGACTCTCAAGGAGTCAGGGAAATCTAATCTTGAAGGAGGCTTCCCGCTTAGATGCTTTCAGCGGTTATCCCGTCCGAACATAGCTACCGGGCAATGCCACTGGCGTGACAACCCGAACACCAGAGGTTCGTTCACTCCGGTCCTCTCGTACTAGGAGCAACTCTTCTCAAATTTCCAACGCCCACGGCAGATAGGGACCGAACTGTCTCACGACGTTCTAAACCCAGCTCGCGTACCACTTTAAATGGCGAACAGCCATACCCTTGGGACCGGCTTCAGCCCCAGGATGTGATGAGCCGACATCGAGGTGCCAAACACCGCCGTCGATGTGAACTCTTGGGCGGTATCAGCCTGTTATCCCCGGAGTACCTTTTATCCGTTGAGCGATGGCCCTTCCATACAGAACCACCGGATCACTATGACCTACTTTCGTACCTGCTCGTCATGTCTGACTCGCAGTCAAGCGCACTTATACCATTATGCTCATTGCATGATTTCCGACCATGCTGAGTGCACCTTCGTACTCCTCCGTTACTCTTTGGGAGGAGACCGCCCCAGTCAAACTACCCACCATACACTGTCCTCGATCCGGATAACGGACCAGAGTTAGAACCTCAAACATACCAGGGTGGTATTTCAAGGATGGCTCCACTGCAACTAGCGTCACAGTTTCAAAGCCTCCCACCTATCCTACACAAATAGGCTCAAAGTTCAGTGCAAAGCTGTAGTAAAGGTTCACGGGGTCTTTCCGTCTAGCCGCGGGTACACTGCATCTTAACAGCGATTTCAATTTCACTGAGTCTCTGGTGGAGACAGCGTGGCCATCGTTACGCCATTCGTGCAGGTCGGAACTTACCCGACAAGGAATTTCGCTACCTTAGGACCGTTATAGTTACGGCCGCCGTTTACCGGGGCTTCGATCAAGAGCTTCGCCGAAGCTAACCCCATCAATTAACCTTCCGGCACCGGGCAGGCGTCACACCCTATACGTCCACTTACGTGTTTGCAGAGTGCTATGTTTTTAATAAACAGTCGCAGCCACCTGGTCACTTCGACCGGCCTCAGCTTAGGGAGCAAG